>NZ_JBIAWZ010000062.1:0-1098 GCF_042896175.1 Streptomyces sp. NPDC001315 | reverse complement strand
CTAGGGCCTGTTCTGAGTTGAGATCACGGATCGGTCATTCCCGCTTCGGGAGGGTGCTGGATGCGGTAGACCGGTTGCGTGACTCGTGGTGATCTGACCGATGTCGAGTGGGAGTTGATCGAGCCGCACCTGCCGCTGGGGGCGTTCGGACCGATCCCTGACCTGCGCAGCTACTTCAACGCGGTGATGTGGCGGTTCCGTACCGGCAGCCCCTGGCGGGATGTGCCGGAGAGCTACGGCTCCTGGTCGACGATCTACGACCGGTTCCGGGTGTGGGCGCGTGACGACGTCTTCCAGACCCTCATGGACGCGATGATCGCCGAGGCGGCGGCCCGCGACGACGTCGATCTCAGCCTGGTCAGCGTGGACTCGACCGTTGCCCGCGCGCATCACCACGCGGCGGGCATGGTTGTTGACCCGGAACTCCTTCAGGACCTGGAGAAGGCTGTGGCGGAGGAAAAGGGGCTGCAGCAAAGGGGCAAAACGACCCCGTAGACGAGAGGTCCGCGGGCAGTGAGGACCCCGGGCGGGAACAGCACCGCGCCGTGCGCCGACGCCGCAAGGCCCGACTACGGGCCGCCGAACTGGGCCGCTCCCGAGGCGGGCTCACCAGCAAGGTTCACCTCGCCGTCGAGCGGCGCTGCCGCCCGCTGTCCATCGTCCTGACTCCCGGGCAGGCCGCGGACAGCCCGCGCTTCATCCCGGTCCTCAGGAAGGTCAAGGTGCGTGTCCCGGTCGGCCGCCCCAGGACCCGGCCGGACGCGGTCGCCGGAGACAAGGCGTACTCGTCCCGCGCCAACCGCGCCCACCTGCGCAGGCGCAACATCAAGGCGGTGATCCCGGAGAAGGCCGACCAGGCCGCCAACCGCAAGAAGAAGGGACGCTCCGGCGGCCGCCCGGTCAGCCACGACGCCACGCTCTACAAAGATCGCAACACCGTCGAGCGCGCCATCAATAAGTTCAAGGAGTGGCGGGGGTTGGCCACCCGCTACGACAAGACACCCGAGAGCTACGCCGCAGGACTCCACCTGCGCGGATCCATCCTCTGGTTACGCAGCCTGCCAGCCCTCCCGTGATCTCAACTCAGAACAGGCCCTA
>NZ_JBIAWZ010000061.1:0-1348 GCF_042896175.1 Streptomyces sp. NPDC001315 | reverse complement strand
GGGACTTCCACCCGACGAGTGGACACCGTTTCATCCTGTTATGCGGCGAGTTCGAGCGTACTCGATCGCCGCTCGTAGTCGACCGGGCTGAGCTGTCCGTTGGCGGAGTGTCGGCGCCAGGTGTTGTATCGGGCGAGCCAGCGGAAGACCGTCCGCCGGCAGATGTCCGCTCCGGCGAAGCGGCGGGAGCCCTTGAGGATCTCCCGTTTCAAGGAGGCGTGGAAGGACTCGCAGGCGGCATTGTCCGCGCTCGTGCCGACCGCACCCATGGACTGGGTGACACCCAACTCGGCGCAGAGGTCGGCGAATTGACGCGACACGTACTGGGCTCCGTGATCGCTGTGGAAGATCGCGCCGGCCAGGCTGCCGCGGGTCGCGGCGGCCATGGTCAGTGCATCGGCGACCAGGTCGGTGCGCATGTGGTCGGCGATCGACCAGCCCACCACGCGGCGGGAGAAGCAGTCGATGACCGTGGCGAGATAGAGGAACTCGCCGTCCTTGACGGGGAGATACGTCACATCGCCCATGTATTTCAGGTTCGCCTCCGGCGCGGTGAAGTCCCGTTTGAACAGGTCCGGGACCGGCGTCGCCGACGGCTCGGGCACAGTTGTGCGGACCTTCTTGCGCAGGTGCGTGCCGATGATGCGGAACTTGCGCATCACGCGGGCGACCTTCTTCTCGTTGATCTCCATGCCGTGCGTGTCGCGGAGCTCGGCCGTGATGCGCGGAGCCCCGTAGGCCTGGTCGGACTCGGCGTGGATGGTGGTGATTTTCTCGGCCAGGGCCGCGTCTTCGCGCTCCCGCGCGGCGCGGGCCTCACGGCCCTGGCGCCACTTGTAGTAGCTGGAGCGGCGGACGTCGAGGACCTGGCACAGCCGCTGGACCGGGTAGGCCTCGCGATGATCCTCAATGAACCGGCAGCGGCTTACCAGGTCATCTCTGAGGCGAAAAACTTTGTCGCCTTGCGCAGGATGTCCCGCTCGGTGGCGAGGGTGGCGTTCTCCTTGCGGGCGGCCTTCAGCTCGGCTTCCAGGGCCTGGACGCGGGCTTCGAGCTCCTCGCGGGTGGCCTCGGAGGCCGGGGTGGTGCTGGTCACGTTCTTCCTGGTCATGCCGGTGGTGCTGCCGCCGCGGGCGCGGTCGGCGCGGATCCAGTTCCGCAGGGTCTCCGCATTGATCCCCAGGTCACGCGCGGTCTGCGCGATCGTGAGATCGGGGTCCGAGTGGAACAGGGCCACGGCATCGGCCTTGAACTCGGGCGAATAGACCTTCATCACCATAATCGGTCACCCTCTCCCGACCCCCACCGGGGTCGGCGTCAGGGTGTCCACCACCCGGGGGGAGGTCCC
>NZ_JBIAWZ010000060.1:0-1477 GCF_042896175.1 Streptomyces sp. NPDC001315 | reverse complement strand
CGTGCGCCACGAGGCGCTGATGGAAACCGTGCGGGAGGAAGGACCCGCCGCCGGTCATCGCAGTGACCGGTCGAAGCTGGAGGCAGGCTGAGCCCCGGGTTGGGGGTGAGGCTGGAAGCGGCCTCGACAATGTAGGGGCGGGTCGGTACTGCCAGACGGCTCGTGCCCGCTAGCGAGGACGGGAAGGCGTAAGGGAACTGAACCGGTGTCAGAAGCCCCGTTAGTCGTCAGCGATCTGCCGAACCTGGTGGATGGATCGCTTTGCGGTGCTGGGCAGGCCGTGGCTTTTGGCCTGCCCGCTTCCGTCGTCCGTGTGATTTGGGCGGCGGGAGGCCCGGGCCAAGACTGCGATGTGCGGCCCGTGGCGATGCCGTCGGGGTATAGCCGGACGCCGACACCCGTCATAACGGACATCAGCGAACGTGGGAAGCGGTCCGGTGCCGCCCCTCCCGTCCGGCGGCCGGCCGGGCGGCGGGCAGGTGCAACGCCCGCTGTGGGTATCGGGCCGTGGCGGAGCCGCTGTAGTACTCCGAGGCCAGGAGAGCTGGCCGCATGGGGAAGGGCGGCAGTGTGATCAGCAGTACGACTGGTGGCGGGGAGAGTCGCCGTTGAATAACAGCGCACCATCGTGGCCGGGCAGTATGACGGCCGAGCGACGGGTACTCGACCACCAGCGAAAGCTGCACCGATGGGCACGAGCCGAACCGGACCGCCGGTTCAAGGACGTGTTCAACTTGATCTGCGACCGGGCCACGTTGTTGGTGGCCTGGGAGCGGGTGTCGGCCAACAAGGGCGCGAAGACAGCGGGCGTGGATGCGGTCACCCGCCGCCACGTCGAAGAGGACATCGGAGAACTCGCCTTCCTTGAGGACTTGCGGTCCTCGCTGAAGGACGGCACGTTCACCGCCCTTCCGGTCAAGCAGGCGATCATTCCCAAGCGGAATGGCAAGGTCCGGACGCTGGGCATTCCGACCCTGCGGGACCGGGTGGCACAGATGGCCCTCAAGCTGATCCTCGAACCGATCTTCGAGGTCGACTTCTACCCGTCGAGTTACGGGTATCGGCCCGGACGTCGGGCTCAGGATGCCATCGCCGAGATCCACCAGCTCACCAGCCGCTCGTACGAGTGGGTGGTGGAGGGTGACATCACCGCGTGCTTCGACAATGTCGATCACCAGATCCTGATGGACCTGGTGCACGAGCGCATCACCGATCGGAAGGTGCTGCGGCTGGTCCGGGGATTCCTGAGGGCTGGGATTGTCGAACAGCACGGTGGCTTTGCGGACAGCCTGACGGGCACGCCGCAAGGCGGGGTCGCCTCCCCGCTGCTGGCCAACATCTACCTGTCCGTCCTGGACGGGCACTTCGCCCGGATCTGGGAACAGGACATGAGTCCTGGGTGGCGGCGGCAGAATCGCCGCCGCAAGGGGCTGCCGAACTTCCGGTTGGTGCGTTTCGCCGACGACTTCGTGGTGCT
>NZ_JBIAWZ010000059.1:0-1539 GCF_042896175.1 Streptomyces sp. NPDC001315 | reverse complement strand
AGTGCGTTGTGGCAAACCGGATCTTGTTCGAGCGGCAGCGGTGATCATCTGGACGGAGGTTCGGGTGCGGGTGCGGGCATGAGAGAACGGGCCCCTTGGTAGTGACGCGGTTACGACACCAGCACGACCAAGGAAGCCCGTTGCCCGATCAGTTGAGCAGTATCTCTGCGCATGCGTCCACCGCGCTCACCCCTGGGTGTGACTGCTACGTGCACCGGTTCGGTTCGATCGCTCCGGGACAGCGGGTGCGGTGCTATCCGAGTGACATGACGGATGCGGAGTGGGCCGAGGTCCGCTCCGCGATGCCGGTGCCGGCCTGGCTCCTGAAGCGGGGCGGGCGTCCGGAGGCGTACTGCCATCGCGAGATGCTTGACGCTGTGCGCTACCTGGTCGACAACGGCGTGAAGTGGATGGCCATGCCGGTCGATTTCCCGTACTGGCGGGCGGTCTACGACTTCTTCCGCCGCTGGCGGGCCTGCGACTACGTGCGTGAACTGCACGAACGCCTGCGCCGCACGGCGAGGGAACGCTCAGGCCGCAACGCCGAGCCCAGCGCGGGAATCATCGACAGTCAGTCGGTGGACGCCTCCGAGACCGTCGGCGAGGACAGCCGCGGATACGACGGCGCCAAGTCACGTGACGGGCGCAAGCGTCACATCCTCACCGACACCGAGGGTCTGCTCCTGGAGGTGACCGTGACCACAGCCGATGTGCACGACTCCAAGGCCGCCCCCGCGCTGCTGGAGACGTTCGTGGAGCAGCCGGGCCGGCTGCTGAAACTGGTGTGGGTCGACAGCGCCTACCAGGGTCCGGCGCTGGCGAAGGCGTTCGCCCGCCACGGAGTGCGCGTCGAGGTCGTGCGCCGCTCCGACGGACACCGCGGATTTGTCGTACTGGCCCGCAGGTGGGTGGTGGAGCGCACGCTGAGCTGGCTCTCCCGCTCACGCCGCCTCAACCGCGACCACGAACGCCGCCTCGACCACCACGCCCAGATGGTGTGGTGGGCCGCCGTGATCAGGCTGTCCCGGCGCCTGGCCCAAGACGCTCCGCGCTGGCCGGAGAAGCGCCCCGGCCGACTGCCCCGGGCGCGGGCGTGAACCGTCCGTCCTTCGCCCGCACCAGCCAGCCCCGCTTCTCCAGCACGTAGGCACGGTGCCGGATCTTCTCCACCTCGTTCTTGATCTCCGGTCCCACGGCGGCAGCCATCTCACCACCAGACGGCACGGAAACCGGTGTATTCACCGGGCTCTCCTCGGCCAGCACCGACACGAGCTCCTCACGCCCCACCCGGGCCCGCTCGACTCGCTCCCGCGCGGCATCCACCTCCGCCTGAGCCTGTTCCAGGACCTCCGTCCAGGACTCCAGATCCTGCCTCGCCCGCGCCTCACGCTGTTCCATCAACCCCAACACCGACGGCATCGCACCCCCCTCGATCCACAACAAGCCGTCCGCTGCCTGCCCCTACCCCGTCGCGGTCATGCCCCGCACACGAAGAAGCCCCTGCTCATCGAACAGGGACTCCATTTGCCACAACGCACT
>NZ_JBIAWZ010000058.1:0-1627 GCF_042896175.1 Streptomyces sp. NPDC001315 | reverse complement strand
GACTCCGTTGAGAAATCCGTAAACCGGCTGCCGTGCCCGTGGGTCACGCGGTGAGTTCGAGGCGGGCCACGTGTGAGGTCCTGGTCCCGCCGAGCGGGGTTTCGGTCAGCCAGGCGTCGATTCGGACGATGTTGATCGCGGTGGCGGCGAGGACGTTGCCGAGGTGGGTCTTGGCGAGTCCCGTGTAGCGGGTGCGACGGATGCTGGTGCGGCGGACGGCTTGTGAGATCGTTCCTTCGACGCCTGCCCGGATGTCGTACCGCTTCTTCCACTCCTCGGTTTGCTGTTCCTGCCGGCGCTGTTCCAGAATTTTCTGCTGCTCACGCGGGAGCAGGGTCAGGCTGCGTCCGTAGCGGCCCTTCTCGGAGGCCCGAGTGCAGGCCGGTCGCAGTGGGCAGGGACGGCAGTCGGTGGCGGCGAACTGGACCCGGGTGATCGGGGTGCCGCTGGATTTGACCTGCTCAGACCAGCTGATGCTGACCGCGCCGCGGGGGCAGACCGCCTTGCGCCGGTCCCAGTCGATGCTGAACGCCCGCTGGGAAAGATCCGGGCCGACGTCGTCCTGCTTGCCGTGGTGTGTATCCAGGCCAACCGGCCCCAGGAGCGTGATGCCGTGCTCGTCACGTGCGGCAAGGATGTGGGCGGCAGTCACGTAGCCGGCGTCCACCACGTGCTCGCCCGGCGCCAACCGGCGCTCATCCAGGTTCCGGTGAACGGTCTCGGTCATCTCGGCATCGTCGACGGTGGCGTCCGTCGTCTCCACGCTCGTGATCACATGGGGCCCATCCGGCTCGCAGGTCTCGGTCAGGTGGGTTTTGTAGCCGCACCAGCCCGAACCCCGCTTCATGCCGTAGCGGGCGCCGAGGTCATAGGGCGAGGACAGCCGATATCTGGCTGGCGGGAGGTCCTTGCCCTCCCGCCAGCGCACCTCCTCGCCGTCGCGGTGGTACTGCTCTACCCAGGCCCGGCGCAGGACCTGGACGGCGGGGACCTCACGTAACCAGGCAGGTGCCTGGGGTGCATAGACGGCCTCCAGGACGGTGAAGCCGTCGAGGCCCACCTGCCTGGCCCACTCCTGGCGGACATTGTCGCCCTTGGGGAAGCGGTAGGAGTCGATCCGGGCGCCGTAGCGTTTGACCCAGTCGGCGGTGACCAGCGGCGACAGCCATGCCGGGGAGGCGGCGGCCAGGGCTTCCAGCGCCGCGCGCAGGGTCTCGCCGACGAACTCCATCCGGTTCAGCGTCCGCACGGCCGCCAGGACATGGGTGGAGTCGGTGCGCTGACGGCCCCCGGAACGCAGCAGCCCGAGGTCAGAGATCCGCTCCAGGACCAGGTCAAGGACTTTTTCCTCCAGGCCGTGCTCGATCAGCCGGGCGCGGAAGTCGCTCAGCACGGAGAAATCGAACCCTGAATCGTCCAGTTCCAGGCCGAGGAGAAACTTCCAGTCCATACGGGCCCGCACCTGGTCAGCGGCCTGCCGGTCGGTCAGTCCCTCGGCGTATTGCAGCACCGACACCAGCGCCAGCGCCCCCGGCGACACCGCCGGACGACCCCGTGACGAAAACGCCTCAGCGAAGGAATCGTCTTCGAACAGCGGGCCCAGCACTTCACGCACGCGGACAGCCAG
>NZ_JBIAWZ010000057.1:0-1681 GCF_042896175.1 Streptomyces sp. NPDC001315 | reverse complement strand
CCTCCCCGTTTCGCTTCGCATGGTTGGGCTGCGCTGATGGCGGTGGATCGGTGGTGTCGGTTGCTGGTCGCGGGGCGGGCATGGCTTGGGCCCGACGCTCGGGCCGGGTGCTCCAGGGTTCCTCGGGTCGCGGGCGGGCAGGATCGGTGCCGCAGGTCAGGTGGCTGGTCGCGGCAGTGCCGTGAGGCGGGCGAACGCACTGGCGAGTTCGTGCCGCCAGGGCCAGGTCGCGGCGATCCGCAGACGGATGCGGCGGCCGCCGCGAGTGATACGGGCGGTTGCGTGCAGGATCCGGTAGCGGAGCCTTTTCGGCTCGGCGGTGGCCAACTCGCCCTCCAGCAACAGAGTCTGGGTCCAGGCGAGCAGATCGGTGGCGGTCAGCGCGAGCTCGAGCCACGCTTGGTTGAGGGCGAAGTGGCGGGAGGGGAAGCGGCCGATGCCGGTGCTTTTGCCGCACCGGATGCGGTCCTCGACGCGGGCGTGCCCCCGGTGGCGGACCTCCAGGTGCTGCAAGGAGCCCTCGCCGTAGGGGGCGTCGGTGAGAAAGACCTGATGACGCATGCCCGCGTCCAGGTCGAACAGCGACAGTTGGGCGCCGGGGTGCGGACGCTCTCGCCGCACGATGACCCGCGTGTCGTCCGGGTAGCCGGCCAGGTCGATCATGCCGGTCAGCTCGGCGACGTCCGCGCCTTGGCGCAGGGTGCCGTCCTGTTCGACTGCGGGATGCCAGACCTGCTCGGGCAGGGCCCGGATCGCCTGGCGGACCGGTTCGGTGACGGCGTGTCCGACGGAGAAAGAGGTGAGGATCCCGCGTGAGCGAAGGGCCCGCACATGCTCCAGGAACGCTTTCGCTCCTCCGGCACTGTCCGCGCGGATGAGGATGGGTGCGCCATGGCGGTGGGCGTCGGGGATCTGGGCAAGCGCCTGGTCGAGGACGGTGATGTGGTCGGCGGCGGTGTTTGCGCCGGCGTTGCCGGGCCTGAGGATTCCGGCCAGGGCTTCGCCGGTGTTGTCCAGGAAGCACAGCAGCGGGTGGTAGCCGAAGCCGTGCTTGTAGGTCGCCGCTGCCTGTTCTTTCTCGGAGTGGCAGGTCACCAGGGTGGCGTCGAGGTCCAGGACAAGACCGGGCAGGTCGCGTCCGCCCGCGTGGGCGGCGGGTATCCCTGTCCTGGTCTCGGCGGTCTGCAGCCAGGCGATCTCCCGGGCGGTGGCCCGGGCCGAGCGCAGGCGGGCGAGTGCGGCCGAGTCCATGCCGGCCAGCATCCGCCAGGCGGTCGGGGTGGAGGCGACGGGGCCGAACACCTCCGCTTGGTCGCGCAGCAGGGCCAGGTCCGCTATCGCCTCGCCGCCATCGGCGAGCATGACCGCGAGATCGACCGCGATCCGGCCGGGATCGTGCCCGGTGCCACGCGGTCGCAGCCGACGCAGTGCCTCCGTGAAGGCACTGGTCAGGCCAGTGGCATCGGCGATATCGGCCAGCAGGCGGGATCCGGCGTGGCTGACCACCCCGTGACCGTCGGCCGACACGACGAGCTTGGGACGCGACCGGGTAGGGTGCACGCAGAAAGTGCCTTCCTGCTGGGATGACAGAGACCTTCGACAAGCCTCATCTTCCCAGCTCAGAAGGCACTTTCGCTTTTCCGGTCAGGACTCGGACACCGCCGCAAGCGAAACGCCCAGG
>NZ_JBIAWZ010000056.1:0-1743 GCF_042896175.1 Streptomyces sp. NPDC001315 | reverse complement strand
GATGCTGTTGGTTAATCCGGGGTCTTACGCCTTCTTCGCCCCGTCGGCCGTCTGGTCGGCGGGGCGAAGTCGTGCGAAGTGGCTGGTGCGTGTGCGGGCCCGGGGCGTGCCGGTGAAGTGGGCATCGAGGCGGGCGAGGTTGATTGCTGCGCCGGTGAGCTGGTGCTGGAGGCTGGTCTTGGTGAGGCCGCGGTAGCGGGATCTGCGCAGGCCGCAGCGCTGGACGGCCTGGGAGATGGTGCCCTCGACTCCGGCGCGGATCTTGTAGCGGTCTTTCCAGGCGTCGGTTCGCTGCTCGGCTCGGGCTGCCTGGACGACTTCGTGTTCGTCGCGGTGGCGCAGGTTGAGCTCGCGGCGTTCGGCCTTGGGTGAGTTCACGCATGCGCGCAGGTGGGGGCAGCTGCGGCAGTCGGCGGGGCTGAAGCGGATCCGGATGACGGGCAGGCCCTGCTGCGAGTGCCGGTGGTGCCACTGGGTGCTGGTGATCCCGTTCGGGCAGGTCACCTGCTCGCGGTCCCAGTCGATGGTGAACGCGTCCTGTCCGAAGGGGCCGTCGGCCGACGCGGCGGTGTTGGCGGCCATCGGCCCGTGCAGGTCGAGGCCGTGGTCCCTGCGGGCGGCGACAACCTGGCCGGCGGTGGGGTATCCGGCGTCGACCCAGTGCTCACCTGGCAGACAGTCCCGTTCGGCCAGCGAGTCATGGATCTGCGGGACCGTCACGCTGTCGTGGACAGTGGCGACGGTGGTGGCCACGTTCGTGATCAGGTTCGGGGCGTCCGGCTCGCAGGTCTCGGTCAGGTGGACCTTGTATCCGTCCCACAGGGTGTCGCGTTTGACGCTGCCGCGGGCCTGGGTGTCATAGGGGGTGACCAGGCGCGACGCGCCCGGCGGGCGGTCTTTTGGGTCCCGGCGCCTCACCTCGCCCGCCACCAGGTGGAAGTGCTGGACCCACATCTGCCGCAAGGTCTCCACCTCGGCCAGGGTGCCCAGGCCGGTCGGTGCGTCTGCGGCGAGGACCGCCGCCAGCAGGCGCATCCCGTCCGTCCCGATCCGCAAGCCCACCTCGTCGCGTTTGGCTCGGGCCTTGGGAAACCGGGAATCCTCGGCCCTCGTGGCGTAGTGCCGGAACCAGTCCGGCTCGGCAACCTCGGCCAACCAGTCCGGGGCGGCCTGGGCGAGCGCGTTGAGCGCTGATCGCAGTGTCTCTGCCACCATCTCCAGCCAGGACAGCTCACGCGCCGACGACAGCACATGTGTGGCATCGGTGCGGGCTCGGCCCCCTGTCTTGAGCAGGCCCTTCTCCCGGGCCGCGATCAGGATGCCGTCCAGCACCCGCCGCCCGGCATCCGCTTCTACCAGCCGGTCCCTAAACTCCGACAGCACCGAGAAGTCGAAACCCGGATCGTCCAGCTCCAGGCCGAGGGCGTACTTGAAGTCGATCCTGGCCCGCACCGCCTCCGCGGCCTGCCGGTCGGTCAGTCCCTCGACGAACTGCAACACCAGCACCAGCGCGAGCCGCGCCGGCGACCATGCTGGCTTGCCCCGTACCGGGAACAGGTCCGCGAACTCCTCATCCGTGAACAGCGGTCCCAGCTCGTCCCGGACCCGGATGGCCAGGCTCCCCTTCGGGAACGCTGCCCGCGCCACCCGCACCGTCTCCGCCGGGATCTCCCCAGATCCCTTCGGCTGCATCGACATCTGCACCCACCCCATACGACAACGTCGGCCTTCAAGACCACAACC
>NZ_JBIAWZ010000055.1:0-1864 GCF_042896175.1 Streptomyces sp. NPDC001315 | reverse complement strand
CTGCTGACCATTGGTGTTCGCGCTGAAGGGACCCTGAGTCCGCGATGACACTTGCTGTCCGTTATGTTTCCGCCCGTACTCTGGACACGGCTCCCGCGCCGAGCGTGCCGCCCGGTCCGGGTGAGGTGGAGCTGGCTCCCGCGTTTGTCGGTATCTGTGGTACCGATCTGCACATCTTCCATGGCGACATGGATGCCCGGGTCGCCGCGCCCGCGGTCCTGGGACACGAGATGTCCGGCCGGATCGTACGCGTCGGTGAGGGTGTGGAGGGCTGGCAGGCCGGTGACGCGGTCACGGTGATGCCCCTGCGCTGGGACGACACCTGTCCTGCCTGCAGTGCGGGCCATCAGCACATCTGCCAGCATCTGGACTTCATCGGCATCGATTCCCCGGGCGCGATGCAGCAGCGCTGGACCGTGCCCGCCTCGACGCTGGTCAGGCTGCCGCAGTCCCTTCCTCTGGACCGGGCCGCGCTGGTCGAGCCGACCGCGGTCGCCGTGCACGACGTGGGCCGGGCCGCTGTGCGGGAGGGTGAGAAGGTCGTGGTGGTCGGTGGCGGGCCGGTCGGCATCCTGATCGCGCTGGTCGCGCGGGCCGCGGGTGCGCAGGTGCGGGTGGTGGAACTGAGCGCGCACCGTCGGCTGCTGGCCGAGGAGTTGGGGCTGACGGCGTGGGACCCGGCCGCGGACGAGGTGGCGGCACTGGTGCGGCAGTGGAGCGGGGAGGCGGGCGCGGATGTCGCTTTCGAGGTGTCCGGCGCGGCGGGTGGTGTGGACACCGCGGTCGAGGTGCTGGGAGTGCGTGGCCGATTGTGTCTCGTGGCCATTCATCCCCGGCCCCGCGAGGTGAACCTGCACCGCTTCTTCTGGCGCGAACTGACGTTGGTGGGTGCCCGGTTGTATGACCGTGGTGACTTCGAGCGTGCGGTGGCCCTGGTCGCGGACGGCACGATCCCGGCCGGGCGGCTGATCAGCAAGGTCGTCCCCCTCACGCAGGCACCCGCCGCGTTCGAGGCGTTGGAGGGCGGCGGTGACGTGATGAAGATCCTCGTGGACTGCACCACCGGCACCGGTCACCTGCACGACGCCCAGGGGGTGGCCGTATGACCGTCTTCGATCTGACGGGGAAGCTTGCCGTGGTCACCGGGGCGCGGCGCGGCATCGGCCGGGCCATGGCCCGCGCGCTCGCCGAGGCCGGCGCGGACGTCATCGGCGTCAGCGCCGGCCTGGAGGCATCCGGCAGCGCGGTGGAGAAGGACGTGCACGCCGCGGGGCGGTCCTTCGAGGCGATCCGCACCGACTTCGCTGATCCGCAGGCGGTGCGGGCTCTGGGTGCGGACCTGGCCGGGCGCCGGCGGCCGGTGGACATCCTCATCAACAACGCGGGCACCATCCGCCGTGCTCCGGCCGTCGAACACACTGATGCGGACTGGGAGTCGGTGCTCCAGGTCAACCTCACCGCGCAGTTCGTGCTGAGCCGGGCGGTCGGCACGTCGATGGTGGCCCGCGGACAGGGGAAGATCATCTTCACGGCGTCGCTGCTCAGTTTCCAGGGCGGCATCACCGTGCCCGGCTACACCGCCGCCAAGCACGGCATCGCCGGACTGACCAAGGCACTGGCCAACGAATGGGCGCCGCACGGCGTGAACGTCAACGCCCTCGCGCCCGGCTACATCGCCACCGACAACACCCAGGCCCTCCAGGACGACCCGCAGCGCAGCCGCGCGATCCTGGACCGCATCCCCGCCGGACGCTGGGGCAACGCGGACGACCTGGCAGGCGCCACCGTCTTCCTCGCCTCCGACGCCGCCGCCTACATCCACGGCATCGTCCTGCCCGTCGACGGCGGATGGCTCGGCCGATGA
>NZ_JBIAWZ010000054.1:0-2220 GCF_042896175.1 Streptomyces sp. NPDC001315 | reverse complement strand
GCCAACATCGCCGCGTTCCGCGCGGGCTGGAACTTCGGTGAGACGACCGAGGACTTCGCGGTCTCCTACGAGGTCGCCCCGGCGGCGAAGACCTTCCCGGTGGGCACCTACCGCAACATCTCCGGGAACCTGGCCCTCTCCTACGGGCTGGTCTCCGCGAGCAAGCAGGCCGACCTGCCGCTGTTCCTGGGTTCGTACCCGATCACCCCGGCCTCGGACATCCTGCACGAGCTGAGCAAACACAAGAACTTCGGCGTGCGGACCTTCCAGGCCGAGGACGAGATCGCGGGCATCGGCGCGGCGCTCGGGGCGGCGTTCGGCGGCTCCCTCGCGGTGACGACGACCTCCGGTCCGGGCGTGGCGCTGAAGAGCGAGACCATCGCTCTCGCCGTCTCCCTCGAACTGCCGCTGCTGGTGATCGACATCCAGCGCGGCGGCCCGTCGACCGGTCTGCCGACCAAGACGGAGCAGGCCGACCTGCTCCAGGCGATGTTCGGCCGCAACGGCGAGGCCCCGGTCCCGGTGGTCGCCCCGCGCACCCCGGCCGACTGCTTCGACGCGGCACTGGAGGCGGCCCGGATCGCGCTGACGTACCGCACCCCCGTCTTCCTGCTCTCCGACGGCTATCTCGCCAACGGCTCCGAGCCCTGGCGCATCCCCGAGCTGGACGAGCTGCCCGACCTGCGGGTGCGGTTCGCGCAGGGCCCCAACCACACCCTGGACGACGGCACCGAGGTCTTCTGGCCGTACAAGCGCGACCCGCAGACCCTCGCCCGTCCGTGGGCGATCCCGGGCACACCGGGCCTGGAGCACCGCATCGGCGGCATCGAGAAGCAGGACGGCACGGGCAACATCTCCTACGACCCCGCCAACCACGACTTCATGGTCCGCACCCGGCAGGCCAAGATCGACGGGATCGAGGTCGCGGACCTCGAGGTCGACGACCCGCACGAGGCGAACACGCTGGTGCTGGGCTGGGGATCGACGTACGGCCCGATCACGGCGGCCGTCCGCCGGCTGCGCACGGCCGGGGAGTCGATCGCCCAGGCCCACCTGCGGCATCTCAACCCCTTCCCGCGCAACCTCGGCACGGTGCTGCGGCACTACGACAAGGTGGTGATCCCCGAGATGAACCTCGGGCAGCTCGCCACCCTCGTCCGGGCGAAGTACCTGGTCGACGCCCACTCCTACAACCAGGTGAACGGCATGCCGTTCAAGGCGGAACAGCTCGCCACGGCGCTCAAGGAGGCCATCGATGGCTGAGACGTCCACGCAAGGCACGGGCACGATCGAGGCACTCTCACTCGTCCCCAAGGCCGAGGCCAGGCAGTCCATGAAGGACTTCAAGTCCGATCAGGAAGTGCGCTGGTGCCCCGGCTGCGGTGACTACGCGATCCTGGCCGCCGTGCAGGGCTTCATGCCGGAGCTCGGGCTGGCCAAGGAGAACATCGTCTTCGTCTCGGGCATCGGCTGCTCGTCGCGCTTCCCGTACTACATGAACACCTACGGCATGCACTCCATCCACGGCCGCGCCCCCGCGATCGCGACGGGGCTCGCCTCCAGCAGGCGCGACCTGAGCGTGTGGGTGGTCACGGGTGACGGCGACGCGCTGTCCATCGGCGGCAACCACCTGATCCACGCCCTGCGCCGCAACGTGAACCTGAAGATCCTGCTCTTCAACAACCGGATCTACGGCCTGACGAAGGGGCAGTACAGCCCGACGTCGGAGGTCGGCAAGATCACCAAGTCGACGCCGATGGGCTCGCTGGACGCCCCCTTCAACCCGGTGTCCCTGGCCATCGGCGCGGAGGCGTCGTTCGTGGCCCGCACGATCGACTCCGACCGCCAGCACCTGACGGAGGTACTGCGGCAGGCCGCCGCGCACCCCGGCACGGCGCTGATCGAGATCTACCAGAACTGCAACATCTTCAACGACGGCGCCTTCGAGGTGCTCAAGGACCGGCAGTCGGCCCAGGAGGCGCTGATCCGCCTCGAACACGGGCAGCCGATCCGCTTCGGGCCGGACGGCGCCCGCGGCGTCGTACGGGACCAGCAAACGGGTGACCTGAAGGTGGTCACCGTGACCCCGCAGAACCAGGCGCAGGTCCTGGTCCACGACGCCCACTCCGCGTCCCCGACCACCGCCTTCGCCCTCTCCCGGCTGGCCGACCCCGACACCCTCCACCACACCCCGATCGGCGTGCTGCGCTCGGTGGAGCG
>NZ_JBIAWZ010000053.1:0-2611 GCF_042896175.1 Streptomyces sp. NPDC001315 | reverse complement strand
AGCGGGTATTTTCTGGGGGCAGGCATCGTCAGATCTCCTCTCACGAGATCCATCTGACCTGCTGTCACCCTTCCTCGCATCTCGGGGGAACCTCAATCCGGCTGTCGAGCCGATGGTACTCGGGATGATGCCGTCGTTTTCTGCCGCGGTTGTATTCCGGCAGCAGCTTCTGCTCAATGAACTGATCGAGCCTGTCAAGGTAGATGTTGGAGAGGACGGGCGATGCCACACCGCCTTGGGGAGCCCCACTCAGCGTGGCGTTCCACCGCCAGTCTTCCAAGTATCCGACCCTGAGCATGGTCCGGATCAGCCGCAGGAACCGGCCATCGTGGATCTTCTCCCCGAGGATCGTGAGCATGACCTCGTGGTCCAGGCTGCCGAAGCAGTCGGAGATGTCTCCCTCGATGAACCAGCGCGTTCCGGTCCAGTACTTCACCACGTCCTGCAACGCGGTGTGACACCCCCTCTTGGGGCGGAACCCGTGAGAGCGATCGGAGAATTGGACGTCGTAGTACGCCTCCAGTAACAGACGTACGACCTCGGCGACCAGTTTGTCCGACCACGTCGGCAGGCCAAGCGGGCGCTTCTTCTTCGCACCGCCTTTCTTCTCAATGTAGACCCGCTTGACGGGCGTCCATCGATACGACTCCGACCGCAGTGTGCCGATGATCGTGTCAATCTTCGCCCGTGACATGCCGTCCACGGTCTCCCCGGTGACCCCAGGAGTCATCGCACCAGAATTCCGGTAGATGCGCCCATAGGCCATCAGAAAGAGCTGCGGATTGAACAGCTGCCGGTAGAGCCTTTCCAACGGCAGGCTTCGCCTGCCGCGTTCCCGGATGACGTCCAGCACCGTTTCGGCGCTCTGCATTACGCATACCTCCCCTTACTGGACGTCGAGTTCACCTGTGCCCCTTCGCCCTCATTCCGGCTGTCCCGGACTTCGCGGCCGGTCGCAACTCCGGCGACTACTATGGGCACTCCGTCGCCGTAGGGCTCGCGCCCCGTAGGCGATCCCGTGGTACGTCTTCGCTGTACGTATCGAGCACGACGTAGGCCGCCCACTCATCTCCTTGACCGCCCTCACTGGGCGACGCCCCTCTCCTTGGAGGTTGCCGTTCGAACCCGTTCTTCAGAGCCCGGCAAGGAAAGGGCACCGGTTTCAGGTATCGTTCCGGTGAGTTTCTATTTTTGCCGCTGGAGATTGGGCTTCAAGCAATCCAGCCTTGGCCATATCGCGCGGGTCTTTCGGCCCTCCACCCTGGATACCTCCAGGCGGCCACCGCTTTCCTGACATGCTGTTGTCCCCTTCGGCTTTCGCCTCCAGGTAAGTCAGGCGACCCAGAAACATTCCTCCAAGTTCCTCCCGATTGAGTCGGGGATACAACGAAGCGCCTCACGGCGCACAGAACGCATAGACCCGGTCCCACGGCGGGAAGTCGGTCGGCATCGTCCGCCACTTGATGCCGTTGTCCACGAGATAGCCGATCGCGTCCAGCATCGCCCGGTGGCAGTACGCTTCCGGCTGCCCGCCCTGGCCCTGCATCCAACCCGGCACCGGCAGCAGTGGCCGCACCACCACCCACTCCGCGTCCGTCATGTCGCTCGGATACCGACGCTCTCGCAGGCGATTGTCGGCAGCGTTTCCGAACCGGTGAGCCAGACAGTCGCACTCCCGAGTACCCGCGGTGGACTGCACGGGCATCGGCACGCAAGACTGCGACACCAGGGCCTCCTGATGCTCGGTGATTCGACACCAGCGAGCCGTTCAGGAGGCCCTCCTCGCATGCGCCGAGCACCCAATCGAGACGGCCGTTCGAGCACCAAGTCCCCAGAGCATTACGACAAAAGCTACTTACCCGTCGGCGTGCTCCGGCAGGGCGAGCCAGTCCGACCATGAGATCTCGCGGCCGAGGAAGCGCGGCTGCTCGAACGGCCAGTCGGCGGCGATCCACTGCGGCACCAGCTCGTCGAGGGCCTGCTCGACCTTGCTGCCCACCAGCTCGTCCACCACCCACCAGGAGATCTCGCCGTCCGCGCCGGCCCTCTCCGGTGGGTCGATGTAGACGCAGCCGAGCAGAGCTGTCTCCGCCGCGTCGAACAGCGCGTAGTTGAAAGACTGGTGTGCGGCGATCTCCTTCTCGTGCCGCAACAGGTCGGCCTGGTCGGCCTCGTAGGTCATGGTGGCCGCGGGCCAGCCCCAGGCTGGGCCGAAGATGGTCCACAGCCGCTCGCGCGAACCCATCACAGCCGGATAGTCGAGCGGGGTGTCCGCCTCCCGGATCGGCCGCAGGTGATGACCACTGCCCGGCAGCGGTACCAGGACGGGATGGACGAAGTCATCGGGGAGCCAGCTCATAGCGCCCGACCGTAGCAGCGCGCGGCCGTCCGCTCCCCTGGATTTTCCCCGTATACCGCCAGGCCCTGCTCTCATGCCGGGCAGTGCACGCGATCACCCGATCGAGACTCCCGTTCGATCGACAGACTCCATGATCGGTATGGCAACGGCTTCTTAACCTCCCCGTTTCGCTTCGCATGGTTGGGCTGCGCTGATGGCGGTGGATCGGTGGTGTCGGTTGCTGGTCGCGGGGCGGGCATGGCTTGGGCCCGA
>NZ_JBIAWZ010000052.1:0-2734 GCF_042896175.1 Streptomyces sp. NPDC001315 | reverse complement strand
GATCACCACGAGTCACGCAACCGGTCTACCGCATCCAGCACCCTCCCGAAGCGGGAATGACCGATCCGTGATCTCAACTCAGAACAGGCCCTAGTCGGCCGTGAGGCTGCTCGGTTCCTCCCCGCGATACGGTATCCATCGGTATCCGGGCCGGAACGCTTCGTAGTCGGGGCTCAGGTCAAGTTCCGCATGCAGCTTTTCGCTGAGCACGAGCCCGTGGATGCTGCCGTCGTTCAGTTCATCTGACCACTCGCACCTGAGCTCAGCAGGGTCCAGGAGTGATTCCGGATCCCAGCCGACCTTGGCGGCGACATATCCGTGGAACTGCGCGAGCAGTTCGTAGAGTTGGTGTCCCAGTTCGGTCAGCTCTGCTGCGGTGAGCTGAAATCTGGGGAGGCTGCCGTCCAGGCCACAATGCCAACTGACGGCCATGGGCAGGATCGAGAGCTCGATGTATGAGCCCGCCTTCGTCAGCATCGGCCGGTGGAGAGGGATGCGGTGGGCGCCCGAGCGAAGCACCCATGGCTTGGGGTCGATACGGGCGGCAGCCTGTGCCGCCTCGGCGTTGTCGCCGAAGTTCACCACGAGCTCGAAACAGATGGCCACGGTTCTCCTGACCTCCCAGCCCCACGGCCTCACGCAGCCCGTGTTTCGGTACGTTCGACGAGGATGCCATTCTCGAACTTGGCGCCCGCGCGGACCAAGGGCACCAGGTGGGATCCGGTGATCGCCCGCCAGCGGGCCTGGGCGGACTCGACGAGCTTGAACACCATCGCGAGGGCTGCGGCCGGCCTGCCGGCGCCGCGGGTGACCTTGGTGCGGAGCTTGACGGTGGAGGAGGTCGACTCGATCGGGTTCGTCGTCTGCAGGTGGATCCAATGCTCGGCCGGGAACTCGTAGAACGCCAGCCGCTCCTCCCGGTCCTCGGTGGAAGCGTTGGCCCGGGCCGACCTCGCCCAGCACGAGCGGGCCGCAGCCGGGGCGGAACAGGCAGTGCTGCTGCACGGCGACCAGTTCGCCCGCAATCGCGCCCTGTACACAGCCGACGTCGCCCGCCAGGTCCCACCGCTGATCGATACCCTCGCCGACATCTGGGCCGACAGCCATCCGGAACTGCTCGACAACCCGGGCGCGGAGACAATGGGGCTGTCCGTGCCTGAACTGCACCGTCAGATCACCGGCCACCTCAAACACCCCGGCTTCGTCCTGGTCGTCGCGTACGCCGGCGGCAGCGCGGTCGGCTTCGGCTACGCGTTCCCCTGCTCGCCCGACTACTGGTTCGGCCCCCTGGTCGACCAGGTCCCCGAAGGCGCCCGCCAGGAGCGGCTGATGGGCTTGTGCGAACTGGCCGTCCGCCCGCCGTGGCAGTCCCAGGGCATCGGCACCCGGCTGCACGGCGCCCTCCTCCAGGCCATCGCCCCAAGGTGGTCCTCGCTGCTTGCCCTGCCCTCCAACCAGCGCGGGCAAGACCTCTACGCCCGGCTCGGCTACAGGTACGCGGGGCCGTACCACAACACCCCTGACGGCCCGGAGTTCGACCTGCTGCTCCTGCACGTTCAGGCCGCCTGACGGGACGCTGCACCGGCCCTCACAGGCCTGCAAGGAGAGGACAGGCGACACAAGCCCTCGTGCTGGGGCGGCCAACCGGTCGCCGGGTACGGGCGGTTGGCGTGAGCCTGCCGCTCGCTCAGCAGGTCCGCCTGGCCGTGGCGCCGCTCTTGCGCGCGGCCGGCGAGAACGGTTCTGGCACGCTGGCTCCGCTCACCGTGGTAGAGGTTCGGCGGCTTCTGGCAACTGGCCACGCACCAGCCGAGCGCCACCATCAGCCGCTGATCAGCGCACGCGCCCTGAGATGGTCGCACTGGCGCAGACGACGCCAAGCCGTCGCGCGCCGGTGTCATTACCAGCGGCGGCTGCACACGATCGAGGGGCAGCCCGGGAAAGAGAACACTGACCGGAAACCAGCCCAGTACACTCACCCAAACCGCCCCTGAACAGGGAAAACAGCGAAGTGCTACTGGAGTACTAGTGTCCTGCGCCAGTAGTTGATCGTTAGTTGGTGTGTGACTTCTACTGCTGGTGTGCCAGTTCCTCGTCGGGGCCCGAAGCTGGAGCCGTTGCTGCTGTCGGATGACGAGCGGGCAGAGTTGGAACGGTGGACGCGTCGGGCGACATCGGCCCAGGCCCTGGCCTTGCGGGCACGGATCGTGCTGGCGTGTGCGGGACCAGATGTACCGCCGATCGTCGCCGTCGCCCGGGAGTTGCGGGTGACCGCGGACACCGTCCGCAAGTGGCGGCGGCGCTTCCTCGCCCAGCGGCTGGACGGGCTGGTAGACGAGCCGAGGCCGGGCCGGCCGCCCACCATCAGCGTCGATCAGGTGGAAGCAGTGGTGGTCACCACTTTGGAACAGCTGCCGAAGAACGCCACCCACTGGTCGCGGAAATCGATGGCCGAGCACAGTGGTCTGTCGAAGTCCACAGTCGGCCGGATCTGGCGACAGTTCCAGCTCAAGCCGCATCTGGCGGACACCTTCAAGCTGTCGACGGACCCGTTGTTCGTCGAGAAGGTGTATGACGTCGTGGGCCTGTATCTCGATCCGCCCGAGGGTGCGGTGGTGCTCTCGGTGGACGAGAAGTCGCGTGCGCCACGAGGCGCTGATGGAAACCGTGCGGGAGGAAGGACCCGCCGCCGGTCATCGCAGTGACCGGTCGAAGCTGGAGGCAGGCTGAGCCC
>NZ_JBIAWZ010000051.1:0-5159 GCF_042896175.1 Streptomyces sp. NPDC001315 | reverse complement strand
GGTGCTTTCCAGGTTCCCGCTCTCGCGTTTCCCTTTCCGGCGTTTCCGACTCTATCAGATCCTTTCGGGCCTGACTCCCAGTCAGAGGGGGTTTGCCTTCCCGGCTGTTGGGCCGTTCCGACGCTTCAAACCTTAGCGGATCTTCTCGGCGATTCCCAATCGAGTCGATCGGGGCGGCCGAACCCGATATCGAATTTAATTCGGGCGTGCCGAATTAAACCCCGTCGGGAGAGCATGCTGGTGGTTTGGGTGCCGCTGACGCGGCAGAGGTGCTGTCGAAGAACCGTTACGGCTCCACGGCAACCCGGAGAACTATACGGATCCGAGAGAGGATCGTCAACCACCCCCTGTCAAGGTCTTTTAACCCAGCTCGCGGAGTCGACCGCCGACGTCCGGAAGGAGTCCGGGCGCCTGCACGGTCTCCTCGTCTGTCCGCTGGGAAGGGGAGCGAAAGGAGTCGCAGCGCCTTGGTGGCCGGCTGCTCCTCGGCCCGTATGGAGCGGATGACGCGGCGCGACCTTGCCGACCAGCGTTCTGGCGGGCCGACCCGCCCGACAGCGAAGGACGAGTTGCGGGTCAGGGGCCGTTGGACGCCGTGGCCTGCAACAAGGTCTATGTGAAGCGGATCGCGACGCGCTGGCCGTTCATGCTTCGCGTCGCAGGTCGCTCAGTCACGAACCAGGTTCGCGCCTACACCTGCTGCGGATGTTCGGCCGCGAGGGGCAGGGCCACCCGACCAACCACCTGGACATTCTGTGGGTGCACGCGCGCGAGGTCAGGTAGCCCGAGGGAGTCTCACCCCCGGGCTACCCCGACCTGGCGGCCTTGGGCTCAAGCGGACCACGTGACCGGGGACCGCAGGCCGAGCCACTGCTCGGCGTCCCACGCCTGGAACCGCTCTACCTCGGTGAACCCCAGCTTGGCCGCGAGGCGCATCGAGCCGACGTTGGCGGTCTGGGTGGTGAGCACCACCGGCTCGCCGGGAAGGACGCCGTCGAACCAGTCGAGTGCCGCCGCGCACGCCTCGGCGGCGTATCCGAATCCCCACGCCTGCGGCAGGAACAGGTAGCCGAGATCGGCCTTCCCCGCGGCAGCCGGGCGACGGTGCCCCGTTGCTCTCCTGAGCAGGATCTGGCCGATCATCGCCCCGTCGAGATCAACGACGAAGCTCCCGGGCCACCGCTCGGGCGCCCCGGGCATCTCTCGCTCAAGCTCGTCACGCGGCCGAGGGCCGCCGAGGTAGGTGTGCACCTCTGGCGACGCCAGCAGCTCGATGAACGCCGCACGGTCCCGGGCCTCGGGCTCACGGAGCACGAGCCTCTCGGTCTTGATCGGCTCAGGCGGCCAGGCGACGGGCCCCAGATCTGACATGCGCGCAGGCTAACAGCCCGAGAGGCGCTGGAAATAGGTTTCCCCTCGACTGCCGCCCGGCCAGCGGGGAGCGCCAGGCGGTGGCCGGGCGACCCACCATCGTCGGCGCCACCTCCTGGGTCAACCAGCCCGGTGTCATCGCCGGCACCGACCCGCAAGGGCGCGTCATGCCGCTGGCCGACCGCCGTCGTCGTCGTCCAACGCCTGGGCGTCTCCCCGGGCGCGCTCCACAACCACATCCCGGACCTGCGCGGCCTCCGCGCCGGCACCGTCCCCGCCAGCTCGAAGCGCCCCCGCAGTAGACGGACCCGAGCAAGATCAACCTGAGCGGCACATTCTGTACCTCAACTACTACCAGTCTCACACCCGGAGGCCGGTGACCGGAGAACACCGCGAGCCATGCCTTGCCAGCCCAGCAGCGGATCCCTGTCGGTCAGGGTCCGGCCCGAGAGCAGCCAGGAGCTCGTCGGCCTCGGCTACATACCGGTACCCCCGTGGTGGTCCCCCCATCTGGACCGACAGTCGGCCTACCGGGAACTGCACCTCGTCCCCGGCACGACTTCCACCCCAACTCACCTGGCGCTCAACCAGGTTCGAAGAGGTTCTCTAACTGTTGAGGGTTTCGCTTATGGATCCTTCTGGACGCTGCACAGCAGAGCGTGTGTGGATCTGCGGGGCCTTCCACCCCGTATCCAGCGATGGTGTGATGTTCATGCCGGTTTGGTGTGGTGGGTGCGCGTGGGGCCGTAGGTTCCTCGGCGTGGGTGTGCGGGTCTCGGGCACCGGCGGGCAGGAGTCGTCGCTGGCCGCGCAGGAGGCCGAGCTGCGGGCCTCGGCTTCAGGGGTGGCGGTCGCGGTCTTCAAAGACCGCGCCTCGGGACTGCGGGAGTCGCGCCCGGGGCTTGACCGGCTGTTGAAGCGGGCCGCGGCGGGTGAGTTCATATGCGGGTGACGCACGGCGACCGGCTGGCCCGTTTCGGTGCGGGCTGGTTGACACAGGTTCTGGCCCATCACCAGGTCACCGTCGAGGTGTTGCATGCCAAGCGGGCGGCCGGGGGACGGAGGAGCTGCTGGACGACTTCATGTCGTTGGTAGCCACCTTCGCCGGTCGTATGTACGGGATGCGCTCACGCGCGGCGCGTCGGCGGCTTCTGGCCGAGGCCGAGGGCCGAATGGAGCACCCTGCCCCCGAAGCCGAAGCTGCGGGTGAACGTCGTGGCTAGGCTGATGGCGACGGCTTCGTGTACCGCCTTTGCCGGTGTCCTGGAGAGCAGTGGTGAGCGGGTCGGGCAGGGCGTGCTGTTCGAACGGGTGGGTTTCCTGGCGGAATTGAGCCGGGAACTGACGGGTGCTCTGGTGGCTTCCCGGTGGGACGAGGCCTGTCTGGATGTGCTGGCCGGTGGGGTGGACGGGCGGGGTGAGGCGCTGCCGTCCAAGGGGTGGATGGCGCTGCGCCGCCTGGGCTGGCCGCAGGACCTCACACCCCCGGCCGGGGGTGTACGTGTCGGACCGGGTGCGCCGCGGCGCGGAGGAGGACGCGGCCAGGACGCTGCGGCTGGCCCTGCACCGCCGCACCATCGTGAGTGCGGTCGTGACCACCTGGCCCGCCGATCCGCGGCGGCGCACCGAGGCGGAGTGGGCGGTGCTGCGGGGACTGCTGCCCGCCGGGGTGAGCGGTGCGGAGATCCGCAACCGTACCCGGCAGATCCGCCAATTCGTGGCCGAGCACGGGAAGCTTCCGGCCGGACTGTGTGCCTTGGAGGGGCCGCCGCGGGTGGCTGCGGTGATGTTGCTGGCGGCGATGGACCGTCAGCAGGTCACCCTGATGCGGGTGGATGAGACCACCGCCCGGCTGCGTCTCAAGCTGCCGCTGTGTGCAGCTCCTGCCTCGGGCCGTGACTGGGCCTGGCACGTGATCGACTTCCGGCTGCCCGGCACCGTCACCGCGGACGCGGTGCTGCACACCCCCAGCCTGCGCCCCACCCGGGCCGGGAGGATCGCCGTCGACCTGCCGCACTAGAGGCCCGCCCCACCCGTCAAGGCGAGCGGGCATACCGTGGCCGTCGGCTTCGACTGGGGCGTCAACACCCTCCTCACCGGCACACTCGGCCGACTCACCGACACAGGACCAACCCGGCGGGTCCTCACCGACGGCCGGCCGCTGGTCTTCGACGCCACCACGGTCAGCGCCGCCCTGCACCGGCTGCGCGGCGTGCGCGAGCACCTCGCCGCCAAACGCCGCGATCACGCCGCCGCCCGCCGGATCGTCTCCCGCGGCCTGCTCGCCCCTCGCCCAGACCCACACCACCACCGACCGCGCCACCCACACCCGGACCATCCGCACCACCGTGGACGGCACCGTGGCCCTGGTGAGACGTCCGAAGAAGACCACCCGCCGCCTGCGCCGCCAACGCCAAACAGAACAGGCACCGCCCCGCCCCAACAGCCCGAAGACCAAGACCAGCCCGGGCAAGGGGCGCCCCACCCCCCAGCAGGCCCACCGGCCCTGGTGGCCGTGGCACCCGGCACGCCGCCCCAGGGCAGGCCCCGGGCCACAAGACTTCCCGCCGTATGCCCGATGTGCGTACGGTCCCCGCCACCACCCCCACCCGGGTGGTCCAGCGTCCGGCGGGGCATGACACCCAGACACCAGCAGCCGTATCCCGGCCGGTGCCAGGTCATGGCCCTTCTTCCCCCCGGACGCAGGCGGCTCTCACGCAGAACCTGTCGACGACGCACCCGCGCCGCCGAGCGGACCGGCTTCCACCACCTGCACGCCACCCCGGCCCACCCCCTCACCCCGAGGATCGGACCACCGGACGGCAACCGCACACGGCCACGCCGCGCCCGAAAAGCCCGGAAACCCCAGGCACGCACAGAGTTCTAGAGACGCTCAGTACAGGAGCGCCCAGCAGCCCGGGACAGACGGCTAGATCGGCCGCCGCTCCGGCGAGGAACAGCGGAAGGCTCATCAACAGCCGGGCACCGAGCGGGAACGGATACGACGGTCCGCGCCGTTCGTCCTGCTGAGGGTTGTGCGCGGTGACGTACCACATGCACCGCCGGGGTAGGGGTTGCACAGTGCCGTTCGGGGCCACGGGCCGTCGGGTCACCTGCTGGCTCTGACCGATGGCGTAGTCGCGCTCGTGCTCCCAGCTGTCCCGCGAAGCCGACGGGCTCGGGGGGCAGAGTTCTCACGTAGTGCGGCTTGGAAAGGGCCCACTGGTCGAACCCGAACCGCGTGTAGTCATACGCCGCCGCACGGATCTGCTCCTGGTGGACCCAGCGGTGTGCCATCGCCCGGCGTCGGGCAATGGCCGCCAGCAGAAGGACCCGCCCAGTTGCCCCTCGTCGTCGCCGGGGAGGCACGCTCGCCCGGGGTACGCCTGTGCCTTCGTGCATCCACCGCCCGGCACTCCCTCGACTCCCAGCTCGACTGGCTTCCTGAAGCCGGGACAGGGGTCTTCTGGCCGTCGCCGCCGGCGAACTGCGCGCCTCCGTAGTGCGCGACACGCTCACCATCCACGAGTACAAGCGGCTCGGCCGCGGCATCGAACGGCGGCCCTGGCCGAGGAACTAAAGGCGAGACGTCGGCCCGGAGTTCCTCACCGCTGAGCTCAAGGGCCGGACCCCTCCGGAGTTGTCTACGTCGTCCTCGAGGCGCTCCTGGCCCACCAGGAATTCCCGGTCACGCCTGAACGCAGAAAACCCCCGTATCTTTCGATACGGGGGTTTTCCCACAATTTGTTCGGCGGCGTCCTACTCTCCCACAGGGTCCCCCCTGCAGT
>NZ_JBIAWZ010000050.1:0-5319 GCF_042896175.1 Streptomyces sp. NPDC001315 | reverse complement strand
CCGCCGGTTTCGACTCCGTGCTGAACGGCTGCCGTCTCCTTCCGGTGCTGACCGTGCCGTCCACCGCGATGGCCGGCCCACTGGCCGACGCCCTCGCGGCCGGCGGTGCCCGGTGCGCCGAGGTCACCTTCCGTACCCCGGGCGCCGAGCGGGTGCTCAAGGAGATGGCCGCCCACGGTGGCTTGGCCGTCGGCGCCGGCACGGTACTCACGCCCGAGCAGGCGGAGCGGGCCGTGGCGGCCGGGGCCCGCTTCGTGGTCTCGCCCGGTTTCGACGAGGAGGTCGTCGCGAAGTGCCGGGAGCTGGAGGTGCCTGTGGTGCCCGGCATCGCCACCGCGACAGAGCTGATGCGTGCCCTGCGGACCGGCCTTGACACCGTCAAGCTCTTCCCCGCCGAGCCGCTCGGCGGCCTGCGGACGCTGCGAGCGCTCGCGGCCCCCTTCCCCGGGATGCGCTTCGTACCGACCGGCGGGATCGACGCTTCCCGCCTGGCCGCCTACCTCGCCGACCCGGCGGTCCTCGCCGTCGGCGGCAGCTGGATGGCCACCGCCGCCCACCTGGAGCGCGGCGACTACGAGGACATTCGCCGACTGACCGCCGAGGCCGTCGAGGCCGTCGAGGCCGTCGAGGCCGTCGAGGGGAGCATGACGTGATCGACGTGGTGGCCCTCGGCGAGGTGATGCTGCGCTTCGATCCGGGCGAGGGACGGATCCGAACCGCCCGCTCCTTCCAAGTCTGGGAGGGCGGCGGCGAGTACAACGTGGTGCGTGGACTGCGACGCTGCTTCGGCCTGCGGGCAGCTGTCGTGACCGCGCTGGCCGACAACGCGGTGGGCCGGCTCGTCGAGGACCTGATCCTCCAGGGCGGCGTCGGCACCTCGCTGATCCGCTGGGTGCCCGACGACGGGATCGGCCGCATCGCCCGCAACGGGCTGAACTTCGTCGAACGCGGCTACGGCATCCGCGGCGCCCTCGGTGTCAGCGACCGCGCCCACACCGCCGTCTCCCAGCTGCGCAAAGGTGACGTCGACTGGGACGCCGTGTTCTCCGCCGGGGTGCGCTGGTTCCACACCGGCGGCATCTTCGCCGGCCTGTCGGACACCACGCTGGATGTCGCGGACGAGGCCATGGCCGCGGCGCGCCGCCATCGGATCACGGTCTCCTACGACCCCAACTACCGTCCCAGCCTCTGGGCCGGACGGGGCGGCGCCGACGCCGCCCGCGAGGCCGACCTCAGGCTCGCCCGGCAGGCCGACGTCGTGGTGGGCGCCCTCGGTCTGGCCGGGACGTATCCGGGTCAGGCACACATCGGGGCCGACGAGGTGGCGGACGCGCTCGCCGAGGTGGCAGGCCTGCTGCCCGAAGCGAAAGTACTGGCGACGACCCTGCGCGAGGTGCCCTCGGCCGGGGTCAACGACTGGTCCTCGGCCGGCTGGTCCGCCGAAACCGGCTTCGTCACCGGCCCGCGGATACCCGGCCTGCAGGTTCTGGACCGCATCGGCTCCGGCGACGCCTTCGCCGCCGGACTGATCCACGGACTGCTCAGCGACACCGGCCTGGAGCGCGCCCTGGCCTACGGCACCGCCCACGGCGCGCTCACCATGACCACGCCCGGCGACGTCTCCATGGCTTCGCTCGCCGAGGTCGAGGCGCTCATCGCGGGCGGATCAGCCCACGTCAGTCGCTGACCGGAGCCCCCTTACCCGTATCCCAGGAGCACGGCTTGCACCAGCAGAAGATCCCCGACACGCCCGTCTCGCTCACCGAACTCGGCTTCGGCGCATCCGTGATCGGCAACCTGTATCGCGTCACCCCGGTGGACGATGCGACCGCCGCCGTCGATACGGCCTGGGATGCGGGTATCCGCTACTTCGACACCGCACCGCACTACGGCCTCGGTCTCTCCGAGCGTCGCCTGGGCGCCGCCCTGCGAGGCCGCCCACGCGACGATTACGTCATCTCCTCCAAGGTGGGCAGGCTCCTGGTGCCCAACGAGGAACCGCACGGCGTCGACCCCGAGGGCTTCGTCGTACGGGACGACCTGCGCCGGCAGTGGGACTTCAGCCGCGACGGCGTACTGCGCTCCATCGAGGACACCCTGCAGCGCACCGGCCTGGACCGCCTCGACATCGTCTACCTGCACGACCCGGACGACCACTGGCGGGAGGCCGCCGAGGAAGCCATGCCCACACTCGCGGACCTGCGCGACCAGGGCGTGATCGGCGCGATCGGCGCCGGCATGAACCAGTCGGCCATGCTCGCCCGCTTCCTGCGCGAGACCGCCGCCGACCTGGTGATGCTCGCCGGCCGCTACACACTCCTGGACCAGTCGGCACTGGACGACGTCCTGCCCACCGCACAGGAACTCGGCAAGAGCGTCGTCGCGGTCGGCGTCTTCAACTCGGGACTGCTCTCCCTCGACCGGCCCGCCGAGGGCATGAAGTACGACTACCAGGACGCCCCGCCGCAGCTCGTCGCGCGGGCGCTGGCCATCGCCGAGGTCTGCCAGGCGCACGGCACCACCCTGCCCGCCGCCGCGATCGCCTTCCCGCACACGCACCCCAACATCATCAACGTCACCCTCGGCATGCGTAGCCCCGACCAAGTGACACGGAACGTGGAACTCCACGACCAGCACATCCCGGACGGCCTCTGGGACGACCTCCGCACCCAGAGACTGATCAGGCCGGACGTGCCGCGGGGCACGGTGGGGGGAGGGATGAGCGGTGTCACTGACGGACAAGGCCATCGAGCAGATCCGTGAGCTGATCCGGACCGGTGCCCTGCCACCGGGCTCGAAGCTCCCCCCGGAGCCGGACCTGGCCGCACAGCTGGGGCTGTCCCGCAACCTCGCCCGCGAAGCGGTCAAGGCATTGGCCGTCGCGCGGGTCCTGGAGGTCCGCCGGGGCGACGTCGCCTATGTGGGCGGCGTCGTGGCGGAGGCGCGCACGCCTCCGCCACGACGTAGCCTGCGTACCGCGGTTCGGACCCTCGCCGACGCCGGCGTTCGAGCCGTCGCTGACGTCCAGTAGCTCGCCTCTCTAACGGTTCGCCAGCCCGGCCGTGCCGGCGTCCGCGCTGAAGGGCCGGTCGTAGACCTCCAGGCTGCGGATCGAGGCCCAGACGCCGGCGGGAAGGCCCGTGACGGTCACCCGCACATGGCGTGCCTGCGCGTGGAAGAGGGACACCTGCACCTGACTGGTGCTGGTGGTGGCGGTCAGGTCGGCCAGGGTGGTCCAGTGGGCGTTGTCGGTGGAACCCTCGATCCGGTACCGGTAGTTCGTGTCCGCGAACTCCCAGGCGATACGGGTGCCGGTGAGCGACCTCTCCGATTTCAGGTCCACCTTCAGCCACTGTCCCGTGTCGCCGTTGCTCGCGCACCAGCGGGTTGCGGTGGAGCCGTCGACGGCCTTGGCCGCGGTGTTGCCCTTGGAGGTCTCCTTACTGCTGGCCGTGGCCGACATGCCGGCGGCGATGTCGGTCGGCTGCACGGAGCGGTCCAGCGTGACACCGACGACGCTGTCCTCGGGGATGCGGGTGCGGTTGACGCCGGTGATCGTCACCTTGCCGTCCGAGCCGACGGTGTACGGCAGGTTGGCACCCGTGGCGACGTCGAAGACGCGGGTGACCCGTGCGTCTCCGGCGGGCGGGGTGGTGAAGGAGGTGCCGCTGTAGCCGGGCAGCAGGTGGACGTAGAAGGTGTTGTCCTTGTACGTGTAGCCGTACTGGCCGTCCACCGGTTGCCACGGTCCGCCGCGCGTGCCGTAGACGGCCTGGCCGCAGGTGGACAGGAAGGAGCCGACCCTGCGCACCGCTGCTGCTTGCTCGGCCGGTACCGCGCCCGTGCGGTCCGGGCCGACGTTGAGCAGGCAGGTCATGTTCCGCACCCAGGCGTTGACCAGGATGTTCATGATGTCGCCGAAGCTCATCACGGGCGCGCCGGCCGTGTAGCC
Organism: Streptomyces sp. NPDC001315; assembly: GCF_042896175.1. NCBI lineage: Bacteria > Bacillati > Actinomycetota > Actinomycetes > Kitasatosporales > Streptomycetaceae > Streptomyces > Streptomyces sp. NPDC001315. The sequence goes on along the minus strand of NZ_JBIAWZ010000050.1, from coordinate 1,367 downwards.
CCAGGCGCCGCCGATGGTGAAGCACTTCTCCGCCAGCTTGCCCGTGCGGATCGCTCCGCTCGGCACGGAACCGCCTTCCTCGCTGGTGAAATCGCCGATCCAGCCGGAGCGCAGAGTGGTGACGATGTCGGGCTGGTGCTTGCGGACCAGGCCGGTCAGCCCCAACGGCTTGCCGGTGGCGGCGTCGGTCTCGCTGTAGGCGGAGTCCACCGGCCACTCGTTGGAGGGGTCGCGGAATTTGCCGGGCTCCCAGAAGAAGGCGGCGTCCGCGTCGGTACCCTGCTGGCCGAGCCAGCCACCGTCCCACCACAGGTCGTCGATCTTGCCGTACTGGGTGACCAGCTCCTTGACCTGCTGGTACACCTCGTTCTTCATGATCCGCGCGTTCTCCTTGTGCGCGGGATCGGTGACGTAACCCCACTTGTTCGGGAGGCAGTTGGTGCCGCGGACGTCGTAATAGCCGGGGTAGCGCCAGCTCAGCGGCGAGTAGTACAGACCCACCCTCAACCCGGCGGTGCGCACGGCGGTGACGTACTGGCTGATGAAGTCGCGTTGCAGGGGCGCCTGTCCGGCATGCCAGGCGTTCGGGTGCGTGGACGGCCACAGCGCGAACCCCTCGTGGTGGCGGGCCGTGAGGACCGTGTACTTGGCGCCCATGTCCTTGGCCAGCTGCGCCCAGTCGGCAGGGTTGTACGCAGTGGCGGTGAACTGCTCGCCGGTGACCTCGGTGACGTACTTCCTGTAGTTCTCCGGGGTGATGGCGGCGTTCTCCATGTACCACTCGCCCTTGGCCGGGCCGGAGTAGACGCCCCAGTGGATGAACATGCCGAGCTTGGCGTCCTGCAGCCACTGGATCTTCTCGTCGGGCTGCTGCTCGATGCCCAGGTCCAACTTGGGGATCCTCAACGGGAGAAGGGGCACCGGCTGGGGGGAGGAGGCGGCGTGCGCCGGCGTCGCCAGCGTCGGCGAGACGGCCGCGACAACCGTCATGGCGGCCATGCCGGTCAGTACTGTGCGGCGACTGATCGGTTCGGGCAAGGATCTCTCCTGACTATTCGCAGAACCGCACGGACGGTGTTGCGGCGTAGAGGGGAGCAAGCACGGGGAAGGCATCCCCGCGGTGAACCACATGGCTCCGCACCGTCCAAGAACATGGGATGAACCTCGATCATCCGCGCACCCCGCCGGACAACTCGCCCGGCGGGGTGACGCGATACAACTTGCCGATCGCGGATGCGCCGAAGCCGAGTTCGGTGAGCGAGACGGGCGTGTCGGGGGTCTCGCGTTGCTGCAAGGAGTGCTCCTGGTACGGGTGAAGGGCTCCGACGGTCAGCCTCTGGCGTCGGCGTCGGCCCGGTCGGTGCTGT
>NZ_JBIAWZ010000049.1:0-8837 GCF_042896175.1 Streptomyces sp. NPDC001315 | reverse complement strand
GGGTCCATGCGGGCCCACTGCGCATCCGTCAGATCTCCACGTGCCACGAAGCAAGATCATCTCACCTCGAGATCCACTTTCGATACACGCCCTAGGTCGGCGGACCGTCACGAAACTTCGAGGCTAAATTTTGCTACAGCTCACACCACTCTCCGAGCCCTTCGACCGTTCCCGCTCGGACGAAATTCTCCATAACATCCCATGCGCGATCGACTCCCATGACGAAGTCACCTGTGAAGGTTCCTAGATCGTCCATGACCGGAACGTCGGCTTCTCCCTCCGGGGAAACAGAGCCATCCCCAACAAGAAGGGAAACACTGTCCTCGGAGGTGAAGAGATGAATGACGGCAAGATCACCCAGGAAACTGAGGGTCAAATAGGGGTACAGACTGTCCGGCAAATTGACTTCCAGATGCCCCTGACCACTGGCTCGCAGTTCCCTGAAAGCGCTCACAAGGTCACGCAGTTCCGAGCGCCTCTCGGTGGAATCGAAGCGTGCTGATTGCACCGATGTCATGGACCACACAACGTCCATCTTTTACCTCCGAAACTTTTATGGCCGGATTCCGCCGCAGGTCGTCAGCGAGATCGCCAAGAGCTTCCCGCACATCCGGGCCCGGGACATCCGCGGCGCCCTGGCCGAACTGCCGGAGCTGCGGCAACTCGCCTCCCAAGCCGGGAAGTTCGGGCCGCTGTGGGAGCTCGCCGAAGGCTTGGACGCGCTGCCCCGCGGCTACGCGATGCATCCGTGCGGAGTGATCCTGTCGAACGCGTCGCTGCTGGACCGGCTGTAGGGTCCGCGGGTCCGTGCGCAGTCTGGCCTGCCAGAGCGCCGGAATCCGGGTGAGGTGAGCAACGCCGGCGTCGGTGGATCGTGCGCATTCGGGCTGCTGGCCGTCTGGGGGCGGATACTGCGGGTGATCAGTGGTGCTTGCCTCGCGGGACGTTCTTCGGCGGGTCGCCCAGGACCTTCGTGAAGAAGGGATTCATCCTCCGGCCGCGCCTCGATGCCGTACGCCTCCACGGCATGGTCACGTTCGGCTCGGACGCGGTGTCCGCCGAAACCGGCGACGTGGTGGGTGGTGGCTTGGAGATTCTCGTGCTCGGCGACGGCCGGATCAAGGCCGACTACATCTTCCCGGGGCATGACCCGAAGCCGCGAGGTCCATGGCTGCGGCGGCTGCCGAGAGGGCCTCAGCGGATGCCGGGTCGACCGGCAGGAACGCTTCCAGCTTCAGCTCAGCGAGTGTCACGTCGACGGCAGTGGCGAAGGTCGTCACCGTCGTCATCAGGTGCAGCTCACCGTACGAGGACCGCAGTCGCAGCGGCACCGCGAAACCGAGTTGGCCAGCGGAAGGCTCCACCTCGGGGACGTACCCGGCGAGCTCGGCACGCAGCTCCTCCAGGTGGCCGAGGCGGACCAGGATGTGGCGGGCCCACTCGGCGAGGTTGCGGATGCGCGGCGCCAGGCCGTCGGGATGCAGCGCGAGACGGTAGACGTTCCTGCCCGGGCCGACCAGCTCCGGTGCGGCCCCCTCGGTGACCACGTCGAAGGCACTGTTCGCGGCGATCAGGTCACCTCTTTGGTCCATGACCAGTGCCGGATACGGCAGGTGCCCGCGCAGGATGTGCTCGATCGCCGTGCGCACGGGGGCCAGCACCGGGTCATCAAGCGAGCTCTCGGGATAGACCGGCGCAAACCCCGCGGCCAGCAGCAACTCGTTGCGCTCCCGCAGCGGCAGTTCGAGCGACTCGCCCAGGCGTACGACCATGTCACGGCCGGGGACGGACCTGCCGGATTCTATGAAGCTGAGGTGCCGCTGGGTGGTGCCCGCCCGTAACGCCAGTTCCAACTGACTGAGATGACGGCGAGTACGACGTTCGCGGAGTGCACGAGGAAAGTCCACGAGGACCGTTGTAACGGCATCGGTAGGGTCCAGGCCATTCCCTGCGAGGAATTGTCGCCGTCCGAGCCGGCTGTGAGGGTCGTCGGCATGGACATCGGTGTATTGCTTCCGACCGGCACCGCCCAGCGGGGCGAGGCCGACGACCCTCGCAAGCTGGTCGCCTTCGGCCGTCAGGCCGAACGCCTCGGCTTTTCCTCGCTCTTCGTCAATGACTCCCTGATCAGCCCGCGCATCGAGGCGCTGACCATGCTGGCAGCGCTCGCCCCGGCTACCGAGAACGTAACCCTGGGAACAGGCGCGCTGCTGCCGTTCCTGCGCCGGCCGATCCAGGCCGCACAATCCCTGGCGTCCATCGACCTACTGTCCGGCGGACGACTTACCGTGACCGTCGGCGCGGGTTTCCCCGGTCGTTTTGGGCGTCCCTTCTACACGCTGTCCGAGGTGCCGTGGGAACGGCGCTTCGCCCGGCTGGACGAGACGGTTGCGCTGTGGCGGGCTCTGTGGAGCGGCGCCGACTCCTTCCACGGTGAGATCCTCCAGTTCGACAACATTCCGCCCGCGACCAGGCCGTCCCGAGCCGGCGGCCCGCCCATCTGGCTCGGCGGTGCGACCCCCGCAGCGCTGGTCCGCACCGGCCGGATGTACGACGGATGGCTGCCCTACCCTCCCGACCCGGCCGACTACGCGTCCGGCCTCCGGAGCATACGGAAAACGGCGGCCGACGCGGGCCGCGCGGCTGAGGACATCACCCCCGCGCTATTCGTCACGGTACGGATCGACGACGACATCGAGAGCGGCCGCCGGGCACTGGACGCCTACGCGCGGGCCACTTACAGCATGCCACTGACGGAGCTGGAGAAGATCCAGGCGGTCATCACCGGCTCCACTGGCCAAGTCCTCGAAAACCTGGGGCAGTACGTCGCCGCCGGCGCGCGGCACATCGTCACCCGCCTCGGGGCCCTGGACCTGGCCGCTCAGCGCGACCAGCTCGACCGGATCGCCACTCTGATCCCCGCCGTACACGCGTCTGCGGATCACGCCTCCAGATCGGAAAAGTCATGAGCAGTCGGTGCTCAGCCAGGAGCGCGGTCGCCAGAAGATCACAAGAGATCAACATCGACAGCTACAGGCCGCGACCAGTGCACACCGAAACCCGGGTGAGTCGGCGGCGGGAGTTTCACCCGCCGCCGCTCTCAGAACCGTGCGTAAACCTCTCGGCTTACACGGCTCCCATCGTCCAGTCATTTCACGGTCACGGCTTGACGAACTTCCAGTGGGCGAAGAGTCCGGGGAACCGCCTGGCGTGACGGCTCAGGGCTTCTCGCGCCCTGGCTCGTTTCCGTTTGAACCGCTTGTACTTGCGGACGAGCCACCACACCAGGTAGTCGTTGATGCGGTTGAGGCTGGGATACAACGCGGACTGGCTTCGTTCACTTCAAGCAGCAGCGTTTGTATGCCGGTTTGAGCAGCACTTAGAGGGCGTTTGGTCTAGGCATATTGCCCTTTATGTCCTAGTAAGTACCTCGCCAGGTGGGTGTCGTCTCGTCCGTTATGCGCTTGGTGAGGTTGTCGATCGAGGCGACGTGGATCATGGCCTCGGAGCTGGCGGGCAGGGTCTCGTAGTCTCGGGCGAGGCGCCGGTGCAGCATGATCCAACCAATACTTCGTTCGACAACCCAGCGCCTTTTGACAACGTGAAAGCCGCGAACTCCCGGGTTTCTGTTGACGACTTCGACGTCGATTCCAAGGCTGGCGCCGTGCTCGATGACGGCGTTCTTGAAGCCGGTGTCGACCCAGCTCTTGGAGATGGTCGGGTAGGTCTTCTTGGCCTGGTCGAGGAGCTGGATTCCGACGGCGTTCTCGGACAGGCTCGCGGCGGTGACAGTCACGGCGAGGATGAGTCCGATCGTGTCGGTGAGGATGCCCCGTTTCCTGCCGACGATCTTCTTGGCGGCGTCGGTTCCCTGGCTGGTCAGGGGCACGTTGGTGGAGGTCTTCACACTCTGGGTGTCGATCACGGAAGCGGTCGGTTCGGGCTTGCGTCCTTCCTTCACGCGGGCCAGGCCGGTCAGGTCGTAGTTGAGCTGGGTGAGGATTCCCTCGTCGCGCCAGGCGGCGTAGTAGGCGTAGACCGTGCCGTGATTGGGGAAGTCGTGCGGGAGGTATTTCCAGGGGATTCCGGTGCGGTTGATGTAGAGGAGTGCGTTGAATATGTCGCGCAGGTCGACCTTGGCCGGCTGCCCGGTGGGCCTGCGGTCGAGCCGGGCCTTTCTCCAGGCCGTCAACGTCGGCTCGATTAAGGCCCATCGGGCGTCGGACAGGTCGCTGGGGTACGGCTTCCGCTGGCTCACGCCGTAGCGTGATCATGGATGCGGCGGACGGTTCCGTTCCGCTACTGCTGGGCGTTTCTGTCTGATCTTCAAACCAGACGGACTTCGTGCACGAGAACCGGAGCAAACGGGCAGCCAAGTTCGCAGATCGATGGGCGCGAGGGTGCACGTAAAGGGCAAACACCTCAAGCCTGACAGCCATGAAAGTTACTTACCGGCATAGAGCATCTCTAAATGCCCACTTAGAACTCCTAGCGAAAAGACTTTTCGGCGGTTTGTGGTTCCTCGTCTCTCGGTCCGGCGGCATAGGCCAGCGGGGGTGCGATGGCTTGGGCATCGGCTCCCTCTCCGATCCATAACCCGATGAAGAGTGCCGCGGTCGCTTCCAGGAGTCCGGCTCGTTCGAGAGAGCCGCCGGCCACGGGTTCGCAGCCGACATGGCGCACCAACTGGTGTACGAGAGCGAGAGCTGTTTCGTCGTCTCCGCAGACCGGAACGGCCAGTCGGCGCCCGTCGAAGATGGGCGGCGACATACGCCACACGTCCTCGTGGCAGAGATTGAACGCCTTGACCACATGGGTTCCTGGTGCCGCCGCGGCCAGTTGCTGTGCGGCCGAGAGGCCGCTCTGTGTCAGCAGCCGGAAGCCCGGGCCGACCGGATTGCAACAGTCGATCAGCACCTTGCCGTCCATGGCCGCTCGTAATTCCCGCACCACGCTCGTACCTGCGCCGAAGGGCAGCGCGGCCAGCACCACCTGACCGAACTCGGCCGCCGCACGCAGGCTGACAGGCTTCGCGCTGCCCCCGAGGCGCGTCGCGAGTCGCTCGGCCTTGTGCATGTTCCGACCTCCGACGGCCACGTCGTGCCCGGCCCGGACCCAGTGGGTGGCGAGCGCGTCCGCCATGTTGCCCGTGCCCAGTACGCCGATTCTCATCACGCATTTCCTCCCACGACCCGCTTGGACCACTCGCAACGACGCTAGAGGGCCTGTCGGGCACCATTTGGTACGTGACGACCGACGCTTTCCTCGCCGACTGCCGTGCTCGCCTGGCCTTCGACCTCCTGTCCAACACCTGGAACGCCGTGGTGCTCTGGGCCTTGCGCGACGGTCCCAGACGTCCGGTCGAACTACGCGAGCGGATCGGGGGGATCAGCTCCAAGGTCCTCACTGAGACTCTGCGGCGCTTGCAGTCCAACGGACTGGTGGAGCGGCGGGCACACCCCGGAGCGCCACCGCGCGTCGACTACCAGCTCACCGCCCTGGGCCGGACTTTGTTGGCGCCCATCGACGCAGTCGGAGCGTGGGCCTTCGAGCATGGCGATGAGGTCATGGCAGCCCAGGAAGCCGAATGCACCGCCGCCCAGTGCCCCTCAGAGTGAGCGCAGCCGTCGCCAGCAGATGAGCGCGCAGCCCAAGGTGAGAAAAGCTTCGTGGATGTCATCGCGGATCTCCCAGCGGATCCGCAGGGCGGAACCAGTGCAGGTGGGCGAATGCGCGTTCCACGACCCAGCGTTGGGTGCCCAGGCCTGAGCCGTGCTCGGTGCCGCGGCGGGCGATCAGCCGCTTCACGCCGAGGTCCCAGACCAGGCGGCGGTACTTGTCGTGGTGTTCACCGGCAACAGCGATGCGCTATTCAGCCGAGCGGAGTTCACCGGTGACAGCACAGTCGACTTCCGCGGCGCGACGTTTACCGACAACAGTGCGGTCGACTTCCATGATGCGAAGTTCACCAGCGGCACGGTCGACATGTCTGCGGCTAGGGGTCGGCCGCCATCAGGCCTTGTTCCGGCGCACGGGAGCCTCTCCCCGCAGGGCTCAGCCTGCCTCCCGACTGGTACCCGCGGGCGTCCTGACGAGGTTATCCGGCCCATTGACTAAATAGACTCCGGCGTCTAATTCTGTTGAATTTCTCTGATGTAGGTCAGTGAAGACTTGCGAACGCATCGGACGTCAGGCGCCGGCTCTCTGGGCGCGGCCGATCAGCGCGTCGCGCAGGAGGTTGTCGGGCGTGCGCGCCATACGCAGCAGCTCACGCACCACTTCGGCCTTGTCCCAGCGGATGCCGGTCTGGGTCCGCATTTCCAGGAGCCAACCGTCGATCTCCAAGGCCTCGCTCGGTTGCGGCGATGCCGGGCTGTTCGTGCGGCCCGGGCTCAGGGACGGTCGGGCAGCAGCTCGCTCAGCAGGCCACCGCTGCGTCGCCGCTCGATCTCGTCACGGATCGGGCGGACGACGCCAAAGACCGGCCCTGAGCAGCGAGATCAGCACTCCCAGCCCGAACACAGTCGCAAGGGAGTTCGCCAGCAGCTGCACGCCGATGCCCCGGGGTCAACGCCGCGGCCCGGATTCCGGAGCCGGCCACGACCTCAGCTCCGGGGCATTCAGCGGCCGATGTCGTCCAGCTCGGTCACGTCCTCATGAGAGAGGGAGAGTCCCGCGCCGGCGATGTTCTCGCGCAGGTGCGCCCTCGAGGACGTGCCGGGGATGAGCAGGATGTTCGGTGATCGCTGCAGCAGCCAGGCCAGTGCGACAGACATCGGGGTCGTCCCCAGTCGAGCGGCGACCGCCGAGAGCGCCGAGGACTGGAGCGGGGTGAAGCCTCCGAGGGGGAAGAAGGGCACATAGGCGACGCCGTCGTCGGCGAGCCGGTCGATGAGCTTGTCGTCGTGGCGGTAGGCGAGGTTGTACATGTTCTGCACGCACACGATCGGCGCGATGCCCTGTGCCTCGGTGACCTGCTCCTCGGTGGCGTTGCTAACCCCGAGGTGGCGGATCAGGCCCTGCTGCTGGAGTTCGACGAGCGTCTCGAACGCCTCGGCGAGCGAGCCGGGCTGGGGACCGTCGGCGTTGCCGAGTCGGAGGTTGACCAGGTCGAGTACGTCGAGCCCGAGGGACTCGAGGTTCTCGTGGACCTGGCGACGCAGATCTTCGGGCCGCCGAGCCGTGGGCCAGCCACCCCGTTCGTCGCGGGTCGCGCCCACCTTGGTCACGATGTGCAGCGACTCGGGATAGGGGTGCAGTGCCTCGCGGATCAACTCGTTGGTGACCCGCGGCCCGTAAGCGTCGCTGGTGTCGATGTGGGTGATACCGACGTCGACCGCTTCACTCAGAACGGCCACGGCACCCTCGCGATCGGCCGGCGGCCCCATCACCCACGGGCCGGCCAGCTGCATGGCGCCGTAGCCGAACCGGGTGACGGTCAGGTCACCCAGAGTCCAGGTGCCGCCTGGAAGGGAGAGGGAGGGTGTGCTCATCATGTTGCCTTTCGTCGTGCACTTGAGGGGTGGCGTCTGCTGCCTGACTGCCTCAGCATTGGAGAGAAACTTCCTGCCGGGAAGTAGGCACTTTGGAGTGCGTAACCCACCCATCGGTGAGAGGTGCGATCAGTGGCGACGATGAAGGCGGCCCAGAAGAGGGCTCAGGCCAAGGTGGAGTACAATGCCTTCCTCGCAGAATGCCCCAGCCGACAGCTACTCGACCGAATCTCGAACAAGTGGGTCGTCCTGATCCTGTGTGCGCTGGGCGGCGACCACGACCCTGGACCCCCCGGTGCAGCACACGCAGACGCTCCGAAGGCGATGCGTTACTCCGAGATCTCCCGTCTTCTGGCCGGGGTCAGCCAGAAGATGCTGACCCAGACGCTACGGTCGCTGGAACACGATGGTCTGCTCACCCGCACCGTGACGCCAACCGTCCCCGTCACCGTCTCCTACGAGCTGACCGACCTCGGCCTCTCGCTCCACCACATGACGCGCGGGCTCAGAAACTGGGCGCAGACACACATGGCCGAGGTCCTCGCAAACCGCGAGAACTACGACGCCCGCACCTCCTGATCGAACCGTCCAATATCTCCCCATGTGCGGAGCTACACCCTCAGGATCAACAGGACTGAATTCCCTCGGCGGTCATCGCGCCGAATCTGAACAGACCGACCTGGCAGAGAAGTCCTCCAGCGCCCGCGACCAGTCCAGCTCGAACGCCGACACCCAAGCGGCGGCCCGGGCGCTGACCCGACGTTGAGCGAGCAACTGCGCGGCTGCGGTCGGCGCGATCGGTGCCAGTGGGACGGACGCGTGATCGGACTGGGCGCTCATCGGCTCCTCCAGACAGTTCTTCTCACTGCCACGGCACGCGCCAAGGTCCATCGCCATCCAGACGATCTGTCAAAAGCCGCTGGTCACGACCAGAGTCGGGTTCTCGACGATTGGACCTGCGTCGGGCTAGGGCCAGGCTGGCCCCCGTCCGCCCGTCGCCGATGACTCCGCCCTCGGCGGTCATCGTCAGGACATCTGTTGCGTTCATGCCACCCTCCTCCTTCGGGCGTGGTGAACTCCGCGGTTTTGCTGTGCCTTGAGCGCGCCTGCCGACCGCCCTGCTGGCCGTCCGGCGGGTGCAGTCACTTCGGACTGCCGTGGACATGACAGTTGACTGCTGCGCATGCGGCAGGCGGCGGGCAAGTACCGCGAGTGCGGTCATCGCCAGGCAGCCTGAGAGACTGTGGATTAGGGCGCGTATCGAGTCGCGATCAATCTGTGGGATTGCCCTCGCGGCGAGGTCTGGACCGGTAGATCTTCTTGCATGACACGAGTGCAACTGAC
>NZ_JBIAWZ010000048.1:0-8953 GCF_042896175.1 Streptomyces sp. NPDC001315 | reverse complement strand
CGCCGTGTCCATCGCGCCGCACTGGCGCACCGCCCCTATCAACCCACCGACCAAGATCCCGTGAAGCTGAGACCCTTAAATCACTGGTATTGAGGCTAGGTCATGACTCCAGGTCTTCCTTCCTGCACAACACCAATGCTTGGTTCGGAGAATAAGGACGACTTGCCGTCCGTGCGTCCGATCTCGCTGACGACGGATGAGCAGGCGGTGTCCAGGTTCTTGTCGACGGTGGAGACGGGGACGTTGACGGTCGTCATGAGCGGGGTTCTCCTTGCGGAACGTGAAGGGGCGGCCCGCGTGATGTGTGGGCCGCCCGGGGGCGCGGCCGGTCGTGCGGCGGATCTCGGCGACCGCGTACGCCATCGCGGACTGCATCCGCACGCCGAGCACGTCGAGCTTGAGCAGACCGAGGTCCTCGACGTCTTCCTTGTCGGCCTGCACCATCGGGTAGCCGGCCGGGGTCGGTTGCACCGGCAGCCGGTCCAGCAGCGAAGCGCTGGACAGGATCACCCCGCACGGGTGCATGGCGTAGCCGCGCGGCAGCGCGTCCAAACCCTCGGCGAGCTCCCGCAGCGTTCCGAATTTCCCTGCCTAGGCGGCGAGTTGCCGCAGCTCCGGTAGTTCGGTCAGGGCGGCGCGGATGTCCCGGGGCCCGGATGTGCGGAAAGCTCTTGGCGATCTCGCCCACGACCTGCGGCGGCAGCCCGAGGGCAAGCCCGGTGTCCCGCAGGGCGTGCCTCGCCCGGTAGGTCTCGGGCATGCCGGTGACCGCGGTCCGCTCCCGGCCGAACCGCTCGATGATCGCGTCGTACACCTCCAGACGCCGCTCGGACTCCACGTCCAGGTCGATGTCCGGCAGCGGCGTCCGACGCTCCGACAGGAAACGCTCGAAGAGGAGCCGGTGTTCGAGCGGGTTGGCCGTGGCGACGAACAGCGTATGGTTGACCATGGAACCGGCACCGGAGCCGCGCGCGGCGACCCGGATCCCGAGCGACCGGGTATGTAGGCCCTCATTTGAGATGTCCCGTTCGGCAGCAGTGACCTGAGCCGTTCCGCGTCGTCTCATTCAGGGGCCACGCCATTTCGTCTCCCGATCTCGTCCTCAGAAGCGATGCGATGTCCGACAGATCTGCGACGCACACGGGCGGCTGAGCTCGGTGGCCTGCTCGGCCTCGGCGCCTTGGCGGGGGAGTGTCCGCTGAACGGCCACACGCTCACTGATGCGGAACAGTGTGTCAGGTGCTGATGGTGGCGGCGGGGTCGACGTGGTAGTTGCGGGCATAGCCGTTCTCGGTCCCGACGAGGATGTCGACGACCTCGAAGTAGCGGTCCCAGAACGGGGTTTCGCGCAGTGCGTCGATGAGGAGCTGGTAGGCGTGGTGATCGTCTGCTTCCCAGACCCAGACGTCGGTGACGCGCGCGGAGTAGAACTCGGTGTCGTAGAAGCGTGACCGGACGCCGGTGGTCCTGGCCTCGATCGTGGGGAGGACCTGGGTGGTGAAGGCGTCGATCCGCTCCGGGACCGTCAGTGCGAGCCACTCGGGCGTGGTCTTGACGAGCATGAACGCGGTGACCGGTGGTTCGGTCTGCTCAACGGGCATGGTGGGTGTCTCCCAGGTGGGGGGTGGTCTGACGCCATGGGCGCCAGGTGCGGTGGCGAAGGGGCTGGTGGCTTTCAGGAGAGGACTGCAGGCTTGAGGGTCTGGGCGCACCAGTGCTCGAAGGTGGTGGGACTGGCGGTGTTCGGGGTGCGGGTGACGCCGGCATCGAGGCCCTCGTCCTTGGCTCGCTTCATGTCGGCGATGCCCTGGACGAACGCCTCGTCGAGGCCGTAGCCGACGAGGGTTGTGCGCAGTTCGTCGAGCGGCTGGCGTTCATAGCGGACGGGGCGGCCGAGTTGCTCGGTCATGATGCGGGCCAGGTCATTGGGTGACAGGTCCTGCGGTCCGAGGACCGGGATGCTGCCGGTGCCGGTCCACGAGCGGTCCAGCAACAGGTCGGCGGCGACGGCCGCGATGTCGGCGACGGCGACGAGGGGCGCCTTGCGGTCGGCGTCGACGGCGTCGGTGAAGACGCCCTTCTCACGGATCGAGGCGGCCTCTTCCAGGAGGTTCTCGAAGAAGGACGGGCTGGCCAGAGCCCGGTAGGCGACGCCGGTGCCGGCCAGAAGGTCGTCCATGGCCAAAGAGGCGGTGACGAGTCCGGCGCGGCCGGCGAGCGGGGTGCCGCGGCCGAGGGCGGAAACGCCGACGACGTGGCCGACCCTGTGGGCGGTGAGCGCCCTCGCGGCGGGGCGGGTGAAGCCGGTGTACGCGTCCTCCGGGGCCAGGGAGGCGTCCGGGGGGACGAGCCAGAAGACGGCGTCCGCACCCTGGAAGGCCCTGTCGACCACCTCGGCGTCGCCGTGCGAGCCGGTGATCACCTCGACGCGTCCGCGTGCCGCGTCCGGCAGCCGTGCGGGGTCACGCACGATCACGCGCAGTTCCTCACCGGCGCCGGTGGCGGACTCCAGGAGCAGGGTGAGCAGATGGCGGCCGATGTTCCCGGTGGGGGCAGTGATGACGATCATGAAAACCTCACGAGTCGGTGTTCAGGTCGGTACGCCACCATCCTGGGGAGCGCCTCGGCGATGCCACAATGGGAACTTCAGCAAGGAGATGTTGCCAGAAATGGAATTACGCTCGTGAACAGCCCATATTCAGCCCTTGACGCCAACCTGGCCGTCGCGCTGGACGCCCTGCTGACCGAGCAGAGCGTCACCCGCGCCGCCGCCCGCCTGCGCACCTCCCCCGCCGCCATGAGCCGCACCCTCGGCCGCCTGCGGCGTACCCTCCAGGACCCGCTCCTGGTACGGGCCGGACAGACCATGGTCCCCACCCCTCGCGCCCTGGCTCTGCGCGACGAAGCCGCTGCAGTGGTGCGCCGCCTCGGATCGCTGCTCAGCCCCGGCGAAGGCGCCGACCCCGCCACCCTGCGCAGCACCTTCACCCTCCAGGCCGCCGACCTCGTCGGTGCGGCGCTGGCCCCCGGACTGCTGCACCTGGCCCGGCAGGAGGCGCCGGGCGTCTCGTTCCGGCTCCGGGCCGAGGAGTTGGAGGCCGGTCCGGCCCTCCGCGACGGCCGGATCGATCTGGAGGTCGGATCCATCGACCACGTGGACCCGGAGACCCAGGTCGAGGAACTGGTCACGCTCCGGATGGTGGCGGCCGTCCGGCCGGGCCACCCCCTCGCGGGAAAGGCCCTGGACCCGGCGCGGCTCGCTGCCGCCGAACATGTCGCGGTCAGCCGACGAGGCCGGTTCACCGGCCCTCTCGACACCGCCTTGGCCGAGCGGAACCTTCACCGGCGCGTCACTGCCGTCCTCCCCAGCCACCTGGCGGCGATGACCCTAGCGGTCCGCAGCGACGTCGTCTGCCTCGTCCCCGCCGCACTTCCCGGCAATCCCGAATCGCCTCTCACTCACACCGCCACCGCCCTCGGCCTGTGCCTCCTCGACATTCCCCTGCCGCTGCCGCCCCTGACCATCGGGATGGCCTGGCACCCCCGCCATGCAGCCGACGGAGCCCACCACTGGCTCCGCAACGCTGTCCGCCGCACACTCCGCGCGCCCGGGGCCACCTGACGTGATCTCAGGGATGCGGCATAGGCTGACAGCGGCCGGTGGCCGGGGGCGACGGACGTTGCATGGGTCGAGACCGGGTCAGACACGTTGAACCCGCCCGCGGCTCGCCGCCCAGCTGCGCGCCGACCTCGGCACGGGCGGTGAGAAGGCCGCCCGCCTGGTGGATGCGGCGGTGGCCTGGGCGGTGAAGGACCGGGCACTGAAGCACGCCCTGCTGCGGATGCCCGGTGACCTCGCCGCCCGAGCGCGCCTTCGCCCCGCGCTGGACGAACGCGCCGCCCGAGCGGGGGAATCCGGCTGGCCGCTGACGCGCGGGGGGAGAGCGGAGCCCATCGGTCCCCTTGGCGCAGTCACGAACAGGTCATGCCGGCTACATGCTGTCACGTACGGACTGACCCCAGGACGCTCCGTCGGTGTGGGTGCCTGCGAAGTCGGGGTCTTCGTAGATGTGGAGCCTCTTGATCTTTTCGCCCTGGAACTCGAACACGTTGCAGAAGAGTCCGAAGGATGAGGATCCGTCGGGGAACTCCACACCGGATGTCGTCTCTCCCTTGACGGCCCCTTCGACGACGACGTAGTCGCCGGACGTGAGGACGTTGAAGTGCGCGATGTCGTGCTCGATGTCAGCGATGCCCCGGGCGAAGCCTTGGGCGAAGGCCCCGATCTGCGCCAGGCCCTTGGCGGTTCCGAACTTCGGGAAGAACATCTGTGCGTCGTCCGCGAAGAGTTCGAGGAGTGCCGGATCGGCGGCATCGACCAAGCGGAAGTACTGGATGGCTGTTGCTTCGCGCTGCGCGTGGAGGTCGTTTTCGTTCATGGTTCGTTCCGCTTTCCGTGTTGCCGATGCTCGTGGTTTCCATGGAGCACCGTTTCGACCTGATTCGTTTGAGAAGTCGCGTCGGCCCGCCGAGGAGTACGCGGCATGGCACCACCTGGTCTGACGACTGGGGACGCCTGTACGCGACCGGGGAAGAGATCCGCCGACAGCTTCGGCCGTGTCTCGGCTGACCCTCTACGCACATGCTCGGCTGCCCCGGGCCGCAGGGGCCCCTGAGTGCCCTCCGCTCAGCCGGCGTTGAACGCCTCGGCGACGGTCAGTGTGTCCTCGTACAGGTGCATGCGAACGATCCGGCCGTCCTCGACCGCCAGGTGCAGGGCCACCGGTGTGGTGAACTCCTTGCCGGTGGGTGCGGCGGTGTGTGTGAAGACCGCCAGCAGCACCACGTCACCACCGTCGACGATGAAGCGCTCCAGCACGACCTTGCTCTGGCCGGGCGCAAAGTGCGACCACATCGTGGTGAAGTACGGCGCGACCTCCTCCCGGCGGGTGCGGCGCCCGGTCCAGGGCAGCGCGGTGCTGTCGGGGACATACCAGTCGATCTCCTCGGAGAACAGTTCCTGGATGCCGTCGGGGTCCTGTCGGCCGAGGCGCTCCAGGAACTTCTCGGCCACGGTCCGCGAGCTCTGAGTGTCTGTTGTCATCGTCCATGTCCTTGTCTTCTATCTCTTCGTCGACGTAACCGTTTTGGTTACATCAGTGGGCGTGGAGTGCGACTCCCCTCGATCGGGGGAAGTCGACGGTCCGAGGTCAGGCGGCTTTCAGGACGTCCCGCAGTACGTCCTCCAGCGTGGTCTTGGCCAGCTCCCTGCGCAGGGCGGCCTCCACGTCGTCGTACACGGCGGTCATTGCCGGCCCGATGCCGTGGCCCACGACGCACTCGGGGTCCGGTGTCGCGCGATGCAGGGCGAAGACCGGCCCCGGTTCGATCGCCTGATAGACGTCGAACAGAGTGATCGCCGCCAGGTCCCGCGTGAGCATCCAGCCCGCCCCCGCACCTCGCCGTGAATCGACCAGGCCGGCCTTGCGAAGATCGCCCAGCAGGCGGCGGATCACCACGGGGTTGGTGTTGACGCTCGTCGCGATCTGCTCGGAGGTGGCGACCTCGTGGCCACGTCGCTGATACAGCCCGATCCACGTCAGGGCGTGCGCCGCGATGGTCAGCCTGCTGTTGGCGCTCACGCCGGACTCCACCTCCCGCGCCCCTCGGTTCTAGTCGTAACGATAGTTGTTACAACTGTATGCGGCAAGTCCTGCGGGGCTGGCTGGACCCGCCTCGTCAAGGAGCACGCCACCCACAGGACCCCAAGATCACCCGGTGGCGGGTTTCTGGCGTATCTGGGTCATGCCCGGGGTCAGGGGAAAGGAGATGACGCTGTCCTTGGAAACGATCAGTCGCGGACTGTTTCGCGGGAGGCCGGCCGTCCGTTCCTGCGGGAGCTTCGGCGGGTGATGCGCCTGGTCATGATGGTGATCGCCGCCCAGGTGATCAGTGATTCCGAGTGTTGGATGAGCCGTTCGTAGTCGCGTGCGTGCCGGCGGGCGTGCGTGATCCACGCGAGTGAGCGTTCCACGACCCAGCGGCGGGGCAGCACGACGAACCCGCTCGCGCCTTCGGCCGGCTGACCGTCTTCAAGCCCAGGCCGGCACGAGCCGCCTGCGGTCACCCGCCGAGCGCCTGCGCGACCTCAGGGCCACCCTCCACGACGGCCTGCCCCGCGAGGTTGCCCAGGTCTGCCACGCGCTCCTGCGAGGCGACGGGCCACTTCGCCCTGATCGCCGTCGGGCGCTACGAACCGCTCGTCGGCCGCCCCCTTCATTCCGCACCGCGCGCCCGACGGTGTGTTCACCCGCCGAGCGGCGGATTCACGCCCCGGCCGACGGGGCCGGTGACATCGGCCGGCTCCCTATGCGACAGCACCATCACCTGGGGCCGCTGCCCGGCGCCAGGGTGCCCGCGCGAAGGCACACACGGACCACAGCCAGGGCACGGACAGGCAATCGGCGATTCCAGCCGGTGCCTAACGTTCTGGCCGACTCACGCGGTCACACCACGAAGACATCGATGGAGAGGGCAGTGCTATGGACAAGCTGAGCACAGAAAGGCCGGCCGCCGTGGCACCGGAGACATTCGACCCGGACTCCTTCCTCGTCGTACCGGCCAGGATATTCGAAGACCTGGGCATCGGTGAGGTCTTCCGCGCTCCCAGCCGCACCCTGACCGACGCCCACGCTGCGGCTTTCCAGACGGTTTCCGCGGACAACCACCCTGTGCACTACGACGCCGAGTGGGCGCGAAAGCACGGACACCCCGCGCCAGTCGTGCACGGCCTGCAAGTACTCGCGTTCACCGCGCCGGGAGCCACCCTTTTCCCGCATTTCATCGGTGAGGTGTTCATCAGCTTCCTCGAGCTGTCCTGCAACTTCCTGGCCGAAGTGCACTCCGGGGACACGCTCTACCCGGCTCTGACCATCACCGGTCTGGAGCCGAAGGGCGAGAACGGCGTCGTGGTCACCGCAGCCACCATCCACAACCAGCGCGGTGAGCTGGTGCTGTCCGGTCAGCACAAGTACCTGTTGCGGCGTCAGCAGGTGTTGTCCTCCCCAGCGGCATGCACAACCCAGGCGGTCCGCCTGGCCGTTCCACCTCGAGAGGCCGCGTGAACCATGTCGGACGTCACACCGCTGCGCGGTGAATCGGGGGGCCAGGGCGGTACGCGTCCCGGGTCGGAAGGGGATGCCGGGGCACCCCCGAGCCCCGCGACATCGCGACCGCTCACTGGGGAACCCTCTCGCGCCACGGCATCGCGACCGCCCACCGCGGCCATACTCCCGGTAGCCCTCATGCGTGCCACCGGCTTCCTCTCCTTCTACGACCGGTTCGCGACCGCGCCCATGCTCGTACTGATCACGAGAGAGGAGCACGTATCCCTCGACAATGCCGTACAACTCGTGACGGTCTATGTCCTGCTGTACGCGCTGGGGCAACCGGTCTGGGGGCTGCTCAGCGATCGTCTCGGCCGGCTGCGGGTTCTGCGGCTCGCTCTGGTGGGCGCGTTGGTGGGCAGCGCGGCCAGCGTTGCCGCGCCAGGATTCGCCGCCCTCCTTGCGGCCCGGGCGGTGACCGGCCTCTTCGTCGGATCGCTTTTCCCGAGCATGCTGACCATCGTCGGCGACTCGTACGACGGAGCGGCCAGGGCCCGCGAGATATCAAGCCTCCAGACCTTCACCGCACTGGGAACGACCGTCGCGACACTGGCGGCCGGCGCACTGGCGGTCTGGTGGGACTGGCGCGTCGTCTTCGCCGTGACCGCTGTGGGGGCCGCGGTCTTCCTGGTGCTGCTGCGGCGCGTCCGTCTCCCGGACGGCGGTGGAACACGCCGAGACATCCGCAGCGCCTTCACGGCTTGGCCGCTGTGGACCTACGGACTGGGGGTGCTCGAGGGCGCGATTCTGCTCGGCATCCTCACCTACATCGTCCCCGCGCTGGAGCGGGACGGCGTGTCCACCGAGTTGGCCGGAGTTCTCGGCGCGACGTACGGCGTGGGCATCATCGGCGGCGCCTGCCTGGCCAAACGGACGGTGGCACGTGTCGGGCGAACCGTGATGATCGCTATCGGCAGTGCCACACTGTTCGTGGCCTTTCTCCTGGCGAGCCTCTCCCAGAGCGTCGTGCCGCTGACGGTCACCGCGGTTCTCATCGGTACCTCCAACGCGTTTCTGCACTCGTCGCTTCAGGGGTGGGCCACGGATGTCGCGCCGACCGCAAGGGCGACGACGGTGTCGGTGTTCGTCTGTTCCGCCTTCCTCGGCAGTGCTGCGGCGACCGGTGTTACCGCGGGGCTGACCCGACACGGCTATGGACCGGTCTTCGCGGCGACCTGCGTGGCCACCGTGATGCTGGCGGTCCTTGCGGTTGGCAGCCATGCCGCCTGGTCCCGACGGCGCACCGGCTGATCGGCGCGTCGGCCGAGTCGCAGGGACGCAGTCGCGCCGTCGACCTGGTACACCGACTTCCGGCTGTCGTGTGGCAGTGATGGCATGTCGTGTTGTCCCCCTGGGTGGGGGTGCGGATGCCATCGGTGATGGGGCTGCTGGAGGAGCGGGAGCGTGTTGCCCGGCAGCGGGTGGAGGCTCTTGAGGCCGAGTTGCGGGAGGCGGAGGCCGTGTGGGAGCGGTTCGTGACTGCCCGCGAGACAGTGGGACAGGTCCTGGCGGAGCCGCGCGGAGGCGAGCAGGCCCCGACGGTGGTCGATGAGCGGCCCGTGCAGGTGACCGGTGCGGTGCCCGGCTCGGTGGTGCCGGTGTGGGGCGACGGGCTCGAGGCTGCGGTGCCGGCGCCGGACTACCGGCGGATCATGGACATCCTGGCCGATGGGGCTCGGTCGGGTGGGGAGGTGGGGACCTCCCCCCGGGTGGTGGACACCCTGACGCCGACCCCGGTGGGGGTCGGGAGAGGGTGACCGATTATGGTGATGAAGGTCTATTCGCCC
>NZ_JBIAWZ010000047.1:0-10314 GCF_042896175.1 Streptomyces sp. NPDC001315 | reverse complement strand
CAGCCTCACCACACCCACGGCCAAAAATCCTGAAACGATCACTAAATCCCCGGGTCAGCGCTTCACTCATCCAGTGCTCGACAACGGATTTGTCACAGTGCGGCTGAAAGGGTGTCAGGGGCGGGGTGTTGAGGTTTTGGGTTCTCAAGCGTCGAACAAAGCGCCTCATCACTCCACCAGCCAGGAAGAGCGGTTCCTCTGACTAGTGGAAGCCTGACTTGAAGATTGACAACTGAACAGCTTGCGTCATTCTGTGTTGCAGATTGATTCTGGGATGATGACTTGTCTGTGGTTGACCGTCTCCTCCAGTATCCGGACCGTTGCAAGAAGCTGTCCGGGAATTGAGGTTCTTACGTAATGCTCGTAGTACTGGGCATGACGAAGAAAAGCACAGGCAATTCCACTGGATCGAATTCCAATCAGAAGTCATTCCGTGGTCGTTTGATGGCCCGGATTGCCGGAGCTGCCGCAATCGGTGTGCAGTTCCTCCCCAATTCCGAGCAGCTGCACGAGGGTTTGCAGCTCGCCGCCGTTGTGCTGTTGGCAACGGATGTGTCGATGGATGTCCTGGGTGGTCTGTGGGCGCTCGTACGGCAGGCCTGTGCGTACATCAGGGAGGCCAAGGCTATCTGGCGCAGCGAAATGGACGGCAGCATCGTCGTCGGGGTCAAGATCCCCCGGGCAGCGACGGTTCCTCGGGCGGTGGTGTGGATCACGGGGCGGGTGACGAGCTCGTTGCTCGCTCTGCTCTCTGGCAAGTCGGAGCAGCCGCATCTGTTGCTGGCGGCGGCGTTCGTGATCGTGGTCTTGGACTCGGTGGTGGAGGTGGCCAAGTTGGTGGGTGATCGGGTCCGGGCGCATCTGGGCTAACCGCAGTATGCAAGGTCCTTGTGTGGGTCGGTTCGTCCGATGGACGGGCCGGCTCACTCTTGTTCTGCGGAGTGGAAGCAGAGGAGAGGGGCTGCGGAGGCGGTTGACCTGGGCGGTTGAGGTTTCTGAATCCCGTGCGTTGAAGGGGGTGTTCAGCGCGTCGCTTCGAGGTTCATGGGGCGGAGGCGGTGAGCCGGTCCCTCGCCTCACGGTGTGGTGACTGTCCTTGAAATCTGAACAGAGAGGTTGCTGGCATGTCGCCACCATGCGGCCGCAAGCCGGAGGCTGCCGCTGTGCCCCAGCAACGGGGTGCAGAGGGTAAGCCCGAGGCTTTGGTGCCCCGCCAGGCCGTCGACGTAGACGGTGAGGCGACCGCGCAGGAGGGGCCCCTCGGTCCGGAGGACGTTTTCGTCTCCTGGTACCGCGAGAACATCGACCGCCTTGTACGGCGGGCGGTTTGGGCCCTGGGTGGTCACGGCGAGGCAAGGGAGCTCATTCACGATGTATGCATTCGTCTGCTCAAGAATTTAAGGGCAGGGAATGCGCCGTTCGGTTTCTTGGATTTTACTAAGTATGCCGAGCGGGCCGTTTCGAATGAGATCACTTCGCATCGCAGGAAAATGGCCACCAGACCGCGTCATGTGCCCATCGATGAGAACGACGGTGAGCACGCCTTCGAATCCTTTACGGAGGAGGAGATGGTATTGCGACGCGTCCTGGATGAATTGCCCGAGAAACAGAAGAAGGTACTCGTACTTTTTTTCTATGAGGGCATGAAGCCAGCCGAGATCGCGAAAGAACTCGGTCTCACACCACATACGGTCAGCACATACAAGAACAAGGCACTGCGCAGCATGCGGGAGCATCCTGCGATTGCCAGGCTGATCGAGAGCATCGACTGAGAAGGAAGGCGACGATGGGGCTTGAAAGACTGCTTCGTCTTGATGCCGAAGCCCTCAGCCGCGAAGTTTCGCTGATCGAAAAGGAAGCCCTTCTGGGAGAGATTCTCTCGGACTGGGCTGAGCTTGAGGATCGGGAACGGAGTGGCATCGTTGCCGATGGTGGGGTCGACCGTGAAAACGCGGTCGGCCCGCACCAGGCAGCGCTGAGGAGGGGAGAGGAAACACCCTGATCCGCGGGAGCGGAACAACCACTGCATGAAGGCAACCTCTGGAGATGGCCAGCCATACGAAGGCGACACGTTTGGCTGCAGGGAGAAAAACAACTCAACAGCAACACTGCAACACCATCTTGCACGCAGTACTGGCAGCTTGACTTTTACTGTGCTGCCGCTCACATAACCGGTCCAAGGTTGGGTTTCTAACAGGAAAGGAGGTAGTGCCATGTAGGAGGGAGATTAGCCCGAGGGTCGGGCGTCTTGTTACAGCTGAATAGACGCCCTTCCAGCACTGGGATGGATTGCTGACCCATGCTCCGATATACAGAGGGTGGGTTCGGATTCGAGTGTGTTCCGCGGATACAGGCTGCCGGACCAATGTTCCGGAAATGAAGCAAAGGAAAGGAGATGAGAACGATGACCAGGCCTAGGGTCTGCCCTGAGGGATTGCTTGCGATCTGATCGCGAGTGCCACTCGGGTGATCGCTTCTGAGTCCGGCAAACCACGTGGGGTGTGCTTTCGCTGGAAATGGAAGTGAACACGTAGATGGGAAGTAGGGGCCCTCGTCGAAAATCTAGGTTGCCAGAGCAACTCTATTTTTGGCGGGGGCCTCTTTAGGGAGCGCCTGCAGTAGGTATCCCGAAAGGCTTGAAACGCTATGCGGTTCATCTCCAAGACGTCGTTGGGCGGCGTGACCGAGCAGCTCTTCACCCTCGACGAGATCCCCTGCGTGCTGTGGACGCCGAAAGACGCCCACGGCACTCGTCCCCTGATCCTGATGGGACACGGCGGCGGGCAACACAAGAAGGCCCCCGGCATCCTGGCCCGCGCGCATCGCTTCGCCGCCGAGGGCGGGTTCGCGGTCGCCGCGCTCGACGTGCCCAACCACGGCGAGCGGCCGACGGACGAGGAGTTCGACCGGATTGCGACCGAGTACCGGGCGCGTATGGCCGCCGGAGAGGACACGGCTGCGCTGGACACCGCCATGTACACGCTCGTGGCCGGGCAGACCGTCACGGAATGGCAAGCGGTCCTGACCGCAGTCCAGCAACTCGACCATATCGGCGGCGGACCGGTGGGCTATTGGGGCGTGTCGCTGGGCTGCGCGTTCGGTATACCGTTCGTCGCCGCAGAACCTCGAGTCCGCGCCGCGGTGCTGGGCCTGCAAGGGTCGCCCGCGCTGGCCGGGACCGCCGCGCAGATCACCGTGCCGGTGCAATTTCTGGTCCAGTGGGACGATGAGCGGATGCCCCGTGCACAGAGCCTGGCGTTGTTCGATGCCATCGGTTCAGCCGAGAAGACACTGCACGCCAACCCCGGCAAGCACGGAGATCTGCCGCCGTTCGAGATGGACGACTCGCTGCGGTTCTTCGCCCGGCATCTGGGCTGATACGTCTGTAGTCCACGCCGCCGACGAGCGCCTACGCTGGATCGTCACCAGGGCGAACGTTGCCTGACACGGCACTCTAGGGGCTGTCGTCTTATGCCGGGAGTGCTGCTGCGCTCCGGGCGGGGGAACGAGGGGAGATGGTCGTGCCGGACGAGACGCCGCTGCGCCTGGTGCACCAGGGCCGGTGGGTGGTCAGCCGAGCGTGGATCCGGCAGTTGACGGGTGCGTCGGCCGGGACCCTCGCACGCTGGTACGCGGAGCGTCATACGCAGCCAGAGCAGCGCCGGCATCCCGAGGTCGTACACACGGTGGGACGCACGCACTACTTCGATCAGCAGGCTGTCGAAGCCTTTTGGGCGGCCTGGCAGGAGGAGATCGGTACCGGACGGCTGGGCCGCGCGGGACGGCCGCCGGGCAGCCCCGCCACCGGAGGAGCCGACCGGGCGCAGCGTGAGCGGGCGGTGCGTGTGGCCCTGGCCGCGCTACGCCAGGAAGGCGGCTACCGGCGAGGACTCGCCGCGCGTCTCGCACGCGAGCACGGCGGGGTGGCGCGCAGTTGGCAGCGTGCCGTCACCGAGGCCCGCGCCCTGTACGACACGGACGTCTCCAGCGCCATGCCCCGACAGCCCTCACAGAACCTGTGTCTTGATGGCGCTCTATGAAATGGGCCATCTCCTGCTTGGCGGTGGCCCCAGACCTGCTCAGTGGATCTCCCCACGTCTGTCGCGGTGCGCGCGCCCCTGGTGGTACGGAGGTGTACCCGGACGTGACGGTTGGTGGGAGGGGTTCGGCAGGACTCAGATAGAGGGCCAGTCGCGGCCGGCTGTCACCTCGCGAGCGGTGCAACGCCACTGGTCCTCCCCGCCGGGTAGGGGCCAGGCCCAGGTCGGCTGTTCCGCGGTGTTCAGGTCGTGGAGGAGGCGGACGAGCTGTGGGCCGGCCGTGGCGGCGCCGTCCGGGACGGTGGGGCCGTGGACGGCGCGGAGTTCGGTGAAGCGTGCCAGTTCGTCCTCGTAGAAGCGCACGGCCTCACCGACGCGCTCTTTCAGGTCGTCGCGCGGCACCGTGCGGTGCAACTGCAGCAGCGGAGGCTCGACGGACTCGGCGATCGCCGCGGCGAGCCGCGCATGACCGTCCAGGATCAGATGGCAGTCCAGGCCACTGACCCACCACAACAGGACGGGTGGGAGCGTTCCTTCACGGGCCTGCTTGCGGTACGCCTTGACCCGGCTGTCGTCGGCATCGGGCATCGGCCGCAGCGGAAAGACCTCCCACGAATGAGAATGGATGAACCAGTCGATGTATCCGTCCGGATGACCGTCGACGAGCATCGAGCTCCAGTACTCGGCATGCGAAGCGTCGGCGTGGCGCCAGTGCAGGAGCGGACTCTCGCACGAGAGCAGCCACCGGCCCTCGTGCAACGGGCTGTCCGGCGAGTCGATGAGGTACTGCGCGAAGCGGTGAGCCCACCGTTGTGCGCTGCCCGCCAGGGCCCGCGCCACATCGGCACGCAGCGGCGGGACAAAGGAGCGGTACGCGTCGGTGCGCCAGAAATCCACGCCCTGGAGGTGCTCGTCGACAACGGCGAGCAGCACAGGCCGCGAGAGCTGGGAGATCAGCAGTCGCGGCCCGGCACTGAACACGCACAGCCCCGGCTGGTGGCGGTCCTGTACGTCCAAGGACAGGCCCACCCACGTGCCGTCGTCCCGCGTGACCCCGCTGCGCTGCATACCAAGAGAGCGTAGACGGCTGCTGCATGGAACCCTGACGACCCCCTTGGCCGTCCCGCCACGCCTCGCACACTCCACGCCCCGGGTGGCCCCGGCCGGAATCACGCGCGGTGCTCGTTGAAGCTCCTCACTCCGTTGAACCCCGGACCGAGTGAGGCGACGAGCGGTCCTGGCCGAATTCAGAAATCCCCATCAGTCTGGCCCGGGAGTTGCCGTCGGGCATGCCTCCGGGGCTCCTCACGGCCCCTCAGGCCGGGGGCTGCAGCGGAGGGTTGCGCGAAGGCGGCCGCCGACGCGCAACGGACACCAGGCCGCCCCGATCCCCCGACGGCACGCCCACCCCGCCCCGCCCGTCCCCTTCACCTTCTTTCTCCTGGTCATGGGGCGCGGGGGTGTGCAGAGGGGGATGTCGGGCTGGCGACCACGACCAGAAGGGCGTGGTGACCTGCGGATACGCCGCCATCGTGCGGGAGGGTGCGGGCAGTTGTCGGCGGGGATGTAGGCGGGGATTACGGCCCGGTCGGGGGCGGTGTTGTCGCATCGTGACCGTGGTCGGGCCTTCGTGGTCGGCGTTCCGGTCGGGGCCGGCTGCTGCCGTGGTGCGTACGCGCGGCGCCGGAAAGGGACGGCGTCGCCCTTGTACGGGAGCGGTTGACGATGACGAATGTGGATGCGGGTGGCGGGGACAGGCTGGCGTTGGCGGTGCTGGTGCAGTACCGGATGGCCACGACCGAGCAAATGCATCTGGTGATCGCGCCGGGGGTGCGGATCGAGCAGACCCGGCGCCGGCTGGCCAAGCTGCGTGAGGAGGGGTTGGTCGACCGGATCACTCTGCCGCGGGCCGGGCGTACCCGGGTGTGGTTTCCCACCGAGTACGGCGTGGCGATCGCTGGTGAGTGGCCGGAGCTGCGCGGACGGCGGCCGCCGAAGAAGGTGGCCGATCCGACCGCCGTCCGGCTGCGTGTCGGCCACGGACTGACCGTGACCGAGACCGCGCTCGCCTTCCTCCAGGACGCCCGCCACCGCGGGGACTTGTGCCAGCCGTTGGACTGGATACCGGAGGTCTACCACCCCGTCGGGGGCGGAGAGGCTGTCATCCCCGACGCCTTGCTGTACTACCGGCGCGGCCCCGGTGACGGGGACGGGGGTGCGATGCTGCGGGCGTTCGTGGAGGTCGACCGGGCCACCATGGGCCCCGAACGCCTCGCCGCCAAACTCGGCGCCTATGAGCGCCTCCACCGCTACGCGGCCGTACCCGTCGGGCGGCGCCGGTCGTTCAACCAGGAGCCGGTGGAGGAAGATTGGCGGCGGCGCTACCCGCTCTTTCCCCGGCTGCTGTTCGTCCTGGACGGCACCGGCCCCACCGGCATCGAAACCCGCATCAACGCCCTGCACGCGGCCGCCAGGGACCTGGCACTGTCCGGCCTCCTGCGCCAGGTGCCCGTCCTGGCCGCACCGCTGGTCGACCTGCTGCACAACGGCCCCTCCGCGCCCGTGTGGCGTCCCGTCCACGACCCCGCCCGGAGAGTCAGCTGGATGCACTCCGCACACCCGTGACCGCGCATTGCGCAGACCTGCACAGTGCACCCGACCACAGGCCCGACCACGGCCACCAGGACCCCGACCACAGACCCGACCATGGCAGGTCACGGCGTTGCGCAGCCGATCGCGCACCGACTGCGCACCGACTGCGCAACCCGCCTCTGCCGGACGCCCATTGCGCAGCCCACCACCCCCGCAGGGCAGGCTGCGCAGTCCGGCCGGCACCGGTTGCGCAGCACCGTCGGCCACCTCCCCCCGGGTGCGCGCTCGGCTGGGGCTGGGCTGGTGGGTCAGAGGCTGCGGGCGGTGATGTCGCCGCGGGAGGTGGTGGCGCGGATGTCGAGTTCGGCGCTGCCATCGTTGTTGAGGGCGTTGCTGACGCGGCCGTAGTCGGTGCCGGCGTCCAGGGCGGCCGAGACACCGGCGGCAGCTGCGACCGAAATGTCACCGGACTGGGTGCGCAGCACCACCCTGCCGCGCACGGCCTCGGCGATCCGGATGTCACCCCTTGCGGTGCTGATCTGAGCGGGGCCGCCCAGCCGGCCGACCTCGACATCGCCGTCGACCGCAGTGAGGCGCACGCTCGCGGCCTCGTCGATCTTGATCTGCCGGTACGCGCCATCGAAGACCACATCGCCGAGCCGTCCGACACCGCGGAGCTCGGCGCTCGCCGCCCTGGCCTCGATGCGGGAGCCGGCGGGCAGCTGAACGGTGACCTGAAGGGACCCGGAGGGACCGACGAGCTGACTGCCGGGGGCCGAGGCCGTGATCCGCAGGACGCCGTCGGCGAAGGCGACCTCTGTCTGCTCAGCGGTCTTGGTGTCGCGGCTCTTGGAGGGATCGGCGGGCAGGACCTCGACCGTGGTGTCGGCCCGGTCGGCGGCGATGAACTGAATGCGTCCCGCGGGGATGTCCAGGACCGCGGAGACCGGGGCGGGGTGTCGAACTTCTGCATCGCGCTCTCCCGTGACTCGTCGTTTCCGATGACGGAAAAGCTACGTTGCATTCAAAGGTCCATCAACAGACTCGTTGCACGAAATCATCATCACTGCAGTTGAAGGCCAGGAAATTGTTGCAATGGTTGCCATTTAATGCAACAACCTCCACGTACTGCGTTGCAATGGATTGGAAATGAACGCCACACCGGAGGCATCCAAGGAGCACGACACGGCACGAAGGAGACCGCGATGCCGGGCCGCAGACTCACCCAGCCAGAACGCCAGCAGACCGCGTCGGGACTAACCAACAGCCCCGCCTACACGGAGAAGACGTCTCGACCATCCCACCTCGACCATCACCCGCGAGGTGATACGCAACGGCGACCCCACCACATACCGCGCCGACCTCGCCTACCGCGCCACCGAACGCCGCACCCATGGGCGCAGGCAGACCACGCCCCCGGGGGGCGCCGGCGCCCCCTCAGAGCCCGCCCGAAACGCGGACCGCGACCGGGCGCTGCGCCAGGTCTGCGCAATGCCCCGACCACCGGCCCGCCCACGACCGCTAGGAGCCCGACCACAAACCCGACCATTGCAGGTCACGGCGTTGCGCAGCCCACCGCCACTTCTGCGCAGCTGGCTCGCCACCGGCTGCACACCAGGGGCAGGTGAGGACGCGGCGACAGCCAAAGATCTTTCCGTCAACTGACCATCGGGGCTTGCGCAATGGACAGCAGCTTCAGTCGCGCCACGAGGCACCCGGACTCGAGCGCAGCAGGCCACAGCAATGCGCAGTGGCTGCGCAGGCTCACGATCAGGGCTTTAGAAGCCGGTACCTGCTGCGCCCAACAGGCGGCGGACTGGCGGTGGCGACGACGCGAGCACGGCGACTGGCACGCAGCCGCCCAGCGCAACCTCTTCAACCGCATGATCGGACAGCTTTACCACTGCCTCCAGAAGCAGGACCTCTTCGACGAACAGTCGGCGTTCCCCGCGCCGTCGTCGGCAGAGGCACCAGCCGCGTGACCAGTGAAGACGCCTTGCTCGCGGTGGCAGCGGAAGCCGATCATTCGCCCATGAGACCCGAAGTGCAGACCTTCGTCGCCGACGGCCCGCTTCCCGACTGGGACGCGAGCGAAGAAGAGATCGACAGACGCGTCCAGCAGCTCAACGCGATCCCGAAACCGGTCACGGGCGAGGAAGCCCGGGCACTCGTCTCCTGCTTCGGCCCGGACGACTGCTACGGCGTCGCCTGGACGCTCCTCCACCTCATCGAGACCGGCCCGAACCCCGTGCTCACCAACCAACCTGAACCCAACGCCAACGAGTGGCACCAACGGCTCTACGACCGCGCCGCGTTCGGAGGACTCATCCCTAGAACTTGACGGCATAGCAACGTGAGGTGTCTAGGAGGACATCGCCGTTCTCAGCACGGAGTCCCACCATGGAGATGACCCGACGAAACGCCGCAACCTGCTGCGCGGCGCGCTGGCCGCCGGCCTCACCGCTCCGGCCCTCGCCACACTCACCGCCGCCCGGACCAACGTCGACCAGACCCTCTCCGCCGACCCGCCGCAGGACCTGGCCGACCTGGAGGCCGCTGCCGAGAGCTACGGGTACGGCTACCACTGACAGCAGCCCACCCGCGTCCTGGCTGGCTTTGTTCACGGGTAGCGGTTCTGGCTCGCTTTCCGTGAAACGGACACTGTGAGTAACCAGGGCCCATGGCAAGTCAGATTTGATTTCGTGGGTGCCGAGCGTTCCAGTAGCTGATAACTGATATGCGCTGGTCGTCGAGGCTTACGACGTTGCCGGGAAGCACGGGGGCGAAGATGTCGACTGTCGTATGGGCTTCATCGTGGGTGCCCGAAGGAAGCACGTACGCCTGACGCCCGTTGGTGAATTGCCGCAGTTGCCCGGAGGGGTGAACATTGGGGCGAGCCCCCTGGCAGCAGAGCAACCGGCCCTTGTGTTCCAGCTGCTTCCGGACCTGGGTGAGGCAGTCGAGGTAGTCAGTCCCTCTGAAAGCCGTTCGGAATTGATCGTCAAGAAGCTCGACCATCGCGGTAGAGGGCTTGCCGATTTGGATGATGACCTCTTGTATGCCGCCGTCCGCGTCAACAGTCTGCAGGTACACCCTCTCGGTCCACTCCGGCTGAGGAACACTGCTGTTGGGTGTCTCGCCGTGGGGCCCACTGTCCATAGCCGTCATGATCACCGCTGACGGTCATTTTGGGCAAGGGGCTCATCCCGACAGCAACACACGTTTGCGCAGAAGAGTGAAGCCAGCTCGGCCGAACATCTGGCGTTTGAGCATCTTGATCCGGTTGACGTGTCCTTCGACAACGCCCGAGTTCCAGGGCAGGGTCAGACCGGCAATGACGGCGTCGCGGTCGCGGTCGATGCCCGCGGCGAGAGTGTGCAGGCTGGGCAAGTCGTCCTGGTGGACGGCATGGAGCCACTGCTGGAGCTGTTCGCCCTGGCGCTCGGTGAGCATCTGGGCGAAAGACCGGACGTGGCCGGTAAGGGCATCGAGTTCGGGGCAGTTTGCGAGGACAGCTCACGCCAGCACCTGCGGGGTTCCTCGAGCGCAGCGAGAACTTCCCCCGGCGGGGGTCCCCGGGCCGGGGCTAGGGCGTGTATTCGATTGTGATCAACGGGCGGCCCGCGTGAGATCTTTGATCCAGATCATCGAGGCGCGAAGGTGGAGACCGGCGAGGTAGCTT
>NZ_JBIAWZ010000046.1:0-10315 GCF_042896175.1 Streptomyces sp. NPDC001315 | reverse complement strand
GGCTGCCCCTTTTGACCTGGCTTTCTCCTCCTCGGCGGCAGCCTTCTCCAGGGCGGTGAGGACGTCCTCGCCCAGGTGCATCCCAGCAGCGTCGTGGTGAGCGCGCGCGGTGGTGGAGTCGACGCTGACCAAGGACAGGTCTACCTCCCCCCGCTTCGCAGCTTCCGCGATCAGACCCTCCAGCAGGGCCTCGAAGACACCTGCGTCACGCCACTGCCGGAAGCGGTTGTGAACGGTCGACCAGGCGCCGAACTCCTTCGGCATCTCCCGCCACTGTCCGCCGGTCCTGAACCGCCAGATCACACCCTCGAACTGCTGCCGCAGCCGCTCAGGGTACGGGCCGTACTCGCCGATCGGCAGGTACGGCCCGATGAACTCCCATTCCTCGTCGGTCAGTTGCACTCGTGTCATGCAAGAAGATCTACCGGTCCAGACCTCGCCGCGAGGGCAATCCCACAGATTGATCGCGACTCGATACGCGCCCTAGTGCACGACTTCACCCAGACGCGGGCGGCCGGCCCTCTGGGTGAGGTGGTGTGCGTTGTAGCTAAAAGCTCGTGACCCGATCACGATCGGTACTTCTTCAGCCTCCAGCAGATGAGGCCGTAGGCCAATGAGAAGAAGGCGTCGTGGAGTTCGGTTCGGCGTTTCCAGCGGGCGGCCAGGCGCTTGAACTGGTGGAGCAGGGCAAAGGTCCCCTTCTGCACTGTCGCCTGGGAGTTGTGCCGCCGGGCATGCTCCCGGGACTCTTCACGGCCTTTGAGGGCGGGCCCGGGGTTGCGGCGGCGGGTTGCGCGGAGGCGGCCGCCAACGCGCAACAGACACCAGGCCGCCCCGATCCCCCGGCCGCACTGCCCGCCCTTCCACCCGCCGTCCCCTTCACCTCTTCTTCTTGTTCTTGGGGCCAGCGCGGGGTGTGCAGAGGGGTATGTGGGCTGGCGACCATGGCCAAAGAGGTGTGGTGACCTGCGGATATGCAGGCTTGCGTGCGGGAGGGTGCGGACGGTTGTGGGCGGGGGTTGTCGGCGGGGACTGCGGCCTGGTCGGGGGCTGTGTTGTCGCATCGTGTCAAGCCCGCATGGTCTCAAGGAGCTAGCCCGGGCGAAAGCGCAGTCGTGACGCGCGGTCGGCTGGCAGCCTGCTTGAGGGCGGCGCGATGCCGCCCGGAGCGCGAACCCCCACGGCTCCGGGCCCTTTCGGCACGAGCGAGGAGGAACCGGAGCCGGAGGAGGAACCGGGGCGGGCCGTCACGGCCTTTGCCTCCCACCCCGGTATCAGTCCGGCTGAGGGGACAGCGGGCACCGTACGGGCCTCGGAAGCTGCGCCAAAACTTCTTTCCCCAGGCGAGGGCCGTGGAGGGGCTCGACGTTCGTGGCGCTAGCATCGCCGAATGGAAAGATCTGGGTGTCCGTGCATCCTCTGCACGCAGTCGCCGCACGAAGCGTCGTGGGATCAGCGGGACCGGACGATAGCCGTCAGTACGCGGAACTATGGCTGGCATGTGATGGGAATCGCCGCTGACGATGAAGTGCCAGCTGGCTGGGCGTATTCCATCGGCCTGTGGCACACACTGCGCAGCCCGGAGATATGTGTCTTCGGCCTGGCGGTCGACACCATGATGCCCCTGATCAACGAGGCAGGAGCGGCTGAGCTGTACTGAGGTTTGTGGAGTCCCTGATGCCAGGGTTATGGTCCTGGCGAAGGAGATCCACCAGCACCATGGCAGCACCCCGTAAATATCCGGATGAACTGCGCGAGCGCGCGATCCGCGAGGTCCGCACCACCGGCCGCCCGATCGCGCACGTCGCGAAGGACCTCGGCATCCACAAGGAGGCCCTGCGCGGCTGGGTCCGCCAGGCCGAGGCCGACCGCGGCGAGCGGGACGACCGGCTCACCACCGCCGAGCTTGACGAGTTGAAGCAACTCCGCAGGGAAGTGGCTGAGTTGAGGCGGGCAAACGAGATCTTGAAAGCCGCCTCGGTGTTTTTCGCCCAGGAGATCGACCGTCCCCGGACGAGGCCGAGCAGGTGATCGACCACCTGCGTGACAAGGGTCTCGGGGTCGATCCCGTCTGCCGGGTGCTGGACCTGTCGCCGTCGACGTACTTCGCTCGCAAGAAGCGTCGGAAGTCGGCCCGTCGGCTCCGTGACGAGCAGCTGATGCCACTGATCGAAGAGGTTCACGCGGAGTCGGGCGGTACCTACGGCGCCCGCCGGATCACACGGGCGCTGGGACGCAAGGGCCACGAGGTGGCCCGCTGCACCGTCGAGCGGCTGATGACTGAGCTGGGCCTGGAGGGCGTCATCCGTGGCCGGCGGCGCCGGACCACGGTCCCCGAGCCGTCGGCGCCGCGTCCGCCCGACCTGGTCGACCGCGACTTCACCGCCATGCGGCCGGACCAGCTGTGGGTGGCGGACATGACGTACGTCCGGACCTGGTCAGGGTGGGCGTATGTGGCGTTCGTCCTCGACGTGTACTCGCGGATGATCGTCGGCTGGCAGGTCGCGAACCACATGCGCACGGAACTCCCGCTGGACGCTTTGGAGATGGCGCTGTGGAGGCGCCGGATCAAGAAGGACTCCGGTCTCGTTCATCACAGCGACCGCGGGTCGCAATACGTATCAATTCGGTATACCGACCGGCTCGCCGATATCGGTGCTTCAGCCTCCGTCGGGTCGGTCGCGGACTCGTATGACAACGCGATGGCCGAGGCGCTGAACGGGACCTTCAAGGCCGAGCTGATCGAGATGCAGGGCCCCTGGAAGGACGTCGACCAGGTCGAACGGGCGATCTTCCAGTGGATCACCTGGTACAACGAAGAGCGTCTCCACTCCGCGCTCGACTACGTGCCGCCCGCCGAGTATGAGGAAGCCTTCTGGCGGAGCCGGGAGCAAACCCCGCAGTCCGCCTGAACCAATCAAGATCGGACTCTACAAAACTCGGGGCAGCTCACGGCCGTGCGCAACGGGTCTCCTGTGATACCCGACCAGCGCCGGGACGACATCTTCGACAACTTTCCCGCCGTCATCCGGCCTGTGCACGAGAGCTGGTGCAAGCACTTCTTCGGCGCAGGGCTGGACTTCTATCAGGTCTCGCCGCTGCCCATGGCACAGCTGTTCTGGCCCGACAGGGATGGCCGCTTCCCGTGGGAGGACGGGGCAGCCGATTACTGTCGCGACAACCAACCTCTGCTGTGGATTCCCAAATCAGACACCCCTGGTGTGTGGGGAGCAATCTGACTCCCTGCTCACCAGAGGAGCCACGCAGGCAGGCACTGGAGGTCCCGTTCGTCCGCACGCCCGCGGGGGCGCCCGCAACCGTCCACAGCTAAGCAATACCCTGATCTGCGAGGGAAGTTCTCGCACAGCTTGTCAGCGGTGGTGGGCGAGGACGAGGCGGCCGGGTTCGTCGAGCTCGGCGGTGCACCGCACGCCACGGGCTCGGTAGGCCGTTGGAGGAAATACGCCCGAAGGGCGTCCGCCATGGCTGACCTAGGCGATGCCCTACCCGCTACGCGCGGGCGCCGAGGACGTTCAAGGGTTGGCACTCAAACGCAACCGGGCCGAGCAGGTTCTGGAGGTTGACGGGCACCAGACCCGACACCTGGTTCCCGGTCGACGACGCAGAAGTGAGTCCCGACCGAATTGCACTCTGTGGTTGCGGCGTGTGCCGGGAGCGTCAAAGGCCGTTCGTACAGTGGCGCGGTCCACCTGAACGCCAGGTACCACGCCCGCTCCACGGCGTGTGGGTCGACGGAAGACGGGATGGGACCTGAGGAGCGTGGTGGTTCCTGCCGGAACCGAAGCGGGTCGCCTGACCTCGGGTGCAACAATCATTGCCGACCAGTCCTAGGAGGGGATCGTGATCCGGATCGAACCGGTATGGACCTGGAGGAACTGGGTCCAGATTGCCGTTTTCCTCGCGTGGGGCGTCGTGGTCGGACATTTCGGTGGTGACGGCTGGTGGTTCTTTCTCAGCCTTCTCGTCTTGATCGCCCAACTCGCGTATCTGCCCCGCACTGCGCCGTTCCGCCGAATCAGGCCCGGCAACGCGGACTTCGGCGAGGGCACGTAGTCCGTGACTCTCGTCTGGGCGGGCGTCGGCGATCCACTGGGGCAGGCGGTCTGCGCTGCGGAGAGCCATCATCGTGGCGAAGGACCGGACATGCCCGGTGGCGGCTTCCAACTCGGGGCAGCGGGCCAGGATTTCCTTGAGTTTTTGCCGGTCGTCGTCGCTCACGCGGTCGGGGCGCCTGGTGATCCAGCCGGTCACCTTGCGGACGCCGGGCGGCCGTGGCGGCGGCGCGTCGGTCGTCGTGCGACGGAAGCGCCGCACGTAGTCACGCACGACGCCAAGCGCGTGGAGCAGTCGGCGAGGCAGGCAGGTCCAGCCACGTTCTGCGTGAAAATCGAAGGTACCAGAAGGTAACCAGCGGCTCCGTAACGTCTTCCGCGAGCAACGAAACCAGCACCAGATGCGGAGGAGTCACCATGCCACGAGTCGTCGTGTTCGACGAGTTCGGCGGGCCGGATGTCATGCACGTCGTCCAGGAGCCGGTCGTCGAGCCCGCCACCGGCGAGGTACGGGTCAGGATCGAAGCGTTCGCCGTCAACCCGCTCGACCAGATGATGCGTTCCGGTACCTCGCCCGCAACCGTCCCCCTGCCACACGCTCGCCTCGGCGTCGAAGGAACCGGCGTCGTCGACGCGCTGGGCCCCGAGACCACCGGTCTGAAGATCGGCGATCCGGTCATCCTCACGGCCATTCCGGACGCGAACACCAGGGGCAGCTACGCCGAATACACCACGGTCCCCGCGAGCCAGGTCGTCGCCCGGCCGGCCGGGCTCACAATCACGGAGGCGGCGGCGATCTGGGTCGCGTACTCCACCGCCTACGGCGCCCTCGTCGAGAAGGCGAGGATGCGGCCCGGCGACCACGTCCTCATCACAGCCGCGTCCGGCAGCGTCGGCCGGGCGGCAATACAGATCGCCAACCAGATCGGCGCCGTGCCCCTCGCCCTCACCCGGCACACTGCGAGGAAGGACGACCTGCTCGCCGTCGGCGCCGCCGCGGTCATCGCCACCGACCACATGGACATCGCCGAAGCCGTCCGCCACCACACCGGCGGGACCGGCGCCGACATCGTCCTCGACGTCGTCATGGGCCCCGGCCAGCAGGATCTCCTGAAGGCGGCCCGCCCCGGCGGAACCCTCGTCGCCGCGGGTTTCCTCGACCCCCGGCCCACACCCTTCCCGCGCAGCACGCCGCTCACGATCTTCAGCTACCGCAGCTTCGAGCACACCCTCGACGCCGTCGTGGTGAAACGCATGGCTGCCTTCCTGAACGCCGGTGTACGCCTCGGTGCACTACGGCCCGCCATCGACAAGGTGTTCGCCCTCGACGACGTCGTCGAGGCACACCGCCACCTCGAGAAGGGGCTCCACGCCGGGAAGAAGATCGTCGTCACGGTCTAGGAACGGACCAGAAGGAGCCGCCGTCAGGACCTGTCTGGAGTTGTGATCACGTGGCGGGAAAAGGGTTGGAGGGATGATGATCGTCCTGATAGCTTCCAGTCGACCGTGACACCGCCCAAGGAGGTGAGACCCATGAACGCTGTATCCATGTGGGTGCTCCCCCTTGCCGTCACGGCCGGCGATTGACGTAGGTGTCGCCTGGAGCGCCTCGACAACAAGGCACTCCCGAAAGGCAACACCTGTGCACTCTCTGCAGTTCACCGCCGAGTCGTCGTCGAACGGCATGCATGAGCGCGACTTCACCGTGGGCGGAATCCCCGGCGTCCTCTGGTCGTCGGCCTCCCATTCGGCCGATCATGCGCCCCTGATCCTGATGGCCCACGGCGGCGGCAACCACAAGAAACACCCGGCGATGTCCGGCCGCGCCCAGCGCCTCGTGACCGGCTGCGGCTTCCACGTCGCCGTCATCGACGCGCCCGGTCATGGCGACCGGCCGCGCACGGCGCACGACGAGGCGGAAATCGCCGAGCTGTTCCGGGCGAGGGCGGCGGGCGAGCCGGAAGGCCCGATCGTCGTGCGCTACAACGACCACCTGGCGGAGCTCGCCGTACCCGAGTACCAGGCGACCCTGGATGCCCTCCAGGAACTCCCGGAGATCGGCACCGACGGGCTGGTCGGCTTCTGGGGCATCAACATGGGCACCGCGATCGGCGTACCGTTCGTGGCGATCGAACCCAGGATCACGGCTGCGGTCTTCGGTCAGCACTGGCCCGATGTCCTGGGCCGAGAAGGCGAAGCAGATCACCATCCCGATCGAGTTCGACCTGCAGTGGGACGACGAGCACATCCCGCGCGAGGAGGGTCTCGCGCTGTTCGACGCCTTCGCCTCGAAGGAGAAGTCGTTGCACGTGAACTCGGGCAAGCACAAGGAGTTGCCGCGGTTCGAGGTCGACAGCGCGGTCCGGTTCTTCGCCCGGCACTTCGGCGGAACGGTCACCTCGCCGGCCTGACATGAGCGGTTGCGGCGTCCGGCATGCCAGCCGGGCGCCGCGACCGCGTACGCGCGCACCACGTCGGCGGCCGCGAGCTCCAGCTGCTGCTGGGCGTTGTCGGCGGAGGTGTGCTCTGCCACCGAACCTTGATCATTGCCATCGAAGGTCGATTGATCAGTGAGTTCGTGCCACGGAAGCTTGAGCGGCACGGCGTGCTGATGCGTCAGGGGTGGCGGTGAGGGAGCTCGCGGATGCGACGATGCGCTGCCAAGATCGGCGTCCCCCAACACTTCGCTACGCCGCCACTTCGCCAAACAGGGCAAGTCGAACAGGGCCCTCCGCTGGGGAGAAGCCGAATACGGTAACGGAGTTCAGATCAGCGGCCCAGTCGTGGAGATTGGCCATGTCGCGTCTATCGCGCTGATGCCGAGCCTGTGGTCAACTCCAGTTGTGCAAGCAGTTCTCACCGGCTTGGTCGCTGTGCTCGGCACGATCGTGGGGTCCGTTGTCACCTATATCTTCCAGCGCAAGACGGCTGAGAGATCAGAACGATTCGCGCGTGACGAATGGCTTCTGCAACAGCGAATGGATACCTACAGCGCCTTCAGTGAAGTATTGATGGACTTTCGTGGTGCTCAGTACAACCGCTGGTATCGCCTCCGCGATGACCCCAACGGCGAAGACGGCGCAGTACTGGCCGAGCAGACTGAGCCTTTTTCAACTTCAAGGCCGGGTTGGAGATCGGCTCGTGTAGCCTCCGGCGCATGTCTTCCGCGCTGGACCACTCGATGATCGACAAGATTGCGGCCGAGATCGACGATGAGCTGATCGGGATGCGCCGCGACATCCACCGGCATCCCGAGCTTGCCGGTGAGGAGCGGCGCACATCAGCACTGGTCGCCGAGCGGCTTCGCGCCGCGGGTCTGGCCATCGTAACCGGCGTGGGCGGCCATGGTGTGGTGGCGGTGCTCGACGGTGCGGGTGAGGGCCCGACCGTCGCCTACCGGGCCTACATGGACGCGGTCGACGACGACGAACTGTTCGACTGTGCCTTCGCCTCGCAGGTCCCGGGGGCGGCCCACTCGTGCGGCCACGACCTGCACACGGCGATCGGGGTGGGTATCGCCTTGGTCCTCGCACGGCTGCGGAAGCAGCTGAACGGCCGGGTCGTCTTCGTCTTCCAGCCGGCCGAGGAGACGTGCGAGGGCGCCCGGGCGATGATCGAGGACGGGGTCCTGGAGCGGACCGCGCCGCGGGAGATCTACGCGCTGCACTGCGGCTCCAATCCAGTCGGCACGTTTGCGGTCGGGCCGGGTCAGCCGGGGCAGGACCGCTTCCGGATCGAGCTGGCGGGGCCGGGCGCCGCCGACGACGCCAAGCGGCTCGTCGCCATGATCGACGGATTGTCGACCGTCGGGCGCCCGCAGACGCCCGGACAGCTCGAGCAGCTCATGGACGACATGCAGACCCCGGACGGCCAGCTGGCGCGCTTTGTCTACGCCCTGTCCCATTCGAGCTCGGGCGATGATGGCGCGCGCGTGCACGCCTATCTGCGGGCCTGGCCTGAGAGCCGGTACGCCGAGATCCGTGAGGAGGTGCGGCGCTGGGTGGATGCGCTGCCCCGTGGGCGGGTGGAGTTCACCGAGCCTCCGCTGCCCGCCATGGTGTGCTCGCCGGAGCTCAACGCGGCGGCAGCCTCGTACTTGCGAGGCGCCCTGGGTGCGGACGCGGTCATGGTGTTCCACGCGGCGTATCCGTTCAACGGCGAGGACTTCGCGTACTTCCTGCACCAGGTGTCCGGAGCGATGTTCTACCTCGGCGTCGCCAACCCGGAAGCGGGCATCAACGGGGTCCCCCACTCCCCGGACTTCGCTGCCGACGAGCACGCGATCGGGATCGGGGTCCGCGCGATGGCGGGGTTCCTGTCACACCGTCTCGATGCCCTCGCCTGAGCTGCATCCCGGTCGGCCGGGCAGCGCACCTCGCCAACGTGAGGTGCCAAAATGCTCGCTGCCTGCGCAATGTCCTCGCGTGTGCCCATCGCATTCCCCTCCCTGGCCTGCACGTATGACAGGGCTCACCCGCGTCCGGCGGCCACGCGCTGCTGCTGGCTCATCGGGCGTCCTCCGCGTCGAACGCGTCGAGGAGTTGACCCAACACGGCGACCAGGGCGCCCCACGACCCG
The DNA here is from genome assembly GCF_042896175.1 of Streptomyces sp. NPDC001315. Taxonomy (NCBI): domain Bacteria; kingdom Bacillati; phylum Actinomycetota; class Actinomycetes; order Kitasatosporales; family Streptomycetaceae; genus Streptomyces; species Streptomyces sp. NPDC001315. The sequence continues at coordinate 1,664 of NZ_JBIAWZ010000046.1, read as the reverse complement.
TACACCTTCGCGGCGGACGCGGCGTCCGTGTCGATCGCGTGCGCCTCGCCGAGGAACCGCCGGGCCACCGTCCAGGCGACATCGGCTGGGCAGTACGCGGACAGGCGGTCACGCGTGTAGTCCGCGGCATGCCCCCATAGCGGCCCGTCGGTCTCGGGTGCAGCCGGGGCGTGGCGAGGCACCGCCAGTGCGCACGCTCCGGCGCGCCGTCCTCGCCCTCGACCGGGTAGAGCGTGCCGCCGATGCCTCCGCATACGGCGCAGGCCTGCGCAGGCACCTCGGCAAACTGGGGTGTCCTGGCGCGGTCGATGCATGGGACGCACGCGAACAGCTGAACGCCGGCGCGGTCGCCCACCGGCCGCATGACCGCTGCCTCGCTACCGCAGACGAGGCAGGCGCGGCCGTCCGCCTGCGCGGGCGTCAACTGCTCCGGGATGGGTACGGTGCTGCTCATGATCTGGACTCCTTGATCGGAAGGTGTTTCGGATCAAGGCCCGTTCCGATGTTCACGGCACCGGTACGGGCCGTCTCGTCTCCAGGACGGAGACCGACGCGAGTCGGGGGGCCGCGTGCCCTACAGGGCACAGTGAGCCTTTTCCGTCCCTAGTCTGAGCTGGCCAGATGGAGGGTGAGGACAGCCTGGACGAGGCTCGTGATTCGGGTTGTCGAGCAGCGGAGCTTGCGCAGGAGACACCAGGACTTGAGGGTGGCGATGGCCTGTTCGACCAGTCCCCGCACCTTCGCATGGGACCGATTGACAGCCTGCTGGCCCGTGGAAAGACGGTCCCACCGGCCGCGGTACGGGAGGCGGACCGTGCCGCCCGCGCCCTGGTAGCCCTTGTCTGCCCAGCAGGTGATGCCGGCCTGGGCGAGGGCGTCGATGATGCCGTGCTCGCGTGCGGCCCGAATGTCATGGACGGCGCCGGCCAGGGCTGGTGAAGCCCACAGGAGACGGCCCTTCGGGTCGGATATGACCTGCACGTTCATGCCGTGTTTCTTGTGTTTGCCCGAGTAGAAGGGCCGGTCGGCGGCGATCCGGTCGATCGGCAGCAGCGTTCCGTCAAGGATCAGGTATGCCTTCATCGATGCGGCCCGTACTGCTTCGGCGAGCGTGGGGGCGAGTGCGGCCAGGAGTTCGACGGCCTCGGTGACGTATCGGTAGGCGGTGGTGGTGCCGATCCCGAAACCGGCCGCGAGCTGGGCGTAGGGCTGGCCGTTGCGCAGGTGGGTGAGAGTGAGCAGGGCCTGTCGGCCCGAGCTCAGGCGCCGCCATCGAGTTCCGAGAGCATGAGGGTGTTTCCTCAGGCGGGCAGCGAGGAAGCGCAGGGTAGAGCTGGACACGTCGACGCCGGACGGGTAGACAAGCATTCGAAGCCTCTGGTGGAGACGGTTCTCTTGGTCGAAAACCCATCTACCAGGGGCTTCATCCGTTTGTCAGGCCAACTGCCCAGTCCGCACAGGAGGTTGGAAAAGGCTCACTGGCTCTGTTTGCGAAATGCGACAGCACCCCGGGGTGGGGGGGGGGGGGGGGGGGGGGGGGGGGGGCGCCCCCCCCCCCCCCCCCCCCCCCACGACCCGCTTCCACCGCCTCCTCCATGTCCCCCGGCTCACGGGTGCGCTCGAAGCACCTCAGCCGGGCGATGCCGAGATAGACAAGGTTGGTG
>NZ_JBIAWZ010000045.1:0-15646 GCF_042896175.1 Streptomyces sp. NPDC001315 | reverse complement strand
AAGCTACCTCGCCGGTCTCCACCTTCGCGCCTCGATGATCTGGATCAAAGATCTCACGCGGGCCGCCCGTTGATCACAATCGAATACACGCCCTAATGCCGGCCAGGCACGACCGGAGGTGTTCTGGCGGTTCGCTACCGGCCTCCGTGAACGCAGTGAGCGAGCCGTCGAGGGCGCTGCGCTGATCGGCGGGCGCGGCCGCGATGTGCGGGCGAACGCGGCGCGAGGTACTCATTGACCTGCCGCACGCCGCGCTGCGGAAGGGGTCGTGTCCCACGTCGTGGTGTAGCCGATCACGGTCCGTCGCCTCCACTTCGGACCCGTCCGGACGTGCGGCTACCGGCCGTCGTGCGATCAGCGCCGGTCCCGGCCCGGCGAGCCTCAACAGGGCCTCCGGCGAGGGCGATTCGGGCCACGACCTGGAGATTCCGTCAGCTTGATCGGCTACACCACTCGGCGGGACGCCATCGCGGAAGGCGCAGGAAGCGCACTCTCCGCCTGCCCGCGCACCATCGAAAAGGGCCTGGGCCAGAAGGCCGGCGGCCTCGATGACCTGCGCGGCCCGCACACCCCGTAGCGGCACGGAAGGCTGGGGCGGGCAGACGCGAGACCGCGAACTGACCGGCGTTATCCGCAGTCGGGGTGGCGGGCCGTCGTCGTTCCGTTGCGCGCGCGGACCGGGGAGAGCTAACCATATATGTCGACGGAGATCATCACCCGGTCGAAGCGCAGGTCGGCGAGGTCCTGGCGGCGGATCAACCAGTGCATGCGGGGTGAGGGAAGCTCGACGACGTCGTCGCAGTACCAGTTGGCGAGCAGACACCAGTCGTTACCGCTTACGTACTCGCCCCCGTTCACCAGTTCGACGGGATCGTCGTTCCAGAAGTCCGCATGGCCGCCGAGGTACAGGTCGGATCCGAAATAGTTGCCGCCGGCCTCCCTCCAGATGTCGCTCAGCTCGTCCAGGAGTTCGTAGTCTTCGAAGTTCCTCTCGGACCCGTCGGAAGGGTCTGCGAACCCGTCGGGACCGGACGAGGGCCATGACGGCCCCACGCGGACCGAGCGGTAGTCCCGCTCCGCATACGAGCCGCGAGTGGGCTCCGGGGCGGGGACCTCCGTCGTGGGCGTCCCGGCGGGTATGTACACCACGTAGCCGGGCCCCGGGCCCTGACGGAACTTCTCGGCGTCACCGAAGAGCAGCAGGTGCCCGTCGGCCGGAAGGGGGAGGCCGGTCGAGTTCGGCGGTATCTGCGCGCAGTCGATGCTGCAGAGGAACGGCTCGCTCGGCTTGTCCGCGCCGACCGGCAGCATGGGGTTGTTGCCACCGAGGTGGACGACGACCGGTCCGTCGCCGCCTACCGGATAGACCGCCGGCAGGAAGGAGCTGATCAACAGCTCCACGTCGCGCGATGACACGCCTGCTTCCGCCGCCTTGGCCCGAAACCGGCTCAGCGTTTCCGCCACGAGTTGATCAGTCATGCGCACAACCTACAGGCGGGCACTGACACGTAATCAGTAGCGGGCGACGAAGGTGCGCATTACGTCGCGCACGGCGTCCACTTCTTGCACCGCCCCGGACAACCGGTGCTGAAGACGGTGGGGGATCGTGTCCGACAGCCCGAGTCAGGGTCCAGCAGTTCCCGGACGCCGCCGGAACTGGCAGCGCACGCACAAGGAGGAGGCAGACGCGAGAAGCCCGGTGGGCACCACGAGGCGCGCGTCGAACCTCCTTGGCGCCGAACTCCGCCGGCATCTCTCGCCACTGCCCACCCGTCTTGAACCGCCAGATCACGCCCTCGAACTGCTGCCGCAGCCGCTCAGGGTACGGGCCGTACTCGCCGATCGGCAGATACGGCCCGATGAACTCCCACTCCACGTCGGTCAGTTGCACTCGCGTCACGCAAGACGATCTACCGGACCACGCCTCGACGCGAGGGCAATACCCGAAGATTGATCGCGACTCGATACGCGCCCTAGCTGAGCTCGCCGACCAGCGTGACGAACGAGGCCGGCGCTTGGTGGTCCGCAATGGTCATCACCGCGAGCGGACGGTGACCACGGCCGCCGGACCGGTCGCGGTGCACGCGCCGCGCGTGAACGACAAGCGGGTCGACGAGCTCACCGGGGAACGCAAATGGTTCTCCTCCAGGATTCTGGCTCCGTGGTGCCGCAAGTACCCGAAGGTCAGCGAAGTGCTACCCCTGCTCTACCTCCATGGCTTGTCCAGCGGGGACTTCGTGCCTGCGCTGGAGCAGTTCCTGGGCTCGACCGCAGGGCTGTCGTCGGCGACCGTCACGCGGCTGACCAAGCAGTGGCAGGCCGATCACGCCTCGTTCCAGGACCAGGACCTGTCGGCCAGTGACTACCTCTACGTCTGGGCCGACGGGCTGCGCCCCAAGGTCCGCCTCGGACAGGCCCACTCCTGCGTCCTGGTCCTCATGGGCGTGCGCGTGGACGGCACCAAGGAGCTGATCCCGATCGCCGAGGGCCTGCGCGAATCAGCCGAGTCGTGGGCCGACCTGCTGCGGGACTGCCGCCGACGCGGCATGACAGACCCGGAGCTGGTCGTCGGCGACGGGGCGATGGGACTCTGGAAGGCCCTGGCCGAGGTGTTCCCCACCGCCCGGCACCAGAGGTGCTGGGTCCACAGAAGCCGTAAAGAATCAAGGTGCTGCTTTACAGGTGCGGGCTCGTTGTCAGGGTATGGCGGTTCCGGAGGATATCTGTTCCCAACTTCAGTGCAGGTTCTCGGTGTTGTTGCCGCATCTCAACGAGCGACAGCGGCGTCTGGCCCTGGCTACCGAGGCCCGGCTGATCGGGCATGGCGGCGTACGGGCGGTGGCGCGGATCGCGCAGGTCAGTGAGACGACCGTGCGTCGTGGAGTGTTAGAGCTGGAAGCAGGGGCCGGGCCGCTGCCGGGCGGCCGGGTGCGTGCGCCAGGCGGGGGCCGCGGGGTGATCCGATGTCGCCGCTGCGGTGGACGACGAAGTCGCTGCGGAACCTGGCCGAGGAGCTGACCCGGCAGGGGCACCCGGTGTCCGCGCCGACGGTGGGGCGGCTGCTCAAGCAGGAGGGCTTCAGCCTGCAGGCGAATGTGAAGACCCTCGAGGGCTCCCAACATCCCGACCGGGATGCCCAGTTCCGCTACATCAACGAGCAGGTGAAACAGCACCAGGGCGACGGCGAGCCGGTGATCAGTGTGGACACGAAGAAGCGGGAGCAGATCGGACGGCTACCGATGCCCGGCCGGGAGTGGCGGCCCAGGGGCGAGCCGGTCGAGGTGGAGGACCACCACTTCTTCTTCAGCGGCCCGCACGTTCAGCAGGCGATCCCGTACGGGATCTACGACATCGCCCGCAACACCGGCTGGGTCAACGTCGGTGTCGACCACGACACTTCAGTCTTCGCGGTCGAGTCCATCCGCCGCTGGTGGCGTTGCCGCGGCAGCCTCGACTACCCGAAGGCGTCACGGCTGCTGATCACCTCGGACGCGGGCGGCTCCAACGGCTACCGCTACCGGGTCTGGAAGAGCGAACTGGCTGCCCTGGCAGCCGAAACCGGACTGACGATCACGGTGTGTCACTTTCCTCCAGGCACAAGTAAATGGAACAAAATCGAGCACCGGCTGTTCTCCCACATCACCCACAGCTGGCGCGGCAGGCCGTTGACCAGCCATGACGTCGTCATTGAGACGATCGCCGCCACCCGCACCCGGGCCGGTCTGCGCGTCGAGGCCCAACTGGACCCTGGCGACTACCCCACCGGCATTGCGATCAGCAAGGACCGCTTCGCCGCGCTGCCACTGGTCCGGCACGAAGTCCACGGCCAGTGGAACTATGCCCTGCTGCCTGAGTCCTCCACGCCGCAGACTCTGCCCACCAGCGAGGCACACGGCGTCTCCGGCCGGCGCTGCGAGCTTCTGACCCAACTGACGGACCCCCGTCTGACCGGGCTGAGCAGCGCAGAACTCGGGGAACTGTGCGCCGAGTTGGCCCCGCTGCAGGCCGCCCGGTCCCAGGAACGCTACAGCGAGCAGCGCGGTGGCCGGGCCCGGCGCGCCACTGGCAATCAGCGGGCCAAGCCTCTGTTCGACGACGCCGCCCGGGTTCTGCTCACGCTCCTCTACCAGCGGCAGGTGTGCTCGATGAAGCTGCTGGCCGACATGCTGGAGGTCACCCCCGAATGCATCGGCCACCTCGTCGCCGAGACCCGCCGGGTCCTGGAGGACCACGGCCATCAGCCCGGATACGCCCCCAGCCGGTTCACCACGGCGGACGCGCTGATGGCCTTCCTCGACACCGACAAGGCCCCGCCTCGCACCCGGATCATGGAGAGCCTGTCCCACCCACGGCTTACCGGCATGTCCCGCACGGACCTGGATGCACTCGCTCACCGCCTCGCCCCACGCCAGCTCGCGCAGGTCGAACGGGCCTCCTACCAGCGCCGGGGCGCCGATCGCCAGCCGGGCAGCCGCGGCGGCGTCTTCCCCCAGAAGCTCGGTGACAGAGAGCGCGTCGTGGTCGCCCTCCTCTACCTGCGGAAACTGTGCACCCTGGACGTCCTCGCCGACGCGCTGGGGGACGTGAGCAGGTCCTCGATCGGGAACGTCGTCCGCGAGATCCGGCCCCTGCTTGCGGAAGGCGGCCTCCTCCCACCCCCGGCCACCACCCGCTACCGCACCGCCTCCGATCTCCTCGCCGCCGCGGACGAGTAAACCGAACACACCGACAAGTTGATTCTTTACGGCTTCACAAAGCCCGCAACGTCTCGAACGCGTTGCCGAAATCCGCACAGCCCCGCGCGACAAAGGCGATGCAGGACATCTACAACGCCGAGGACCGCACCCACGCCGAGAGAGCGATCGAGGAATTCGCGAGGACCTACGAGGTTAAATGGCCCAAGGCGGTGAAGAAGATCACCGATGACGCCGAGGAACTGCTGGCGTTCTACGACTTCCCCGCCCAGCACTGGGTCGTCCACCTGCGCACCAGGAATCCCATCGAATCCACCTTCTCCACGGTGAAACTCCGCACCAAGGTCACCCCGCGGCGCGGGCAGCCCAGCCGCCGCCCTGGCGATGGTCTTCAAGCTCGTCGAGTCCACCCGAGGAACGCTGGCGCGCGATCACCGCACCCCACCTCGTCGCTCTCGTCCGCAAAGGCGCCGGCTTCCAGAACGGTCACCTCGTCGAACGCCCCGAGAACACCTCCGCGGCGTGACCCACCTCAACTGATCTACAGATCTTGACAATTCCTCCAGACCCCACGGGATGATCACCCTATGGCAGACGTGATCTTCTTCGATCTGGACGGCACTCTGGTCGATCACCGAAGTGCAGTCTGGGAAACGATCGGTCAGATCATCCAGGCCGCGCCGAACGCGACGGCTCCACCAGAGGAGCTGGCGACGTTGTGGTGGACGTTGGAGGCGCGCCACATGCGGGAATACCTGGCCGGTCAGTGCTCCTTCGCTGAGCACCACCGACGCAGACTCCGTTCCTTCCTGCCTCTGCTCGGCGAACCGGTTCCGGAAAGCCCCGGCCTTCTGGACGCCTGGATCACCAAGCGCTACCTCACCGTGTTCGAGGAGTCCTGGCGGTGCTATCCCGATGTCCAGCCGTGCCTGGAGACCCTGAAACAGCTTCCTCGCGGACCGCGTCTCGCCGTTCTCACCAACGGGGACCCTGAACAGCAGCGCGCCAAGCTTGCCCGCTTCGGCCTCCTCGAATACTTCGACGCCGTCCTGACCCCGACCGACCTCGGTACGGCCAAGCCCGCCGCCTACGCCACCGCCTGCCGTTGGATGCGGACGGACCCCGCGCAGGCAGTCAACGTGGGCGACATGCTGGAAAGCGACGTGAACGCAGCCGCCCTCGCCGGACTCACCGGCATCTGGCTGGACCGCGGCATCGACTTCGTCACTGGTGGACCATCGCCGACAGCAGACGAGACGGTCCCCCGCATCGAACAGCTCACCGAGCTCCCCAACCACCTATCACCCACGAACGTCTGACCAGCTCTCACGGCCTTCACGAATGAGCATCCGGACGGCACCGACCACGCCAGGCGCAAGGTTGGAGCCTCCTGGATGCAGTGCCGAACGCGGGCCCACAGTATGAAGAACGACTCACGGGAAAGAGGGAACCGGTGAGCAACACCGTTATCAACACCGAGGCGGTCGACACGGCTGACGGCAGGGAGCTGCTGGAGGAATATCAGCAGGAGCTCTTCCAACGCTGGAGTGGTCCGCTGCTGCACGATCAAACCGAGGCGCCGGCGGCCAACACGGGACTGGTCCCACCCGGCGGCCTGTTTCTTCTGGCGAGGGTCAACGGTATCCCGGCGGGCTGCGTTGGCATCCGGGCGCTGTCCCCAGACATCGGCGAGATCAGACGCATGTTCGTGCGACCTGCGTTCCGCGGCCAAGGGATCGGCCGGAGCCTGCTCACTGCCGTCGAAGCTGAAGCCCACAAGCTTGGCCACACCCGGCTACGGTTGGACACCATGGGGGAACTCATCGAGGCTCGGGGCCTCTATGCCGCCTCCGGCTACATCGAGATTGCCCCGTATACCACCAACCCCTACATCCGACACTGGTTCGAGAAAGCCCTCTGAGTACACGCCTGTTGCACCAGATCTGCTGCTACGGAAGACAACACGAGCCGCATCCAGCCTCAGGGGCATTTCAAAGTCCCGGTGATCGTGTGAGTCCGCAGGTCGCGGCGGTGCGAGGAGTACGGGCCGGGCCGTCACGAACGCATCGAAGCTCCGGTTGAACGGGGTGACCTTCCCAGCTCGACGAGGCGTTCCTCGTCCAGTTCGTGCAGCGCTGCTCTGACTGATCTCACGCCTCCTAGACGCCCAGGCCGGGCCGCAGGTCTTCTCCGAAACATGATCCCCGCCACATCCGCCGCGCGGCAAACAGAACAGCGGTTCTGTATAGTGAGGCCACAAGCAGAACCACGATTCTTTTTGCAGGAGGTGTGGTGCCTCGACTCACCGACGCGCGCAAGGAGCTCCGGCGCGCCCAGATCACCGAGGCCGCCGTACGCTGCTTCAGCCGTAACGGCCTGGAGCGAACCTCGATCGCCGACATCACGGCCGAGTCCGGCCTGTCGACGGGCTCGATCTACGCCCACTACCGCAACAAGGCCGAGCTGGTTCAGGCTTCGGCCTACGCGGTGCTCGCCAAGCGCGCGGAGGTCCTCGGCGAGTACGCCGGGAGCGACACCCCGCCCGACCCCGACGAACTACTCGCCCGCCTGATCGCCGGCATCGACCCGGTCGAAGCCCGGGTTGGCGTGCAGACCTGGGGCGAGGCGACCAACAACCCGGCCATCCACGGCATCGTCGTGGACACGATCGACCGGATGCGCGCGATGGTGCATGACAGCGTCACCGCCTGGCTGGTCAAGGTCGAACACCTCGAGCCGGCCGAGGCCCAGGAGCGCGCCACCCCGATCGCCCACCGGGTGCAGAGCCTCTACCTGGCCCAACTGCTGTACACCGCCCTGCAGTCACCGGCCGAGGAGACCGCGCCATGACCACCCTGACCGCTCCGTTCGCCGGCCGCACCGTTTTCCGGGTCGGCTACGGCGCCCTGCAACTCGAACGCCTGCACCACAGCCGCGGCGAGGCCGTCGCCCTGCTGCGCCGCGCGGTCGAGCTGGGCGTCGACCACGTGGACACCGCCCAGTTCTACGGCTTCGGGTTCGCGAACCAGGTCATCCGCGAGGCGCTGCGCCCCGAGGGCGGCGTCCTGGTCGTCACGAAGGTAGGGGCCGACCCCGACCCGGGCGGGCCTCTGCCACTGCGTCTCGCACAGCGCCCCGAACAGCTTCGCGCCAGCGTCGAGGACAACCTGCGCAGCCTCGGCGTCGACCGGCTCCCGGTGGTCAACCTCCGTCGGCTCGACTCCGGCCCCGGCCTGCGCCCCGACGGCGACCAGGTGGTCGACCTCGACGACCAGCTCGAAGTGATGACCGCCCTGCGTGACGAGGGCAAGATCGGCGCGATCGGTCTGAGCAGCGTCACCCTCGACGGCCTTCGCCGCGCCCTGCCGGCGGGCATCGCCTGCGTGCAGAACGCGTACAGCCTCGTCTCGCGCGACGACGAGGACATGCTGCGGCTGTGCGCGGCCGAGGGTATCGCCTGGGTGCCGTTCTTCCCACTCGGCGGGTCCTTCCCGGGCCTGCCCAAGGCGACCGACGAGCCGGCGGTGCACGCCGTGGCCGAATCCCTGGGCGTCACACCCTCCCAGGTCGGCCTCGCCTGGCTACTGCACCGCGCCCCCAACGTGCTGCTCATACCCGGCACCGCCGACCCCGCTCACCTGGAGGCCAACACGGCCGCCGGCGGGATCACTCTCGACGCCGCCACCCTGGCCACCCTCCACGCCATTGAGTCCCGCTCCGCCGAAGTCCCCATCGGCTGACCAGCCCCCCGACCAGGACGGAATCATGAAAGCCATCGTCTACCGCGACAACGGCGGCCCCGACGTTCTTCGGCTCGTCGACCGCGACCTGCCCGTGCCCGGCCCCGGCGAGGTCCGCGTCCGGGTAGCCGTGTCCGGGGTCAACCCGACCGACTGGCATGCCCGCTCCGGCCCCGCCCATACCAAGCAGTTCTCCGAGGTCACCCCGCACCTGGACGGCGCCGGCGTGATCGACGCCGTCGGTGGGGGAGTCGACCGGAGCCGGGTCGGCCAGCGGGTCTGGTTGTTCATGGCTGCCGCCGGGCGGCCCACCGGCACCGCCGCCGAGTTCACCGTCGTACCGGCCGAGCGGGCCGTGCCGCTGCCCGACGAGGCTGGCTTCGACGTCGGCGCCGCACTCGGCGTCCCCGCGCTGACCGCGCACCGCGCGCTCACCGTCGCCGAGGACGGCCCGCGCCGCCTGCGGCCGGGGGCGCTGGACGGCGCGGTCGTGCTCGCCGCAGGCGGGGCCGGGGCGGTCGGGCACGCCGTGATCCAGCTCGCCCGCTGGGCCGGCGCGACCGTGATCAGCACGGTCAGCGGAGCGGAGAAGGCCCGACTGGCCACCGCCGCCGGCGCCCGCCACGTGGTCAACTATCGAGAGGGGGATCCGGCCGCCGAGATCCGCAGGATCGCCCCGGACGGCGTCGACATCGTCGCCGAAGTGGCGCTTGGCGCGAACATCGCACTGGACCTGGCCGTGCTGCGAGCGCGCGGCACGATCGCTACCTACGCCAACGACGGCGGCAAGCCGGTCGAACTGGACGTGCGGCACAACATGGTGCTCAATACGCGCCTTCAGTTCCTGGTGCTCTACACGGCCGGTCCGCAGGCGCGCGCCGCGGCCGCCGAGGACATCGCCGCCGCGGTCCGCGACGGCGCCCTGCCGGTCGGCGAGGAACACGGCCTGCCACTGACCCGCTTTCCGCTCCACCGCACCGCCGACGCGCACCGCGCAGTGGAGAGCGGCACAGTCGGCAAGGTCCTGGTGGACATCACGTCCTGACGCCACAGTGCGCCCCACCTCGCCGTGACGGCAGATCCCGCCACGGACCCGCGCTGTCAGCCGGCGGCGGCGTGAAGTGCGTTCAGGAGCGCGTTCTGTTGCTCGGTCAGCTTCCCTTCGGTGCGGGCCTTCGCCTGCTTGCGCAGCCACGCGCCGGGCCGGAAGGACGGGTCGTGGCCCAGGCCAGTGCGGTTGACCGGGCCGGTGACGGTGCCGCCGGCGGCGAGGTAGCCGAGCATCCGGCGGTAGGAGCGGTTCCAGTCGGAGTCCAGGCACAACAGCGGGTCCGTGCCGGTGAGCTCGGCGTCCAGGCCGCGGTGGAGCTCGTCGGCCTTGCGCTGGCAGGTGCACTGCAAAGTCCCAGTGATCGTGTGAGTCCGCAGGTCGCGGCGGTGCGAGGAGTACGGGCCGAGCCGTCACGAACGCATCGGAGCTCCGGTTGAACGGGGTGACCTTCTCAAGTCGCCTCGCACCACCGGAGCTTCGATGTGTCGCCAGTCTCCCACCGTCTGCCTGATCAAGTCGCCCGCTGTGGAAGGCGTGGCGGGATTGTCGCTGGTGGAGCGGCTGCGGGTGCTGCCGGATCCGCGTCGGCGTCGAGGGGTGCGTCACCCGTTCGTGGCGGTTCTGCTGGTTGACGCCTCGGCGGTGGTCGCCGGCGCGCGCTCGTACGCGGCCATCGGCCAGTGGTCCGCGAACGCTCCGCAGCACGCTCTGTCCCGCCTGGGCGCTCGGGTAGTGGGGGTGTTGGGCGTGCGCGTCGCTCCGAGTGCCGCCACGATCCGGCGGGTTATCGGCCTGGTCTGCCCCGGCGGCCTGGCCGACCTGACCGGAGCCGATCCAGCGGGATCGGACTCGGTGGCCGTCGACGGCAAGGCCGCCCGCGGCTCCCGGCACAACAACACGCCTGCCGCCCACCTGCTGGCCGCGATGACCGGCGACGGCCGTACCGTCACCCAACTACGGGTCCCCGACAAGACCAACGAAATCACCTGCTTCGCCGTGCTACTGGCGCCCTTCGACCTGACCGGGGTTACCGTCACCGCCGACGCCCTTCACACCCAGGACGCCCACGCGCGCTTCCTGGTCGAGAAGAAGAAGGCCCACGACCTGCTGGTGGTCAAGGCCAACCAGCCCGAACTCCACCGCCGGCTACGGTCGCTGCCGTGGAAGGACGTCACCGCACGCCGCTACGACCGCGAGATCGGCCACGGCCGCCGGGAGACCCGGGTGACCAGGGCCCTCACCGTGACCGATCTCGGCCTGGACTTCCCCTACGCTGACCAGGCGGTACGCATCCTGCGTTACCGCACCGACCTCACGACCGGTACCGTCAGCCGCCAGACCGTCTACGCGATCACGGACCTGACCTCGCATCAGGCATCGCCCCAGCGCCTGGGCCGGCTGGCCAGGTCGCAGTGGACCATCGAGAACCGGCTCCACTTCGTCCGTGACACCGCCTTCGCCGAGGATGCCTCGAAGATCCACACTGGTCACGGCCCCGAGAACATGTCGACCCTGCGCAACCTGGCGATCAACGCGCTCCGCGGCGCCGGACACCGCAACATCGCGGCCGGCATCCGGCACGCCTCCTACGAGCCGATTCCCAGAGACCGGTCCGCGTGTTCTTGTACCGGAGGCGCAGCACTGCGTCACCCGCGTGTTCATCCGGCACCCAATCGAACTCGCCGACCTCGTCCTGGTCGAAGTATTGATGCTCCGCGTACAGCTTGGCCAGTTCGATGTCTGAGGACGTCGCCAGGACGTGCTTGCCGATGTGCACCACGTACGACACGGCGCCCCGCGCCTCCGCCTCCCTCCAGGACCCTCTTTTCCAGGCGGTCCCAGACGTCCTCCCAGTCGATCGGGCCGTCGTCGTACCAGCTTTCGACGATGACCTGGACCTGCTCCAGCACCTCGTCGGTGACGTTCTCCGCCTGAACGATCCGGTGGTCCTCGTTGCTCACTTCGTCCCTTCCAGCAGCGCGCGGGCCCGCTCGGCCAGCAGCTTGTCCTGACCCGAGGCGTCTTGTGGATCAGCCGGGATCGGACAGGGAGCCGGTGACGGCGGTGGCGAACTGGGCCAGAGCGTCATGGTGCACGACGTGACCGGCAGACAGCTCGACCAGGTGGGCCTTGCTGTCGCGACGAGCCATCATTTCGCGGGCATGGGTGGCGGTCAGTTCATCGCTGCGGGTGCCACGGATCAGCAAGGTGGGGCAGGTCACCGATGTCCAGTCCTGCCAGTGATCCCCGTTGAGTGCCTGCTGGGACGCCACTGTGTGTTCGATGTCGAACGAGAAGCCCCAGCCGTGCTCCGACCGGCGCAAGGAGCAGTCCAGATAGGGAGCGGTTGAGCCCACGGCGGCCACCAGCGCCTGGCGTGACGGCGGACGCCGGGGCAGGCGCGTGGTGAACGACCAGTCGCTGTCCACGACCGCGCCGATGTCCTCAACGATCAGCGCGGATACCCCCTCCGGCTGCTGGGCAGCGTACTGAGAGGCGTTGACGCCCCCCAGCGAGTGGCCGAGCACAGCCACCGAGCCGATGCCCAGATGCCGGTGGAAGGCAGCGACGTCAGCAACGTAGTCGTCCCGTTCGTAACTCTGAGCACGATCGGACTCGCCGTGCCCGCGTTGATCGAGCGCGATCACCCTCCACCACGGTGCCACCGCCTCCGCCAAGGATGCGAACGCCGACGCTTCGTTGTAATGCCCGTGCAGGGCCAGGAGCGGAGTGCCCGGTCCGCCGAAGTCCAGATACGACAGTCTCTGCCCATCGATCATGAAGCATTCGCGCATGGCGCGAATGCTAAGCGGCAGCACTGACATGCACGGCTGACCAGCAAGTCGGAGCCCGGAAGCTGACCACGGATCCCTCACTCCCTTCGGCGGAAGACGGCATCACGGTTTCTTGGGGAAGAGGGGGGTCAGGTGAGCTGGGCGTGTGCGGCGGTCAGTGTTGCGGCGAATGTGAGGACGGCGGCGAAGGCGGTGGCGCGGGTGACGGCGGTGGGGGAGGCGGCGCCGTCCAGACGGGCGGGCTTGCCCGCGCCGGCGGGGGCCGGCAGCGCGAGGACGGCCGGCACGGCGGCGGTCAGCAGAACGAGGGCAAGTTCCGGGTACGACCAGCGCGTGAGCGGTGTCCCGCTCTCGGCGGGTAACTGGCAGTTCAGCGCCTTGACCTCGGCGACCTGCAGCGGGGTGAGCGAGGGTGGTCTGCCCGAGCGCCTGGGGTGGGGCAGGGCGGGCAGGCCGCCAGTCGCGAACCGGCCCCGCCGGGTGCGCACCGTGTCCACGTGCAGCCGCGTCTGCACGGCTGTCGGGGCGTTGGAGCGCCCCCGGGCCGCCGGCGGCACGATGGTTGCCCGCTTCCGGGCCTGATGGGGCGTCTTGTGGCTGTAGGCCGTCTTCTTCAGACGGTGGCGCTCGGCGGCGGTCAGCACCACGGGCGCGGCGGTACAGGCAGGCATCGCAGGCGGGGTGACCGAATCTTCCGGAGCGGGTGCGTAGTTATCGTAGTTATGGGGTTCCCGCGTGTGTGGCGGTCGTGGGCTCAGGTGGTGGGCGGGGTTGTCGCGTGGCGCGTCTGCTGGATCAGGACGGTGGTGGCGCGTTCCAGAAGTGCGCAGAGTGAGGCGTGTTCGGAGGGCGTGAACGCGTCGGTGAGCGTGCGCTCAAGGATGATCACCTCCTGGTAGGCGCGGTTCAGCAGCGTCTGGCCCTCGTCGGTGAGGGTGGTGATCTGCACCTTGGCGTGCACCGGGGACGTCTCGCGGCGGATGAGTTCCTTGGTCTCCATGTTGCTCAGCACGCTGCTCATGCTCTGCTGCGTCACCCCGCAGGAGCGGGCCAGTTGGGCGCCGGACATGCCGCCTTCGCGCGAGAGGAACAACAGCACGGTGTACTGCGTCATGGTCAGCCCGTAGGCACGCAGTACTGCCTCGTGGTGGGCCATCAGCGCCTGCTCCGACCGCCTGATCCGGGTGCAGAGGTCGTTCTCGATCGGGGCTTCCATCGCGTACTCCCACTCCATTGACAGGTTCATGGGTTGACTCAGGAACCTTATATACCTACCGTTCTCGACTGTAAGGATACTGAGTCAACACAGGGGGCTGTAATCATGAAGGCTGTCGTCCTCGACACCGATGACCACTACCGGATCACCGAACTCGATGAGCCCACCCCCGGCCCTGGCCAAGTAGCGATCCGCGTCGCCTACGCCGGGATCCAATGGGGCGACACCATGGTCCGGGACGGCCACTTCCCCGTACTCCGTCCTTTCGTCCCAGGCTTCGAGGCATCCGGGCACATCGCCGCGGTCGGCGCGGGTATCGACGCACGCCGTGTCGGTGAGGCCGTCACCGCGCTGACCACCTCAGGCGCCTACGCCGAGGTCGTCCTGGCACCCGCCACGCTCACGTTCGGCATCGGCAGCGTGCCGCTGAGGACAGCCGCGGGTCTCGGGTGGGGCGCACCGACCGCCTACGACCTGATCAACACCGCCGCGCACCTGCGGCCCGGCGAAAGCGTGCTGATCCACGCCGCCGCCGGCTCAGTCGGCACGCTCGCCGCCCAGTTCGCCCGGCTGGCCGGAGCAGGCCGGATCGTCGGTGTGGTCGGCAATGCCGACAGGGCCGACTACGCAGCCCAGTTCGGGTACGACCAGCTCCTGCTCCGCGAGGAGTTCCCGGACAAGCTCGGCGACGAGAAGCCCGACGTCATCCTCGACCCGGTCGGCGGCTCGACCCGCACTGCCGGCCTCGAGCAGCTAGCAGTACACGGCCGACTGGTGGCATACGGCAACCTCGCCACGTACGAACCCGTCCTCGCCAACGCCAACGACCTCCTCATGCACGGCAAGTCACTCCTGACCTACAACAGCAACCTGCTCAGCCAGACCCACCCCGAGCTGCTCGCCGACAGCGCCCGCCGCGCACTCGGCCTCGTCGCCGACGGCAAGGTCCGCATGGACATCACCACCGAGTACGCCCTCGAAGACCTGGCCATGGCCGTGCAGCACCTCGCCGAGGGCACAACCTTCGGCAAGAGCATCCTCCGCGTCACCTGACAACACGCACAAAGCGCCGAGCGCGAGGCGGCTCCCGCGATGAACCCCGCCAGGACGGGAAGGGATCACCTCGGACGCGGGAAGCGGCCCCATATGACCTCTCGTCAGCGCTGGACAGCGGCCTCGGCCGCTGTCCAGCCTGCTGTACCCCCACACAGCCACACCAATCGCGTCAAGCCCCGAGTAATTGTCAAGATGTGTGGATGAGCAGGCTTGGGTAGCTTGATCTTTAACATCCGACGTCGAATGGTGCCTCGAACTTGATCACTCGGTTCGGTAACTGCCGCACGCCAAAGCGGCCTTCGTCTGAACATGTGCTCCGACCAAGGAACACACACGTTCAGCACGAAGGCCGTGAGGATGAGTCTGCTGCATCGCGATGCCCGGCGAGAGCCGTTGGCCCAACTGTCATGCTTCCGGGGCGAGTTCTACTCCTGTCTCACCGCTCGTTCGGATGCGTTGTTCGAGCTGGCTGATGCCGTTCTGTGCGGTGACGGGCCGGTGAGGTCGCTGGCCGAGTTCTCGCTGGTGGGTGAACACCGCCGCGGTCATGGCGGGCTCTACGCCGCTGTCGCCCGTGGCCGGGTCGATACCGGCCGGCTGCAGCGGGCCCTTGCCGCGGTGCCACTGCCACGGGCTGTCGACGGCCCTCGTCCTGGCCATCGACATCACCTGCTGGCTGCGCCCCGACGCCCACACCTCACCACAGCGGATCCTGTGTCACACCTACGGCCGGGGCAAAGACCAGCACATCCCTGTCCCCGGCTGGCCGTACTCGATTGTCTGCGCGCTCGAGCCGGTCCGCAGTTCATGGACCGCACCCCTGGACGCACTCCGCCTGGCCCCCGGGGATGACTCCGCTACCGTCACCGCCCGACAACTGCGTGATCTGCTCCACCGACTGATCACCGCCGGGCAGTGGCAGGAGAGCGACCCGGACGTCCTCGTAACCACCCGGAAACCCCGCCGCACAGGTTAAAGATCAAGGTAGGGCTTGTCTCGTTAGGGCCTGTTCTGAGTTGAGATCACGGGAGGGCTGGCAGGCTGCGTAACCAGAGGATGGATCCGCGCAGGTGGAGTCCTGCGGCGTAGCTCTC
>NZ_JBIAWZ010000044.1:0-15991 GCF_042896175.1 Streptomyces sp. NPDC001315 | reverse complement strand
CCGAACGGGATCAGGTCGTCGTCGTGGAAGGTCACACCGTAGGCCCCGAGCTCGGCCAGGCGCTGCACCGTCTCGACCGGGTCGAGGGCACCGCGAGTGGCGTCACCGAACGGATCCCTTCCCTGCCAGCCGACGGTCCACAGACCGAAGGTGAACCTGTCCTCAGGGGTGGGCTGGTAGCTCATGCCGCGGCTCCTTGCTTGCTGAACTATTTCGTCATGGCCGTTTACAAATTAGTATGCCAGCACATCCCTGGGAAGGGGACAAGATGTCCCCCCAAGGGTGAGATCCGGGTCGTCGTACCCCCGGGCACCAGGAAAACAGCAGGTCAGATCCCGCGGAGCCGCGGAAGAAAAAGGGAGAGCCCGATGTCAGCAGCCGAGGGTCCGCTCGTCGTCGGCGTGGACTCGTCCACCCAGTCCACCAAGGCGCTCGTCGTCGACGCGGCCACCGGTCAGGTCGTCGCGAGCGGCCAGGCACCACACACCGTCTCCTCGGGGGCGGGGCGCGAGAGCGACCCCCGTCAATGGTGGGACGCCCTGTGCGAGGCCCTGCGCCAGTGCGGTGACGCAGCTCACGAGGCTGCCGCGGTGTCGATCGGCGGGCAGCAGCACGGGCTCGTCACCCTCGACGCCCAGGGCGAGCCGGTACGCCCGGCACTGCTGTGGAACGACGTCCGCTCGGCGCCGCAGGCCCGTCGGCTCGTCGAGGAACTGGGCGGGCCGAAGGCCTGGGCGGAGCGGACGGGGAGCGTGCCCGGAGCATCGTTCACGGTCACCAAGTGGGCCTGGCTGGCCGAGCACGAGCCGGAGGCGGTCCGCGCCACCAAGGCCGTACGCCTCCCCCACGACTACCTCACAGAGCGCCTCACGGGGCAGGGCACGACCGACCGCGGTGACGCCTCCGGCACCGGCTGGTGGGCGTCCGGGACGGAGGCGTACGACGAGGAGACCCTCGCCCACGTGGGTCTCGACCCCGCCCTCCTGCCCCGCGTGGTCCGGCCCGGCGAGGTGGCCGGGACCGTCCGCGACAGCCACGACCTGCCCTTCTCCAAGGGCACCCTGGTCGCCCCCGGCACCGGCGACAACGCCGCCGCCGCACTGGGGCTGGGGTTGCTTCCTGGCACTCCGGTGCTCAGTCTCGGCACCTCGGGCACGGTGTACGCGGTGTCGAAGCGGCGCCCCGCAGACCCGACCGGTACCGTGGCGGGCTTCGCCGACGCGCACGGCGACTGGCTGCCGCTGGCCTGCACCCTGAACTGCACGCTCGCTGTCGACCGCCTCGCCGCCCTGCTGGGCCTCGACCGCGAGGCGGTGGAGCCCACTACCGGGATCACGCTCCTGCCCTACCTGGACGGCGAACGCACCCCGAACCTGCCGAACGCCTCGGGGCTCCTGCACGGCCTGCGCCACGACACGACCGCCGGTCAGCTCTTGCAGGCCGCCTACGACGGCGCCGTCCACTCGCTGCTGGGCGCCCTCGACCTGGTGCTCGACGCGGACGCTGACCGGACGGCCCCGCTGTTGCTGATCGGCGGCGGCGCCCGGGGCACGGCCTGGCAGCAGACGGTACGGCGGCTGTCGGGGCGGCCCGTCCAGGTCCCCGAGGCCAGGGAACTGGTCGCGCTCGGCGCTGCGGCCCAGGCCGCCGGCCTGCTGACCGGTGAGGACCCGGCCGCGGTCGCCCGGCGCTGGAACACCACGCAGGGGCCGGTGCTGGAGGCGGTGGAGCGGGACGAGGAGACACTGGCCAGGATCGCCGGGGTAGTCTCCGACGCGGCCCTGCTGCTGGAACGGGGGACGAACGCCCGCTGAGAGACATCGACGGAGGACTGACCGCAGGCATGACCGCACCGCTGCACGAGGGACACCCGACCGGTCCAGGTCGGGCGCTGCCCGACACCCAGCAGGGCATGCGCCGACGCAATCTCGCCCGGGTGATGCACGCGGTCGGCGCCGAGGGCCCGCTGTCCCGCGCCGCGGTCGCCTCGCGCATCGGGCTGACCCGGGCGGCGGTGTCGACCCTCGTCGACGAGCTCATTCGCTCCGGCCTGCTGGAGGAGTTGGGCCCCGAGCGACCCGGCAGAGTCGGCCGGCCCGGGTCGGCTCTCGCCGTCAGCGGGCGCGGGCCCACCGGGATCGGCGCCGAGGTGGGGGTCGACCACCTCGCGGTCTGCGCGGTCGACCTGCGCGGGGAAGTGCGGGCGAGGGCCGTGCGGCACGGCACGAACCGCGGCCGCTCCCCCGAACCGGTCATCCAGGAACTCGCCTCGCTGGTGCGCCTGGTCGTCGCCGAGACAGAACGTGACGGCCTGTGGCCGGCGGGGCTCGCCGTGGCCGTGCCCGGTCTGGTCGCCCCCGATGCCCGGACCGTCGTACGCGCCCCGAACCTCGACTGGCACGACCTGGACCTCGGCCGCCTGCTGCCGGCGGAGTTGCCGCTGACCGTGGACAACGAGGCCAACTTCGGCGGCCTCGCCGAACTCTGGCTCGGCGAGGGCACCCCGCGCGACTTCCTCCATGTGTCGGCCGAGATCGGCATTGGTGCGGCGGTCGTCGTGGACGGACGACTGTTGCGTGGAACACGAGGGTTCGCGGGCGAGTTGGGACATGTCCCCGTCCGTCCGGACGGACCGGAGTGCGCGTGCGGCGGGCGCGGCTGCCTGGAGCAGTACGCCGGTGAGGAAGCGGTGCTGCGCGCGGCCGGCCTGGAGCCCGGCGAGGACCGTGTCGGGGTGCTCGCGGGGCGCGCCGCGGAGGGTGACGAGGCCGTACGGGGGGCGCTGCGCGAAGCGGGAACGGCATTCGGTATCGCGCTGACCGGGGCGGTCAACATCCTCGACCCCCAGAGCGTCGTGCTCGGGGGCGCGCTGGCCGGTCTCGCTCCCTGGCTGCTGCCGTCCCTGCGGGAGGAGCTGGCCCGGCGCACCGCGGGACCAGCCTGTCCTGTGGCCGTGTCCCGCCTGGGTTCCGAGGGGCCGCTGCTGGGTGCCGCGCACTCGGTGGTGCGGATGGTCCTGGATGATCCGGCGGCGGTGGCGGAGCGGGGCTGAACCCTTGCGACCGGGATCCACCCAGAACTGAGACCACTCGATCGAGTGGCCGAGTTTTCCACAACGTCCCGGCTGTCCACGGAAGCCCGCCACGCTCTTCTGCCCAACCCGCAGGCGTCGTACCGTGATTCACGCGAGGCGCAGCCGTCGTGTCGTGGCGACGGCGGGCGTATCGGGTGAACGAGGGGGCTTCACATGTCGGGGGAATCGTCGCTGGAAACGCCGTTGAAAGCATCTGTCGGCCTGCGGCGCGACGCCGTCGGTCTGCGCGAGGTCCTGTTCCAGAGCGTCACGGCCATGGCGCCGGCCGCCGCGGTGGCCGCGTCCATTCCGTCGGGGGCGGCCTTCGCGGGCGGCAGCCTACCGCTGTCCGTCCTGATCGCGCTGGTGGCCTGTCTGTTGACCGCGTCCTGTGTGGCGGAGCTGGCCCGGGAGTTACCGTCCGCCGGCTCGGTGGCAACCTACGCGGCGCAGGGCCTGCACCCGGCCGTCGGCTTCCTGGTCGGATGGGGCTATGTGTTCGTGGAGACCCTGGTCCCGCCGTTGCTGCTCCTCCAGCTCGGCTTCACCACGGCGGGCACACTGCACCAGGAGTGGTCCTCGTATCCAGCGGACCTCTGGTGGCCGTGGTCGCTCGCAGGCGCCGCCGTCATCACGATGACGGGCTACTTGGGGGTTCGTGCCTCGGCCCGCTTCGGCACAGTGCTGGGCGTCTTCGAAGTCCTGGTCTTCCTCGTGTTCGCCGGCTGGCTGATCGGCAAAGCGGGCGCCGACAACACCCTGTCCGTCTTCGGAACCTCCCACACGGCCGACGGCTACGGCGGTGTCAGCGGAGTGTTCGCCGGATCGGTCTACACGGTGCTGGCCTTCGCCGGGTTCGAGGCGGCGGCGCCGCTGGCCGAGGAGACCCGGGACCCACGCCGCACGATGCACCGCGCGGTGCTCGGCGCGGCCCTGGCGATCGGGCTGTTCTACGTGGTCACCACGTACGCCATGACGGTGTACTTCGGCCCTGACCGCTTCGCGCGGTTCGGCGCCTCCGGTGCCGCCTCCTGGGAGGGAGTGGCGCGGGCGTCGTTCGGGCTGTTCTGGGTCCTGGTGTTCCTCGCCGTGGTCAACTCCACGATCGCCAACGCCAACGCGTGCGCCAACGTCTCCACGCGCACGGCGTTCGCCCTGGCCCGAGCCCGTGTTCTCCCCCGTGTTCTCGCCGCACTGCATCCCCGGCACCGCTCCCCTGTCGCCGGCATCGCCGTGCAGGCCGTCGTGGCGATCGGCGCCGTACTCGGACTGGGTCTCGCCTACGACCCCGTGACGGCGTTCCTGCTGCTGGCCACGGTGATCGTCACGGTCGTCATCGGGGTGTACATCGTGGTGAACCTCGCCTGTGCGGGCTACTTCCTGCGCCGCGGACGCCCGGTGCTGAGGTCCGTGCGGCACGTGGTGTTCCCCCTCCTGGGCATCGTCGCGTTCGTCCCGGCACTGCTGACCGCGGCAGGCCTGCCGGTCTTCGACTTCGTGACCGAGCTGACCGCGCCGGTCTCGTACGCCGGACCCGTCGTCGGCGGCTGGATGGCGGCCGGGGTCGTGGTGCTGCTCGTGCTCGTGCGGCGCCATCCCGAGCGCATATCCGAGACCGCCCGTGTCCACCTTGACGAGACCTTACCCGCCGTCCTTCCGCAGAACGGAGCAGTGCAGCGATGAACGACTCTCGGATCCTGACCGTGCGGCCCGAGCCGGGTGAATACGCCTGGACGTTCGGCGGAGCGCCGCCGGTGGCCCGTATCGCGCCCGGGACGGTCCTCGACCTGTACACGGAGGACTGCTTCGCCGGACGGGTGCGATCCGAGAAGGACCTCGTGTCCGAGGTGTGCGAGTTCCCCTTCCTCAATCCGCAGACGGGTCCCTTCCATGTGGAGGGAGCTGAGCCGGGGGACACGGTCGCCGTGCACTTCGTGTCGATCGAACCCGCCCGGGACTGGGCAGCCTCGACCACCGTTCCGTTGTTCGGCGCGCTGACCTCGACACACGCCACAGCCACGCTGCAGCCCCCACTGCCGGAGACCGTCTGGATCTGGCAGCTCGACCGGACCCGCAGAACCGCACTGTTCCGGGCCCACGACAGTGATTTCGAGGTCGAGCTGCCCTTCGACCCGATGCACGGGACCGTGGGGGTGGCCCCCGCCAACCTGGAGGTGCGTTCGGCGCTGGTGCCCGACGCCCACGGCGGGAACATGGACACGCCGGAGATGCGGGCGGGCGTCACGTGCTACCTCGGGGTGAACGTCGAGGGCGCGCTGCTCAGTCTGGGTGACGGGCACGCCCGGCAGGGCGAGGGAGAGACCTGCGGGGTCGCCGTGGAGTGTGCGATGAACACCGTGGTGATCGTCGAATTGCTGAAGGGGATCGCCACGCCGTGGCCGCGCATCGAGTCGGACACACACATCATCTCGACCGGTTCGGCGCGCCCGCTGGAGGACGCGTTCCGGATATCCCAGCTCGACCTGGTGCAGTGGCTGGTGCGCGACTACGGGTTCAGTGAGCTGGACGCATACCAGTTCGCGACTCAGGCCGTCGAGTCGCCGTTGGCCAACGTGTGCGACACCAACTACACGTGTGTGGCCAAGCTCCGCAAGGAATGGCTGCCGACGCGCGAGACTCACCGCGGGCTGCACGTGCGAATGCGTGAGGCTGCGTCAGGCCTCCGGCCCTGATCGCACTTGCCCAATGAGCCCCATGGCCCAATGCCCCAACCCCGATGACAGCCCTCCCCCACCGAAAGGCGATCGAGCATGGAACGGGCAAAACCACTGCCCAGCAGACGACGCCTCCTCAAAGGAGCCGCCCTCGCCGCCATCCCGTACGCGCTGCTCCCTGGCACCCGGGCCGAGGCGCAGGCAGAGGCCGTCGACTATCCACTCGCCGAGTGGCAGCCGGCGAGCACCTCCAACTACACGGCGTCGAACCGCCCCACCACCTACCCCCTCGACTACGTGGTCATCCACATCACCCAGGAGACCTACCCCGACACCCTCGCCATCTTCCAGAACCCGGCGAAGAGCGTGTCGGCGCACTACGTCGTCCGCTCCGCCGACGGGCACATCGCCCAGTGCGTCCGCGAGCACGACGTCGCCTGGCATGCGGGGAACTGGGACTACAACACGCGCAGCATCGGCATCGAGCACGAGGGCTGGGTGGACGAGCCCGCCTATTTCACCAATGCCCTGTACGAAGAGTCGGCCAGGCTCACGGCGGCAATCTGTACCGAGTACGGCATCCCGAAGGACCGCGCGCACATCATCGGGCACTACGAGGTACCGGGCACGGACCACACCGATCCCGGACCGAACTGGGACTGGACCCGCTATATAAGACTCGTCAACTTCGTCTGACCGACCTGATCCACCTGACCGACCCACCGACCCACCGACCCGACCGCATCGCGCCCATGGTCGGCACCGTTCGGGTCGCCGTGGTCGAAACGGTTGTCGGCAGGCACACCCGGAGTGACGATGTCCTCAGCCGCATTGCCTGAGCCGTGTCGCCCGAGTCATGCCGCCTGAGCCCATTGCCCGAGCCTCATCGCCTCAGTCGCGTCACCTCAGCAGTATCGCTTTCCGGGAGGCCGAGTTGACCGATCCCTGGGTGGCCCTGGAGCCGGGGGCCGACCCTGTCGAGCGTGCGGAGGTGCTGCGCCGTGCGCACCACACGTTCACCGAGGCGGGCACGGTGCCCCGGCCGGTGCGCGCCGTGGTGGCGGACTCATGGCGGCGTTCCGCGCGGGCCGGGGTCGGACCGGACGGCACCGCGAGCGTGGAGCTCATGGACGGCGACCTCGGCGCGTACCGCGCCGAGCATCCGCTGGCACGGGCGATGCCGCTGTTCCGTGAGCTGATGGGCACGTTCGCCGCCGATGGCGAGCATCTGCTGGCGGTGTGCGACGGGCACGGCAGGCTGCTGTGGGTCGAGGGCCACGCGGCGACCCGGCGGCAGGCAGGGCGGATGAACTTCGTGCCAGGTGCCCGCTGGGCGGAGACGGCGGTCGGGACGAACGCGCCGGGCACGGCGGTCGCCGTGGACCGTCCGGTGCAGGTCTTCGCGACCGAGCACTTCATCCGGCGGGTGCAGCCCTGGACCTGCGCGGCTGCGCCGGTGCACGATCCGCGCACCGGGCGGGTGCTCGGTGCCGTGGACATCACCGGCGGGGACGGACTCGCGCATCCGCACAGCCTCGGGTTCGTCCAAGCCGTCGCACGCGCCGCCGAGTCCCATCTGGCGTTGCTCGCCCCCGGGCAACCCGCCGAGGACACCGCCGAACTGACCGCGCTGGGTCGCGACGAGGCGCGGCTGCTCGCCGGCGGTCGCAAGGTAAGGCTCAGCCGCAGGCACAGCGAGATCATGGTGCTGCTGGCCCGGCACCCGGAGGGACTGACCGGCGACGAGCTGCTGTGCGCGCTGTACGAGGACGAGTCGGTGACGCCAGTGACTCTGCGCGCCGAACTGGCCCGGCTGCGCGGGGTCCTCGGCCCCGGGCTGCTGGCCTCGCGCCCCTACCGGCTGACGGTGCCGGTCGAATCCGATGTCGCCGCCGTGGAGAGACGCCTGGAGACGGGGGCGGTCACAGCGGCCGCGGCGGCATACGCCGGACCGCTGCTGCCCGGCTCCCAGGCCCCGGCGGTGGTGCGGCTCAGGCGGCGCATCGCCGACGGTCTGCGGGCGGCGCTGATCGCCCGTCGCGACCCCGATCTGCTGGCGGACTGGGCACACACGCCGTGGGGCGAGGACGACCTCGACGTGTGGCGGGCGCTTGCCGCGGTGCGCCCGACGGCGGCGGTCCGGGCGCGACTCGCCGCGCTGGAGACAGAGCTGGCGGCACCGGCCCGGCCGTCGGGACGCTGAGCACGGTCCCGCAACGTGGTCGCAACGTCCGCGTCCCTAGCCTCGCGCCGAGAGCTGCCCAACGGCGGGCAGCGCTTCTGAGGGAGGCAGACCAGCATGACCCGTTACGCGGCGCCCGGCACCGAAGGCGCGATCGTCTCCTACCAGGCGCGCTACGACCACTTCATCGGGGGCGCGTACGTGCCTCCGGCCAGGGGGCAGTACTTCGAGAACCCGAGTCCCGTGAACGGTCAGCCGTTCACCGAGGTGGCGCGTGGCACGGCGGAGGACGTGGAGCGTGCGCTCGACGCCGCGCACGCGGCCGCGCCGGGCTGGGGACGCACGTCGGCGACCGAGCGTTCCGACATCCTGCTCAAGATCGCCGACCGTATGGAGGCGAACCTCGAGGCTTTGGCGGTCGCCGAGAGCTGGGAGAACGGCAAGCCGGTCCGGGAGACGCTGGCGGCCGACATCCCGCTGGCCATCGACCACTTCCGGTACTTCGCGGGCGCGATCCGTGCCCAGGAGGGGGCGCTGAGCGAGGTCGACGACGACACGGTGGCGTACCACTTCCACGAGCCGCTCGGTGTCGTTGCGCAGATCATCCCGTGGAACTTCCCCATCCTGATGGCCACGTGGAAGCTCGCCCCCGCGCTCGCGGCGGGCAACGCGGTCGTCATCAAGCCCGCCGAGCAGACCCCGGTCTCCCTGCACTACTGGATGAGCCTGGTCACCGACCTGCTGCCGCCGGGAGTCGTGAACATCGTCAACGGCTTCGGCGAGGAGGCGGGCAAGCCCCTCGCGTCCAGCCCGCGTGTGGCGAAGATCGCCTTCACGGGCGAGACGTCGACAGGGCGGCTGATCATGCAGTACGCCTCGGAGAACCTGAAGCCGGTCACGCTGGAGCTCGGCGGCAAGTCGCCCAACATCTTCTTCGACGACGTGTGGGAGAAGGACGACGACCTGCGGGACAAGGCGCTCGAGGGCTTCACCATGTTCGCGCTGAACCAGGGCGAGGTGTGCACCTGCCCGTCCCGCGGGCTGATCCAGCGCGGCAACTACGGCGACTTCCTGGAGGCGGCCGTCGCCCGCACCGAACTGATCAAGCCCGGCCACCCCCTGGACACCGACACGATGATCGGGGCCCAGGCGTCCAGCGATCAGCTGGCCAAGATCCTGTCGTACATCGACATCGGCCGCGAGGAGGGCGCCAAGGTCCTCACCGGTGGCGAACGCGCCGAGTACGACGGCGACTTGAAGGGGGGCTACTACGTCCGCCCGACGATCTTCGAGGGCGACAACCGTATGCGGATCTTCCAGGAGGAGATCTTCGGGCCGGTGGTCTCCGTGGCCTCGTTCGGCGACTTCGACGACGCCATCAAGATCGCCAACGACACGCTGTACGGCCTCGGAGCCGGCGTGTGGACCCGCGACATCAACACGGCGTACCGCGCGGGCCGGGCGATCCAGGCGGGCCGCGTCTGGACGAACTGTTACCACGCCTATCCCGCACACGCTGCCTTCGGCGGCTACAAGCAGTCCGGGATCGGCCGCGAGACGCACAAGATGATGCTGGAGCACTACCAGCAGACCAAGAACATTCTTTGTTCTTACAGCCCTCAGAAGCTTGGCTTCTTCTAGAGCCTGAAGTCGGTTGCCTGGAGGGATCGTTGCGCTCCAGGCAACCGACACGGTAGGTACCCACTGTAAACAATTGGGTTCTTCGAGTTACTGTCTGACATCCAGGGGGGTTCCCGCCGGACCAGTCGCGGACCAAATAGCGCCGAAGGACATCACCCCACGAGCCGCCCGCTCACGAGCACAGCGACCCGCCGTTGCCCGTAAGCAGCGCCCGAATCGCCAGGCAGGCGCGGAACGCGTCGAAGAAGTCGCCCTCTACGGGGGCGTTGCCGAGCACGTTGTAGAAGACGAGACCGATGAGGGCTACGCCGAGGCCGTTGCCGACCTGCAGCCCGGTGGTCAGTCACGCCGGAGGCGGAGCCCGCGTGGTGCGCCGGGACCCGGGCGAGCACGGTCGAAGCGAGCGGCGCGATCGCCAGCCCCATGCCGGCGCCGCCGAGGAACAGGCCGGGGATGAGCCAGCCGATGTCGTCATGGACGCCGATGGAGCTGACGGCCCAGATCTGCAGGCCCATGCCGACGAGCCGGATGACACAGCCCACGGCGTTGGTCTGCGGGCCGAACCGGGCGGCGAACTTGCGGGCCGACATGGAGGTGATGATGTAGCCGAGGCCCAGGGCGCCGAAGACCAGTCCGGAGTCGAGGGGTTCGAGGAGCCGGCCCTTTTGCAGGTAGAGGGCGAGCACCAGGAAGTAGGACGCCATGCTGGCGAAGAAGGTCAGCCGCGCGAACAGGCCTGCGGTGAAGGCGCGTTCCCGGAAAAGGGAGAGGTCGACGGAGGGCGAGCCGCCGTTCCCGCGCAGTCTGTTCTGCTGCACGGCGAATACGGTGAAGAGCGGGACAGCGCCCACGAGCAGGATCCAGGACCAGGTGGGCCAGCCCTGCTGCCGGCCTTCGATCAGCGGCAGGCAGAGCGCGACGAGCGCGGCCGTCACCAGGATCATGCCGATGAGATCCAGCTTCGGGCGACCCGGGGCCTTGGACTCGCCGTCGACGACCAGGGCGGGGTTGGGGTCGTGGGCACGCAGCACCTGCCTGACGGCGCCCAACACCGGGCCCATGGCGGGGTCGGCGAGCGGCTTCTGCTCGTACACGGGGGCGTAACCGGCCGCGAGCAGCAACGGGTTGCGGTCGCGCATCGGGACGTCGAGCTGTTCGGCGAGACGGAGCACCATGGCCCGGCTGGGCATGGCCCGCCCGGTCTCCAGGAAGCTGATGTGCCGGGCCGACACGCCCGCCTGGTTGGCGAGGTCCACCTGACTCAGACGACGGCGCTCGCGCCACTCCCGCACCAGCGACCCCACCTGTGACGGCGTACGCCGCTCGGACACGGCCATGCGTGTACTCCACTCCCCGTCCCGCTCGGCATCCGCAGCAATGCCCCGGCGTCTGTCAACGTAGATGCTCCGCCGTCGCGCGACCACCGCGCTGTCAGTTTCCGGCCACGGGGTGCCGTGTGCCATACCCGGTCGGGCCTCTCCCTTTCCGGCCCGCGAACTTACGAACGTGCGGGCTGATTGGCGATGAGAAGGGTGCTGCCGGCCGGGCGGAAGCCCTGGCGTGAGTAGATGCGAGCGACGGCGTCCTGCGCGTAGGCGAGGAAGACGGTACTCACCCCGTGCTCACGAGCGTGGCTGACCAGGGCCGCCGTGACGGCTGCGGCCAGCCCCTGGCGACGGGCGATGGGAAGGGTGCCGATGCCACCGATCTCAGTGGTACCGCCGGCTGGATGGTAGTGGCCGACCGCCAGCGGGGTGCCGTCCGAGGCGAGGGCAGCGATGAGCGTTTTATGCCCGGCACGGAGCGTGGAGCGGATTACTGCCACGGTGCCGTCCTCGGTCAGTTCCTCGGCTGCCGCCGAGAGCTCCTTGCGGCCCGCAAGGCCCACCGCGGTTGCCTCCTCGGCGAAGGCCAGGCGGGAAAGGGCGAGGGCCGCGGGCAACACGGGATCATCGGCCGTCAGCACACGGAGTTTCACGCCGTCCGGCAACGGCTGCGGACCGACCTGACGGTGCGGATCCAGAGTCATCAGCGGGCGTTCCGCAGCCGGCAGGCCAAGCGCCTCGAGGCCGGCACGCAGCGTCGGAGCGGCCTCGGCCAGCCACTCGAAAGCTTCCGGCACACCCAGTTCACGCTGCCGGGCCCGCACCCGGGCGATGTCGGCGTCGGTCACCGACGAGGCCCCCTCAGCAGTGGGCTGAGCATGGCTGGGACCGCCGTAATACGGAGCACCTGGCTTCCCGCGCACGAACAACCGCAAGGAACCGAACACTTCGGCATCGGAGAACAGCAACGGCACAGTGGCGTAGTACTGCTCGATACGAACACGCAGCGGGTCACTCATGCGGTGCATCCCACCACGCGACTGTGCCACACCGCACCCGAGATTGGCCGTCCGTGACGGTAAACGCCACAGGGAAGCCCGACTTCTACGAGTCGCCGGCATCGGACACTCCGCTCATCACCCGGGTCTCCGCCGGCGCCCTGGCCGTCGCGCGACTTCATCAGTTCGGACAGAGGCCATGTCAGGCTGAACGCGCCCGCCCGGCGGACTCCAGTACCGCGGTCAGAAAGCGACGCACCGTCTCCAACTCGCTCGCCTGGAAACCCTCCGCGGCCGCCATCACCTCACTGATCACCGGCCCGAAGAAGGCCCACCCGAGTTCTGTGGCCTTCTCCTCCACCTCCAGGAGCACACGTCGGCGGTCGATCGTGTCCCTGCTGCGCCGGACCAGTCCGAGCCTCTCCAGCCGATCCACGAGGGCGGTGGTTCCGGCGGAGTTCAGGCGCAGTTGCTCGCCGAGCCACCCGGGCGTGGCGCGGGTACCGGCCCGTGCCGCGTCCAGCAAGTGGATCAGCGCGCGCACATCGGTGGGATGCAGCCCGTTGCGCGCGGCGAACTCGGCGCCGAGCAGGTCGAACTCCACAGTGACCGCGCGCAGCAGGTGAACCAGCCGCATCGCCGGGCTCCGATCGCTCTGATCGTCCATTGCACACTCCCTCGGACTTCAGCGTAATATCTCGCTCATCGAGATTATCGCTCATCGAGAGGGATACCCGTGTCACCGTCCGCCTTCGACCGTGCCTACCAGGAACTTCGCGCCCGCTGGCCCGAGTCCACCGAGGAACGCGACATCGCCACGCCCTACGGGCGCACCCGCGTCCATGTGTACGGCCCGGTGAACGGCACCCCACTGGTGCTGCTACCCGGCGGCTCCGCCACCGGCCTTGTCTGGTTCGCCAACGCACCAGTTCTCGGCGAGCGCTACCGGGTCCACGCGGTTGACCTGCTGGGCGACGCCGGCCGCACCGAACGTCAGGGCACACCACTGAAGAACGCCAACGACCTCACTGCCTGGCTGGATGCACTGCTGAACGGCCTCGGACTCGCCCGCACGCACCTGTGCGGCCACTCGCACGGCGCCTGGCTGGCCGTCAGGTACGCACTCCATGCACCGCAGCGGGTCGACCGCCTCGTCCTCGTCGACCCCACCCAGGTCTTCGCCGGGTTCCGCCCCAGCTACCTGCTCCGCGCGCTACCCACCCTGATCCGCCCGAGCGAGGCCCGCGCCCGCGCCTTCCTCGCCTGGGAGACGGCAGATACCCACCCGGACGAGACCTGGCAGCGCCTCTACGCGCTGGCCACCACCGTTCCCGGCCGCAAGCTCATCGCCGGCGGCCGTCCCCGGACCGCCGACCTCTCCATGCCGGTGCTGGTCCTGCTCGCGGAGCGCAGCCGCACCCACCACGCCGTCAAGGTCGCCGACCGGGCCCGCCGGACGCTCCCACAGGGCGAGGTGGCACTGCTCCCCGGAGCCACCCACCACTCCCTGCCACTCACCACGCCGAAACAACTGAACGACCAACTGATGGAATTCCTGGGCTGACGGTGCAAGCGTCAAGCGTTACGGCTGTCACGTCACCAGGGCGGTGCGACCACCACGCGGAAGGAGTCGCGGGCGTGGCGGATCATCAGCCGGTCGCAGCGCCGAAGCGGCGTTGCGATCTTCAAGGCAGTTCATATCCGACGGATACTCAACAGGAGACCGGCATGGACACGGCGAGCTCGCGGCAGACCTCGGTGCTGATCACCGGAGGCAACAAGGGACTGGGGTTCGAGGCAGCACGGCGGCTCGGGGAGCAGGGCTGGACGATCTTTCTCGGATCGCGCGACGAGGGCCGGGGCAGGCAGCCGCCGAGAAGCTCACCGCGGACGGGGTGCGTGTGGTCATGATCCCGCTGGATGTGACCTCCGACGTCTCGGTGGCCGACGCCGTGCGGCGCGTCCGCGAGCAAACCGACCGGCTGGACGTACTGATCAACAACGCCGGCGCGCCGGGGAGGCTTGTCGCGCCCGCGGACGCGACGGTCGAGGAGATCCACTCCGTCTACGACACCAACGTGTACGGGCCGATCAGGGTCACCCACGCGTTCCTTCCCCTACTTCGGGCGGCGGAGCATCCGCGGGTGGTGATGGTGTCCAGCGGCGGCGGCTCCTTCGCGGTCGTGACCGACCCGGACCAACCCGTGTCGAAGATGCACGAACTGGCGTACAGCTCGTCGAAAGCGGCGCTGAACATGATCACCGTCCGGTATGCCCAGGCCCTCCCGGAGGTCAAGTTCAACGTCGCCACCCCGGGAGAGGTCGCCAATCGCAAGTTCGCCGCCACCGACATGAACCACCACACTGGCGAGCTGACGGTCACCGAGGGCACCGACTCGATCGTCAGGCTAGCGACGCTCGACGCGGACGGCCCGACCGGCATCTTCATCGACCGCCTCGGCCCCGTCGCCTGGTGAACTGAAGCCGGGTGCGCGGGGCTTCGTCAAAGGGCGGCCACGGCCGATGCTGACACATGAGCGGGCCGCCTACTGGGGCGGCGGGGGTCAGCCTGGCGTTAGGTGGTTCGGGGCCTCTGGGCGAAAACGCGCGAGGCCCGGCCCGCACTGCGCCCCCGCACCCAGCCGACCGCACCACTCCGTCGTAGCTCGCCCGCGCAGAAGCCCCGTTGGCATCCCGGCAGGGCTTCTGCGTATCAAACTGCCCCCATGACGGGGGGCATGAGTGTGCGGTCCTGAGCAGGTGGCCTCCCGGGCCTCGTAGCGTTTGAGGCTTCTTCTAGGCGCATGCGAAATGGCGCCTGACCTGGGTTTTCACCCGTCAGGCGCCTTTCGCTCAGCCCGCTCTCGACCGAGCAGGTCAGG
This sequence comes from Streptomyces sp. NPDC001315, assembly GCF_042896175.1. NCBI lineage: Bacteria > Bacillati > Actinomycetota > Actinomycetes > Kitasatosporales > Streptomycetaceae > Streptomyces > Streptomyces sp. NPDC001315. The sequence continues at coordinate 1,215 of NZ_JBIAWZ010000044.1, read as the reverse complement.
GCACGTTTCGCCTAACTTGACGTCAGGCCAGACAACTCCGCCGAATACCTGAGGTCAGTCGCCGCAAAAGCCCCAGTGACCGTGTTGACCAGGACTGCGACGCCGGGTGTAGCCTCCCGCGTTCGCATCCGTCAGCCCTTGGCACCCGTGGTGCCGGTGCCGCTGCCGATCGCCAGCATTCCGCTCAGGGTCCTCCCGTTGGTGGTATTGGCCATGTTGACCGTGTAACTGCCGTCGGTGAGCTCGTCCGCCGTCGTGAAGACCACGGACTTGGAGTCCTCAGCCCACTTGAAGTACGAGATGTCCAGCGGCGATCCGTGCTTCACGATCGAGAACGACGCGGCTGCGGCGTCCAGGGGCCGGTCGAACGTCGCGGTGAGCTCGTTCGCGCCGGTCTGCGTGACCGTCATCGCGGCGTGGGTGCCGGGGCCGGTCGCCGGGATCTTGATCCACATGGCGGGACGTACGCCGCCGAGCGGGTTGGTCACGAGGCGCCCGTACGAGGCGACGAAGCCGGCGGAGTTCGCGAAGACGGCGTAGCGCTGGTCGACGCCGGGCGTGCGGAGCCACCACCATTTCGAACCGCTGGCGTTCAGGGCGCTGACCAGCGTCTGGTCGGTGCCGATGTAGGTCTCGTACTCCTGCTGCGACAGCACGAAGACGTTGTCCGTCATGTCGCTTCCGGCCAGCGTCTTGTAGTCGGTGTTCGGCGAGCTGCCAATCCGCGTGCTGATGATCTGCGACTGGTCGTCGACGCTGAAGGTGTCGTAGAACGTGCCGTTCAGGTAGGAACGGAGTTCGCTGTCCTCCCAGGTGGTGTAGAGCGCCTGACCCGTGGTCGGGTTGTACGCGCTGTTGTGCGCGGCGTCAGTGAGGTCGTCCTTGGCGACGATCAGCTCACGGTCGTCCTTCTGGGCGAGCACGATCCACTCGCGTCCGCCGAAGGTGACGCCGGCGTTGCCGCCGTTGTCGAAGTCGGAGCTGACCGCCGGCGCTGCCGGTTCGTTTTTCCCGGCTCTGCCGGGTCGCGGCGACCGAAGCTCCTGTCGGTCTCGACAGGATGTGGTGCCGCGACGCTCCGCGTCGCAGGGCCGGGAGTCGATTCCTCCCAGGCGTGAACGACTCCGTTGGGAAATCCATAAACCGGGCTCGTCGGCTTCCTGAGCTTGACATGATCGTTGTGTTCGTCGGAGCGAGGGGTGGGACTGGGTGTCG
>NZ_JBIAWZ010000043.1:0-17750 GCF_042896175.1 Streptomyces sp. NPDC001315 | reverse complement strand
GATCACCACGAGTCACGCAACCGGTCTACCGCATCCAGCACCCTCCCGAAGCGGGAATGACCGATCCGTGATCTCAACTCAGAACAGGCCCTAGAAGACGTCCATTTGAGGCCCCCAGCGGCAGGGGCACATCCCACTGTCCCCACCGCAAGCCCCTGGGTGACGTCAAAACAGACCGACCAGCTTGTGCAGACGGTGTTTTCGGGCCTTTCCCCGGCTGGTCATCGAGGCTGTGACCGACGAGGGTGAGCGGATCGTGGTGCGGGCACGGACTGGGCAGGACGCTGCGGTCTGTCCGGTGTGCGGGGCGTCGTCGAGGCAGGTGCACGGCTATCAGCAGTCGTCGGCATACCTTGCCATACGAGGTCAGGGACTCTGGCTTCGTCCAGGCGCTGCATTCCGTGGCCGCTTCGAGAAGCGGGCGTATGCCCGGCCTCGGCTCACGGGGCTCACGTGGGCTTGTTGACCTCACGTGTCTCGCTGCAGCCAGGACAGAAACCGCACGGATTCAGCGACATCGTCTTGGTATCCATCGGGCCAGGCTTGGGCGAGCTCCTGGCGGATCTCCAACGCTTCAAGCGCTGCGGCCAGGGCCTCCTCCTGCCGTCGCAGGTTCCCCAGGTCGATGGAGAGGTTGTGCAAGCTGTCCGCGAGGTCGGGCCGGTGGGCGTCGGGCTGCTCCTGGGCCAACTGCCGGTAGATCTGCACCGCTTCTATGGCCGGGGCCAGCGCGTCTTCCAACCGCCTTAGATTCTCCAGAATGACGGAGAGGCTATGCAGGCTGTCCGCGAGGTCGGGACGATGCTCGTCGGGCAGCTGCCGGTAGATCCCCACGGCTTCGGTGGCCTTGGCCAGCGCCTCTTCCACGCGCCCCAGTTCGCGTAGGAATAGAGAGAGGTTGTGCAGGTTGCTGGCCAGGTCGGGCCGGTGGGTGTCGGGCCGTTCCTGGGCGAGCTGCCGGTAGATCTCCGCGGCTTCGAGTCCCGCGGCCAGCGCTTCCTCCCGCTGCCCCAGGGTCTTCAACTGTTGCGGGTTTGGTTTAAGCATGCTGGTTGATGCTGCTTCGGGTCACGGAGGCGGTCCCCTGGACTCTTCCACCCGTTTCCTCCTGTCTGGTAGCGGTTTCCGCTGTTTTGAGTAAAGGCGTTTCCCCTTCGCTGCGTCGCGGGACGGCGACGATCGTGGTTTCCCGTGCGGTGCGGTGCCGCTCGGGGTGGGGTGGCTCGGGCGGATCGGCGGGGCACGGCGGGGCCGTGTCCTTGTGTGATGGTCGTTCGTTAGGTCGATCGGAGTGCCGGGAGCGGTCGTTCCGGCGGGGGCGACCGGGATCGTGCGGGGGAACGGGGGTGGTGGGGGTGGCCAAGTTGATGGCGACGGCCACCTGTACCGCCTTCGGTGGTGTGCTGGAGGGCAGTGGTGAGCGGGTCGGACAGCGGGTCCTGCTGGAACGGGTGGGTTTCCTGGCGGAGTTGAGCCGGGAGCTGACGGGTGCTGTGGTGGCTTCTCGGTGGGACGAGGCCTGTCTGGATGTGCTGGCCGGCGGGGTGGACGGGTGGGGTGGGGCGTTGCCGTCCAAGGGGTGGATGGCGCTGCGCCGCCTGGGCTGGCCGCAGGACCTCACGCCCCCGGGCGGGGTGTATGTGTCGGACCGGGTGCGCCGCGGCGCGGAGGAGGACGCGGCCAGGACGCTGCGGCTGGCCCTGCACCGCCGCACCATCGTGAGTGCGGTCCTGGCCACCTGGCCCGCCGATCCCCGCCGGCGCACCGAGACGGTGCTGGTCGACTACGCCGAAACCCGCATCCCGCAGGTGACCGCCATGCAGCGGCTGTCCTACGAACTGCCCCACACCAGCCACAACCTGGCGCCGTGGGCAGCTCATCTCACCCAGGTCATCGTGGAGGCCAGCGCTTCCTCCTGCCTCCCCAGATAACCCAGGGCGGCGGAGAGGTTGTGTAGGCTGCTGACAAGTTCGAGCAGGTGAGCATCGGGCTTCTTGCGCGCCAATTCCCGCCGGATCTGGACCGCTTCAGCGGCTGCGGCCAGCGCCTCTTCGTGGCGCCCCAGCCTCCCCATCCGAACGGAGAGGTTGTGCAGGCTGACAGCGAGCTGGGGCAGGTGGGCCTCGGGCTTCTTGCGCGCCAACTCCCGTCCAGGTGCTCGAGTAGCTGGGTGCGACCGCGGAAGGGAACTGTCTGGCGGCCGGCGCGCAGCAGGCCGGCCGGGGAGCGGGCCAGCCCTGTGGCGGTGGGGTCGGCGGCTTCGGCCAGGTGCTGCCATTCCACCGACTCCAGCAGCGTGTCGGCGGGCTGGCCGCCTTCGGCGAGTGCGTTGCGAAAGTCGGGATCGTGCAGGAGGACGTAGGCGGGGACAGCCTCGAGGCCGGCGTGCGCGAGGCCGTCCGGGTCGATGGCGATGACGCCGATGAGGAGGTCACCGGTGAACAGCGCGGCTCCGGACATCCCGCCCCAGGGGGAGGAGCCATCCGCCCAGGGGGTTGGGGGGTGCTGGTCGAGGTGCATGACGTAGCGGTTACCAACATGTCGATCGCCAGGGTTGAGCGTGCCAGGCGGGTGGAACATCTCGACGGCGCGTCCATCCCGTTGCATCAGGTCCGGCACGCCCCAGGTCTCGCATCGGGTGCCGGGCCGGCTGGTCACCAGTCGGCCTCAGCGCACCGCCATTGCAGGCAGCGCCTTTTGAGTAGGAGTGTCCACGCGTAAGAGGGCAGCGTCGTCGCGGCCGCCGGGGGTGCCACACCAGACGACCGTGGCCGACCACTCGGTCGGCCGCCCCGGCCGGAACAGCGAGACCGTTTCGTTCACTGCCGGTACGACATGAGCCGACGTCAGCACCAGTCTGGGCGCGATCACATACCCTGAGCCCCGACCCTGGGGCCCGTCGACAGCAACGACGCGTTCGAAATCCACTCCGCACTCCCGTACCCGTATTCTCCCGCCCGGCTCTTGGGGTCTACGGCTCGAGGTGGCCGGAGAGATCCCCGGGGCCCTGCGGCTGGTCGGGACGGCCGTGGATGAGCAGGTCGCCGCCGTCGGGCCGCTGCGGGGTGAGGCCGATCTTCACCCGGTGGGTGCGAGCCCGCACCAGGCCGGTTTCCACATCACCGGTGACCACCCAGGCCTTGAACCCGGCCTTCGCCTTCGCGTCCGTGCGCAGCTCCACGGCGAACTCCAGCTCGACAGGGCCGACTTTGAAGGTCAGGTCCTGGCCCGCGCCACGGGCGGCGGCCTGAAGGAGTTCGTCCCTCATGGCGGCCACGGCATCCGCCAGCTCAATCTCCACCGCGTCCCCCTGGTTTGCCGGCCCTGGCCGCCTTACGCAAGCCCGGGCGTTGTGTGTGGACCGGTCACTCACGGTAGGAGAAGATGGTGGCCGGCGCAGCCGATTCGGCCGGGCGCGATGACGTCAGTGCTGCAACCGAGGACGGCGACTTCGAACGGCCCGTGGACCGGTGGCCCTGCACGGCACGGAGCGCCGCCCCCGCGCAGGGCCGCACCGCACGGAGATCCGGACATGGCCTCCCACTCATGGTGCGCGGGGTGGACGCGGTGCCACAGCTCCGCCCGAGCGGGGCCGTCGACGTCGGTCAGGATCGAACGGGTGGGTATGCCGGGCTGCAGGATCTCGGCATACCCACCGTTGCTGTGCCGCTACCGGCCGCGCCCAGCCGGATCGTGGGCGGGCGTTTCCATGTCTTCGCCGGGGGCGATGCCCCTGCCGTTGGAGTCGGCCTTCGGACCGGTCGGTAGCTCCACCGTCCGGTCCCCGTGGCCGGGCCACCACGCCGCGTGGCCGATCAGCGCGGTGAGGCTCGGGGTGAAGAACATCGCCATCACGAACGCGGCGATCGCGATACCGGACGAGACGGCGAAACCCATCTCCGTGAGCAGCGAGTTGCCCGCCAGCATCATCGTGGCGAAGGTCGCGGCCAGGATGAAGCCCGCCGCGGCCACCGTCGGACCGGCGTGCCTCAGTGCCATGCCGGCTGCCTCACGCGGCTCGCGGCCCTCGCGGGCCTCCTCGCGCAGCCGGGCGATCATGAGGATGTTGTAGTCGGTGCCGATGGCCACCACGAAGAGATACATGATCACCGGCAGCATGAACATCAGGCCCGAATGCCCGACCCCCTCCTGGAAGACCCACACCGTCGCGCCGAGGGTGGCGCCGAAGCCGAGACCCACCGAGGCGATCAGGTACCAGGGGGCGACCACGCTGCGCAGCAGCAGTCCCAAGATGACCATGATCAGGGCAGCGGCCACGGGGAAGACCGTCTTGTAGTCGTGGTTGACCGCAGTGTCGATGTCCTTGTAGATCGAGGACATGCCGCCGACCAGGGCCTCGGTGCCCTCGGGCGCGTCGGAGTGGGCGACGTCGCGCACCCGGCTCACGGCGTCGATCGCCTTGTCGGTGGACGCCTCGTACTTGAGCGTGACGGTGAAGTCCGCGGTGGTGCCGGCCTTGTTCACCTGGGTCATACGGGCGCTCGCGACACCGTCCACGGCGCCGAGCTTGTTCGCGTAGGTGGCGAAGGCGGACTTGTCAAGCGGCTTGCCATCGGTGCTGGACAGGTAGACGTCGGTCGGGGCGGCGGCCCCCGCCGAGTATGCCTTCTGCATCTCGTCCTGGACGACCATGGACTCCTTGGTCTTGGGCATGGACCCGGAGGCGAGGTCGAAGGTCGCCTTGTAGCCGAGTGTGCCCAGCGACAGCGCTAGCAGGACGAGGCCCGATGCCACGGCGGTCAGCGCCGGACGGCGCTGCACACCCCGGCCCAGGGCCGCGAAACGGGCGTTTTCCGGCTCCCGTTGCCAGGACTTGGAGGGCCAGAAGACCTTCGGTCCGATGAGTGAGACCACGGCCGGGATCAGGGTCAGGCCCGCTACGAGGGTGGCGGCCACCGCGATGGCGAGCGCCGGGCCCATCTGCTTGAGGAAGCCCAGCGTGGACAGCACCAGCGCGAAGAAGGCGATGATGACCGCTCCGGCGGCCGAGGCGATGGCCTCGCCGACGCGGTCGACCGCGTTGACCATGGCCTGCTTGGGCTCGTCACCGGCGCGCAGACGTTCGCGGTAACGGAACATCAGGAACAGGAAGTAGTCCGTGCCCACGCCGAACAGTACGACGATCAGGATCGACGAGATGGAGCTGTTGGCCTGCAGGTCGAATAGCTTGGTTGCATACGCGATCAGCCCGTTGGCGATCGCGGAGACCACGCCGATCAACACCAGGGGCAGCACGGCCAGGATCGGTGCCCGGAAGATGATCAACAGAGTCACCAGGATGATTGCGAAGGTGCCGATACCGATCAGCGCCTCGCCGCGCTTGGACGAGTCCTGCTGGTCGAGGGCCTGGGCGGCGGAACCACCGAGCTTGACTTCAAGATCGGTGCCCTTGGCCAGTTCCTTGACGTCCTCACGCAACACCTTGGCGGCGTCGGCCTGTTTGGGCTGGCCGGCGTTCTTGCTGTCCATCTGGATCAGGGTCAGGGCGTACCTGCCGTCCTCGGACGGCTGGCCGGAGACCACCCTTTGCACCTGGTCGATGTTCTTCTTGCCCAGCTCGGAGGTGATCCGGGCGACGTCCTGCTGGTCGGCAGCAGTTAATTTGCCGCCGTCGGTGCGCTGGTACAGCGCGATCGCGGACGGGGTGAAGGCGCTGGGGAACGCCTTCTCCTGGAGATCGGCCGCTTTGATGGACTCGTAGCTTTTGGGCAGGAAACTGCTCTCGTCGCTGCTGGAAGGCAGGCTCGGGGCGGTGGCGACGATCGCCACCGCCGCGATCAGCCATGCCGCGATCGTCCAGATGGGATGTCGGACGGCAGCGTTTCCGATACGTCGGAACATGCGGGGGGGTCCTCCTGGGAAGGAAGATCACCGCAGCCCGGGGAGCGGACCCTGGCATCGGCGACCTCGACCGGCAGGCATCCACCGCACCGGTCGAATGGTTGTCTTGGCCTCACATCGTAGTGACCGGAAGGGATTTGGGGCGCCTGGTTTGGTTGTGACCGGAGTCGGAGGACCGCGGAACGTGGGCGTCCTGGGCCTCCGCTGCTGTGTCGTGCCCCTAACGGAGTCCTACTGGAAGACCCGCCGGATACGGTCCCGAGTGGACCGGTCCGCAAGAACGCCCACGTCGGTCGGGTGAGCGCTTCAAGTGCAAAGTGAAAGCGCCCTTGTGCCCGGCTCTCGCCGACCTCGCTCACATTCGGCAAGAGCAAAGCGTCACGCCGGCGGCCGGGTGAGTTTGGCGGCCACGGCGTCGAGGACCCAGTCCAGGCCGGTCGCGAAGGATTCCTCGGCGTCCACGTCCGTGCCGTCGTACACGGCCTTGGCCAGTGCCGGGAAGCGGCCCGTGGCCAACATTCTCGTCACATGCGGGCCGGAGGCGCGCTGCCAGTCGCGCTTGGACAGGCCCGTGGCGCGCTCGGCCCGCAAGTTCGCGATTTCGCGCCTGATCGCGCCGGTGCAGTAGGCGCTGACGGTCTCCACGGCGCGCATGACGGTGTCGATGTCGCCATGACCGTCGAGGGCGGCCAGCGTGGCCTCGGTCACGGCGAGGCCGTTCGGGCCCAAGGCCGGGCGGCCGCCGAGCAGGTCGGCCAGCCATTCATGGCGGAGAGCGGCCTGCCTGGTGAGGTGGGCGAGGATGTGCAGCGCCTCCCGCCAGTCACCGCACTGCTCCTCGGGGAGAATCTCGGCCTGGACCTCGTCCACCATGAGGTCGAACAGCTCCTCCTTGGTGGAGATGTATCCGTACAGCCGCATCGGGCCGGCGTTCAGCCGGGCGGCGACCTTGCGCAACGACACCGCCTCCAGCCCGCCCTCGTCGGCCAGCGCGACGGCGGCGGCGACGATCCGCTCCCGGTCGAGCGGGACGGGGCGAGTCGGCTGCTCCGGCCGGTCCCACACAGTCATGGTCACATCGTACTGTTGCGATGCAGTGTATTGGAGAAATACACTGTATTGCCATGAGACACCGCATTGCTGTGGTCGGGAGCGGCCCTGCTGGCCTCGCCTTTGCCCGTGTCCTGCACCGCCATGGTCACCCTGTCACCGTCCTCGAACGCGATCCCGCCCCCGACGCCCGCCCCCCGGGCGGCACGTTGGACCTGCACGAAGGGCTGGGTCAGCTCGCGCTGGACAAGGCGGGGCTGCTGGCGGAGTTCCAGGCGCTGTCCCGTCCCGAGGGGCAGGCCATGCGCATCCTGGACACGGCCGGGACCGTCCTGCGCGACTGGCGACCCCGTCCAGGCGACCGGGCCAATCCCGAGATCGACCGCGGGCAACTCCGTGACCTGCTGCTCGGCCCTCTCGACGTCCAGTGGGGGCGGGGCGTGACGCAGGTGGTGCCGGGGACCCGGGACGGCGTACTGGTCCATTTCGCGGACGGGCGACAGGAGACGTTCGACCTCGTGGTCGGCGCGGACGGCGCCTGGTCCCGCGTCCGCCCGGCGGTCTCGTCCGCGACGCCGCAGTACACCGGCGTCACCTCGGTCGAGACCTCCCTGGACGCCGTCGATGTCCGCCACCCGGACCTCGCCCGGCTGATCGGCGACGGTTCCGTGGCTGTGTACGGCGTGAATCGCGCTCTCGTCGCCCAGCGCAACAGCGGCGGCCACATCAAGGTATACGCCCAGTTCCGCGCGCCGCTGGACTGGCACACGAACCTGGACCTGAGCGACGTCGAGGCCATGCGATCGAGCCTGCTGGCTCTGTTCGACGGCTGGGCCGCTCCCGTCCTCGACCTCCTCCGCCACGGCACCGCTTTCGTCCACCGCCCCCTCTACGTCCTGCCCGTGTCCCACACCTGGACCCACGTCTTCGGGGTGACGCTACTGGGCGACGCCGCCCATCTGATGCCCCCACTGGGGGCGGGCGCGAACCTCGCGATGCTGGAAGGCGCCGAACTCGCGGAGTCCATCGCCACCGGCCCTGAAGATCTGGACGAGGCCGTCCGCGCCTTCGAGGAACAGATGTGGGCACGGGCCGACAGGTGGGCGAAGATCACGACGGCCGGTCTGGAACGCCTGGTGAGTCCGAACCCCGCCGAAGCCCTCGCCCTCTTCGACCAAGTCCAGCCATCTTGACTGCCAGGCGCGAGAGCATCAGCACCAACAGCTCGCCACGGCTTCACGGGACAGTGCGGCACCGCCGCGGTCCCTTCTGGCAAAACCACCGTTACTGACCTTGCTGGAGTGATGTCGTCATGGTGAGGCCGGTTTCGGTACGCCGACGCTCCGCCGTGCTCCCACGCCTGGTGCCACCGCTGTACTGACCGCATGCTGACACGTAACTCCTTCGCCACTGACCGGGTACGGCAGAAGCCGAGGAGCTTGACGGCTGGGGGCGGGGCGTCGTGTCATCCGGTACTGGAGCAGCACCGCCAACGCCAACCGGTCCCCGCCACCCGCATCCACGTTCGTCGTCGTCATCGTCGGCTGCTCCCGCCCCTGTCCGTACGAGAGCGGCGCCGTCCTTGTCCGGCGCCGCGCGTATGAACCACGACAGCAGCCGGCCCCGACCAGCGAACCGACCATAAAGCCCCGACCACGGTCACGATGCGACAACACCGCCCCCGACCAGGCCGGAATCCCCACCGACCACCCGGCCGACGTCCTCACCCAACTGCCCGCAGCCCACCGCCCCGTGGGCTGCATATCCGCAGGTCACCACGCCTGTCCGGTCTTGGTCGCCAGCCCGACATCCCCCTCTGCACACCCCGCGCTCGCCCCAGAACAGAAAGAAGGAGGTGAAGGGGTGACTGTTAACCCCTACCATTCAGCGTAATTGCGTCCGGTGGCAGGTTGACAGCAGGATGGTGTGGCTGACCTGCAAGGACGCGGGTGTCGTGTGCGGCTTTGACGAAGGAGTCAGGGCACCTTTCCGGTGATCGAGCATGTGGGATGGGTGTTCAAGGGGTCAAAGGCCGTTGACGAAGGCGCTCGTTGCCGCTATGAGCAGTGGGAGGCACACCACCGTGAAGTACGGGAAGGCTCCCTTTCTGGTGACTCTCGCGGTGATCGTCGGCGGTGCATAGCCGGCGGGGTCATACAGTGCATCGAGCTCCTCACCCATACGCACGGGGGTCCGGAAGCCCCCCTCCTTGAACTGGTAGACGTTTCCGTCAGCGTGCGTATAGTTCAGCAGGATGGTGTACAACCCTTTCTCCTCCCGGTTCACGCCCATGCATCTTGCCTTCACCGGAATACCGCGGGCACGAAGTGCGCGGTAGATACGGATCCCGCGTGTGTCCAGCAGGATGAGGGTGATACAGGCGGCAGCAATCACCACGTAGGCCCAGACACTCAAGATGCTTATCCCCCCGAAAGAAAGCGTCAGCCGGTAGTGAAGATTTCATTGCTGAAGTCGGATCTGGTGCGCGTGCCAGGACACTTTTCTGGTGGTCGAGAGTACAGGGTGGGACCGTCGGCTGTCGGTGGTGGCGGATGGGAAGAGGCTGATCGGGCATGCCGGAGCGGTGTTGCTGTGCCGGTGTGCGGACCGCACAGGGCTGACGGTCGCTCTGGCGCAGGTGCTGCCGTCCAGCACGGCAACAGGCTGGCGGGAGCGGGCGGCAGTGCTGGTTCAACTGGCGGTCGCGATCGCACTGGGGGCGGCGAACCTGTCGGAGGCCGAGCAACTCCAGTTACATCACCGGCCGTTATTCGGCCCCATGGCCTCGGATTCCACTGCCCGCCGCACATTGGCCGCACTCGACGAGGAGTCTCTGGCGAAGATCGCCAGCGTGCGGGCCCGGGTGCGTCGGCACGTATGGAGTCTCCTGCATCTGCGGCCGGGCGGTTTCCCATGGTTGACCGTGGCCGGCAAACGGCTGACCAGCTGGATCGTCATCGATCTCGACGCCACTGTCATCACCTCGGCCTCGAAGAAGGTCGGGGCCGCGGTCACCTTCAAGAAGACGTTCGGGTTTCATCCGCTGGCCGCGTGGTGTGCGAACACCGCTGAGCCCCTGGCCATGCTCCTGCGCCCCAGCAACGCCGGAGCCAACACGGTGACCGACCACATCGCCGTGCTCGCCGATGCACTCGCCCAGATCCCCAGCTCCTCGGCTGCAAGAATCCTGGTGCGGGTGGATGGCGCCGGAGCCACCCACGGGCTGCTGGAACACTTGGAAGCCCTCAACACCCTGCGACGCACGGTCCGCTAACCGGCGGCTGGAAGATCACCAGTGACGACGAGCGGGCCATTGCGCAGCTGCCTGAGGCGGCCTGGGAGATCAACGGTGCCTGGATGCTCGCCGCGAACCTCGCCGCGAACCTCGCCGCGGATCTCGATACGTGGCTGCGCCTGCTGACTCTGCACGACATCGATGACCTCGCCGACGCCGAGCCGGACACCATGCGCTTCCGTCCATACCACCTGCCAGCCCGCCTCGCCCCGACTCCGAACCGAAGTCGAGACCGCGGTGGCCAACAACCTCTGAGCAATTGGCCAACCACAGTTGAGCACCGGCTGTGGCCTCGAACGAGTCTTCTGGCTCGAAAGGAACGGGTCCTCTGGCCCCGATGGGCGATCTTCGGGGCCTGCCGTGAACGAGTCGATTGGCCCCACCTCTGGGAGGTGAGGTTCCGGCCTCAGGGGCGTCGGTAGGGTGTCGTCATGCCGTATTCGCCGATGGCGCTCCGACTCGACACCGCTCGGATGACGTTGCGTCAGTGGACCGAGCCCGACATCGATGCACATCGCGCGCTCGTCGCCGAACGGGGTGGTGGCATGCCGTCGATCGAGGACAACCGGCGGATGATCGAGGATCAGCGTGCTGCGTCGGCACTGACAGGGATTGCTCTGCTGCCCGTCATCCGCCGCGATGTGGGCGACTTCATCGGGTATTGCGGGCTCACTGTCGGTCGGGCTTCCGTTGACGAGCCGGAGATCGCCTATGAGCTGTTCCGGCGCGTGCACGGACAGGGCTATGCCACCGAGGCGGCGTCCGCGGTGCTCGACGCAGCGATCGCGACTGGGCGGAAACGGCTCTGGTCGACGGTGCGTCCCTGGAACGCACCATCGTTTCGTGTCCTCGAAAAGCTTGGGTTCCAGCGCGACCACGTCTCGACCGAAGACAGTGGCGAACTGGTGTGGCTCACCCGTACCCTGCCGTAGGAGACGCGTTGCGGTGAGTTAGAAGTGGCTCCACCACATCGGAGGCATCACCGCCGAGCCGGTTCTCCTCGGTTCCGGTCCCCTCAGATTGTCGGACCCCTGTCACAGTTCGGGTGCGGCGGGCAGGATGATCGTCATGATCCGCGCCTTGGATGATGCCACCTCGTTCCACGACCTGTTCGCCACGCACCCTCGCCTGACCGACTTGGTCCTGGCGCCCGACGGTACGCGCTTGGTCGCGTCCGTGCAGATCATCAACGATCAGGGAACCGGGTACGTTTCGAGGTTGTGCGAGGTGGACCTCTCGGGCGAGCGCGAGAGCCGCCCCGTGGCCCGGTCCGTGCAGGGTGACTTCGCTCCCGCTTTCGCTGCCGACGGCACACTGTTGTTCCTCTCCGGCCGCGAGAACACAGATTCCGCCGCTGAAAAGAGCGAGAGCCAGGGTGTGGGACTGTGGGCACTGCCGGAGGGCGGCGAGGCCAGGCAGATCGCCAACCACCCGGGAGGCATATCCGCCTTCGCCACCGCCAAGGACGCCCGCACGGTCGCCTACACCGCTGATCTGCCACCTGGCGCGGTGAATGCCGAGGCATACGCCGAACTTCGCCGGGAGCGCGAGAGCGCCATGGTCAACGCGGTTCTGTACGAGGCGACCACAACGTGTGCCTTTGGCACAGGCTTCGGCCCCGACGAACCCCACACCTTCGTCCTGCACTCCGACGGGGCTCCAGTGAACGCCGGCAGCCAGGGTCTGGCGGGCACAGCAGATATGGCGCTCTCGCCGGACGGATCGCTGGTGGCCTACACACGGGCCGCGACGGGCCGCGCTCCTGACACGAATGTCGTGATGATTGCCGATGCGGCCACGGGCGTCGAGCGCCACACGTTCTCGCGCCCTGGTCAGCAGTACTACCGCCTGGCGTTCACGGCCGATGGCTCGGCGTTGGTCTGCCAGCGCCAGCGAGAGGAGACCTATGACACGGAGTGGCGAGTCACGCTGGTCGTGTTCGACCTGGCTTTGGGTGAAGAGACCGACCTCCTGCCGGAGTTCGACAACTGGCCGTGGCCCGGACGGGCGGTCCTCTCGCCGACCCGTGGGGATGCCACGCTGTGGTTCACCGGTGACGAGCGGGGCCACTGTCCGGTCTTCCGCCGTGACGCGGACGGCACGATCACCCGCCTGACCGCTTCCGGCGCCTACGCCTCGCTCTGCGTGTCGCCCGATGGGACGACCCTCTATGCACTGCGCAGCACGATCGACAGCCCGCCTCGAGTGGTTCGGCTGGACGCCGTCACAGGCGATCAGCAACCCGTCTTCCTCAGTGCCCCCGGCGACCTCTCGCTTCCCGGCACGCTAGCCGAGGTGCACGTCGATTCGGACGACGGTTTCCCGTTGCGCGCCTGGCTCGCGCTGCCCGAGGGTGCCTCGGCCAAGCGCCCAGTGCCGCTGATCATCGCCCCGCACGGCGGACCACAGATGTCCTGGAGCGCCTGGACGTGGTTGTGGAACCCATGGCCGTTCACGGCGCGCGGCTACGCGGTGCTGCTCCCGGATCCGGCGCTGTCCACCGGCTACGGGCAATGCATGCAGGAGCGCGGCAGGGGCCAGTACGGTGGTCAGCCCTATCGTGATCTCATCGCGCTGACGGACGCGGCACCGGCACGCGATGACCTCGACGCGAACCGGACCGGCCTGGCCGGCTGGTCTTATGGCGGCTACCTGGCCAACCGGGCCGCGACCCTCACCGACCGCTTCAAGGCGATCGTCTCCCACGCCGGGATGTGGAACCTGGAAGCCTTCCAGATCGACACGGACATGCACGCATACTTCCGGAAGATCTTCGGCGACCCGCGGACGCAGCGCGAACGGTACGAAGCCAACTCGCCCCACTTCCACGCGGCGAAGATGACGACGCCGATGCTGATCGTGCACGGCGGCAAGGACCACCGCGTCCCGATGGGTCAGGCACTGAGCCTGCACAGCGATCTGCAGCGGCTCGGTGCGCCCGTCAGATTCCTGTACTTCCCGGAAGAGGGCCACGCCATCGGGGCGCCGAACCACATTCGCATCATGTACGAGACGGTGCTGAACTTCCTCGACCACCATGTCCTCGGACAGGAGTGGCGGCGCCCCGGCATGCTCTAACTGATCATCTTCAGGCCCGAGAGCTTGGACGAAGGGAGCGTTCCGCTGTGACGCATGCTCACGAGGAAGAAGTGCTGGCCAGGATCGCCAAGGGGCTCGTCTACACCGAGTCGGAAGCGGCCTTCCAGGCCCCTCGGCGCCGCATCGAGCAGATCTTCGAGTACAACCACACACCACCGAGCGAAACGGAGAAGCGTCGATCGCTGCTCGTCGCGATCTTCGGCTCGGTCGGTGAACGCACAGTGCTGCTGCCGCCGTTCCACGCCGGGTTCGGCAGCAACGTCCACATCGGCGACGACTTCTTCGGGAACGTGAACCTCACGTTCGTCGACGACGTGGACATCCGCATAGGCAACGGTGTCATGATCGCTCCCAGCGTGACACTGACCACGACGGGACACCCGGTGCATCCCTCACGACGCGCTGACTTCGGACGGTTCTCGGAACCGATCGTGATCGAGGACAAGGTCTGGATCGGCAGCAACGCGGTGGTCCTGCCTGGCGTTCGCATCGGATACGGGTCGGTCATCGGCGCCGGCAGCGTCGTCAGCCGCAGTATTCCCCCGATGACCGTCGCGGTCGGAACCCCTTGCCGCGTGGTCCGCCCCATCACGGACGAGGACCTCAACACACGTACCGCCGGACACTAGGGCCTGTTGCGAAAGTCGATCTTGGTCGTGGAATGATCACGCCCTGTGGCGCGTGGAGATCTGACGGACGAGCAGTGGGCCAAACTGGAGCCGTTGTTGCCGAAGGGCATGAAGCCTGGCCGGCCGCCGATATGGTCGAGGCGGCAGCTGGTCGACGGCATACGGTGGCGGACCCGGACCGGGACGCCGTGGCGGGATGTGCCCGAGCGGTACGGGCCGTGGGATCGGGTCTACGACCTGTTCCGGCGCCGCCAGCGCGACGGCACGTGGAAGCGAGTCTTCACCGAACTGCAGGCCCAGGCGGACGCGAAGGACCTGATCACCTGGGATGTCAGTGTCGACTCGACGATCTGCCGCGCCCACCAGCACGCCGCCGGAGCGGTCAAAAGGGGGATCTTCAGACGGAGCCGCCCGGCGGCGTTGAGGTCGAGCCGGAAGGCCACGGTCTCGGGCGCTCGCGAGGCGGGCTGACCACCAAGGTCCATCTCGCGGTCGAGCAGGGGCAAAGCCCATGTCGATTGTGATCACGGCCGGGCAGCGCGGGGATTCCCCGCAGTTCGAACCGGTCCTGGAGAACATCCGGGTGCCACGGCAGGGTCTGGGGCGTCCCCGCAAGCGGCCGGACAGAGTGCGTGCCGACAAGGCGTACGGCTCCCGGAAGAACCGTGCCTACCTGCGCCGACGCGGGATCCGGTGCACGATCCCGGAGAAGAAGGACCAGGTCCGCAACCGTAAGAAGCTCGGCTCCCGCGGCGGCCTGCCGCCGACGTTCGACAAGGCCGACTACCGCGAGAGGCACGCGGTCGAATGCGGGATCAATCGCCTCAAGCGCCACCGGGCCGTGGCCACGAGATACGACAAACTCGCCGTCCGCTACGAAGCAACCGTGCTGGTCGCGGCCATCAATGAGTGGCTGTGACCCCGCGGCCGCAGCAGCCTTCAGTTAACCCTTTGCCGAGGAGCCGATAGACCAGCTACGTTCTCCCAGCCGTCCACGTTGATCCGGACCGGCACTGTCGACGAGGAGGTGTGGAGCACATGCGCAGGAGTGCCCAGCAGTTGAGCCCGCGTACTGACCTTTGCCACCTCCTCACGACGGAGACACCTTGTCGCTCCGCATCACCCCACTGACCGACCCCGCTCACGGGGCGCACAGCCGACGCCTTGCATGGCTGGCGTCCGACGCCGATTCCATCCCTGTCGGGACGGCCTTTCTGCGCCTGTTCGATGGCGGACAAGAGCACCTGGCGGAACTGACCCTCCACGTCCATCCCGTGGAGCGCCGCAAGGGCGTCGGCTCCCGGCTTCTCGACACTGCCGTGGCCGCCGCCCGGGACAACACCCGGCGCTGCGTCGTCGCGCAGGCCGGGGCCGGATCGCCCGGCGACCACTTCCTGCCGGCCCGCGGCTTCCGCAAGGTCCTCACCCTGAGGTACTCCCGCCTGCCCCTGGCCGATGTGGACATCCCCTCCCTGGCAGAGATCATTGAGCGTCCGCATTCCGGCTACCGGCTGGCGTCCTGGCAGGGAACCGTCCCCGACGATCTCTCCCAGACCTTCGCCGACTCACGTCGCGCCATGGACGACATGCCCATGGAGGACACCGACCACGGCACCACGACCTGGGACGTGGACCGGGTCCGGGCTGCGGCAAAGGCAGTCGAACAGCGCGGCGACCACCTGCACACCGTCGTCGCCATCGACACCTCCAACGGCTCGATCGCCGGGTTCACCGAACTCGTCGTGCCCGGCGGCGGCACAGGTGATGCCCAGCACTACGGCACCGGCGTGCTGCCCGAGCATCGCGGACACGGCCTCGGCCGCTGGATGAAGGCCGAGTCGATCCGACAGGCCCACGGGCACTACCCGGACCTCGGCGGCCTCCTGACCGACACCGCCGACAGCAACACGCACATGAGACACATCAGCGACAGCCTCGGCTACCTGCCCACGCACACGACACTGCAGTATCAGCTCGACCTGTAGAGACGAGCGGACGGGCCGGACCTGGACATCACCTCGTCCGGCCCGTCGGCACTTTCACAACAGGCCCTAGCTCTCACAGCCGAGACCAACGACCTCGCCCGGTGGCACCGAGCCCTCACCGACCGGCTGACCGAAGCCGTCCACGACGTTGCGGGGGCCGGGCGCCCAGGCTGGCCCGCCGCCCGCCTCCTGGCTCCACACCTAGCGCTCCTGCTCGACCGCAGCCCAGAGGCCCGCGCCGACGCCCACGACACAGTTGAGACTCTCGCTGACGTACTCAACGACGCCGGCGCCTAGGCCCTCGAGCACGCTCTACATCAACAACTTCAAGACACACAAAGTCGCCTTCTGGGCCCCGACCATCCCGACACCCTGCGAAGCCGCAGCAACCTGGCTGCTGCTCTGCATGGGTTGGGTGAGTATGCGCAGGCGGCCGAACTGCACCGCCAGACCTTGGAGGAGCGCACGCGTATTTTGGGCGCCCAGCACCCCGACACCTTGCGCAGCCGCAGCGATCTGGAGCTGGCTCTCGCAGCTTCGCGCGCGGGGCGTCGTCGCCGAGTCCGCTGCGGGCGCGGTAGTACGCCTGCCAACTGACCTGCGGCGGCCCGGCACACCTACTGCACCCCCCCGCTGCAAAGCAGAGGCCGCTCGGCGCCGACGCCGCGACCGCGACGAAGGCGCCGACGTCGCTGAAGGCGAACCGGTGACGCCAGGGTTGCCAGTACCCGACACCACTCGCGCCCACCGCCGTCCGAAACTGCCCGCACTGCGACAAGCCCGTCACCATCCCAGCAGCAAGTCGTGACGTGATCCCGATGCGCAGAAGCTGACACCGTCCGACGGGAATCAGCAGGACACGATCAGTCGCCGTTCACTACTGTCACATGGGAAAGGATGTGGACATGGCACTGGTCAAAAAGGGATCGCGGCTCATCAACGTGGACGGCACCACCTACCGATGGCGCCTGCGCGGACGGCCGACCTACGACCAGGGACTCGTCCACTCGCCTCTCACCTACGCGGTCGAGCATGCGGACAATCCAGGCACCACGCTGGTGATCACTACCAATCAGCCGCATCCGAGCAACTGGTTCGGCACCCCATGCAGCCCAGTCCTGCCATCCCAGGTGGCTGACACCATCCGCACCGCTCTCACTCAGGGCTGGACGCCCGAGAGCCCCGGCTCACCCTTTCACCTCGACCAGTCAACAGGGTTCGTCTCGTCCCACTGACGCAACCCGCACTCAAGGACTCACCGACAGGCGATCGGTGAGTCCTTCTGCTTCTCGCTCCCCAGATTCCCCTGCTCCTTCACTTCGTGAAGGAGCAGGGGAGCAGTTGTACGCGTCTGCCGCCATCAGGACGGCGTGAGAGCCACCCCCGCGGGTGCCGGGAGCGGAGAGCGGCGGCCTCTCAAGTTCCGTGTCGTTGAGGCCATCCCTGCGGGTGCGGAGCTCCGCGACCGCCGCATCAGGGTTCAGTTGCCGTGGAGCAATGCTCAAGATCTGTGGATCGGCCTCGGGTTGGACGCAAACGGGCGTACCTTATCGAGTGATCGACTTCTGATCTCCGAGTAGGCCCGCGCTGCGAACGTGGGTCGGGGGAAGGCACGCCCGCGTGCTCCAGCGTAGTGAATGCCGGCGGAACCACCGAGACCGGCTCTCTGATCGACGACATCGTCCGGGAGGGCGCCCGCCGGATGCTGGCCGCCGCGCTGGAGGCCGAGGTCAACCTAGGGCGCGTATCGAGTCGCGATCAATCTTCGGGTATTGCCCTCGCGTCGAGGCGTGGTCCGGTAGATCGTCTTGCGTGACGCGAGTGCAACTG
>NZ_JBIAWZ010000042.1:0-18158 GCF_042896175.1 Streptomyces sp. NPDC001315 | reverse complement strand
GCTCAGCCCGGTCGACTACGAGCGGCGATCGAGTACGCTCGAACTCGCCGCATAACAGGATGAAACGGTGTCCACTCGTCGGGTGGAAGTCCCGTGATGGACTGTCGCGACCTCGCGGCGGCGCTGGGGCTCGAGCCGGTTCCGGCGAAGGTCGAGGGGGTGCGGTCGAAGGCGAAGCGCCTGGTTGCGCGGGGCCGGCTGGCCGAGGCGAGCCCGGGGACGTTCAGTGCGGTCTGTGGGCAAGGCGTCGGCTCATGACGATGGTCATCGACCAGAGAATCATCGCCTCCGCGCCGAGGGGCTCTTCCCGGGCGGCAACCGGTGGCTGTTCGACCACGCGGAGACCGTCTCCCCGGACGGCCTGGACCGCGTCGGTGCCCTTCACCGACCGCCGCTGTCATAAGGAGCGGGCGCGCGGCGTGTGCTGGACCCGCGCCGTGCAGGAAAAGTGCGCAGTTCGCGCTCACGCTGGGGGAGACGTACGGCATTTGGGGCGGGTTGACCGAGGCGGAACGCAGGCGGCTCGCCCGGCAGGCGGCGCCGCCGACGACAGCGTCAACGAGCGGCCGGTCCGCGGGTTGAGCTTCAAGACGGGCCGGCGGGCGCGTCCGACTGACACCCGCAGGCCTCGCTGCCGGAAGGAGCCGAAAGGAGAGGCCCCCGCGGCGAACGGACGACTTTTCCAAGTCGCCGTCCCCCACGGGGCCTCAGCGCTGCGCCGGAGGTACGTCCGCCGCCGGTCAGCCGACGGCGCGGACTGCCTCCTCGATCAGGTCGGCGACGCGCCGGGGGTGGGCGAGCATCACCAGATGCGAGGAGTCGACCTCGACGGTGGTCATGCCGGCCCGCTTGTAGCCGAAGCGCTCCACGTCGGGGTTGATGGTGTGGTCGGACGAGGAGACCAGGCCCCAGGAGGGCCTGGTCTTCCAGGCCGCGGCGGGGGCCTTCTCGGCGAAGGCCAGTGCGGCCAGCGGGCGCTGGGAGACGGCGAGGACCGCGGCGAGATCGGGGTCCACGTCCGCGGCGAAGATCGCGGGGAACTTGTCGATCTGCACCGAGACGTCCGTGCCGGGCTCGGTGGAGCCCTCGACCGGGAAGGGCGTGTAGACCAGCGCGGCGGCCAGGTCGGAGTCGGGGAAGCCGCCCTGCAGCTCACCCAGGCTCTCGCCCTCCTCCAGGGCGTAACCGGCCAGGTAGACCAGCGCCTTGACGTTCTCCTCCACTCCCGCGACCGTGATCACGGCACCGCCGTACGAGTGGCCGACCAGGACGACCGGCCCGGGGATCTGACGGACGACGGAGGCGATGTACGCGGAGTCGCCGAGCAGGCTGCGGTTGGGTACCGCGGGGGCCACCACGTTCAGGCCGCGGTCGATCAGCTCCGGTATGACACGGGCGAAGCTGGACGCGTCCGCGAACGCGCCGTGAATCAGGACGACGGTGGGGCTGTCGGTGTTCGACATGGCTCAACTTCCTTTCGGTGGACGGAGTGTGGGTCAGGCGGTGTGGAGCGCGGTCCGCAGGGTGTGCACGGCCTGCGTGATGGCCGCCTCGGCGGCGTGGGTCTCACGCAGGGCGTTGAGCATCACGAAGTCGTGGATGATGCCTTGGTAACGGACAGCGGTCACCGCGACCCCGGCCTGGCGGAGCTTGTTGGCGTACGCCTCACCCTCGTCGCGCAGGACGTCGGCCTCGCCGGTGATGACCAGCGCCGGCGGCAGATCGGCAAGCTGGTCGATGGTCGCCCGCAGCGGGGAGGCCGTGATCTCGGCCCGCTCGGCGGGGTCGGTCGTGTACTGGTCCCAGAACCACTGCATGCCGTCACGGCGCAGGAAGTAGCCCGTGGCGAACTGGTGGTACGACGCCGTGTCGAACGAGGCGTCGGTCACCGGGTAGAACAGCACCTGCTGGACCAGGGGGAGACCCCCGCGCTCCTTGGCCATGAGCGTCAGGGCGGCGGTCATGTTGCCGCCGACCGAGTCGCCCGCGGCGGCGATGCGGGTGGCGTCCAGGCCCTTGCTCGCCCCCTCGGTGACGATCCAGCGGGCGACGGTCCAGTTCTGCTCGATGGCGACCGGGTAGCGGTGCTCCGGCGAGAGGTTGTAGTCGGGGAACACCACCGCGGCCCCGGTGCCCACCGCCAGTTCACGCACCAGGCGGTCGTGGGTGTGCGCGTTGCCGAACACCCAGCCGGCCCCGTGGATGTAGATGATGACGGGCAGCTCGCCGGTGGCACCGGCGGGCTTGACGATGCGGGCGCGGACGGAACCGGTGGGGCCGCCGTCGACGGTGATCCACTCCTCGTCGACCGCCGGCTTGGCGATCTCGCCGGACTGCACCTCGTCGACCGCCTTGCGCCCGTCGGCGGGCGCCAGGTCGAACAGGTACGGCGGGTTGGCGGTGGCCGCGGAGAATTCCGCGGCGGCCGTCTCAAGGACGGGCGTGACCGGAGTGGTGGAGTCGTTGGACATGACTGTCTGTCTCCAGGGGAGGTATGAGGGGGGCGAGCCGGACCTTGGCGCGGTTGCCGTCCGGCCGGATCGGCAGCCGTGGGCTCGGACAGGACACTATGGGCGAATCGGCGCGGCACTTTGCCGTCGGTGCCCTGTTTCTGGTCTGCCCGCGCCCGACTCTGCTTTTCCACTCCATGAGTTCGGTTCATGAGGGCGATCGGTCCCGAAGGACACCCGCGGTCAAGAGACCGCACCCTGCCCGTCGAGGCGACCGGGCGGGTGTTCCACAAGGCGCTCCCGTCCGCCGAATACGTGGAACCTCGTACGACAAGGGGATCTCGGGCAGCACCGCGCGCGCCAGGGACACGCCGGCACCGCCGCACCGGCCTGCCGTCGGTACGCGGCCGCTCCCGTATCGGGCGGGCGAGTGGCGCGGCCGGGCGGGTCGTGCGGTCGACCGATGAAGCCCGGCCGCGCGACCAGCCCGGCCGCGGACGGACTGCCCTGGCTGCCGTCGCGCCCACGAGACGGGGCTGCCGGGTCAGCCCTGCCAGCCGGTGAGGAAGTCGAGAAGCTCCGCGTTGACGACCTCGGGGCGCTCCTCCTGGCACAGGTGTCCGCACTGGGGAATCGGCACTCCTCGGACGTTGCGCGCCAGCCCCTTCCAGACGTCCAGGACGTCGTAGGCCTGCCCGACGGCGCTGAAGTCCTCGCCCCACAGGGTCAGCACGGGGCACTCGATGAGCTGGTCGGCGTCCTCGCGGTCCTGGGCCACGTCCTCGGCCGACGCACGGTAGTCCATGCAGGATCCCCGCACCGCGCCCGGCTGCTGGTAGGCGCGGACGTAGACGGCGATCTCCTCCGGGCTGAGCATCTCGGGGTCGTACGACCAGCTCCGGTAGAAGTGCGTGAGCCAGGTCTCCTCACGGCCGGCGATCAGCGCCTCGGGAAGGTCGGGCACGCCGAGGAAGGTGAAGAACCAGTAGCCCTGCCGGGCAAGGGTCACGTCATAGGTGTCGGCGATGACACGGGTCGGGATGTTGTCCATGGCCACGAACCGGTCGATCCGGTCAGGGTGGTCCTTGGCGAACCGGGTGCCGACGCGTGCGCCGCGGTCGTGACCGACCAGGGTGATGCGCTCATGGCCGAGATGGTCCATCAGCGCGATCACGTCATTGGCCATGGTCCGCTTGTCGTAGCCGGAGGCGGGCTTGTCCGTGTCGCCGTAGCCGCGGAGATCGGGCGCGATCACGGTGAACCGCTCGGCCAGCACCGGTATCTGCTTGCGCCACCCGTACCAGGTCTCGGGGAAGCCGTGCAGCAGGTAGACCGGCGGTCCTTCTCCGGCACTGACCCAGTGCTGCCTGATCCCGTTGAGTTCGGCGGTGTGGTGGGTGATGCCTGTCAGTTCTGTCATGGGTGCCCGCTCGTAGATTCGAAGGGAGTGGCGGCTGTTTGTCGAGTCGGATCTCCGGCCCGACGAGCAGCCGCCCTGCCGTGGCCGCCTCTGCTGTCCCTACTTGTCGCCGGTGATCCGGACGGCGAGAAGGTTGGGGTCCTCGTTGGTGAAGTAGGCACCGTTCGCGATATACGCCGTGACGCCCCGTACGGCCAGGGAGGTCGGGTTCTCCAGTCCGTCGGTGGCGGTGAGCACCACGGTGTGGGTGCCGTTCGGTCTCACCAGCGCGACCTCGTTGTCCGCGTTGATCGCGGCCAGCAGGGTGTCACCGGCGCCGGTGAAGGCGATATCGTCGATGTTCACAAGGTCGGTGGCCTTGGTCTCGACGGGACCGGCGGTGCCCTCAGCGGTGATCGGGATGCGCAGTACGGTGCCCTTGTCCAGGTTGGACACCCAGGCCGCACCGTTGTGGATCTTGATGCCGTTGGCGCCGAGGAACCCGGTGGATTCCAGCTCGGGTCCGGTGGCCCACTTGCCGGGCGTGCCGCCGCTGGTGGGCACCCGCCAGACCGTGCCGAGGACCGAGTCGGCCGCGTAGAGCAGGCCGCTGCGGCTGTCGAGGGCCAGGCCGTTGGGAAGGCCGTCGGCCGGGAACGCGGAGATGCGCTCCGGCGTGCCGCCGGGACGCAGGCGCCACAGGCCGGTCAGGTCACTGCTGCCCGTGGCATACAGGAAGTAGAGCGTCCCGTCCTGGGCCCGGACGATGCCGCCGAGGAACGGCGAGGTCAGGGCAGGGGTGCTGGCGTCGGCCGGGGGCGCCGGAAGGGTCGCGAGGACATGCACCCGGCCGTCTGGAGTGATGCGGGCCACCTGACGGCTGAAGGCGAAGGTGACGCCGGCGCTGCCGTCCGGTTCCAGGGTGATGTTCTCAGGGCGCTGCCCGTCGGCCATGTCCAGATGCGCCACGAAGTGCACATCGGGAGCCGGGGCTGCGGCCGCGGGGCCCGCGACGGTCGCCGCGAGGGCCGCTGCCACGGCGGCGGCCAGCAGGCCGGCCCGCTTGCCATGCATAGTTGCTGTCATTGCTTCTTCCTGTCTTTGCGTTCCGTGTCGTTCTGTTCGGTGTCTTCGCGGGGTCGCGGATTCTGCCGCGGCCCCGCGCGGTCAGCCGACGAAGCGCTGGCGCAGTTCGCCGATGCCGGTGATGGCGCTGACCAGTTCGTCGCCGGGCGCCAGCCAGCGCTGCGGCGAGCGACCGAGGCCGACACCCGCGGGCGTGCCCGTGAAGATGACGTCTCCCGGCAGCAGTGGGAGCACCTCGGAGAGCCTGGAGATGATGGCCGGGACGGAGAAGATGAGCTGCCGGGTGCGGCCCCGCTGCACCTCCTCACCGTTGATGGCACAGGTCAGCTCCAGGTCGTCGGGGTCGTCGAACTCGTCGGGAGTGACGAGCCAGGGGCCCATCGGGGCGAAGCCCGGATAGGACTTGCCGAGGCTGAACTGCGGAGCCGGACCGGCCATCTGGATGACGCGCTCGGAGATGTCCTGGCCCACCGTCAGACCGGCGACGTGACTCCAGGCGTCGGCCTCGGACACCCGGTAGGCCTCGCGGCCGACGACCACGACCAGCTCCACCTCCCAGTCGGTGTGGCCTCCCTCGGGCAGCGCCACCTCGGTGACCGGGCCGCTGATGCTGGTCGCGTACTTGGTGAAGACCGGCGGCATGCCGTCCGGGACGGTGAATCCCGCCTCCGAGACGTGCTCGCGGTAGTTCAGGCCGACGGCGAGCAGCTGGCGCGGCGTTGGTGCGGGTGCGCCGAGGTCGGCCGGATCGAAGGGGACGCCGTCGCCGAGGTCCGCCTGACCGGCCCAGGTACGGAACTCCTCCCAGCGGGCGTAGACCTCCTGCGGGTTTGAGGAGAAGAGACCGTCGCTGGCCTTCTGGACGTCGACCGCCCGGTCGGCGGTGACCACGACCAGCCGGCCGGCGAGATTGGCTATGCGCACGATGTGCTCCTGGTGCGAGGGGTGGTGGGGTGGGGTGGAGGTCGGGGCGCAGGTCGGGGCGGGGGCGCCGTCGGCCCGCCCCCGGACACGGCCGCGCCGCTCAGGCTGCCGGTCGGGTGGCGCCGGTGGACCGGGTGGCGCCGACGGGCCGTGTGGCGCGTTCGAGTGCGAGCAGCGCCGAGTGATATGGCCGGCCGGTGACGTGCTCCATGCCGATCTCGCAGGTGCGGTTGGCCGACAGATGGGCGTCGAACGTGCCCGCGGTGACCTCGGCCGCCTCATGTGCCGTCGCTGCCTCGGTCAGCTCCTTGTGCAACAGGCCCCGGTCGCCGGCGAAACCGCAGCACTCGGCGTAGACCGGCTCGCTCACGTCCCGCGCGACGATCCCCGCGACGGCGCGGAGTTGCTCGACATCGCCCAGGTGCCGCATCGAACAGGTCGGGTGGATCACCGCGCTGTCGAGTCGCTCGGTCACCTCCAGACGCGGCAGCAGCTCCTCGGCGGCCCAGACGATCGAGTCGACGACGGTGAGAGCCTGGTGCTTGCGGAGGTTCTCCGGCGTCAGATACGGCTCCACCTCCCGCCCGATGCCGAGCGTGCAGGAGGACGCGTCGACGACGAGCGGCAGACGCCCGCTGTCGGTCCACTCCCAGGCCCGTTCCACGATGCGGTTCGCCATGACCTCATTGCCGGCGTCGTACCCCTTGGAGTGCCAGATGGTCGCGCAGCAGGACCCGGACATGTCCGGCGGGATCCAGACCGGCCGCCCGGCCCGGTGGGAGACCTCGACGACCGCCTCGGGCAGGGACGGCCCTTCGGCGCCATCCGGTCCCGCGAAGATCCGGTTGACGCACGCGACGTAGTAGACGGCCGCAGCGTTCTTCCGGTCCGTGCGGGGCAGTCGTGGACTCGCGGGGGCCGGTATGGAGGGAAGCCATTCGGGCACCAGGTCGGGCGACACGGCCTTGCGTACCGTCGACGTGACGCCGCCCAGGAACCGGTCGCCGAGATGGTCCGCGACACCGAGGGCGGTCCGTAGCGACGACTCCGCGAGGGAGAACCGCTCCGCGACCCGGGCCGCGTACCGCTCCTCCCGCTCCGAGTGCCGCTGGTGGCGGAAGCGCTTCATCATGGCGCCGGTGTCGATGCCGACCGGGCAGGCCGTCTTGCAGGTGGAGTCGCCCGCGCAGGTGTCGACCGCGTCGTAGGCGTAGGACTCGAGGAGGCTGTCCATGACCGGCGAATCGACGGGCTGGCGCATCATCTCCCGGCGCAGCACGATCCGTTGACGTGGCGTGGTGGTGAGGTCGCGGCTCGGGCAGACGGGCTCGCAGAAACCGCACTCGATGCAGGGATCGGCGACGGCCTCGATGGTGGGGATGGTCTTGAGGCCCAGGAGATGGGCCGCGGGGTCGCGGTTGAGCACCACTCCGGGAGCGAGGACTCCTGCCGGGTCGAGGGTCTGCTTCACCCGCCACATCAGTTCGGTCGCGCGGGGGCCCCATTCGAGTTCGAGGAACGGGGTCATGTTCCGGCCGGTGGCGTGCTCCGCCTTGAGCGAGCCGTCGAAACGGTGCACCACCATGGCGCAGAACTCATCCATGAAGGCCGCGTAGCGCTGGACCTCGTCGGGGCGGGCGGCGTCGAAGGCGAGCAGGAAGTGCAGGTTTCCGTGCGCCGCGTGGCCCGCGACCGCGGCGTCGAAGCCGTGCCGCTCCTGAAGTTCCGTCAGCGCCTCGCTGGCTTCCGCGAGCCGCGAGGGCGGCACCGCGAAGTCCTCGGTGATCAGGGTCGACCCGGCAGGGCGTGCCTTGCCCACCGCCGTCATGAAGGCCTCACGGGCGTGCCAGTACGTTCGGATCGTGGCCGGGTCCTCGACGAAGCGGTTGGTGACGGACGCCACCGGGGCCACCAGCGTCAGCTTCGCCAGCACGTCGGCGGCGGCCTGCCGGTGGGCCTCGCGCGCCTGTTCGTCGGGGGCACGGAACTCCACAAGGAGAGCGGCGGTCTCCCGGGGCAGATCGGCCCAGTCCGTGGGCACCCCGTCGACGCTCGCGCAGGCCCGGAGGGTGTTGCCGTCCATCAGCTCCACCGCGCGTGCTCCGGCGGCGTTGAACAGCGGCACGGCGGCCGCGGCCGCCGGGAGATCGGGGAAGAACAGCAGTGCGGTGTGGGTCATACGGTCCAGGGAGACCGTCCGGAACACGGTCTCGGCGATGAAGCCCAGGGTGCCCTGGGAGGCGACCATCAGCCCGCGCAGGATCTCCACCGGGGTGGAGCCGTCCAGGAAGGCGTCGAGGCGGTAGCCGCTGGTGTTCTTCAGCTCGTACTTCGCCCGGATCCGGGCGACCAGTTCGCTGTCGCCCTCGATCTCGGCCTTCAGCGCCGACAGCCCGTCGCACAGCTCGGGTTCGGCCTCGCGCAGCGCCTCGTCGGCGTCCGGGGCCGCGGTGTCCACGACCGTGCCCGACGGAAGGACGAGAGTGAGGGAGGAGAGCAAACGGTAGGAGTTGCGGGCCACTCCGGCGGTCATGCCCGAGGCGTTGTTGGCGACCACCCCGCCGACGGTGCACGCGCTGGAACTCGCTGGATCGGGGCCCATCAGGCGACCGTGCCGGGACAGCACGATATTGGCGCGTCCCACGGTCGTGCCGGGCCTGATCCGTGCCTCGGCGCCGTCGTCGAGCACCTCGACGCCGGTCCAGTGCCGGCGCACGTCGACCAGGATGTCCTTGCCCTGGGCCTGTCCGTTCAGCGAGGTCCCGGCCGCCCGGAAGACGATCTCCCGCCGGTGCTCATGGGCGTACCGCAGCACCGCGGCCACGTCCTCGACATCCTCGGCGATCACGACCACCTGGGGTACGAAGCGGTAGGGGCTGGCGTCGGAGGCGTACTTCACCAGGTCGGAGATGGTGTGCAGCACCTTGTGCGGACCCAGCAGCCGGACCAGGTCCTCCCGCAGGGCTTCCGGCGTACCGGTGGCCCGGTCGTGGACCACCCGGTCGGCGGCCGGGCCGCCGGTGGTGAGCGGTCGCAGTTCTCCTGGATCCGGCTCGAGGAAGGCCATTGAAATCTCCATTGCGATTCTGAACGCGCGGCCGACGGCGCGCCCCACGCGCACCGTTCTGCGCCGATACAGCCGATACAGCCGATACAGCCGATTCAGCGGATTCAGTCGATTCGGTCGATTCACTGGACAAGCTAGGACGAGGGCCGGACCACTCGTTGATCAAGGTCGCACCGCCTCTCGCCTGCGGGTGTCGCCGGTTTGGCCGGCGTCCCTCACCGGCACATCAAGGCCGCGGCACGTTGCGCAGGTTGGTCCGGGCGAGGTGCAGCATGCGGCCGACTCCGCCGGTGAGGACGGTGCGGCTCGCCGACAGGGCGAAGCCGGTCACCTGGTGTGAAGTGATCTTCGGCGGGATAGCGAGGGCGTCGGGGTCGGTGACGACGTCGACCAGCGCGGGGCCGTCGTGGGCGAACGCCTCGCGCAGCGCCTCGCGCACCTTCGACGGTTCCTCTACCCGGACGCCGTACGCGCCCGAGGCCCTGGCGATGGCCGCGTAGTCCGTGTGCGGATACGAGGTGGCGTGGGGCGGCAGGCCGTCGACCATCATCTCCAGGTCGACCATGCCGAGGGACGAGTTGTTGAAGACGACCACCTTGACCGGCAGGTCGTACTGGACGAGCGTGAGGAAGTCACCCATCAGCATGGAGAACCCGCCGTCCCCGGACAGGGACACCACCTGCCGACGGCGGTCGAGGAACTGTGCGCCGATGGCCTGGGGCAGCGCGTTGGCCATGGAACCGTGCACGAAGGAACCGAGGATGCGACGGCGCCCGTTGGGGGTGAGGTAACGGGCGCCCCACACACAGCACATGCCGGTGTCCACGGTGAACACCGCGTCGTCCGCGGCCACTTCGTCGAGGACCGAGGCCACGTACTCGGGGTGGACGGGGGTGTGCCTGTCGACGTCATGGGTGTACGCGCCGACCGCGCCTTCGAGTGCGTGGACATGGCGGCGCAGCATCCGGTCGAGAAAACGGCGCGAGGTCTTCTCGCGCACCGCCGGGGTCAGCGACTTGAGCGTCTGGCCCACGTCACCCCAGACCGCGAGCTCCAACTGCGTGCGCCTGCCGAGCCGTTCGGGTTGGATGTCGACCTGGACGGTCTTGACGTGGCGGGGCAGGAAGTCCGTGTACGGGAAGTCGGTACCGAGGAGCAGCAGCAGGTCGCACTCGTGCATCGCCTCGTAGGCGGCGCCGTAGCCGAGAAGACCGGACATGCCGACGTCGTACGGATTGTCGTACTGGATGTGCTCCTTGCCGCGGAGCGCGTGCCCGACCGGGGCCTTGACCTTCTCGGCGAAGGCCATGACCTCCTGGTGGGCGCCCTCGACGCCCCGGCCGCAGAAGACCGTCACCTTCTCGGCGGCGTCGACGAGCTGGATCAGCCGGCTCAGTTCCTGATCGCCGGGCCGGACGACGGGCAGGTCCAGGGGTATGGCGAGCTCGGTGCCGCCGTCCGGGGCGTCCTCGGAGGCGACGTCGCCGGAGAGAGCCACCACCGACACGCCTCGCCGGCCGACGGCGTGCTGGATCGCCGTCTGCGTCACCCGGGGCATCTGCCGGGGCGAGGAGATGAGCTCCGAGTAGTGGCTGCACTCCTGGAACAGCCGGTCCGGATGGGTCTCCTGGAAGTATCCGGTGCCGATCTCGCTGCTGGGTATCTGGGCGGCCAGGGCGAGGACCGGGGCCATCGAACGGTGGGCGTCGTAAAGGCCGTTGATCAGGTGCAGGTTGCCGGGTCCGCACGAGCCCGCGCAGGCGGCCAGCCGGCCGGTGAGCTGCGCCTCGGCGCCGGCGGCGAAGGCCGCGACCTCCTCGTGCCGCACCTGCACCCACTCCAGGTCGTGGTGCCGCCGCACGGCGTCAACCACCGGGTTGAGGCTGTCGCCGACCACGCCGTACATCCGCCGCACACCGGCGCGGGCCAGGAGGTCGACGTACTGCTCGGCAACTGTCTGCTTGGCCATGGTGCTCCTTGTCGGGAAGGACTGGTCGGGGAAATGGGGCCGCGGCATGGTTCGCCGACGCACGGGGGACCCGGCCGGGCACCGGTGACCGTCCGACGGTGCCGGTCCATCGCCCTGCACCCGGTCCCGGCCGCCGGGCGCATGAGCCTGCCGGTCGCCGAACTCCCTTGTGCGCTGCGGTGGTCGCCCGGGCGGGGAATTCCACCGTGATCGACATGCGGAATCGAACCTAACCGCGGTGACGAGTGATGTGTGGCCATGGAAGGCGGCGGTGCACTGTGAGGACACGACCGGCGCACTCTGCGTGCATTCCGGGTTGCCTGGTCATCTCCCGTGGAGTCGAGCCGGAAGCCGTTGTGCATCCCGCGGTGGACCGACGACGTGGTACGTCGCCGTCCACCACGGGAGCCTCGTCGCGTCGCGGTGTTCAGCCGACGGCTCCAGGAGGAAAGCCGCGTCTCAAGGGCGGGCTGCCGGTGTGTCAGTGAACGGCGCGGGCGGCACGCAGGATCAGGTGGGTCACGGGCCCGGGGTCGCTGACGGCGACCGCGTGGGGTCCGTCGACGGTCACGGTGCGGGCGCCTGCGCGGGCGGCCATCCACTGCTCGGCGGCCGGCGGGATGTTGCGGTCCTCCCCGGCCACGAGGTACCAGCTGGGGATCTTCTTCCACGCCGCCGCGGTGGCCTTCTCCTGGAGCGCGGCCAGGGTGATCGGGCGCTGGCCCGCGGCCATCACCTGGGCGGTGGCGACTGGGACACCCGCCGCGAACTGGTCGCGGAACAGGTCTCTCTTGATGACCAGTTCCTGCCCCTCACCGCCACCCGGCAGGGGGTAGAGCTGGGTGGATGTGGCCTGCGCCAGGGTGCTGCCGGGGTACTTGTCGGTGAGGTCCAGCGCGCTCTCGCCGATGTCGGGGACGAAGGCGGCTATGTAGACCAGCGCCTTGACCTGCGGAGCGTCCGCGGCGGCCTGGCTGATGACCGACCCGCCGTAGGAATGGCCGACGAGTACGACCGGGCCTTGAACGCTGTCCAGGACGCTGCGGATGTAGGCGGCGTCGCTCGCCAGTCCGCGCAACGGCAGCGCCGGCGCCAGCACGCGGTGGCCCTGCCGCACGAGACGGGCGGTGACGGCGTTCCAGCTGGAGGCGTCCGCGAACGCGCCGTGGATCAGGACGATGGTGGGGCTGACCGGCTGCTGGTCCGAGTCGTCCTGCCGCCCGACGCCCCGCCCGGGGACGGCGGACGCGACACCGGGGACTGCCAGGGCGGTGGCGCCGGCGAGCAGGGAAACGGCGACAGTACGCCGGGAGATCGATGAATCCACGATTCACTTCCTGAGGGTGCGGTCTGAGGGACGCCCCTGGACGGGGCGGCCCATGCGTGTGGTGCGCCGGCCCGGTGCCTGCCTGTGTGCGTGTCGGCGGAAGCCGGTGCAGAGGGCTTCGCCGGGGCGGACCTGCTGCGCGGCGGCGGCATCCGACGGAACGGAGTGCCGCGGCCTTGGACAGAGGCTAAGAGCGATCGGCTTGGCCGCCTTGTCCGTCGGTGCCCTGCCTCTGACCTGTGCGTGCCGCAGGCTTGGCGGCCAGGGCCCGCTGGCCCGCCGCGCCGTGGCTCCTGCCGTGCGGGCACCGGCGGGTACTCGGTGGTGCGCGACGAGAACATCAGCCGACCGAACCTGCCGGCCTTTGGGCGCCCAGGCCCTGCGCGCGCCGGGCATGGTGGCGGGCCCACCAGGTTCCGGTGGTGCGGCGGCTGCCGAGTCGGGTGCCGCCGGGGCGGGGCTCAGCCGGCGTCGAGGGCGGTGAGGCGTTTCCGGGCGTGGGTGAGGCGAATGGGGTCGGCTGGCGTGTCGAGGGCGAGGCATTGGGTGAAGGCGTTCCGGGCTTCGTCCCGGAGTCCGGTGGCCGGCAGGGCGTCGCCGAGGTGGAACAGGGCGCGGCTTTCCACGCCCTTGTTGCTGCTGTCGCGCCAGAGTTCTATGGCGGTGAACAGGTGGCCGGTGGCCTCGGGCCAGTTCTTGAGGAAGATGTGGACGCGGCCGATGGACATCTCCAGGCCCGCGCGAACGAAGTGGGCGATATGCGGTTCGATGCGGTCGCCGGCCTCCTTCAGGAAGGCGAGCGCGCGCAGGTGCTCCGCGAACGACTCCTGGTACTGGCCGCTTCGCCAAGGGCCAAACCGTAGCCCGGGATGGCGCTCAGGGTGCGGTGGAGATCACCGGCCTCGAAGAGTACGGCCGCTCGCGGTCGTGACGTGCCGCGGCGGTGTGGTCGGCGAGCAGGCGTGTCCACGAGGGCTGGCTGAGGCCGGCCGAAACAGCCACGATCTTGAAGGGTTACACGGTGATCTTCCTCGTCTCCCGGGGTGTTGTGCGGTTCCTGCCGGTCCGTTCTCTGTCCCGGGGCCGCACCCCGAAGCCAACCCGCTGCGGTCGGCGCCATTTTGCCTGCTCGTGCACGGGCCATGGGCTGTGGGCGCACCTGCGTGCACCCGTCCCGGCGCGGAGGAATCAGCCGCGGTGCCGGTGCAGGGCGACGTGCACGGTGTCGAGGGCCTGGACGAGGGCGGCGCGGGCCGCGTCCGTGTCGCGCAGCGGATCGAGCACCATGAAACCGTGGATCGTCCCGTGGTAGCGCATGGAGACCACCGCGACGCCGGCCGCCCGGAGCTTGGCCGCGTAGGCCTCCCCCTCGTCGCGCACCACGTCGGCCTCGCTGGTGACGATCAGCGCCGGTGGCAATCCGGTGAGCTGCTCCACGGAGGCCTGCAGCGGTGACGCGGTGGCCTCGCTGCGCCGGCGGACGTCGGGGAGGTACTGGTCCCAGAACCAGCGCATGGTCTCGCGGCCGAGGAAGTAGCCCTGGGCGAACTGCTGGTACGAGGGGGTGTCGAAGTCGGCGTCGGTGACCGGGCAGAGCAGCACCTGCTGCACCAGCCGCACCCCTCCGCGTTCCTTCGCGAGCAGGGTCAGCGCCGCCACCAGGTTGCCGCCCGCCGAGTCACCCACGGCGGCCGTCCGGCTGCCGTCCAAGCCGATCTCGCCGCCTCGCTCGGAGATCCACCGCGCGACCGCGTAGCACTGCTCGACGGCGACCGGGTACTGCGCCTCAGGGGCTCGCTCGTAGTCGACGAAGACCACGGCCGCGTCCGTACCGAGGGCGAACGCGCGGATCAGACGCTCATGGGTGTCGGCGTCGCCCAGGACCCAGCCAAGTCCGTGCAGGAACAGCACGACGGGGATGTCGCCGAAGCTGTCGGCGGGCCGGACCACTTTCACCCGCACCTGACCGGTCGGCCCGCACGGCAGTGTGAACCACTCCGTGGAGGTGGCCTCCTCGTCGAGAGGGTCGTCGCCGCCCTGCAGGCGGGCCAGCCTCAGCCGGGCCTGTACCGGGTCCTCGTCGTACGCCGACGGCGGGCAGGGGTGCCTGTCCACGAACGCTCGGGTGGGACGGTCCAGGAGCGGGTGCCGAACAGATGAAGGGGTGAACTCGGTCACACGGTCTCCTGCGGAGAGGGGCAAGGGAACTTGAAATAAAAGGGTTGTTCGGTGCACCGGGTGCCTGGTCGAGCGGGAGCCGTTACGGTACGGCTGCGTGGCCGGGTCACTGCCGCCGCGGCCACAGGGTGGCCCGCACGGCTTCGAGCGGGCACTTTACCTCCCGGACGGTGTGAGGCCAGTCCCCGGTCGGCCGATCACGGTGGACGACGGCGCCGACGTGGGTGCCGGGGACCGCCCGTTGTCGTCCTGGGCGGTGCGCAGGTCGCGCCATTCACGGGGGGAGACTCCGTAGGAGGCGCGGAAGGCCCTGCTGAAGTGGGCGGGGTTGGCGAAGCCCCACCGCCGGGCCACGGCGGACACGGTGGGGACTGTCCTGCCCCGGCGGGCCAGTTCGCGGCCGCACTCCTCGAGGCGCCGTTGCTGGATGAGCCGGCTGACGGTGGTCCCCTCGCCTTCGAACAGCCGGTGGAGATACCGGACGGATATCCGGTGCGTCCGGGCGATGCTCTCCGGTGACAGGTCCGGGTCGCCCAGGTTCCGGTCGATGTGGTCGCGGACGCGCAGCAGCAGGTTGTTGCGGGCGGTGTCGGAGTCCGTGCTGCCTGGGTGGGACAGCTCGGTGATCAGAGTGGCGAACAGGTCGACGACATGGCTGGCCAGCTGCCTCGCGACGGCCGGCGAGTAGCCGTCCGCCGAGGAGGCCAGGGTGGCCAGGAACGGGACCAGTATCGCGCCGCAGCCGTCCCCGGAACCGATGGCGCTGCCGGTGACCTGACGGATGTCGCTGTCCGCAAGGCCCAGCGACCGGCGGGGCAGTTGGAAGACGTGCGTGGCGAACCGCTGCGGATAGTCGAAGGAGTACGGCCGGGCCGTGTCGTACACCACGAGGTCTCCCTCGCTCACCTCGGCCCGCCGGCCGTCCTGGATGAAGGTGGCCGTGCCCGACACCTGGACACCGACTGCCACCAGCGCCTCGGACGACCGGGCGATCAGTGCCGGAGTGCGGCTGAGCCGCTCCGCGTCGGCCTCCATGGTGGAGACCTGGAGGTATCCGAGGCGGTCGGTGGCGATCCGGCCGTCGAACGGGCCGTCCCCCTGCGGGGCGACGGTCATCGGTACCAGTGTCCTGCTCACCGCGTTGTTCCAGTACGCGACCTTGTCCTGGTCCGGCACGGAAGCGGTCGTCAACACCAAGCTCAAGTTGCTCTCCCCTCGGGGGAAGTGACTCAGGGGGCTGTAACGGACGGGAACAGGACGGACGGCTCCACCTCCTCGGAAGGCGGTGGCCGGTGCCCGGCGGGCCCGGACGGTTCGTCGTACGGGCAGCGACCTCGCTGGAACGCAACCGGACCGCTTCGGCGAGGCCCGGGTTCCCGCCCGCAGTGGACAGCCAAGCAGCGCCCTATTTCCTGCACCAGGCAGAAACACAGGCAGAAACACAGGCAGAAATGGTGCGAGCGGATGAGCACGTCCGGTGCCGGATTCGCATGTCCGGTGCTGTGCAGTGCCGGAACAGCACGGGGGGCCGTGAGGAAAGACGCGGCCGTGCCGTCGGACGAACTTCGTCGCTGTGGCGTCAGGCCGCCGATCCCGCCACGACGGGTGCGCGGGAGAGCGGTCCGGCCACCTGCCGACCAGCGGCGGCCCGAGGCGTCGTCGCTCCATCCGCCCCGCACCTTCCCGCGGGCGCGGGCACACTCCTGTCAGAGAGGAAGCCCTCATGGCCGACTTCGCCCAGGTGAAGGCTGCCCCCAACCCCGACCTGCTCACCCCGGACAACGCCGTCGTGCTCTTCGTCGACCACCAGCCGCAGATGTTCCTCGGTACTGGCAGCGGCGATCGTACCGCCATCATCAACAGCACCGTCGGCCTGGCGAAGGCCGCCCAGGGCTTCGACGTCCCGGTGGTGCTCAGCACGGTCGCGGCGGAGTCCTTCTCCGGCCCGATCCTGCCGCAGCTGGTCGACGTTTTTCCCGAGCAGGAGGTCATCGACCGCAGCACGATGAGCGCGTGGAAGGACGCCGCGTTCGTCGAGGCCGTCAAGGCCACCGGCCGCAGGAAGATCATCCTGTTGGGTCTGTGGACCGAGGTGTGCCTGGTGCTGTCGGCGCTCTCGGCGCTCAGCCAGGGCTACGAGGTCTACGTCGTCGCCGACGCCTCCGCTGGCGTCAGCCCCACCGCGCACGAGCACGCCCTGCAGCGCATGGTCGCCGCGGCGCCGTCCCGGTGACCTGGGTCCCTGGAGCTCCAGCGCGACTGGGCCCGCCAGGAGAGCTACGAGGCGGTCATGGAGATCGTCAAGGAGCACAGCGGCGCCTACGGGCTCGGGGTCGTCTACGCGCAGTCCGTCATCGGCGCTCACGCGGCGGGCTGACCGTGCCCCACGACCTGACCTGCGCGGTTGCGCAGCCGGCCCCAGGAGGGCACCGGGAATGCGCAGTCCCTCGGCGATTCGCTCGACAGTTGCCAGCGCGGCAGGAGACCGCGCGGACCCTGAGCGCCCACCCGCACGTCCGGTTCTGCGCCGCCACCACCGGTCCCGCCAACCTGGTCGTCGCTGTCGCCGCCGCGAACCCCGACGCCCTGTACACCTTCCTCACCGACAGCGTCGGCCCCTTGGAGGCGGTCACCGCCATCGACACCACCCCGCTGCTGGCGACCGTCAAACGCACGGGCCTGATCCGACACTGACGAAGGTAACGACGTTCACGCATACGGCGTGAACTCACCGTCCGATCGGCCACACTCGGTTGGGGATCCGAGACAGAGATCTCGCAACGGGCATTTGGCACTGGACAACGGACACCAACAAACCCTGTCCATAACTTGGGCTCCGCTGCCCACCCGGTGCGCAGGGCAGGGCTTTCGACGGCCACGGTCAGCATCGGCTCGGGCGAGGACCACGTCATGCCGTGATGCCTTCCACGTCGACCACCGGAAGCCCCGTCGAGCAGGGAGCGGTCGCCCGGCAGCCAGTCACTGCAGCCCGGCGCCGCGGAAGTTCCGTCGATGAGTTTCCGGCGGTTGTGCGGTCTACCCGTCGACGAAGGGAGCGCACCATGCGCGAGATCATCGTTTGCACGTTCCTGACGCTGGACGGCGTCATGCAGGCTCCGGGCGGTCCGGACGAGGACGCTGAGAGCGGCTTCGAGCACGGCGGCTGGCAGAAGCCGGTGGCCGACGACGAGGTCGGCACGGCTATCTCCGGTTGGTACGAGCCCTCCGACGCGATGCTGCTCGGCCGCAAGACGTACGAGATCTTCGCGTCGTACTGGCCGACCGCTGATCCCGGCAACCCGTTCACCCGTCGGATGAACAGCATGCACAAATACGTGGCGTCTCGGACCCTGACGTCCGTCGAGTGGCAGAACTCCACGCTGCTGGAGGGCGACATCGTCGATGCCGTGCGCAAGCTGAAGGCGTCCGATGGCGGCAACATCAACGTCGTCGGCAGCGGCGACCTCGCCCAGACCCTCATGCGGCACGGCCTCGTCGACGAGTACCGGCTGACCATCCATCCGGTGATCATCGGCACCGGCAAGCGGCTGTTCGCCGACGGAGCGATCCCCACTGCGCTGGAGCCGGTCAGCGTCTCGACGACGAAGGGCGGCACCATCGTCGGCGTCTACCGGCCGAACGGTAAGCCCAGCTACGAGAGCTACTAGGGTGTGTATCGAATGTGCTGGTCACAACCACTCGTTGATGGCCGCGATGAGGACGGTCGCCTCGTAGCGGACCGCGAGTTTGTCGTAGCG
>NZ_JBIAWZ010000041.1:0-20149 GCF_042896175.1 Streptomyces sp. NPDC001315 | reverse complement strand
TCGGCCGGGAAGTTCGGCAGGGTCGACAGGTCGTTCCCGAACGACGCCGTCTCCGAGGTGAAACGGTCACCGGTGAGCTGCATACCGTCACCCGAGTCACCCGCAAACCTGATGATCACCCGGTCCAGCCGGCGTACGTCCTTCGTCCGGCGTACCTCTTCGGCAAGCGGTGAATTGCCCTGGTACACGGTGCTGTTCGCTCCTCAGGTCGGGCGGACGGAAACGACTCTGCCCGGCTCGTGGTCCACGAGCCGGGCAGCGGTGCAGTCAGGAGCTCGGATCCGAGCCCTGGAGGGGGCGGTCGCCCCTGAGGGTCGTCGGTCAGCCCTTGAACGGCGTCTTCGCGCGTGCCTCGCGCAGGCCCTCGGCCCACCACTCCAGCTGGTCGAGCAGGGTCTTGGCCGCGGTATTGACGCCCTCGGGGTCGCGCGGTGCGCCCGTCTCGTCGAACTGACCCCACGCACCCGCGAAGCTGACCGTCTCACGGATGGTGACGGCGTTCAGCTCGGCGAAGACGCCCCGCAGGTGCTCCACGGCGCGCAGGCCGGCCGAGAAGCCGCCGTAGCAGACGA
Organism: Streptomyces sp. NPDC001315; assembly: GCF_042896175.1. NCBI lineage: Bacteria > Bacillati > Actinomycetota > Actinomycetes > Kitasatosporales > Streptomycetaceae > Streptomyces > Streptomyces sp. NPDC001315. The sequence continues at coordinate 19,577 of NZ_JBIAWZ010000041.1, read as the reverse complement.
AGCCCACGGGCTTGCCGTGCCATTCGGCGTTGTGCCAGTCGATCGCGACCTTGAGCACGGCCGGGTAGCTGTGGTTGTACTCCGGCGTCAGGACCACGAAGGCGTCCGCCTGCGCCAGGCGGGGGGTGAGGGCGCCGACGGCCTCCGTGGTCTCGGCGGACGGCGCGGCGCCGAAGGCCGGGAGCACGGACGGCAGGTTCAACTCGGCAAGGTCGATCAGGTCGACGTCGTAGTTGCCATGCTGCTTGGCCTGCTCCACGAACCAGTTGGCGATGACGGGGCCGAAGCGGCCGTCGCGATTGCTACCGATGATCACTGCGAGGCGGATAAGGGGCGTGGACATTTCATCCTCCGGTGGATAAGTGACTGCTTGTGCGGGTGTGGACTGTGGGGCGGAGCCGAGGCGGGCGAGGTCAGGCGTGCGAGGCCGCGACGGGGGTCTCTTCGTTCCGGCTGTCGGCGGCACCCGCGAGCGGGACCTCCCTGACGAACCACGCGGCCGCGAAGACGACCAGTCCGAGCGCCGCGGCCACCAGGAACACCCGGTCGGTCCCTTCGGCGACGGCGAACTCGTAGGCCGAGCGCACCGGTTCGGGGAGTTTCGCCAGCTTGTCGGCCTGTAGCTGGAGCCCTCCACCGACTGCTGCGGCGGCCTCGCCCACGCCGCGGTCGGTCAGGGCGGCACTCACCTGGCTGGTGAAGAGCGAGCCCATGACCGAGACGCCGATGGAACCGCCGATCGTCCGCGACAGGGTGGCGGTGGACGAGGCGACGCCGAGGTTCTTCGGCTCGACGCTCTGCAAGGAGATGAGCAGCGTGGTCTGCATGACGCAGCCCATGCCGGCACCGAGGAGCGCCATGGCCGCGACGGAGAACAGCCGGGAGGTGTCGGGGGCCTGCTGGGCGAGCAGGGCGAAGCCCGTGGCGGTCAGGGCGCCACCGGCGATCACGAAGATCTTGTACTTTCCGGTGTTCGCGATCATCTTGCCGACGACGATGTTCGCGCCGATCATGGCGAGGAACATCGGCAGCAGCCACGTCCCCGCGTTGGTCGGCGAAGCTCCCTGCGCCCCCTGCTGGAAGAGCGGCAGGAAGGTCGTCGCGGCGAACATCGCGGCGCCCAGCAGAAACCCGATTCCGGTGGCCAGCGAGAAGTTGCCGTTGCGGAACAGGGTGAGCGGCAGCAACGGCTCCGCGGCTCTGCGTTCCGCGAGGACGAACCCCGCCGTGGCGAGCGCGGCGAGCGCGATGAGCCCCAGGATCACGCCCGACAGCCAGCCGTGTTCGACGCCGCCCCAGCTGGTGAGCAGCACCACGGCGCCGATGGCCGTGGTGAGCAGTGCCACGCCGGGGTAGTCGATCCGGGCCTTGACGGACTGGGCGGGCAGGTGGAGCAACGAGGAGATCATCACGATGGCGAGGGCGCCGAGCGGCAGGTTCACGTAGAAACACCAGCGCCAGCCGAGGTGGTCGGTGATCAGACCGCCCACCAGGGGACCGGAGATCATCGCCACGCCGATGGTGGCGGAGATCAGACCCTGGTACCTGCCCTGCTCACGCGGCGGCACGAGGGTGCCGATGATCGCCATGGCGCCCACCATCAGGCCGCCGCCGCCGAGCCCCTGCAGGGCGCGGAAGGCGATGAGCTGCTCCATGCTCTGCGACAGGCCGGAGAGCACCGAGCCGGTCAGGAAGACCACGATCGAGGTCAGGAACGAGCCCTTGCGGCCGTACATGTCCCCGAGCTTTCCCCATATGGGGGTGGAGACGGCCGTGGTGAGCGCGTAGGCGGTGACGACCCAGGAGAGGTGCTCCAGCCCGCCCAGCTCACCGACGATGGTGGGCATCGCGACGCCCAGGATCAGGTTGTCGAGGGACCCGAGTACGAGCGCGATGGCGACCGCGAACAGCACGGCGTACAGATTGCGGCTCGGAGCCCTCGACGGCGGTGCTGTGGGCGGGTCGTGCGACATGAATCCCCCTTGGGATGCCTCAAACACTGGCGACAAATTTACCATACCGCAGTAGCGGTTTTTCGTCGATGGCCTGGCCGTCGACGGCGCTCAGCCGCCCGAGGCACTCGCTCGGATCTCATCCAGCAGGACCGCCTGGCGCAGACTGTCCCCCTGGTCACCGGCCGCCCCGTTCCGTACCGCCGCCGCGAAGGCGGAGACCGTCATGGCCACTTGGTCCGCGGGCTCCGACCTGATGTGTTCGACGTCCGTCCCGCGCTCCAGACGGAACATGGGGACATGGTCGGCGGGCGGCGTGAAGGCCCGGTCGACGTGGATGTGCCCCGCACTGCCGCACAGCTCGTACGACGATCTGTAGCCGTGGTCCAGGCCGAAGGACAGCTGGACACTGACTCCGCCCGGCGTCCGCAGCAGAACCGCGCCCGCGGTATCGACCGACCTGCCTGGTGCGGCAGAGAGCGTCGCTCCGACCACCTCCAACTCGGCACCCAGCAGGTGCAGGGCCGCCCGCACCGGGTAGACGCCGGTGTCCCACAACGCGCCGCCGCCCAGTTCGGCGCGGTAGCGGATGTCGTCGTCCGGCAGCGCGGGTACCGTGAACGTCGCCTGGAACGAGCGGAGTTCACCGATGACACCGGCGGCCACCACCTTGCGTACCGCGTCATGCTGAGGGTGATGGACGAACATCACGTTCTCCATCAGCACCAGTCCCCGGGACCGGGCGAGCTCCAGCAACCGCCGGGTGGCCTCCGGTTCGAGGGCCAGCGGCTTCTCCGCCAGCACGTGCTTGCCGGCGCGCAGCGCCGCCTCGGCCCATTCGGCGTGCAGAGACGCCGGCAGCGGCACGTACACGGCGTCGACATCGGCGCGTTCGAGGAGTTCGGCGTACCCGTGCACGGGCGCACAGCCGAACGCGGCCGCCGTTTCCCGCGCCCTGGCGGCGTCGCGGCTGGCGACCGCGACGAGTTCGACGGCAGGAGCCGCCACCATCGCCGGCAGCATGCGACGGCGCGCGATGCCGGCGCAGCCGAGCACGCCGATCCGTACGGGAGCCGCGCGCGTCACGGAAGTAACAGGAGTCACCGAAGTCACGGGAGTCACGGAAGTCATCGGTCACGCAGCCCGGAGGTGTTCAGGATGGAGAGCAGGGTGCGCGCCTGCACGTTGACGTAGTGGCCGTGCCTGACCAGCGAGGTGAGCTGCCCCGGGGTGACCCAGCGGTAGCCGGCCGGCGGGTCGAGGGGATCCCCGGACTCGTCGTCCTCGACCAGCAGATAGCGGCTCTCCGCGTTGAGGAAGCGGCCGCCCTCCTCGGAGTGGACGGCTTCGTACCGGATCCGGGAGGGATCGACCGACAGCACGTGGTCGAGCATCGGCGGGCGGTCCTCGTCCGCCAGGTGGGCGTAGTTCTCCGGGGTGTACTGGACGGTGGGGCCGAGTTCCACCGTGTCGAGGAAGCCGCCCTCCACCCGCGCGTGCGCCAGGACGTGCAGTACGCCGTCGATCCGGCGGGTCAGGAAGGCGGTGACGCCGAGTCCGTTCGGCTCGAACAGCGGCTGGGTCCAGCCGGTGACCTCCCGGCTGTCCGCCTGGACCGAGACCGCGACGACGCTGAAGTAGCGCCCGTTCTCGTGCTCGATGGAGTGGTCCCCGCGCTTCCAGCCGTGGGTGTCGTCGAGCGGCACGCTCTCGACGCGGACGTCGTGGCGGGAGCGCTCGGCCGTGAACCAGGACAGCAGCTCGATGTCCGAGTGCAGGGCTCCGGTCCCGTCATGGGGGAAGGGCATGCAGGCCAGCACCGTGCGCGAGTCCATGTTGACGACGTTGTCCCGGCGCAGCAGCTCACCGATCTGACCAAGGGTCAGCCAGCAGAAGTCGTCGTGCAGCGGAACCTCGCCGACCGCCTCGACGATCATGTTGCGGTTGGACTTGCGGAGGAACCAGGACCCGTGTTCCGACTGGAGGGCGTCGGCGAGCACCCTCCCCCTGCCCGGCCGGGTGAAGTACTCGATGTACTTCACGTCGGCGCCCTTGTGCACCTTGGTGTAGTTGCTGCGGGTGGCTTGGACGGTCGGGGACAGCTGGAGCAGATTGCGGTTGCCCGGCTCCATCTTGGCCTGCATCAGGCAGTGCAGTACCCCGTCGAACTCCTTGACGAGGATGCCGAGGACACCCACCTCCGGCTGGCGGATGATCGGCTGCTGCCACTCGTGGATCGGCCCCTCGTCCTTGCGGACCCGCAGACCCTCCACTGTGAAGAAACGCCCGCTGTGATGTCCGAGGTTGGAGGTGGCCGCATCGAACGACCATCCGTCCAGTGCGCTGAAGGGGATGCGGTCCACGCGGAAACGGTGGGCGGCGTCACGGTCGGCCAGCCACACGGCGAAGTCCTCGGTACGCAGCTTCGCGCCCTGGAGCGCGGCGGCCGACCGGGCGAGCCGGACGGCCGCCGAGGGGTCCTGACGCGGTTGCAGGAGACCGGCTCCGCCGGGGGCTCGGGAGACGGGAGAAGGCATGACTCAGCTCCAGGTGGTCGTGGACGGGGGCGCGTCAGGCGGAGTACGAGGCGAGGAAGTCGTCGAGGACGCGGCGGTGGTAGTCGGGACCGAAGCCCATCGCCGCCGTCTCGGGCACCAGGGCCCGCAGCTTCTCGGTGGAGATGACGTGGTGGACGGTGGCGGTGTCCCGGACGTCCCGGTGCACCGTCACCCCCAGCCGCTCGGCCAGGTGGTCGACGATGCGCTCGACCGGCACCGCCTCCCCCGAGGCCACGTTCACGGTCTCGCCCCGCAGGTCCTGGGCGAGCAGCCGGTCGATGATCGTGATCACGTCCCGCACGTCGATGAGGTCGCGGGCGGCACCGCGGTGGATGCGCACACTGCCCTCCTGTACCTGCCGCACCAGGGCCGGAACGAGCTGGTGGGGCGGCTGCCCCTGGCCCACGAGGTGGCCGAGACGCAGGATCAGGTACTCGGCGCCGGAGGCCCGCAGCTGCTGTTCGAGCGCGTACTTGTGGTCTCCGTACGGGGTGCAGGTGGTGAGGGGGCTGTCCTCCCGGCCGGGGCCGTCCACCGCGCCGTACATCCCGGTGGCCGCGGTGGAGAAGAACAGCAGGCGGCGTCCCTTGGCACGGCAGTCCTCCGCCACGTCGGCGAGGAGCGTGGCCTCCCGGGCGAAGTCGGCGTCGGAGGTGCCGGCGGCCCAGGACACCCCGGCCGCCAGGACCACGGTCCCCGGGTGCCGGTCGGCGATCGGCCGCAGGTTCCGGGCGAGGAAGCCGTTGCCCACGATCTCCATCCCGTCGGCACCGGACATCGGTCCGGTGCCGGGCGTCGGCGGCCGCCGGTATGCGGGCGCGGTCATACGTTGTCCCCCACGAACTCCTTGACCGACGCGATGACGTAGTCGAGCATCTCGTCGGTCAGCCCGGGGTAGACGCCGATCCAGAACGTCTGCTCGGTGATGACGTCGCTGTTGGTGAGCGTGCCGACGACGCGGTGCGGCTGGTCGATGTAGGCCGGGTGCCTGGTGAGGTTGCCGGCGAAGAGCCGCCGGGTGCCGATCTTGCGGTCCTCCAGGAAGGCCACCAGCGCGGCCCGGCTGAACGGTGCCTGCGGGTCCACGGTGATGACGAAGCCGAACCAGCTGGGGTCACTGCCCGCGGTCGCCTCCGGCAGCACCAGGTGCGGTACACCCTCCAGGCCGTCGCGCAGCCGGCGCCAGTTGCGCTTGCGGGCCTCGACGAACCCGTCCAGCTTGGCGAGCTGTGTCAGGCCCAGCGCCGCCTGCAGGTCGGTCGCCTTCAGGTTGTAACCGACGTGCGAGAAGATGTACTTGTGGTCGTACCCGTCGGGCAGCGTGCCCATCTGGTACTTGAACCGCTTGAGGCATTTGTTGCTCTCGCCCGGCTCGCACCAGCAGTCCCGGCCCCAGTCACGCAGCGACTCGACGATCCTGGCCAGCGCCAGGTTCGAGGTCAGCACGCAGCCGCCCTCGCCCATCGTGAGGTGGTGCGCCGGGTAGAAGCTCACGGTGGCCAGGTCGCCGAAGGATCCGGTGAGCTGCCCCTGGTACGTGGCGCCGACCGCGTCGCAGTTGTCCTCGATGAGGAACAGGTCGTGCTGTTCGGCGAGTTGGGCGATCTCGGCGACCTCGAAAGGGTTGCCGAGCGCGTGCGCGATGATGATCGCCCGGGTCTTGGGCCCGATGGCCTGCTCCACCCGCCGGGCGGTCGTGTTGTACGTACGCAGGTCCACGTCGACGAAGACGGGGATGAGGCCGTTCTGCAGGATCGGGTTGACGGTGGTCGGGAAGCCGGCGGCCACCGTGATCACCTCGTCGCCCGGCCTCAGCCTGCGGTCGTCCAGCAGGTGGGAGGTGAGGGCGGTGACGGCGAGCAGGTTCGCCGAGGACCCGGAGTTGGTCAGGTGCGCCTTGCGCCGCTTCAGCTTGCGGGCGAACCGCGACTCGAACTTCCGGGAGCTCGCCCCGGCCGCGATCCGCATCTCCAGGGCCGCCTCCACCAGCGCCACCCGGTCGTCCTCGTCGAGCACCGCGCCCGACGGCCAGATCTCCGTCGTGCCCGGCACGAAGTCACGGCTGTCCTGCTGTTCCAGGTGGTACTTGCGGACCTCGTCCAGTACCAGCGCCTTGTGCCCGCTCATGTCGTCCCCTCCAGGATGTCGTTTCGTTCGGTCGCGAGCAGGTCGCGCAGTGAGTCGTCCGGGTCGCGCCGCGGGTGCCAGCCGAGCAGGCGGCGGGCCTTGGAGATGTCCAGTTGCTGCCACTCCACGTCGGCGCGGGCCGGGCCCCCGCTGCCCTCGTCGACGATGTCGACGGGCACCCCGCTGAGGTCGATCAGCCGCTCGACGAGGTCCCGCGTCGGCACCGCCGTACCGCTGCCGATGTTCACCACGCGGCCCTCCGGTCCCAGGCCGGCCACGGTCGCGGCCGCCCGCACGGCGTCCACCGCGTCCCGTACGTCGACGAAGTCCCGCCGGGCCGTCAGCGGTCCCAGCCGCAGCTCCAGCGGTCCGTCGCCGGCCTGCGCCAGCTGGGCGCCCACGGCGCCCAGCAGACTGCCGCGCGCTGTGCCGGGACCGTAGACGTTGCCCAGCCTGAGCACGACCGCGTCCAGTCCCGTGGTGCCGGCCGCCGCGAGCACGGCCTGGGAGCCGTGGAGTTTGGAGCGTCCGTACGCGGTGACCGGGGCGGGCACCCGGTCCTCGGTGGTCCCGGTACCCGGCGTTCCCGGGCCGTACTCGTGCACACTGCCGAGCTGGATCAGCCGTGGTGCGTCGGGCAGGTCGGTCATCGCCCCGGCGAGCCGCTCGACGGCGACCGCGTTGGCCTCCCACATCTCCTGGTCCGTCGCCTGCCAGGCCCGGCCGGCCGCGTTGACCACCACGGCCGGCCGGATGCGGTGGAGCAGTGCCGCCAGTTCCCAGGTGGCGATTGTGGTGAGGTCCACGCGCAGCGGCCCGCTGCGGGCGGCGCGCACCACCGCGTCCCCGGCCCCGGCGAAGGCCTCCGCGATGTGGCGCCCGAGGAAGCCCGTGGCGCCCAGAACGAGCACCGGACGGCCCTGCGTCATGCGGAGACCGCCCCGTGCTTGGTGCCCTTCCACCAGTCGGTGTTGTCGCGGTACCAGGCCACGGTCTCGGCGAGGCCCTCGTCGAAGCCGATCCGGGGGGCGTAGCCCAGCTCCTCGCGGATCTTGCCGTCGTCGATGGAGTACCGCAGGTCGTGCGCCTTGCGATCGGGGACCCGGCGCACCATGGACCAGTCGGTGTCCGCCAGTTCGAGGAGTCGCTCGGTGATGGCGATGTTGGTGCGTTCGTTGCCGCCGCCCACGTTGTAGATCTCCCCGGCCCGGCCCTTGCCGAGGACGAGGTCGATCGCCCGGCAGTGGTCGTCCACGTGGAGCCACTCACGGACGTTGGTGCCTTCGCCGTAGAGCGGTACCTGCTCGCCTTCCAGGAGGTTGGTGACGAAGAGCGGGATGAGCTTCTCGGGGTGCTGGTAGGGGCCGTAGTTGTTGGAGCAACGGGTGACCGACAGATCCAGGCCGTGGGTGCGGAAGTAGGTACGGGCCATCATCTCGGCAGCCGCCTTGGACGCGGCGTACGGGGTGTTGGGAAGCAGTGGCCAGTCCTCGGTCCACGAGCCCTCCGTGATGGATCCGTACACCTCGTCGGTGGAGACGTGCACCACGCGCTCGACGCCGGTGACGAGCACCGCGTCGAGCAGACGCTGGGTGCCGACGACGTTCGTCCGGACGAACGCGTCGGCGGACTCCAGGGAGCGGTCGACGTGCGATTCGGCCGCGAAGTGCACGACCGCGTCGTGGCCGGGCAGCACCTCACGCAGCAGGTCCGTGTCGCAGATGTCGCCCTGCACGAAGGTGAGCCTGGGGTGCGACGAGGGCAGGTTCTCGCGGTTTCCGGCGTACGTGAGCTTGTCCAGGACCGTGACGTCGGCGGATTCCCAGCCGGCGTAGCCGCCGTCGAGCAGGGTTCGTGCGTAGTGGGAGCCGATGAACCCGGCCCCGCCGGTGATCAGGATCTTCATGCCGCTACCTCGACTCGGGTGTGGTCGCCGATGACCAGGCGGCGGTGGGTGTCGTCGATGCTGCTCGGTCCGACACTGGCGGCCCGCCCGATGACGGAGCCGTGCAGTCCTCGCACCTGCGTGATGCTGGCGTCGCCGAGGACGATGGAGTAGCCGATCTGGGCGCCGCTGAGCGTGCAGTCACCGCCGATCGAGGTGTGCGGTCCGATGTGGCTGTCCTCGATAACGGTGCCGGCGGCGATGACGGCAGGGCCGTCGATCCGGGATCCGGTGACGCGGGCGCCGGCCTCGATCACGACGGGTCCGGTGAGCACGCTGGCCCCGTCGACCTCGCCGAGGACCTCGGAGGACAGTCCCTCCAGGAGGTAGCGGTTGCACTCCAGTACGTCCTCGATGCGCCCGGTGTCCTTCCAGTAGCCCTGGTACTCACTGGCCTTGACGTCGTCGCCGCGGGCGACGAGCCACTGGATGGCGTCGGTGATCTCCAACTCGCCGCGCGCGCTGGGCTCGATGGCGGCGACGGCCTCGTGGACGGCCGGGGTGAAGAAGTACACGCCGATCAGGGCGAGGTCGCTCCTGGGCTGCTGCGGCTTCTCCACCAGCCGGGTCACACCGCCGTTCTCGTCCAGCTCGGCGACGCCGAAGGAGCGCGGGTCCTCAACCTTGTGGACGACGACCTGGGCGGCCGGCCGGCGGGCGGCGAACTCCTGCGCGATCGGCTGGATGCCGTCCGGAAGCATGTTGTCCCCGAGGTACATCACGAAATCGTCGTCGCCGAGGAAGGGGCGGGCGAGCGCCACGCAGGCGGCGAGGCCGTCGGGGCTCTCCTGCCGGATGTACGTGATGTCCACGCCGAGCGCGGAGCCGTCGCCGATCACCGCCTCGATCTGGGCGGCCCGGTCACCGACGATGACGCCGATCTCGGTCACCCCGATGGAGCGGATGTTCTCCAGAACGTGCTCCAGGACCGGCTTGTTGGCGACCGGTATGAGCTGCTTGGGCATGGAGTAGCTGAACGGTCGCAGACGGGTCCCAGACCCGCCCGACAGCACCAGGGCTTTCATGAGCGTTCCTTTTCCTTGGACGAGGGGATCGGTTCGCTGCTCGGACGCCTCACTCGTCGACCGGCCGGGACAGCAGGCCGGCGGCGAGGGTCTCCTTCAGCGAGCGGGCTCGCGCGTCCTTCCCGGAGATGAGCGGTGGCTCCTCGAAGCCCCACGGCAGCGCGAGATCGGGATCGAGCGGGTTGATGTCGATCTGGGTGCCGGGCACATACGTGCTGGACAGCACGTAACAGATGCAGGCGTCGTCGGTGAGGGTGAGAAACCCGTGGCCGACGCCTTCCGGCACGTAGACGGAGTACCCGGATGCGGCGTCCAGGACGTTGCTGACGCTGACGCCGAAGGTCGGCGAGCCGATGCGGAGGTCGACCACGAAGTCCCGCAGCGCGCCGCGTACGCAGGTCACGAACTTCGCCTGGCCCGGCGGGATCGTCACACTGTGGATGCCGCGCAGGGTGTTGCGCCGGGACACCGAGTAGTTGATCTGGCGCGGTACGAACGCCTGTCCGGTCACGGCCTCGAACTCGTCGGTGCGGAAGCCTTCGTAGAAGGAGCCCCGCTCGTCGCGGATCTGGTCGGGAGCGACCGTGAAGACGCCCGGGAGGGCGAGTTCCTCAATGCGCACGGTCGGCCCACCCGCGTTCCAGGTCGGCGACGACCCGGGACGGGGCGGGCATGTCCGCCATCTCCCGGCTCAACGCGGCGGCGGCCTTGGCGTAGCCGGGCACCTCCAGCAGTTCGACCAGTGCCTCCCGCAGCCGGTCGCCCTGTTCTTGCGACCTCGCGGTGTCGAAGGTGATGCCCGCGCCCAGTTCGGCGAGCCGGTCGCCGTGCGCGAAGTGGTCGGCGAGCTGGGGCAGGACGAGCTGCGGCAGGCCGAAGCCGGTGGCGGTCATCGTCGTGCCCGAGCCGCCGTGGTGGACAGCCGCGTCGCAGCTGCCGAAGAGCAGGTGCAGCGGCAGCGGGTCCACGAGCCGTACCGAGTCGGGGACCTCCCCCAGCTCGGCGCGGAACCGTTCGTCGACGGTGGCGATCACCTCGACGTCGGATATGGCGCCCAGGGCGGTGAGTACATCGCGGGCGAGCGGTACGCCGTTGAGCGGCAGCGTGCCGCCCAGAGTGAAGGCCACCCGCCTGACGCCCCGGGGCGCGGTCGCGGACTGCCGCAGCCACAGCGGCAGTTGGCCGTTGCCGTTGAACGGCACCGCGCGGATCGGGGTGCCCGGCGCGGCGTCCGGCAGCTGCAGGGACGGCGGGCAGGGGTCGAACAGCTCGGCGGGCTCAGGGAGTTCGGCGATGCCCAGGCGGTCGCAGACGTGCTGCAGTGCGATCCGCGCCTCCTTGCGCGCGTCGGCCGAGAAGGGGTCGACGCCCCAGCGGTGCTGCACCACCGGAACGCCGAGCACCCCGCCGACGATCAGGGCGGCGTAGTCCAGGGGGTCGGAAAGGATCAGGTCGGGCCGGTGGTCTCGGGTGAAGGCCAGGTAGGCGTCGACCACGCGCTCCGACTGGCCGGCCCACACCCGTCCGTAGCCCCAGACCTTGAAGGACTCACGGGGGCGCGCCTGCAGGGGGCGCTTGCCCTCCAGCCCCCGGAGCAGGAAGCCCTCACCGTCGAAGGCCTCGCCGATGCAGGTGGCGTTGAGTCCCGCGGACGCGACCGCCGCAAGATCGTCCGGCTGGCAGACGACCAGCACGTCGTGCCCCGCCGCGCGCAGCGCCCAGAGCATCGGGACCATGGGGGTGAAGTGGGTCGGTGACGGGGTGGCCATCACGAGGACACGCATGTGCTCTCCTTGAGCGTTCCGATCGGGAAGGGCGGGGCCGGCGGGGCCCGGCGGGCGGGCTCAGCGCAGGTTTTCCAGGTCGGCGACCACGTCCGACGGGCTGGGCATGTCCGCCATGGCCCGGGCGAGGCCGTCGGCGGCCTTGGCGTATGCGGGAGCCGTCAGCAGGTCGTCGACGGCGTCGCGCAGCCGCTCCGGGTCGTTCTGCGTCTCGGCGCTGTCCAGTGCGATCGCCGCGCCGGCCGCGGCCAGCCGGTCGGCGTGCGCGAACTGGTCGGCGAGCTGCGGCAGGACGAGCTGCGGCAGGCCGAAGGAGGTGACCGTCATGGAGGTGCCGGCGCCGCCGTGGTGCACTGCCGCGTCACAGACGCCGAGCAGCAGGCTGAGCGGGACGGGGTCGACGAGGCGTACCGAGTCCGGCAACGGGCCGAGTTCCCCTCGGTGGTGCGCGTCCACCGTCGCGACGATCTCCGTGCCGGGCCGCTCGCCGAGGGCGCGCAGCATCCGGCGAGTGAAGGGGAGGGCGTTCAGGTCGAGGGTCCGGCTGCCGAGCGAGACCGCCACCCGGCGAACCGTACCGCCGACGGGCTTCAACTCCCTCAGCCACTGCGGAAGTTGCCCATTGCCGTTGAAGGCGACATGACGGATGCCGGTGCCCTGGGCGACGTCCGGCAGTTGCAGTCCGGGCGGGCACGGGTCGAGCAGCACGGTGGCCTGCGGCATCCCGTCCAGGCCCAGCCGCTCGCACAGGGCACGCAGCACGACCGCGGCCTCCCCCTGGGCGCCGCCCGAGTACGGGTCGACGCCCCAGCGGTGCTGCACCACCGGGACGCCGAGAACGGCTCCCACGATCGTGGCGCTGAACTCCAGCGGGTCGCTGACCACCAGGTCGGGCCGGAACTCGCGGGCGACCTCCAGGTAGGACTGCCACATGTAGCGGGCGTGGGTGGTCCACACCCGGCCGGGCCCGCCCATCTGCTCCAGTTCGGCGCGGGTCCGGGTCTCCAGCGGCCGCTCGCCCGGGCGCAGTCCCGCCATCAGCAGATCCTGCACGTGGAAGGCGGTGCCCACCCCGGTGGCGTTCAGCCCGGCGGAGGCGACGGCTCCCAGCACATCCGGCTGCCCAGCCACCAGGACCTCGTGCCCGGCCGCACGCAGGGCCCAGGCCAGTGGGACGAGCGGGGTGAAGTGGGTGGGTACGGGCGTGGACATCATCAGGACACGCATGCGGTCTTCTCCGGTGGTGTGTGGGTGACGGGCCGTCACCCTTCGGGATGCCAGGGCGGGACGGCTCGGGTGGGGTCCGGGCATCGGGCGAGCAGCCGGGACAGGTCCTGGCTGTCGCGCAGTTCGCGCAGGTCCCGGGTGAGGTGGCGCAGCCGCCGGGCGGAGCAGCGGTGGGAAGCCGGTCCGTCCGGCGGCGGGAAGTTCTGCCGCCACCAGGGCGCGGTCGCGACACCGGTGTACTGGATGCCCCCCGCGACGAGGCAGCCCAGGATCCCCCGCAGCAGGGCACGGACGAGGGCGCGCAGACGGCGCACACCGGGCGGCCGGGCGCCCTCCGGTCGCGGCGGTGCGGTCATCGCGCGGGCACCGGCAGCCGGGTGCACACCTGGTGCCTGGCCTCGGCCAGCACCTCGGTGGCGTCGTCGCCGTACAGGCACGCGGCGGGCAGCCTGCGGACCGTGGTGCAGTGTCCGCCGGCCGTTTCGAGGGCCGTCGCGGCGGCGTGGCCGGGCCGGGCCGGCAGGCTCGCCACCTGCCATCCCGGCGGCCGGACCGCGCCCGCCCGGCGGTTTCCGCCCCGGTCCCCACCGTCGCCTTCGCCCAGGTAGTCGACGCCCGCCCCGCGACACAGCCCGGTGCCCAGGCCCTTGAGATAGGCCTCCTTGCGGGTCCAGATCCGGGCGAACGCCTCCGTGCGCCGTCCAGCGGGCAGCGCGCGCAATTCCGCCTGTTCCCCGGGGTGCAGTGCGGTCAGGCACAGCTCGGCCGTCTCCGGCGGCGGCAGTTTCTGCACGTCGACGCCCACGCGCGCCGCGGCCACCCCGACGAGCGCCACGCCTGCGCTGTGGGAGAGCGAGAAGTGCAGCGGCACGGGCGAGCCGTCGAGTGCGGGCCGGCCGTGCGGCTTGCCGCAGTGCGGGCACCCGGTCCTGCGCAGCTTCAGCTGTCCGGCCGGGATGCCGGTGTACGCGCTGAGCAGCCGCCGCAGCGCGATGTGCGACGCGACGTAACCCAGCCGCTGCGAGGTCCGTACGATCGACCTGCTCCGCCTCAGTTCGCGCGCGTCCAGTTCCCAGGCGGCCATCGGGGCGGGGCCGTGGTCCGTCGCCGGCAGGCGGAGCACCCACAGGTGCAGTTCCCTCTCGTCGACGGTGATCATCCGGCCGCCAGGCCCTCCAGCGGGGCGACCAGCTCTGCCGGGCCGGGCAGGGTGGCGATCTCCGCCGCCAGTGCCTTCGCCCGGTGGCGGCGGGTCCCCTCGGTGAGCAGTTCCAGGGTCGCCTTGGCCACGTTCTCGTCGGACTGCTCTCCCGGCATGAGCGTGATGCTGCCGCCGTGCTGGTCGAGGCGCTCCCAGGAGTCGGCGAAGAGCTCGAACTTCGGCAGCACCAACTGGGGCGTGCCGTACGCCATCGCCGTCATGGCGGTCACCCCGCCGCCGTGGTGCACGAAGGCGGCACAGGTGGGTGCGACGACGTCCAGCGGCATCCATCCGGTCCGTACGCCGGGCAGGACGCGGCGCAGTTCGGCCGCGACGTCCTCGGGCGCGGGGACCACGATCTCCACGTCGAGTCCGGCGAGGCCCTCGGCGAGACGGCGCAGGAAGGCCTGGCTCTCGGTCAGCGCCACGCGGGTGCCCCCGGTCACGCACACCCGCTGCCGGCCGCCGTCCGTGAGCATCCATGGTTCCAGCCGCTGCTGGTGGTTGCCCGGGACCCAGCGTGTCAGGAGGGCGGGGGCGGCGTCCGGCGCCCGCAGGCTCGGCGGGCAGACGTCGAGGAGCAGATCCGGCCGGGGCACCCGGTCCAGGCCCAGCGCCGCCAGCTCCGGCGCCAGTTCGGCATCGGCGTACTCGTCGACCTGCTCGGGGTTGTGGAGCGCGTCCCAGGTCAGACGCACCTGGGGAATGCCGAGGTGGGCGGCGAGCAGTCCCGCCGCGTACGAGCTGGTGCCGCCGACGACGAGGTCGGGGCGCCAGTGACCGGTGAGTTCCAGCAGGCCGTCGATGCTCACCGCGGCGAGCCGGGCGAACCAGCTGCCGGCGAAGTGCCGTTGCTGGTCGAGGGTCTGCGGCCGCGGCACCGGCTTCCCGGCCCGGTCGGTCGTCAACAGGGACGTAAGGGTGCGGTCCGTGACCGCGGCGAACGGAACGCACATCCGTTCGGCGACCGGCACCATCTCCTGGGTCGACACCACGATCACGTCATGGCCCGCGGCCCGCAGGGCCGTGGCGGCCGGGGCGAGGGCGAACAGCGTCGCCTGGCTCGCGCCGGCGACGAACAGTACCTTCACGGTGTGTCCCCCCGTCCGGTCACTGCCCGGCGGAGCGCGAGTGCGCCACGCGGTAGCCGTTGGACACGCGGGAGGTCACCAGGGGCCGCGCCTCGGCGCGCACCTTCTGGATGTCCACCGGACGCTCGTGCTCGGGCAGGTTGTGGAAGGCCTCGTACTGCTCCTGGCTCTCCCACTGGGCGTAGTTGATGACGTAGGTGCCGTCCACTCCGCGGTGAATGCTGTGGGAGCGGTAGCCGGGGACGGTCTTCACCCACTCGTCGGGGTACGACATCAGCTCGATCAGCCGGTCCTGGTTCTCCGGCGCCACCTGCATGACGATGATGACGGTGTAGTCGTCACGGTCGGGCGAGATCTCGACGGCGTCCAGCGAGGGGTGGCGCTGGGAGTACACGACCTCGGTCGGAACGAGGTTCGTCGACGTCGCGATCGACGCGAACTGCGGCACCGTCTTCTGCTGGAACTTCTGGCCCCGGTAACGCGCTTCGAGCTGCTCCCTGCTGCGCCACTGCACGTAGTTCGCGGTGCCGGGCCGGCCGACGGCTCCATGGACGGTGGAAGCGACCCAGCCGTCGTAGTCGGCGGTGTTGATGATCTCCTTCATCGCCTCCAGCAGCCGCTCCTGGTCCGCCGCGTCCTTGGTGTCGAAGAGGTTGAAAACAGCCAGGTAGCCGTCTTCGGGTGAGATGAAAGCCATGGTTCTCTCCATCTGTGGGCTCTCGGGGCCCGCCGCCGGCGGCGGGCCCTCTGCGGATCGAAGGTTCGAAAGGTGCCGCGGCAGCGAAAGAGGGCGGGCGGACACGACGAATGGCGGGAGGCGCTCATGCGCTTCCCGCCATTCGGAGGTGAGAACGGGCCCGCAGTGGGGTGCGGACCTGTTGTCAGGGTGTGGTGGTCAGGGTGTGGTGGTGGGCTCCAGCAGGGCGAGCTCCTCGGCGGTGAGGTCCAGGCCGAGTGCGGCCGCGTTCTCCTCGAGGTGACGCACGGCCTTGGTGCCGGGGATGGGAACGACCGGGAGGTCCCAGACCTCGGCTCGCTGCTGTACCCAGGCCAGCGCGATCCGGTGCGGGGTCACCCCACGCCGGTCCGCCAGTTCCCAGATGTGTTCGGGCAGACCGGCGAAGCCCGGGGCGACTTCGGCCGCCCAGGCCTTCGAGGCCTCGAGATCGGGTCCGATGAGGCCGCGTCCGTGCGGGCAGTAGGGCACCACGGCCACGCCGAGCTCGGCGCAGACCGGCACGAGTGCCTCGACGCCGCGACTGGTCAGTGACCACT
The DNA here is from genome assembly GCF_042896175.1 of Streptomyces sp. NPDC001315. Lineage (NCBI taxonomy): Bacteria > Bacillati > Actinomycetota > Actinomycetes > Kitasatosporales > Streptomycetaceae > Streptomyces > Streptomyces sp. NPDC001315. The sequence continues at coordinate 3,392 of NZ_JBIAWZ010000041.1, read as the reverse complement.
CGGACTGCAGGGCGGTGATCGGGTACGTCGCGTGGGCGGCCCGCAGCTCCTCGGCCGTGACCTCGGACAGCCCGAGATGGCGGACCTTCCCCGCGGCGACCAGTTCCGCCATGGCGCCCACGGATTCCTCGATCGGCACCTCGGGGTCGCGGCGGTGGAGGTAGTAGAGGTCGATGACGTCGGTTCCCAGGCGCCGCAGGCTCGCCTCGCAGGCGCCGCGCAGATATCCGCTGTCACCGCGCAGCCCCAGCGTCCCGGCCTCATCGCGCAGGGCGCCGCCCTTGGTGCAGAGGAACGCCTCGGCGCGCCGGTGCCGCAGGGCCCGGCCCACGAGTTCCTCATTGTGGCCGTCGCCGTACAGATCGGCCGTGTCCAGGAAGGTGACCCCCAGATCCAGTGCCCGGTGGACGACTTCGGCGGAGTCCTCCTCCAGCCGCATGCACCCGAATCCCTGAACCGAGACGTCCGGTCCGTCCGTACCCAGGCTCACCTTACGCACAGCCGTCTCTCCCACGCTGCATCAACTACCCGTCGTCGGCTCGGAGTTCTGTGTCCCGACCCTATTACGTGGCCTCCCGCCGGCCTCGGGGGACGTGGGCCGGCGGGAGGCAGTCCGGGGAAGGGCGCCTATCCGGCGTTCGCGGACGGGGCACCTTCGCGCAGCAGGTCGACACCGACCGCGCTCAGCATCGAGCCGTCCACCGTGGCGGACGTGGAGTGGATCTCCGTGCCGTCGAGCGCGTGCACGGTCGCCCGGCCGGTGCCGGTGTACTTCTCGCCGGAACGCCGGGCGTCGATGCTGATCTCCACGTAACCGGGCAGGCCGGCGCCCGGGGCGAACTCCTCACGCAGGGTGTAGCGGAAACCGTCGTCGGCCGGGCTCCACACCCCTCGGCCGGAGCTCACCTTCGTGGTGGAGGTCACCACTCGGTCCGCCGTGAAGGAGATCGTGAACGCATCCGCCTGATCGTCGTGGGACACCGTCCCGGTCCAGACACCCAACGGGTCGTCCGGTCCGCCCGGCGTCGTCGCCCGGGCGCCCTGCGGTTCCTGGTTCATCGTCATCCGCCTTCCAGAAGAGAGACATTGCGTCGGTGAGAGGTCTGTCGATCCGGCTCAGTGAGCGAGGAGCCGCGCCACGCGCTCGCCCTCCAGCTGCTCCAGCGCCTTCCGCCAGGAGCCCCAGGTGTCGCCGCCCTCCGAGGGGAGCAGACAGACCAGCCGCGTCTCCCCCGAGCGCACCGACGGATGGCGGCGGGCCGGTGTGGACAGCGCACGCCCGGGGCCGGCCTCGACCAGCGTGTACGGGCCCTGCTCCAGCAGCCCCGACAGTGCGGGCCAGAACAACACCGGCTCCGCCATCTGCCGGGCCCAGAACGCCGGATCCACCGCCTCCTCCGCGGTGACCTCGCGTCCGGTCCGGCCCGAGTGGATGGGAATCCGCGGCGGGCTCAGCGGCTCGGCGGCCACGGCCCGCTCGAACTCCCGCGCCGCGGACGCGAGCACCGGCGAATGGAACGGGTCCAGCGCGCGCACACGTCGTGCCACCGTCCCCGCGTCCCGCAGCGCCTGCTCGGTGCGGGCCAGGGCCTCCTCGGGCCCGGCGAGCACGGTCTGCCGGGGCGCGTTGACGGCGCCGACCACCACCCCGCTCCGCGCCGGTCCGGCGGGGACCCTGGCCTCGACTTCCTGTGGTGTGCCCGCCACGGCGAGCAGACCGCCGGCCGGCGCCGTCTCCAGGGCCCGCGAGCGCGCGACCATGATGCGGGCGGCGCCGGGCAGGTCGAAGACGCCTGCCAGGGCGGCCGCCGCCAGCTCGCCCACGCTGTGGCCGATCAGTGCGGAGGGGACCACACCGCGCGCCTCGAGCACCTTGCCGAGTGCGTAGTCGATGGCGAAGAGCAGCGGCTGGGCGCGTCTGCCGTCGTCAAGGGGGATCAGCGGGGAGTCGCTGAGCCAGTCGGCGCGCAGCCGGACCCCTTCCTCCCCCATCAGCAGGAAGAACTCGTCGACGACGGCCGTGAACTCCGGTTCCCGTTCGTAGAGTTCGATGCCCATGCCGGCGTACTGGGCACCCTGCCCGGGGAGCAGCAGGGCTATGGATCGCTTGGTCATGACGGGCTTCTCCATCTGTGAAGAACGAGCTGGGGCGAGGCCCCGCGCGAGGACCCGAACGGCTGCGCGTCAGCTGCGCCAGGAGTGGGCAGTGGGGAAACCTGGTTGGCGTTCCAGGCGGCGCCAGCCTGCGGCGGACGGCTCCTCGTCGGCCGGGATCTCGGCGGCACGGGCCGCAGCACGGGCGAGCAGCAGTGCGGTGATGGCGGCGAGTTCCTCGGGCTCGGCGTGGCCCTTCTCGACGCGCAGCACAGTGGTGCCGAGGGCAGGGGTACTCATGGATGCGGATCTCCCTGAGAGTGCGCAGGATCACTGCGCGAGGGACTGCGAGGGGTGCGCGGGTGTCACTCCGAGGGGTGCGCGGGTGTCACCGCGAGGGGTGCACGGGTTACTGCGGGGGGTTGCCGTGCTTGCGGGAGGGCAGGTCGGCGTGCTTGGTGTGCAGCATCGCCAGGGACCTGATGAGGACCTCACGCGTCTCTGCCGGATCGATGACGTCGTCGACCAGGCCGCGTTCGGCCGCGTAGTAGGGGTGCATGAGCTCGGACTTGTACTCCTTGACCATGCGCGTCCGCATGGCCTCGGGGTCCTCGGCCTCGGCGATCTGACGCCGGAAGATGACGTTGGCCGCGCCCTCCGCGCCCATCACGGCGATCTCGTTCGTCGGCCAGGCGTAGGTGAGGTCCGCGCCGATGGACTGGCTGTCCATGACGATGTACGCGCCTCCGTACGCCTTGCGCAGGATCAGCGAGATCCGCGGCACGGTCGCGTTGCAGTACGCGTACAGCAGTTTCGCTCCGTGGCGGATGATGCCACCGTGCTCCTGGTCGACGCCCGGAAGGAACCCGGGGACGTCCAGCAGCGTGACGATCGGGATGTTGAAGGCGTCACACATCTGAACGAAGCGCGCGGCCTTTTCCGATGCCTCGATGTCCAGCACGCCGGCCAGCGACTGCGGCTGGTTGGCCACGATGCCCACCACCCGGCCGTCGAGGCGGGCCAGCGCGCAGACGATGTTGCGGGCCCAGCGCTCGTGGACCTCCAGGTAGTCGCCGTCGTCGACGATCTCCTCGATGACCTTGGCCATGTCGTACGGCCGGTTGCCGTCGACCGGCACCAGCTCGAGGAGTGCGTCCGAACGCCGGTCGGCGGGGTCGTCACAGACGGTCCTCGGCGGGTTCGCGCGGTTGTTCTGCGGGAGCATCGACAGCAGGTAGCGCACCTCGGCGATGCAGGTCTCCTCGTCGTCGTACGCGAAGTGGCAGACGCCGCTCGTC
>NZ_JBIAWZ010000040.1:0-22615 GCF_042896175.1 Streptomyces sp. NPDC001315 | reverse complement strand
TCGGGCGAATAGACCTTCATCACCATAATCGGTCACCCTCTCCCGACCCCCACCGGGGTCGGCGTCAGGGTGTCCACCACCCGGGGGGAGGTCCCCAGATCAGCGCTATCCATGGCCTGATCAGCACCCTCGGACTTGTCGGCCCGCTTGAACAACCTCATGCCGCGAAGTTGACCAGAGGCCACTTCCCCGGCCGCAGCCCCCTCGATCGCTGCTGCGCAGCGACGTTGCCGACCAGCAGCAGGTTGTGCGCCTGGTTGATCCGACCGCGGCCGCTGGAGGGTCGCCTACTTGTCCGTTCCACAGTCTTCGAGCGGCTTCGGGGCATCCAGTTCAGAGTTGCCCGCTCCTGGGATGGCAGACCACATGCCTGGCCTCGCGACGGATGAAGGCAACATCACAGCGGCTTGTCGAAGCCTGTGCGCACCTATTGGTCGCGGCGCAGGCGGCGACAGCGGCGCCCATGCTGCCGGGTGGAGGATACCGACGACGGGCTGCTGGGTCACAGGGCTACTCCGCGGAGTGGGTGAGCAGGTAGTCGATGGCCTCGGTGACGTCATCGACGGTGTGGTGCGGCGTCGCAAGACCGTCGGGCCACGGCCGACCGCGCACCCAGATCGCACGCAGGCCGGCCATGTATCCGCCGGCGATGTCGGATTCGGGGTTGTCGCCGGTCATCCAGTCACCGGGGGTGAGTTGGGTGCCGCACCGGGCTGCGGCAAGTTCGAACAATCTGGGGTCAGGTTTGCGGACGTCGATGTCGCCCGAGGCGGCGATGCCGTCGATCAGATGGGCAAGGCCGGTAGCTCTGACCTTGGCTCGCTGGATGTCGCTGGCCCCGTTGGTAGCGACGCCGATGCTCCAGCCTGCGTCCTTGAGGCGAGCGAGGCTGTCGAGGACGGCTGGACGGCAGGTGACGGCGGCTGCCATGCGGTCGACGTAGACGCGCCACAAATGGTCTGCGGACTCGTTGAGCTGGAACGTGGCGCGCAGTCGGTCGAAGTCTGTGCGGTCGGCACGGTCAGCGAGTTCGGTCAGCAGCCAGTGCTCGATCTCCGGGCCGTAGGCGTGATCGTGGCTGAGGTCCGCTATCGCGTCCGCGAAGGCGGCAGTGCGGTCGACCAGGGTGCCGTCCAGGTCGAAGAGAGCGAGGCGCATGCGCATGACCTTATCTGGGCGCATTCCAAGCTCATGATCTCGAGCCGATCTGCATTCGAGCGCCGTGCTCACATGTGGTCGCGGTAGGTTTCGTGCTTGTGGTGAAACGCTGCGGTGCCCGTGCCGCCGGGGCTCGTGATGACGCAGGCGGAGAGGTTCACCAACGGGGTCGCACACCCGGCACTTTCGTGCCGATCCAATTCGGCGTCGCGGTGATGTTCGTGTTGGCGCCGCTGACGATGGTGTACATGGCCTGGTCGATCGCGATGGGCTTGGTCTCCTTCGCATTCCAGGTGCAGGTGCGCGCGTTCAGGCCGGTCGTGGCGGTCCTGGGCGCGGTCAGAGGGCGAGGCAGGAGCAGCACCGCAAGGACGAACAGGACCGGCAGTGAGCCTGCCCGAGGGCTGGCCGGGCTTCGCCCAGTGAACGGCGCTCGCCCTTGCGGCCGGTATGCCGACGCAGCCGGTAGCACAGGCGGGCGGGCAGACCCGGCCGGAAGCACAGCAGCCCGGCCACCGAGAGCCGTCCCCGACTGCGGCCGGAGACCTTGACTCTCGGGGTGATGCCGCGTCGGCCCCAGGTGCGGCCCTTGGGCGGACGGCCGGTCACGCCCGCTTCGTCCTCGAAGCAGATGAACGCGCCGGTCGCCGCCCGGAGGGTTTTACCTCCTGCCAGGTCACCTCCCGCCAGGCAGTGATCGCGTCCTCGTCCCGTTCGGCGGCGGGCCGGGCGGGCACCTGCACGCTGAAGCCCATCCGGTGCAGCAGCCGGGTGACCCCGGAGACGCTGTAGGAGAGGTGGAACTTCCGCCCGATCAGCGTGCGTACCCGGGAGGCGGTCCACACCTGGTCGTCCACCCAGCCGTGCGCGGCCGGCCCCTCATCAAGCCATGTCGCGAGCTTGGCCTGCAGGTGGGGACCGAGCCGGCAGTCGTAGCCGGAGGGGCCCCTGGAACGCAGCGCCTCGCGTCCGCCCGTCCTCCAGGTACGGCGCCACTGGTAGACCGACTTCTCGCTCACCCGTAACTCCCGCGCGATGCACGGGACTTCCACGTCCTCCTCGAAGAGGTCAACGGCCCGCATCCGTACCTCTTCCCGGCGCCTGCGCTGCTCGGCGGTCAGCCCGCCCCCGTCCGGATACCGCATGCCTCCGGCGTACCAGCCCGGACAGACCACGTCACCAGTCGCGACACAAATCCAGACCCCGAAACGCCGAAATCAGTAACGGTAGTTCGTTAAATCCGGCGGTAGAGGTCGATGCCGTGTCCGGTGGTGACCGCGTCGATCAGGGCCTGGAGCTCGGAGGGTGGGTCCTTGTCCGTCCAGGCTCGCCACCATCGGGTGAGGGTGATGGCGGGGGTGAGCCAGGAACGGATGGCGCGTAAGGCCCTGGGCCAGCAGGGCTGTTGGGGCTGGTGGGGTAGGGAGGGGCCCCCTCTCTGGCCCCTCGTCGGGGCACGGGTCCGGCGCGGTGGCATCCAGCGGCCCCGGTGGGGCGAACCACTGGTCCCAGCAGAAGGAGAAGGCGCAGTTGACCAGGGTCTGGTGGCGACGGATGGCGCGGTCGGAGCGGACTTGGAAGTCGGCCCAGCCGAGTTCGTCCTTGATCTGTTTGTAGCTCTGCTCGATCCATGGCCGCAGGCCGTAGAGGCGGACGATCTCGGCGAGGTCGGCCGGGGGGTGCTGGCTGGTGGTGGTGTGGGGTGCCTCGGGGTGGGGCAGGTTGGTGGCCAGGTACCAGGTGGCCTTCTCCGGCAGGTCGGCTGGGTTGGTGGTGGCCACGACCAGGCGGCAGGGTGAGTCGGGGCCGTAGCCGCCCAGGCGGGCATCAGCGGCCCACCAGGTCTCGGTGTGCCCGTCGCGGAAGTGACGCTCCACGGGCGTCCAGTCGCCTGGACGCTTGGCATCGCGCCAGGTCAGGGCGTCTGCCGCCTCGATAGGGGTGTGCGGCTGGTCCGCCGGAGCCCAGGTGCCGCGGTGCGGCTTGAGGGCCACCACGTAGGCCAGGCCGGCCTCGCGTAGTGCGAGGTACCAGTCGTCGCTGACGGAGTAGGCGCAGTCGGCGACGACCGCCCGGCAGCTGAAGCCGGCCTCCTTCCCTCGGGCCGCGAGGGCTGCGGCCAGCTGCGGTTTGGTGCGGAAGGCCGGGTCGGAGCGGCCGCGGGTGAAGTGGTGGGCGGGGGTGTAGGGAGTCGTGTGCAGCGGGTAGTAGACGCGGCCGTCGGTCCACACCGTGGTCACCGTGACGATGCCGTTGTCCGTCTTGCCCAACCGGCCCAGCCACTGCCTGCCGACATGCGCGGTGGCTGTGCCGTCCTTGCGATCCCCGGAGTCGTCGATCACGATGACCCCGCCGTCGTGCGGAGCCGTCGCCCGCTGCTCGCGCAGCAGTTCAAGCCGCCGGTCGTTGACCTGCTCGACCTCCCAAGGGGACTCGGACAGGAAGAACTGCAGCCGCTGCACCCCTGGCATCCCCGCACCCGCCACCGGCTCCGCCCCTGCCAGGCAGGTGATCGTCTTGTTCCGCTCCCGTGGCGCCAGCAGCCCGGTCAGGTACTCGCGAAAACCCCGCCGCTGCGCCAGGCTGAAGAAGAGGTCGTCGAACCGGGCCGCGTACTCCTCCAACGGCCCCGGCGCAGGCGGACACGGACGGCGAGCGGTCATCTTCAGCCCCCAACAAGGCAATTGACTCCTTCCCACCGGCCTACGACCAACCCGACCTGCCGTCAACCCGCACCAACACCGGATTTAACGAACTACCGGTAACTACTGCGGGGTTCGAGTCAACGTCTCGGTTTGGTGTGGTAGTTGGGCTGTTGTGATGATTCCGGATGAAGTCCTGGCGGTGCTCGATACGAAGTTCGCGGCGATGCTGCCGCATCTGGATGAGCGACAGCGTCGTGGCTTCCGAGGCCGACGCGCTGGGGCATGGACTCGTCACCACAGCCACGTACTCCCAGAAGACGGGGGAGTTCTTGGACCAGCCGCCCTGGGTGCGGAGTTTCTCCGGCCGCTTGCCCTTCCGGCGGCCGACGAGGGCGAAAAGTGGCAAGACAACGCGACCGAGGGCATCGGCTTGTGACCACGGTGGTCATCCACTGCGGCGGTCGACGGGGAACCTTCCCGTCGGCCGCCGCGGGGTCGAAATCCAGGCTGTGCTGAAGTCGAACGGGCAGGTGATCGTCTGGCTCTCACCGGTCATCAGCCGGATCCTCCGGGCATAGGTACGACATTGGTGGCATCCACGGCGTGGCGAAGCCTCTTGGCGAGCTGCACGGCGTCGCCGACGGCCCAGATGTGGACGAAGAACAGGCGCGGTTCGTCGGTCAGGTTGTGGTGGTGCACCTCGACGAGTTCGACTCCGCCGCGCCGCAGCGCCACGAGGACGGGCTGGACCTCCTCCGCGATCATCACGAGGTCGCCGCTGATCGCGGCCCGGCCGTTACCGAGCGGCTGGAAGATGAGCGCGGTGGTGGAGCCCAGCCCCGGGGGCAGGATCACGTGGCCGTCGTTGACGGTCTCGCGGCGGACGAAGGTGTATTTGTAGATCTCGTCCTCGGCGGAGCCCTTGACGCCCATCGCGGCGTCCATGGCGGCGGTGTCCAGGTCGACGGGCAGCGAGGGGGCCGACGGCTCGGCGGGCGGGGTGGCGGTGCAGTCGAGCGCGGCACGCAGACCACGGGCGACGGCGACCGGGTCGTGGCCGTGGGCGTGCAGATGGATCCACCAGACTTCCGGCTTGTGGGCAAGCAGGTGCTTGTGGATGGCGGTCTGCTGGATCCCGTGCTCCTGCAGGGCGTCGATGAAGCGCTGCAGTTCGTGCTCGGTGACCACGGCGTCGCCCATCAGCAGCGTGCTGCCGTCGGCGTACCGGACGAAGGACATGTGCGTGCCCAAGGCGAGCGCTGGGCGGATCCGGATGCCTCGGGAGAACACCATGAGGTCCCGGCGCAGCAGGCCCGTGTGGTACATGAACCGCCTTATGTCGCCGGGTCCACCGAGGGCGTTGCCCACGTCCGCCCAGTCCGCCAGCTTGGTCATCACCGGCTTGACCAGCGCACGGTTCCTCGGTCCGGCGGACAGGGCGTGGGCGGCGGCCGGGGCCCCGGTGAGCAAGGGAGCCAGAGCGGCCGCGGCCAGCACACGGCGCCGGGACGCTGCGAGATTGGAGTGGGTGTCCTGCTGTAGGTCGTCAGCCATGTCGTATGCCTCCTGGCGCGATGGAAGCACGCGAGGACGCTCGGACCGGTGATCTGCACCGCCACGTGCGGCCAGGTGGGCTACAGGGGCCTCCTACCGCATGTACAGCTCCTCCACCTGAGCCGCGAAGTCCCCCATGATCGCCTCCCGCCGTAGCTTCGGGGGAGACCGTAGGGACGCTGCTTCGCTGGTGGGCCGGTAACCCGGCGGAGGAGGATCTGTCTGAGCAGATCTACGTAGAGTCCGCCTGGGAGTGGGTCGAGAGGCTTCCCCGGAACCACGAAGGACGGCGGGCCGCGATCCACTGGAGGGACCGGTACCTGAAGCTGGTCACAGATATGGACAAGGCCCGGGAGTTCACACCGAGAGCCCCTCGCGTGGCCATCGCCGCCCCGCCTGAACAGCACCGGGTCAGGGACGAACTGAAGCGGCTGGTCAGCGCGACCGGTCTTGACGACGAACTGTGGCGCGTCTTCGGCAAGCTGACCTTCCGGGTCGAGAGTTACCTGGAGGGCAAAGCACTTCCATCAGCCGAGATGTGCTGGACGATCGTGGAGCACTGCCTAACGCTTCAGTTGTAGTTCGGTGATCAGGTTCGCCGGGTAGTTCCCGGTCATGGACGACTGGTCCGGTGATGTTGCACAAGTCGCTGAGTGGGATGACCTACAGGGAGAAGACGCGCCGCGCGTTCCCGATCAGGAACAACTCCCGGGCTTCGTCGTCGAGTTCGAGTGCGTCCAGGTGCTCAAGGGCCTGAGCTGGGGTGATCATGGGGTAGTTGGTGCCGAAGAGGACCTTGTGGCGGCCGCGGCCGCGTAGGTAGGCGACGAGTTCGGTGGGGTAGCGGCGGGCGGTGTAGGCGCTGGTGTCGATGTAGACGTTGGTGTGCTTGTCGGCGACCGCGATCATCTCCATGGTCCACGGGTAGCCGATGTGCCCGCAGACGATGGTCAGTTCGGGGAAGTCGAGGGCCACCTGGTCGATGTAGAGGATGGGTCGGCCGGTCTCCGACGGGCGCAGCGGGCCGGTGTGCCCCACCTGGGTGCAGAACGGGATGCCGAGTTCCACGCAGGCCGTGTAGAGCGGGTAGTACAGCCGGTCGGTGGGCGGCAGCTCCCACAGCCACGGCACCATCCGCAGCGCCACGAACCCCAGTTCCTCCACGGCCCGCCGCAGTTCGCGCACGGCTTCCACAGGGCGGCGCAGATCGGCGCCCGCCACTCCGCGCAGCCGGCCGTCCGACCGGGCCACGAAGTCGGCGACCTCATCGTTGCTGATCAGCGGCCCCTGCGGGCCGTACCAGGCGGCGGACAGGCCGATCTCCACGTCGGCGGCCTTGAGGGCGGCGACCGTCGTCTCCACCGGGAGGGGTTCGTCGAGCAGACCGCGGCCGGTCCACCGGCGTAGGGAGTCGAACATCTCGTGGTTGGAGTGGCGCACCGTCGGGTGCTGCAGCCAGGCGTCGATGACGGGCACGCGTGCCACCTCTTCCTTCCGGTTCCTTGCGGGAGCGCCAGGGCGAGGCCCGGAACGTCTGTCTAAGCGCTTGCTTACGCGACCCTAGGGGGTCATCCGTGCCCCGGCAAGCCCTGTGTCCCGCAACTACTGCGACGTGCAGTCCGGCAAGGGCGTCACCGTGAACTCCTCCGGACAGTTCACCGCGACCCTCGGCGCCAACACCGCGGTCGCCCTGCACGTGGGTGCCAAGACCTGCGGGAGCGGCACGACCGAACCGGACCCCGCCACCGGTGCCTCCTTCAACGTCAACGCCACCACCGTGTGGGGCGAGAACATCTATGTCACCGGGAACAAGGACCAGTTGGGCAACTGGAACACCGGGAACGCCCTGAAACTGGACCCCGCCGCGTACCCGGTCTGGAAGCTCGACGTGTCCCTGCCCGCCGGCACCTCCTTCGAGTACAAGTACATCCTCAAGGACGCCGACGGCAACGTCACCTGGGAGAGCGGCGCCAACCGCACCGCGACCGTCCCCTCCTCAGGCCTTGTCACCCTGAACGACACCTGGCGCAGCTGAGCTGCCCGCCAGTCCCTCGTACGACCCGCAGCCCGGCGTCCCCCGCCTCCCCGGGGACGCCGGGCCCCGGTACGACCGGCTGCCGCGCGCGCGTTACCCTCGTACGCGGAACTGCCCGACACGGGGTGCCCCCACCGAGGGGCTGAGATCACACCCGTTGAACCTGAACCAGTTAGCACTGGCGGAGGGATGTCGTTCGATGACGCTGCCCCATGCTTCTTCCGGCCCTGTGGCCGCCTTCGACGGGCGGATGCCGAGTGCGCCGGGGGACTGGCGGATCGAGGCGCGGGGGATCGCGCCGGTCCCGGAGAGCCATCGGTATGGCGGTCCGGGACGCCTGTTCACCGTGTGGTTCGCGCCGAACCTGACCATGACCGGAGTCTTCACCGGCACCGTCGGCGTCGCGCTCGGCCTTGACTTCGCGACCGCGCTGGCCGCCGTCGTCCTCGGCACGGTGATCGGGGCGATACCCACCGCGTACCTCGGCACCTGGGGAAGCAGGACCGGAGCCGGCCAACTGCCACTCGCCCGCCTCGCGTTCGGCCGGGCTGTGGTACTGCCGGGCGTGCTCCAGTGGCTGTCGTCCATCGCGTGGGACGCGCTCATCGGCCTGTTCGGCGGGGACGCGCTCGCCCGGCTGTGCGGCTGGCCGTTCTGGCTCGGCGTTCTGGTCATGATGGCTGCCCAGGGCGCACTCGGCGTCCTCGGCTACGAGGCGATCCACCGCCTTCAGAAGACGATGACCGCGGTGCTGGCCCTGGCCTTCGCCGCGCTGGCCTGGCGCCTGGCCGACACCGGAGCGGGCGGCCTCGCGCACGGCAGCGTCCACGGCGCCGACCGGGCCGGCGTATTTGTCCTGACCGGCACGATCGCGTTGAGCCTCGCGCTGTCCTGGGCGCCGTACGCCAGTGACTTCAGCCGCTACCTGCCGCGCGAGACGTCGCCGGTGCGGATGTTCTGGTGCACGCTGCTCGGGGTCGTCGTCTCGTTCACGGCCGTGCAGACGCTCGGGCTGTGGGGCGCCGCCGTCTTCACCGACCAGACCGCACACGGCGTCGACACCCTGCTCGGCGGCGGGGCGCCCGGCGCCCTCGGCCTGTTGGCCGTCGCGCTCGCCGCGCTGTGCAGCAACGCCATGAACGACTACAGCGGCTCGCTCGCGCTGCAGACCGTCGGTGTCCGCATCCCCCGCCCCCTCGCCGCCGCGCTGGCCGCCCTCGCCGGGTTTCCGCTGGTGCTGTGGATGCACGCCGCGGACACCGCGACCCGCTTCCAGAACGTGCTGCTGTTCGTCGGCTACTGGATCCCCGGCTTCGTCGCGATCGTCGTCGTGGACTGGCTCGCGCGCCGCCGTGAGCGCTCCGGCCGCCCCGTCGACCTGGCCGCGGAGCCGCCACGGCCCGCCTGGCCGGCCGTGTCCGCGTTCGCGCTGTCGTTCGCCGCCGCCGTCCCGTTCATGGACACCGGTCTGTACGTCGGCCCTCTCGCCGCCGCACTGCACGGCGCCGACCTCGCCTACTACGTCGCCTTCCTGGCCGCGGCGCTCGTCTACGGCCCGGTGCGGCTGCGCCGCCGACCGGTCCGCGGCTGAGCCCGTACATTCCGCCCCTCTTCCGTCTTGGAGCCGTCCCGTGCCGCACACCCTCGAACCGCTCACCCCCGCCTACACCGGGTACGCCCTGGACCGCGTACGGGAGTCCGCCCCGCTCGTGCAGTGCCTGACCAACTCGGTCGTCACGAACTTCACCGCCAACGTGCTTCTCGCCCTGGGCGCCGCGCCCGCCATGGTCGACATCCCCGAGGAGGCCGGGGCGTTCGCCCCGGTGGCCTCCGGTGTCCTCGTCAACCTGGGCACCCCGCACGCCGAACAGCGCACGGCCATGGTGGAGGCGGCCGAGGCAGCGGGTGCGTCCGGTACCCCGTGGGTCCTCGACCCGGTCGCCGTCGGGGCGCTGCCCGTACGGACCGCGCTGGCCCGGCGCCTGCTCGCCCTGCGTCCCGCCGTCGTCCGGGGCAACGCCTCCGAGATCCTGGCCCTGGCCGGGGACGGCGCGGGCGGACGCGGAGTCGACGCGGCGCACGGTGTGGAGGCCGCCGCCGGAGCTGCCGACGTGCTGGCCCGGGCCACCGGCGGCGTCGTCGCCGTGTCGGGCCCCGTCGACCTGGTCACCGACGGCACCCGGCGCGTACGGGTCACCGGCGGCGACGCGCTGCTGACCCGGGTGACCGGCGGCGGCTGCGCCCTCGGCGCCGTCCTCGCCGCGTTCGCCGCCGTGGACGGGGACCGCCTGGCCACGACCACGGCGGGCGTCGCCGCCTACAACGCGGCCGCTGAGCGGGCCGCCGCGCACGCGGCAGGACCCGGCGGCTTCGCCGTCGCCTTCCTCGACGCGCTGGCCGCCCTCACCCCGGGCGAACTGGCGGCCCGCAAGGACCTCTCGTGAGTATCGGCAACTCCTCGGCGGGGCCTGTCGACCTGTCCGTATACCTGGTCACCGACGCCGCCCAGTGCGTGGCGGCCGGGCGCAGCGTCGCCGAGACCGTGAGCGCGGCGGTCGCGGGCGGCGTCACCGCCGTGCAGATCCGGGAGAAGCACGCCGACGGCAGCGCGTTCCTGCGTACCGTCCTGGAGGTCGCAGCCCTCCTGCCCGCGTCCGTCGCCCTGATCGTCAACGACCGCGTCGACGTGTTCCTCGCCGCACGGGCGGCCGGTGCCTGCGTCACCGGCGTCCACATCGGGCAGTCGGATCTGCCGCCCGCCGCCGTACGTGGCCTCGTCGGGGACTCGGCGGTCATCGGGCTGAGCGCCGCCACCCCGGCCCAGCTGCACGCCGCCGCGCGGGACGCGGACGCCCGCGTCGACCACGTCGGCATCGGTGCCCTGCACGCCACCCGCACCAAGGCCGACGCCCCGCTGTCCCTGGGCCTGGACGGCTTTGCCCGCCTGGCCGCGCTCAGCCCCCTGCCCGCCGTGGCGATCGGCGGGGTCACCCCCGCCGACCTGCCGCACCTGAGGGCGGCGGGCGCGGCCGGGGCCGCCGTCGTCTCCGGTATCTGCGCCGCCCCCGACCCGCGCGCGGCAGCCGCGGCCCACGCCCGCGCCTGGGCCGCCGTCACGCCCTACGAGGAGAGCCGTTCATGACCAGCCACGTACCGCCGCCGCGCGTGCTGACCATCGCCGGATCCGACTCCGGCGGCGGCGCCGGCATCCAGGCCGACCTCAAGACGATGCTCGCGCTCGGCGCGCACGGCATGAGCGTGGTCACCGCCGTCACCGCGCAGAACTCCCTTGGTGTGCAAGGCGCTTGGGAGCTTCCGGCCGAGGCGGTGCGGGCCCAGTACCGCAGTGTGGTCGACGACATCGGCGTACAGGCGGTCAAGACGGGGATGCTCGCCTCGCCCGCACTCGTCGAGACCGTCGCCGCCCTGCTCGCCGACGCACCCGCCCCCCTCGTGGTCGACCCGGTGAGCGTCTCCAAACACGGTGACGTGCTGCTGGCCGCCGAGGCCGTGGACACCGTCCGCACCGCACTGCTGCCACTCGCCACCGTCATCACCCCGAACCTCGACGAGGTCGCCCAGCTCACCGGCGTCCCCGTGAGCGACGAGAAGGGCCAACGGGCCGCGGCCGAGCGGCTGTTGGCGTACGGTCCGCGCTGGGTGCTGGTCAAGGGCGGCCACCTGCCCGGCGAGGCCGTGGACCTGCTGACCGACGGAACCGAGGAGCACTGGCTGCGCGCCCCGCGCCTGGACAACCGGCACACCCACGGCACCGGTTGCACCCTCGCCTCCGCGATCGCCGTCGGCCTCGCCCAGGGCCAGCCAGTGCCCGAGGCGGTCCGCCGCGCCAAGGAGTACGTCACCGGCGCGATCGCCGCCGGGTTCGCGCTGGGCGCGGGGATCGGGCCGGTGCGTCATGGGTTGTGTGTGCCGGTGGTGTGACGCCTGCCCGGGGTGGTGTGTGCCGGTGGTGTGACGGACGCCCGCCGGAGCGGCGCGGCAGGCGTCCGTCACACCCGCGCTGTCAGACGCCGACCGGCTCCACAGCGCCGCGCGGAGGGGCGGGCAGCCGGAACTCCGCGCCGGCCAGCTCCTCGTACAGCCGCACCGTGCTCATCTCGCCCGCGACGTCGCCGTGCCGGGCCTTGGCGCGGCGGTAGATCTACTCGACCAGGGCCGACAGTTCCGTGGAGATGCCCAGGTCGCGGCCGAGGTCGACGGCGGGCCCGAGGTCCTTGCAGGCCAGCGCCATCCCGAACGAGTCGTCTTAGTCGCCGCCCTGGAGCACGGACAGGACGTCGTGCTCCAGGAAGTTCGACGCGGCCGGACTCGCGAGCAGCGCGTCGCGCAGCACCCCGAGGCCGACGCCCGCCTTGACGCCCATCGCCAGCACCTCGGAGGAGGCGACGAGGTGGCTGAACCAGAGCGGGGAGCCGGTTCTCCCACCGGCGGCGTTGGGGCCCTGGCTGGTGTCCCGGCGCCGCCGGCGGTGACGCTGCCCAAGGGCGGCGGTGCGGTGCGGGGGATCGGGGAAAAGTTCGCGGCCAACCCGGCCACCGGCACCGGGTCGCTGACGATTCCTCTCCCGGCAAGCTCGGGGCGTTCGGGCTTCGGCCCGCAGCTGGCCTTATCGTACGACTCCGGTGCTGCGCACGGGCTGTTTGGTCTGGGCTGGAGTCTGGGTCTGTCCTCTCCAGCGCCGAGGATCTGGTACCCACCGTGGAAACGGACGGTCGGCCGGAGAAGCGTCCGCGGACCGTTCAGGGCATCGGCTACGAAATGGTCCGCTACCGGCCGCGGATCGAGGGCCTGTACGCGCGAATCGAACGCTGGACCGCGAAGCACTCCGGTGAGGTGCACTGGCGGTCCATCAGCTGGGACAACATCACCACCGTCTACGGCCGGGACACCAACTCCCGCATCGCTGACCCGGCCGATCCTGTGGGCCGGGTGTTCAGCTGGCTGATCTGTGAGTCGTTCGACGCCAAGGGCAACGCGACCGTCTACCACTATGCGGAGGAGGACGACACCGGCGTCGATCTCTCCGCCGCGCACGAACGTCACCGGCCCTCCGCCAGCCGCACCACGAACCGGTACCTGAAGGCGATCCGGTACGGCAACAAGGTCAGCCGCCTCGCCGATCCGCCACCGGAGCGGGACCCGGAGGACGGGTGGCACGTCGAGCTGGTCTTCGACTACGGCGACCATGCCCCCTTGCCCCCGCCGGACGAGGATCCCCCGCCCGGCTACCAGTGGCCGACGGCGAAGCCCACGCCCGGCCGTGGGTGGCACTGCCGCCAAGATGCGTTCTCCAGCCACCGGTCCGGCTTCGAGGTACGCACCTACCGCCTGTGCCAACGGATCTTGATGTTTCACCACTTCCCGGGCGACCCGGACGTGGGCCAGGACTGCCTGGTGCGTTCGATGACCTTGCCCTACCGCGACATCCGGGGCGTGGCCGACGACCGCTCGCGCGGCCATCCGGCGGGCGCGGTGCTGGCCTCGGTCACCGCGGCCGTGACCGGCGCCGTTCCCGCGGGAGAGGTCCGCCTCGTCTCGCTGACCTGCCCCGAACTCATCCGGCTCCTCCGGGCCTTCGTCCTCACACCACCCGTCCGAGAAACGGAGCACGTCCTGCACTGGATGCCCCTGACGCCGCCACCATCAAGCCGTCGCGCAAGCCTGCCACCAGCGCCGACACACCCTCGGACGTGGTGAGCCGACGCCTGCAGCGCGGAGTGCTCAGGGCCCCGCCTCAGTGGTTCTCCTCGCCCTTCCCGTTCCGCTCCTGCGGAAGCGGGCGGGCACCCGGGCACGTGCGAGGTAGGCCGTGGCACCGACCCACAGGCGCACGTCCCGGACCCGGCGGGCGAGCGCGGCGGCCCGCCTGAACTGGCCGACGGCCTCGTCGCGGCGCCCCTGCGCGTCCCGGATCAGGGCGAGCTGGCGGCGCGCGCGGCCCTCGCGGTGCACGTCCCCGACCCCCTCGAAGATCCGGATCGCGCGCTCGAGGGCGCCGGCGGCCTCGTCCGACATGCGGCCGGCCTTCCCCAGGGCGCGGGCGAACGCGGTGAGCGCGACCGCCTCGGCGTAGTACTCCCCGGCCGCCTGGAACAGCTGCACCACGCGGTAGTGGGCGTGCAGGGCGTCCCCATAACGCCCCTCACGCTGCATCGCGAGCCCGAGCCGGTTCAGCTCCACGGGCCCGGTGGGCCAATCGGCGCGGACGACCGGTATGAGGGGTGGGAGATGCTCCGCGTCGAAGAACTGGAACAACAACTGTGTGTGGACGACGGCGCTGAAGACGCTGTCCACCCGGCTGTCGTCCCCGAGTTCGGGCAGCTTCTCCCAGGTGCTCTCCCACTGGTCGCCGAAGACCGCGGCCTCCAGGATGGTGCCCGCGTGCTCGCCGATCCACCGGTGCTCGAACTCCGCGGCCTCCATCAGGTGAATCACCTTGCCGTCGGCGGTCCGCAGGAACCGCGGCGGGCAGAGGAACCGCTCGGCCCACAGCCCCGCGTCGCAGACCCACTGGCTCGGCTGGTCCTGGAAGTTGGCCCGGGCGGCCCAGGACAGCTGGATGAGCGACTGCGACCGCCCGGTCATCGAGCGCAGCGGCCCGTCCTCCTCGAACGCGGCCCGTGCCGCCTTGTACATGTTCATGCTGTGCGCGTCGCCGAGGGCCCGGTGGCAGGCGGTCAGCCATTCTCGCATCGCCCGGTTCTCCTCGCGCGACCCCCAGGTCTCGGCCGGCGGGAGCGGGATCCGGCCCTCTCGGATGCCTTCGACGACGGCCTGGAAGCGGTGCGCGACCGAGAGGGTCGCCAGGGTGCCGCCGATGGACACCTCGCCGTCGAGCTCCTGCTGCACAGGCACCTGCATGGCGGCAAAGGTCAGCGTCGTCATGAGGACGTAGTCCGTGGTGTCGCCGCCGCTCAGGAAGGTGCCCAGGCCTGCGCCCGGGCTGCCGACCGCCTCCAGGGCGTACTCCAGGGCCGCCGTGTACAGCGGGCCGGGCCGGCGCTGCGTGGGCCGGCTGTAGTAGTTTCCGGACGACCACGTGAAGCGCAGGTGCGTCGCGCTCAGCTCGACTGCGACGGCGTACGCCTCCATCACGGCCCGCGCCGACAGCCGCCGCTGCCGCCCGCCGGACAGCTGGACGAGGGGCAGGGCGGGCCCCGGATCGGGTACGTCACGGGTGTCGGCGAGCGCGTCGAGCAGCCGCCGGTACCGCTCGATGATCGGCCGGAAGTCCTCGGCGGTGTCGGCGTGGAGCGCCCAGAACGCGTCGTGCGGGCCGGCGTCTGTGACCTGCGTGAGCGGCCCGCGCATGCCGAAGCCGAACAGGCACGCCCGGAGCCGGTTGACCTGGTCCCAGGCCGCACGGGCGGCCCCGTCGGCGGGGTCCTCCCCTGCGGGCCCCGGGGACTCGGACAGCACGGGGACGGCCAGAAAATCGTCCGCCATCAGCTTCCGGTGGATGACGCTGTACGTCAGGACGTACACGTAGTCCGAGACGACGCCGTACAGGTCGGCGAGCCCGGACGCGGCGAACGACATGAAGTGCGCGTGCTCGTGCCGGAAGCTGAGGACCTTGCTCCGGTCCCCCTCGACGACGTCCCAGGGGCTGAGGGCTCCCCACTGCCGCCGGGAGATGTCGTCCGCGTAGGCCTGCCGCCATTCCTCCAGCGTGCTGTCGAGGGTCAGCGACATGGTGTGGAAGTCGAAGGCGGCGGCCACGTCAGGCTCCTGGGGTGCCTGGGGTGCCGTCCTCCGGGGCCTGGCGGCCCTCGGGCCCATCCGGCTCCTCCGGCGCCGCCTTCGCCGCCCGGGTGAGGATGATCGCCAGCGCCACCGCGCTGGACACGGCGGTCACCGGCACGCCGAACGTCGAGACGAGCAGCTCAGCGAGGCCCGCGACGGTCGTCCCCACGGCCCACGTCCGCAGCTGGCCGCCGTCCCCGTTGCTGCGGGCCTCCCGGAGGACGGCCCGCCAGTAACGGCGCGCCCAGCCCCGGTCGAAGAGCTCGAACCCGGCGTCCTGCGCCATGTGCGGATGCGCCGACATGAGCGCTTCCGTCAACTCGTAGCTGGCCGCGGCCAGCTCGGCCAGCTCCTCGTCCGACAGCTTCGCGTACCGCACGGCCAGTTCCCCGGCCGTGTACGGCTCCGTTCCCGCCCCCATCGCACCCTCCCCGAATGGATTCTCGGGAGCACTATCCCCCCAACGTCGCCTCCATGCCCCGACTTCAGGGAACCTCACCGCGACTCCGGGCATTCGCGTGCGCCGTCGCGGCACTCAGGCGCTCGGCGGCGGTCGCGACCCGGACCCCGCCGAGCTCGCAGTCCCACTCGCGCCCTACAGATGGCGACGAAGCTCCATCGCCGCCGGGCGTCTCAGGCAACGCGCGTTCGAGTTCATCAGCCCAAGCCACCTGTGAGAGATGCCGCTGCCGTGCCTATGCATTCGCGGTGATTCAGTGAAGGAATAAATGAGGAGCGCGTTCGAATTCACGAACACTCCATCTTCTTCACGGAATGTCTTGTGCGGATTGGGGTGGAGAGGCCCGTTCTCACAGTCGGGTAGAGGCCGAATATGAGGCAATGAAACGGGCGATTAACTGACGCGTATTGGTCGGGACTCCTCGTACCGCTCCACTCCTGGGCACTGCCTTTCACACACAGCGTCTGGAGGGGGCATGTCCTTGTTCGCCAGGGCGTCCTGGCCGGGAGACCATCGCGACGAGATCGTGGCCGGTGCCCTGGTCGCCGCGGTGATCGTCGTGCTCGGATACGCGTCCGGCATTGGCGCACCCGCACCCACGACCTTCAACACAGCAGCACCGCCAGCAGCCCCGGCTCCGTCGGACTCCGTCGCCCCGTCACAGGGGATGGCGTCCGGGGATCCCGGCAATCCTGGCGGTGATATGGCCGCCGGTTCATCTGGGAATTCCTGGGCCGGAGGCGGCGGCGCCGGAATTCCTATCGCAAGCGACACGTCGTCCGCCGACGGGGGCAGCGGCCAGGAGGCGGACAGCGGAGATGGAGGCCAGATGCCGATGCCCGGGCCCTCCGCTTCGGCATCGGATTCCCCCTCACCGCAGCCTTCTTCCACCCCCTCTCCAACGCCGTCGGACGGCTGCCGGAAGGGCGAGGTACACGTGGTGCAGCCGCTGCTGAGCGGCGCGCTCACGTCCGTGACCGGCTTGCTGGACGGCCTGCTTGGGTCGGACGCGCCCGAAGTCACGGCCTCCCCGACGCCGTCTCCCTCCTCGTCGCCGTCGGGCGTCGACCTCTCGTCGCTGTGCGTCGGCGTTGCACTGTCACCCTCGGTATTGCCGGAGGTGCTGCGGTGAGACATCGTGCTGCGCGCCTATGGGCCACCGCGCTGGCCGCTGTTGTGGCTCTGCTGCTGTTCGCTCCAGCCGCTTCGGCTCACACCGAACTGGAGTCGTCCTCACCCAAGGACGGCACCCGGATCACCCACACGCCCGCCGCGGTACGGCTGACCTTCAGCGAATCTGTCGACCTGCCGGAGGTCCGTGTCACCGCAGGTGGCGGGCAGCAGCTCCCTGTGTCTCGTCCGGACCACGGCGATCGTCGGGGAAATGTTGTCGAGGTCTCCGTTCCGAGGATGGTCGGTCAGGACCGGCTCGCCTTGGTGTGGCGGGTGCGAGACATGGAGGACGGTCATCCGACCTCCGGAACGCTCTCCTTTGCTCTCACCGCGAAGACGAAGGACGCCTCCGCCTCCGATGCCGCCGTCGTACCCACGCCTTCTGACAGCGTGCGCACGGTTTGGGCGGCTGCGCGCTGGGCCGGATACCTCGCCCTCGCCCTGTACGTCGGTGGCCTCGTCTTCCTCGCACTTCTCTGGCCGCAGGGCACCCAGGACCGGCGTACCCGCCGCATCCTCACGCTTGCCTGGGCAGGTGGGCTCGCGGCAAGCCTGGTCACACCGGGACTGCAGGGCGCGTACGGGGCCATGGGCGCCCTCGGCGACGCGTTCCACCTGGCCACGTACCGGGACCTGCTGGGCACGCAGGTCGGCATCGTGTCCGCCTGCCGGGTGCTGATGTGGGTGCTCGCCGCGATCGTGCTCGCTGCGCTGCTGCAGGGAAGTGAACGGGCCGCGCGCTCGCCGGGCTGGCGGGTCGGCGCCCTCGCCGTCACGCTCGGGCTGCTTCGTACGACCGGCATGGCCGGCCACGACGCCGAAGGCACGCATCCCGGTTGGGGCGCCGTGGCCGACCTGGTACACCTGCTCGGTGTGTCCGTGTGGCTGGGCGGTCTGACCCTGCTGCTCCTCGGGGTACTGCCCAGGCGCCGCCCGGAAGAACTGTCGGCCGCCGTGTCCGGCTACTCCGCCCTCGCCGGTGTCTCCGTCGGGGCGATCGCGGTGGCCGGCGCGGTGCTGGCCTGGCAGGTCGTCGGCTCCTTCGAGGCCCTGTTCCACACCGGGTACGGCCGTCTGCTGCTGCTCAAGCTCGCCGTCCTGGCCGCGGTGTTGCTCATCGCCCAGGGCAGCCGGAGTTGGGTGCGCACCCGGCTCGACATCGCGGTCCTGTTGCGCGGCGACCGCGCCACCGTACGGCCCTTCGTCTACTCGGTCGCAGCCGAGACGGGGCTCGTCCTCGTCGTTCTCGCCGCGACGAGTCTGCTGGTCACGTCCGCTCCCGGCCGCTGACCGGCCCTTCCTGCCCCACCCCCCTCTCATCTGACAAGGAGAGACACCCGATCATGCGTACCGACGACACCACCGCACCCCCGCCCCGTCACCGGCGCTCCCGGGCCGGCAACCGGGTACTGCTGGCCACCGGCGTGGGCGCCGGCATCACGGCCGCCGCCTGTCTGGGCCTCCTCCAGGCATCCAGCGGCGCCGTCGCTCCGGCGACAGCCGCCCCCGTCGCTGAGACCCACTCCATGGCCCAACCGGCCGCGGCGCAGGCCAAGGCGGCCGACCACACCATCAAAATCACGAACTACAAGTTCGCCCAGCAAGCCCTGACCATCAAGGTCGGCCAGACGGTGAAGTGGATCAACGAGGACTCCGCTCCGCACACGGTCACCACCACCAGCGGCCCGGCGAAGTTCGACTCCGGCACCCTGAGCAAGGGCGACAGCTGGTCGTACACGTTCACCAAGCCGGGCACGTACAAGTACTACTGCGCCGTCCACCCCGACATGACCGCCTCCATCACCGTCGTCGCCGACAGCGGCGGCGGCACCGGCGGCTCGACCGGCGGTTCCGGTGGTTCGACCGGCGGCTCCACGGGCGGTTCGACCGGAGGCTCCGCTGGTGGGTCCACAGGGGGCGCCACGGGCGGCTCCACCGGGGGCAGCACGGGCGGATCGAGTTCCGGCGGCTCCGGCGACGGCTCGACCGGCGGCAGCAGCGGCTCGGGTGGTACGAGCGGAGGCAGCGGCGACGGCGGCAGCGAGCAGTGCGTCAGCATCCAGCAGGTTCTGCTGCCGATCCTCCAGCACATCGGCAAGGCCCACTTGGAGGAGTCCCCGGGCCAGCAGGTCCAGGACGCGCTCAGCCTCGACAGCTACATCAAGATGCACACCGTTTGGGTGGAGTCCATCCTCACCCCGGCCGTGAACGGCGCCGGCTCCGTCGGCGACGGCACCCTCACGGTGCTTCTCCAGCACGTCAACTCCGCGCACCTGGAGGAGTCCCTGGGCCAGCAGGTCTCGGACATCCTCAACCCTGACGCCTACGTGAAGATGCACACCGTCTGGGCCGAGCACATGCTCGCCCCCACCGAGGACTACCTCACCAACTCCTGCTGACACCGGGGCGATGAAACGTGGCGGGCCGGCCGAGTCGCAGTCGGCCGGCCCGCCACCACCGTCATTGTCCCCGATCCGGCAGGCGCCCGCCACGAGCCCGAGGTACCCCCATGACCACCGAACTCCCGGCCACACAACCGCTGCCGGTGCACGCGTCGTCCACCGCGACAGCGCCTGAGCAGCCAGACCATGACTGGCTCCCCCGCCCCGGCGCGTACGCAGCTGCCGCCGACCACTGCATCACCGAACTCACCTATCGCATCGGCCCGCTGGTCACCCTGCGCCGACGCGCCGACGTCGAGGAAGTGGGACTGACCGTCGCCCCCGACCCCGCCCACTGTGTCCTGAGCCTCGCACTGAACGGCGATGCGCTCGGCGGCGAGCTGCTCACTTTTGTCAGTACGGCGATCGAACCGGTGGCGGGCGGGACGCGGCTGCGCGTGCCCGGGTCCGTCGGCACCGGCGACGCCTCGCTCGAACCACTTCCCGCCACGCTGCTGCTGCGCGTCGTCGAGCGCACCGGCGCCAGCCTGCTCGTCGTCGGCACCGCGCGCGTCCCCTACGGCCCGCTGCACCGCACGACCGGTTTCGCCCTGTCCCGGACACGCCCCGCACGCCACCTCGGCCTGCTCGTCGCCGCGGAGTTCACATGCACCTCTTGACCACCCGCTTCCAGCCCGGCCACGCCGTACGCCTGCTGCTGGCAGCCTTGCTCCTCGCCAGCACCTTCACCTTCCTCGCCCCTTGCCCCGCGCACGCTGCCACCTCGTACCGCGTCGTGATGTCCAACTACGCCTTCAGCCCGCGCAGCCTGACCATCACAGCCGGCGACACCGTCACCTGGGTTAACCAGGACCAGGCCCCCCACGACGTGAAGACCACCTCCGGTCCGGAGTCGATCCACTCCCCGCTGCTGAGCAAGGGCGGCTCGTGGAGCCACACCTTCACCACGCCCGGCTCCTACGGCTACGTCTGCACCGTGCACCCAGGCATGTCCGCGCAGCTCGTCGTCAAGGCCGCCGCACCCACTCCCACCACGCACCCGACCGTCCAGCAGCACGCCGGTTCCACCCCCTCAGCCGCACAGCCCGCCCAGTCCGCTCCCGCGGTTGGCCCCACCGCGCACGCCGGCCATAGCGCGTCAGCCGCCCCGCCCGCGCCGGGCAGTCCATCTGCCTCAGCCGCAGTGGCAGCCGCCGCGGCAGCACCCACCCAGCAGGCGGCCGCACCGGCCGACAGCACCACGTCCGCAGCCCGCCCGCTCGACCCGCTACTCCTCCTCGCCGGGATCGTCGCCGGGGTCGCCGTCCTCTGCCTGCTCCTGGTCGGTTCCCGCTCGGCTGCCGCCGGCGCACGCCGCGACACCGCCTCGCCGAGCTGACGTACCAGTGGCCGCTCACTCTCTGCGTGCAGGCGGCATCAGTGACGACCGTCCACAGCGACACCCGGGGTAACTCCGGGCGGGTAGCGGTTCATCCGTCGGGGTTGATCCGTCAGAGACAGGCCCATGCACGCATCGCTCGCGACCACTGGATGTGAGCCCGTTCTGCTGGTCGTCCGACGTGCGAGGTCACTGCTGTTCCGGAAGGATCGGTACGGGCGGCAGACGCCCTGCTGAAGCGCCGGTTTGTCCCGCCGGCCGGTGAGCCGATGCCCCGTTGAGGCCGGCCGTTACAGTAACCCTGTTTCGGCGCCCGTACCGGAGTTTTCCCATGGCCAAGCGCAACAGGACAGGACCCCCTGGTCGGCATGCTGGTGAGCCTGGTAGGTCTCGACGGCCTCGTGCAGTCGCGACGGCCACGGCATCCGCGGCGGCGGCGGGGCGGGACGGCCGTTGAAGACGGCGCTGTTCGCGGCGCGTTGGTGGGCCTGGCGGGCGGCGGGTGAATCGTCGGCGCGCCGCTGGAGGCCGGGCACGGCCTCCAGGCGCAGCGCGAGTGAGATGATCGGCGTGGCGTGGCGGGTGGCCCACGCATACTCGGTGCGCCGGTCGCGGCGTGCGCGGGCGACTTCGACACGCTCGGCCTGGGTGAGATCGTCCTGGGCGATGTCGTCGAGGTCGTCGCGCAGCTGCAGGAAGCGTCGCTCGGCGGCTTGACGGCTTTTGAGTTCCAGGGCGACGCCGATCCGGGTCCAGGTGACCTTCAGGGCGCGGGCCGCACTGATGAGCCGACGCTCATCCAGCAGGAGCTTGTCGCGCAGCGTACGTATGACCAACAGGGCGGCCAGCACGCTGGTCTCGTCGATGTCCGCCTCCCGGTAGCGGGCGAGCTCCACCACGCGGTCGTACTTCGCGGCGACGCTCGCAAGGTCGCGGTCGGCGACGGAGAACACTCTGGTGATCCGGGCAAGCTCGCCCGCCCACTCGCCCGGATCATGCTCGGGCGGTGTGTGTAAATGCTGCCAGGCCGCCTCACGGCTGACTTCTTCACTTGGCCTGCACTTCGTCGTCTGAATGACGACACTTTTCGTCGTCCGACTGACGACGTTTTTCCGAGACTCCAAAGTCCCACCCCATTTCAATTCGGCAGAAGGGTCAGAGATTTTCTTCCGGGCCAGCCTGCGCCGCCTGCTGGCGGGCCGCCGCGCGGCGCCTCCGGACGGAGCGCATCAGGGCGCCGGCCGCAGCCCCGGTCGCCAACACCAGCAGCCCAGCGAGGTACTCCGGCCCCGCCTCCCGTAAAATGTCGCTCATCATCGCAGGTCAAAGCGCATTCGGGCAGTCCCGATGCGCGGTCCCCCCTCTTCAGGACGTCTCGGGCGGCATGACACCGCCGCACGGCTACGGCCGAGCCGCACCCCCACGGCTCCCGGACAAGGCTGCTCGCCCCCTGCACGCCAAACGGCCGGGGAACAGCGCGACGGCGGCCTTGCCTTGGCCATTGATATGGGGGATGCCGGGTATCTCGTCACACGCCCTCCTACGGCAGCTGGAAGCCGCCTGCCTCGCGGCCGACGAACTCACAGAGGCGGTCGAGGCGACTTTTCTCCAACACCGGGACGCTGAGGTGATCTTGAGCTTCCCTGGCCTGGGGGTCCAGCTCGGTGCCCGGGTACTCGCCGAGATCGGAGACGACCGTCAGCGGTTCGCCGACGCCCGCGGCATGAAGGCATATGCGGGATCAGCCCCCGTCACCCGCGCATCCGGGAAGAAACTCCATGTCGGACGCCGCATGGTCAAGAATGACCGGCTCAACCACGCCGGCTACCTGTGGGCCTTCTCCGCCCTACGGTCCTCACCCGGAGCAGACGCCCACTACCGTCGCCGACGCGAGCGAGGAGACTGGCACGCAGCTGCCCAGCGGCACCTGTTCAACCGCATGATCGGGCAGCCGCTCCTACTGCGCCGCTGGCTATCCGAACGGCGCCGCAACCCCGCCCGGCTCACCACACAGCAGATCAACGCCCTGGAGGCACTGGACATGCG
>NZ_JBIAWZ010000039.1:0-24389 GCF_042896175.1 Streptomyces sp. NPDC001315 | reverse complement strand
ATCGCGGCGAGCCGGGCGACCTCCTCGCGGCGCAGTCCGGCGACCCTGCGTGCGGAGTCCGTCTCGGGCAGCCCGCACTCCCGCGGTGTCAGCTGTGCTCGACGGGCCCGGAGAAAGGCGCCGAGGTGGGAGTCGTGTGTCGGATTCATGTCGTCCAGTGTCATGCGGCCAGGTCCGGCGCAGCACAGGTGTGAGGGGGCAGGTTCTTTCCCGGGCAGAAACCTGTCTCTCCCGTGGACGAGTGGGTGGGCGGGTGGTGGAGGTGTGTCCGGCACGGATGGTGCGGGCACCGAGTCCATCGACCGGTGCGGCGGCGACGTCGGTCAGACGAAGGGGCCGACAGCTCATGCTGTCGGCCCCTCATGGTGTGCGCCTCGCCGCACCGGCGGCCCCTCGGATCAGGGGCCGGGCGGGAGTCACTTGGCCTGCAGGGGCCCCGCGAACGACTTGCGCAGGGACCCGGGGGCGGCCAGGGGGAGGAGCGAGGCGAGCATCTTGCCCTTGAACGTGCTCGGCTGCCGCGTCAGTTCGACGTCGACCCGGGTGCCGTCGCCCTCGGGGGTCATCTTGAAGACCCAGCCGCCGCCGGCGCCGAAGAGCTTGGAGTCCAGCGTGGTGATGGTGACCGTGTCACCGGCCGGCTCCCACTCGTAGCGCGCCCGCTCCCACGCCGCGGCGGTGCCCTCGGTGACCTCGGCCCAGGTGTCGCCGAGGTCGTGGACCTCGAAGTGGTCGGCGTCGATGGTGGGCCAGGACTGGGCGCGGGAGGGACCGAAGTCGGTCAGCACCCCCAGCACGTCCTTGGGGCTGAGCTGGGAGACGAGGTGGAAGCGAACGACCGCCATGGGATTCCTCACCGAGAAGTAACTGTTCTGACCGGTGACGGAAGATTCCCATGCGTTCTCGTCACCTGTCAAGGTGGTTATTCTGGAGGGGCGCCCAATCACTTGTCAGGAGGGTCACGTGAGACATGTGTTTCCGTGCGGGACGCCCACGCTCGACTTCGTGGGCACCCTGCAGGCGCGGCGTGCGCCGGTGCCGATCGAGCGGATCGGCACTCCCGGACTGCTCGACTCATGGTTCGTCGACTCCGGGCTGCTCGACGAGAGGCCGGGGTCCGGGCCGGCGGACCTTCGAGCGGCGGTGAACCTGCGGGAGGCGATCTACGCACTGGTCGGAGCCCGGCTCGCCGGCCGGCCCCTGCCCACCGGGGCCGTCGCCGCGGTGAACCGGCAGGCCGCCGGGGCACCGGTGGCGATGCGCCTGGGTCCCGACGGCACCAGCCGCTCCGGCAAGGCCGCCCAGGCCCTCACCGAACTCGCGCGCGAGGCGGTCGAGATCGTCGCCGGCGGCGAGGCGGAACTGCTGCGTGAGTGCGGACATCCCGACTGCACGCAGGTCTACCTCGACCGCTCCCGGGGGCGCCGCCGGGAGTGGTGCGCGATGCGGACCTGCGGGAACCGCGTCAAGGCGGCCGCCCTGCGAGCACGCCGCCGCGGGTGAGGGCGTCCTGCCTGCGGACATTGCGGCGGGGGCGGCTCCTCGTACGGAGCCGTCCCCGCATCCCTCAGTCCCTGCTCTCGGCGTTCTCGGCGTTCTCGGCCTGGAACATCCAGCTCTGCTTCTCCATGGCGGCGGTCAGGCCGATCAGCAGATCCTGCGTCACGGCGTCCGCCGGACCGGTCTCCTCGATCCGCGCCCGCACCCGTTCGATGACGGCGGAGAGCGTCCGCACCAGGGCCTCGACCGCGTCGGCGTCCTTCGTCCAGCCCTCCGGGAAGGCGGGTACGCCGCTGGTGGCGGCGATGGTGCCGGCCCGCCCGTCCGGGCTGACGCCCAGTGCGGCGGCGCGTTCGGCCACCGTGTCGGCGTAGTCGCGCGCGGTGGTGACCACCTCGTCGAGCTGCAGATGGATGGAGCGGAAGCGCGGCCCGTACAGGTTCCAGTGGGCCTGCTTGGCCACCAGGGACAGATCGAGCAGGTCGACCAGGGTCGCCTGCAGGGCACTCCCCGCTATCTCGCGCTCTTTGTCCGGCAGGGGGCTGCTGATGACCGTCATGGCTGTGTGGTCCTTTCCGGTTTGTCGCCGACGTCACCATTCTTGAAGGGGCCGGTCCTGCGCGGATCAGTTGTTTGACTGTCGGTCGGGTGAGGAGAATTGCGATAAATAAGCTGTTCGTACGGATAGTTCAGGGACCGAAGGGACCGCATCCCCGTTATCCGACTGAAAATCCGCGCGATCTCAGTCCAGTGCCCTCAGCGCCCCGGTGACGGCGGATTCCAGGAACTCCCGGCCGGCCCGCGCCTGGCCCATGACGCGGACGCCCTGGATGAACGTGGTGAGGAAGCGGGCGAGCTCCACCGGACTGTGCTCACCGCGCAGTTCTCCCCGCTCCCGGGCACGGCGCAGTGCCTCGGTCAGTACGGACTCCACGGCCGTCAACGTCAGGCGCACCTGCTCCACCGTGTCGTCGTGGGCCGCGCGTTCGATGGTCGCGCTGACCAGCAGACAGCCCTGCTCGGGGTCCGCCACGTCGGCCGTGACCATCGTGATCAGGAGATCGCGCAGTGCCGTGCGAAGGTCGGAACCGGCCCGGACATCCCGGTCGAGGCCCGCGACCAGGCCGTCGCAGTAGTGTTTCAGGGCCCGGGCGTAGAGCTCGTCCTTGGATCCGAACGCCGCGTACAGGCTGCCGGTGCCGATGCCCAGCAGGGCCGTCAGCCGGGGCATCGGCGTGGCCTGGTAACCCTGCCGCCAGAACAGGCTCATGGCCTGCTCCACCGCCACGTCGGCGTCGAACTCACGAGGGCGCGCCACTCCGCGATCCTTTCCTCGGTGGGGTCCTCAAACATGTACTCGTCGGCGAGGTCTTCGCCTGGGGACGAGGGCGTTGGCCATGGTCGTGGCGGGGCGCCCGATCCGGGGCCCTCGGGGTGGAGAAACGGAACACGGCCCCGACTCTGGCAGCACGGGCACGGGCGAGCATGAGTCGATCGACTGCACGCGTGAAACCGTAGGTTGCTTTTGTCCCGTATTCGCCGCGCCGGCTGTCTCTGGTGGACCGGGATCCGTTCGGTGGGGTTCCATATCGATACGAGCAGAGGCATGCTCGGCAGGGTGATGTGCGGTTAGCCTCGAGGGTATTGACGGCAACAGCCCGAGGACCAACATGCAGGTGCAGCTGAATCCCCCACTGGAGCCCGGTAACGCGCCCCGGCACGCCGCTGCCATCGTCGCGACCGCGGCGGACATCAGCGGTGCGGCACTGGACTACAGTCCGGAGAGCATCGTTCTGGTGGAGGACATCGTCGACGGCTTCCGGGCCGAAGGTGTCACCGACGAGGACATGGCCGAATCCCTCGTCGCCTTCGGCTGCTACGTGGGCGAGATTCTCACCCGGCACGCGGGCGGAGCCTGGCGGCGTGCCCTGCCGGCACAGGCGACGACCGTGTCCCTCGTCGTGGAGCTGCCCGACGCGCGGGAGTGCCACCCGATCGACTGGGTCTTCCGGCGTCTGAAGTTCGGTACGGACGTCAGCATCCGCGACCTCTGCGCGGCGGCCGGCACGGAGCACGGACCATCGGACGAGCAGACGGGCGAATGAGTACGTATACGGCCGCATGGCACGTGTGCGCGATGCGGGTGAGTGCATATGCGGATAGGCATTCAGGTGGGCGGTAGGAACGCGTGCGAGTGCCGGACACACACGCGCGAGTACACCTGCGGACGGGACCTTCCGTGAACGGCCCATGGACGCACCTGCTGTCTGCTGGGGAAATGTTGGGGGACGCGAATTTGAGCACACACATCGGTTCGAACCGCATCGGTTCGGACAGCGCAGGTTCGCACGAGACCGGCCCGGACGACGCCGGTCTGCTCGGCCGCGAGCACGAGAAGGCGCTGGTGACCGCGCTGCTGGCGGGCCTGCCCCGCGGCGGACGGGTGCTCCGTCTGAGCGGCGCCGCGGGCACGGGCAAGTCCGCGATCATACGTTACGCCGCGGCGACCGCCGCGCACCAGGGCATACGTGTGTTGTCGACTGCATGGGCACCCGCCGAGCGAGCGCTGCGGCACGCCGCGCTGCACGGCCTCCTCCGCCCCGAGCTGGCCCGGACGGCCGGCCTGCCGGCCAGGGAACGTGCCCTCCTGGACACCGCGTTCGGCGGCGGCCTGGCCGCGCCGGCCCCCGCGGACCTGGCTGCCGCCGCGCTGAACCTGCTGGCCACGGCACCGGAGCCGGTCCTGCTGTGCGTCGACGACCTCGACCGGCTCGACGCCGCGAGCCGCGACACCCTGAACGCCCTGGCCCGGCTCTGCAGCGAGACACGTGTGGCGATGATCGTCGCCGAGCGCTCGGCCCCCGACACCCGGCCGGTGCCGGGCCTGCTCACCGCCACGCTCGACGGCCTGCCCGCTCCCCAGGCCCGCGCCCTCCTCACCCGCGCCGGGCGCGCCACCGGGTACACCGAGGAGCAGCTCGTCCTCGCCGTGGCCCGGGGGAACCCGCTCGCGCTCACGGAAATCTCCCTGGGCGGCGGTCATCTCGGCGACGCGGCCGGCTTCGGCATGTTGCCGGCGACGCCCCGTCTCGCCCAGGCGTTCGCGGAGGACCTGAAGGGGCTGTCGGTTTCGGCTCGCGGCGTGCTGCTCGTCGCGGCGCTGAGCGTCTCCCCGGACGCGCGGGACATCCTGCGTGCGAGCGCCCTGCTGCTGGGCAGCGACCACGCGGCCCGCGCCGGGCTCGCCGAGACGATCGCCCGGGGACTCGTGGCCGACGTCGCCGAAGCCGGCGACCGGTTCGGAGCTGCCGACGCGGTGGGAGCCGCCGATGTGAGCGCAGCGGTCGGTGCAGACGGCGCCGCCAGTGCTGCCGACTCGGCCGGAGCCGTCGAAGCAACCGGAGGTGCCGACGAGTTCGGAGCGGCAGACCCGGCCGCAGCCTCCTCCTCCACCACCACCGCCGTCCGAGCCGACGACGCGGTCCGAGCCGCCGATGTCGCGGGACAGCCCCGCCGACTGCGCTTCCCCCAGCCCCTGATCCGCCCCGCGGTGCTGCACCTGGAGTCGGCGGCACGGCGCATGACCGCGCACGCGCTGCTGGGGCAGAGCCTCACCAGTCCCGCGCACGCCGCCTGGCACACGGCCCGCTGCGCGGCGGGTCCGGACGAGGAGCTGGCCCGGCGGCTGGAGTCACTGGCCGACACGCCCCGTTCGGGCACCGGGGTGCTCGTGGCCCTGGCAGCGTTGGACAGCGCGGCCCGCCTCTCCCCCGACCCGGAGCGCCGGGCGGACCGGCTGCTGCGCGCCGCCGAACTGGCCTGCGACCACGGCCTGGGGGAGCAGGCACTGCGCCACGCCCGCCAGATCGACCCGGCCGAACTCGGGACGTACGGGCGTGCGTTGCTGCTGTGGGTGCACGATCTGCTCCCGGGCAACAGTGTGGTCGGCCGGGAGCGGATCGCGGAACTGTGCGAGGCGGCACGCGCAGTCGCCGAGCAGGACCCCGCGCTCACGCGGAAGCTGCTGCACGCGGCGGCCCGCAGGTGCTGGTGGCAACAGGCCGGCCCCGACGAACGCCGCACGGTGCGGCGGGCGTTCGAGGATCTGCGGTCCGGGGAGCGGGACGCGCGTGACCTCGCCGTCATGGCGCTGACGGACCCGCTGTCGGTATCCCGCCCGACGGACCCGGACCCGGACCCGGACCCGGACCCGGACCCGGACCCGGACCCCGCTCCCGGACTGCCCGACGGCGACGGGCCTTACCTGCTCGGCCAGATCGCTCACCTCACCACCGACCTCGAGCGCGCGGCACGGTTCTACGAGCGGGCGGAGGCGGCCGTCCGCGCCGACGGCCGCTACGGACTGCTGCCGCAGATCCTCGTACCGAGGGCGATGGGCCAGATCTGGCTCGGCACCCAGTGGCACACCGCCCGCGCGCTCGCCGAAGAGGGCCGGATGATCGCCGACCGGACGGGTCAGCCCGACTGGGTGGCGCGGGCCACCGGAACGCTCGGCATCCTCGAGGCCTTGCGGGGCCACCACGACCGGGCGCTGGAGTGCGCCGCGGAGGTCGAGGAGGCTTCTCTGCGCCTGGGCCAGAACCGGCAGTTGAACCTGGCCGCCCTGGCCCGCGCGCTCACCGCCTCCGGCACGGGCCGGTACGCCGAGGCCTACGCCCGGCTGCGCGCCCTGTTCGCGGAACCGACGGCACCGTACGCCTACGAGCAGTTCTGGGGGCTCGCCTTCCTTGCCGAGGCCGCGCTGCCCGCCGGGGAGACGGCCGACGCCAGAGCCCTCGTCGAGCACGTCGCGTCGCTGACCAAGGCGGGGCGCGCGCCCATGCTGGAGCGGATCCTGGCGTACGCCGACGCGGTCCTCGCTCCCGACGAGGAGGCGGAGGCCCGCTACCGCCGGGCGCTGGGGCCGGGGGCCGAGACGTGGCCGCTGCTGCACGCCATGACCCAGTTCGGCTACGGGGCCTGGCTCAGGCGTCGGCGCCAGGTCACCACGTCGCGCACACCGCTGGCCACGGCCGTGTCCGTCTTCCGGTCCCTGGGCGCACGCTCCCGCGCGGAACAGGCGGCCTCCGAACTGAGGGCGACCGGCCAGTCGGCGGCCGAACCGCCCACCGGGGACACCACGGACACCGCGGACACCGCCGGGGACGACGTCTCCCAGGTGCTGTCGCCGCAGCAGCTCACCATCGCCCGCCTGGCCGCCCGCGGCCTGACCAACCGGGCCATCGGCGAACAACTGCGCCTGTCCCCGCGCACGGTCGCCTCGCACCTGTACCAGATCTTCCCGAAACTGGACGTCACCTCCCGCGCCCAGCTCGCGGCGAGATTCGGCGCGGAGTGAGCGGGGACGGGTGCGGACTTGGCGGGGCTCGGTTTCGAAACCACCACCGTCAGCTTCGCACCGGGCGACGAACCGGTCGGGCGCGGCTCGATGTGAGATGAGCGGGGCGCCCGGCACGAACTGGGCCCGGCCCGGCGTCAACCGTCCGGGCACGGCGTGCAGGGGCGCCGCTCAGCATGAACCGGCGGCGCCCATTCGTGAGTTCGGTATGTACGGCCCGTCAGACCGCCTGGTGATCCCTCAGTACCTCCGCGAGCTGCGCCCGTGCCGTCACGCCCAGCCGGGGGAAGATGCGGTAGAGGTACGCGCCGATGGTCCGTGGTGAGAGGTCGAGGAGTTCGCCGATCTCGCGGTTGGACAGCCCGCGGCCGGCGAGTTCGGCGATGCGCAGTTCCTGGGCGGTGAGCAGATCGCGGGCCGAGGTCCGGCCGGGCACGCCCGGGGTGCCGGTCTCCGGCCGCTCGCCGGACGCCCGCAGCTCCGCGGTGATCCGCGCGGCCCGCGCCTCGGCGCCCATCATCGTGAACGTGGCCGCCGCCTGCCGCAGGGTGGCACGGGAGTCGGCGAACTGCCGCCGCAGCCGCAGCCGCCGCCCGTGGGCCAGCCGCAGTGGCGCCTCCAGGAACGGCCAGCCGGACAGGTCCTCGGCGAACGCCCGCTCGAACAGTGCCTCCTCGTCCCGGTCGTCCGCGAGGACGGCCCGCGCCACCGCGAACCGGACGGTGACCCCGGGCGCGCACTCCGCGCCCAGCTCCGCCTCCAGCCGGTCCAGCACCGCGAGCGCCTCCGCCGAGGCGTTCACGGCCTCGGCGGCCTCCGCGAAGGTCACCAGCGCGAACAGGGACGCCGCGCTGACCCGTGGGCCGGCCAGGAGAGCCGACAGAGCGCGGAAAGCCGCATCGAAGTCGCCGCCCTCCGCCAGCGCACAGGCCGTACCGACGGCGAGGATCGCGTCGATCGAGCGGACCGAGCGCCGGGCGGCCTCCAGGTCGCGGGCACCGCCAGGACGGACCGTGCCGCCGGTGCGCAGACCCCGTACCAGATCCTCCAGCAGGCGGGCCGCTACCGCGTTGTGGTCCTGGCCGTGGTCCTCGGCGAGCTCCGCGCACCGCCGGAACGCGTGACCGCCCTGCCCCCAGTCGCCCATGGCCAGGTGCGCGAGGCCCTGCCGCAGCAGCACCGGGGGCAGCTGGTCGGGTACGTCGTGGAAGCGGTGGCGGCGCTCCGCCTGCCGGTACAGCTCCAGCGCCCGCAGCGGGTCACCCGCCGACAGGGCCGCCTCACCCAGGCGTTCGAGGTCGCGTACCGGCATGTCGGCGAGGCGTCGGACGGCGGACACACCCGCGAGGACCGTCGCGGCCCGGCGGACCGGGCCGACCGTGGCCATGGCCTGCAGCAGCCGCGGGTCGTACGCCCGGTCCGGCATCCCGTCGAGGAAGGCGAGCAGCGCCTCGGCGCGTGCGTCGTCGCCCGCGATCACGGGCGCCGTGATCCGGGCCAGCTCCAGCGCGTTCTCCTGCTCGGCCACACCGTCCGGCGCCGGCCAGACGGCGGGATCGGCCGGCGGGTGCGCGCCGCCGGTCCGCGCCAGGGCCTCGGCGCACAGCGTGCCCAAGGGGCCCAGCGGCCGGCGCAGCGCGCGGTGCGCCATCGTCCGCGTCATGCGCTCCAGCCCGAGGACGTGGGCGAGCTGGGCGGCCCGCAGGGCGCAGCGGCCCCGGTCCTCGGGCGTCAGGTACAGCTCGGCCGCCCGCCGCAGCAGCCGTACGGCCATCGCCGGCTCGCACTGCTCCAGCGCGTGGCGGTGCACCGCTTCGAGGCGGCCGGCCAGTTCCGGGTCGCATCCCTCGACGGCCTGCGACAGGTGCCACAGCATCCGCACCGAGCCGCGGGCCAGTACGGCGGCCAGGGCCGCGTGCGCGGCACGGGTGCGGCGCGGGTCGACGTCGTGGACCACCGCCCCGGCCGTCGCGGGGTGGCTGAAGAGCAGCCGCATGCCGTCGAACACCACCAGGCCCTCGCGCTCGGCGGGTTCCAGCGTCGCGAAGCCCAGCTCGGTGCCGCCGATCCGCGACGCGGCCGACAGCAGCAGCGGCAGGTCACCCGCCGGGTGCAGCGCCGCCACCAGCAGCAGGTCCCGGGTCCCCACGGGCAGGCGCGCGGCGCCGGGCGCCATCGCGGCGGCCAGCCGGTCGGACGAGACGGGCACGTAGGGCAGCGAGTCCTCGGAGCGGGCGGGGAGTTCGAGCAACGCCAGAGGGTTGCCGGCCGCCGTCGCCAGCAGCTCGCGCACGGCTTGCGCGTCCAGGCCGGGACGCCTCGTCGCCAGCAGGCGGGTGGACTGGGCGGACGTGAGCGGGCCGAGCGGCAGTTCGGGCAGGCCGGCCAGGGGGGCCAGCCGGGTGCGGTGCGGACGCGCGGTCATCAGCAGGGCCATCCGATGGCCGTCGGTCCGGCGGGCGACGAAGGACAGCACCTCCCTGCTGGGCTCGTCGAGGGCGTCCCAGTCGTCCACGGCCAGCAGCAGGGGCTGTCCGGCGCTGACCGACTCCAGCACCTCCAGGACGGCGAACGACAGCCGCGACCGTCCGCCCGGGGCGGGGGAGCCGTCGACGAGCAGCATCTCCAGGGCGTCGAGCCGCCCGCCGGTCAGGGACCGGCCCGGCGTGCCCAGCACCGGCCAGACGATCTGGAGCAGACCCGACAGGTCGGAGGGGTTGCTGCCCCGGATGCCCGCGCAGCGCAGCACCCGCATCCCGGCGGCCGTCGCCGCCTGGACGGCGGCCTCCAGCAGCGCCGACTTGCCCGAACCGGCGTGTCCGCACACCACCCGGGCCGCTCCGTGGGCCGTCGCCTCGCGCAGGAAGTCCTGCAGCGCCCGCACTTCGCCGTCGCGGCCGACGAGCCCCGCGTCCTCCGGCAGCGTCTCGGGAAGCGGGGTCACCAGCGACAACGTGTGGTGTCCCGCCTCACCTGCGGTGAGCGGGGAGAGCCTGGTCTGCGCGTTCATCGATGACCCCTGTTCCGCGGCGAGCGATCCCGCCGGACCGAGGGAGCGCTCTCTTGCCTCCTCCCATCCCAGTGGAACGGAGCCCGCGGAACCAGGCAGTTCACATGCAGCTTGTCTGTCGCGGGGGAGAAACCGCAGGTGGCGTCGGCTTGGAGCGCGGCGCACCGCGCTCGACAAGCCGAGTCTCAGGCCCCCTCGGGGGACCCCTCAGAGGCGTCCAGGGCCTGCGCGTTGGCCCGCATCCGAGCTGCCCGCGGACTGCGGATCGCGCTCAGCAGATCGGCCGCCCGCAGCCAGCTCTCCCGCGCCCCCGCACGGTCGCCCTGCTCCTGCTGGGCCGTCGCAAGATGGTCGAGGACCTCGGCCTGGTTGTAGCCGTCGAAGGCCTCTCCGTAGATCCGCAGCGACTCCTGGTAGTCCGCCGTCGCGCCGTCGAGGTCGCCGAGGTGCTGCCGGGCGTAGCCCATGGTGTCCCAGGCGGCCGCCTCGATACGGAGGTTGCCGTCCCGCCGCAGCAGGGGGATCGCCTCCTCGCACAGCGCGACCGTCTCCTCGTAGCGGCCGAGCAGGGCGAGATACCAGCCCACCGCGTTCATCTCGCGGGCCGTGGCCCGGTCGTCGCCCAGCGTGCGGTAGATCTCCAGTGCTCTGCGGGCGTGGTGCAGGGCCTCGTCGTGGCGCTTCTGCCGGCCACGCACCCAGCCGATGGTCCGCTCGGTGACCGCCCGCTCCGCGGGGCCGACCCGGTCCAGGTGCCCGAGCAGCAACTCGATCTGCCGGTCGGCCTCCTCGGTCTGCCCCGTCTCCGCCAGCGCCCGGGCGAGATCCGTGGCGCTCCGCACGACGGCGTCCGCTTCGTCCAGCAGCAGAGCGGCGTCCAAGGCGATGCGCTTGGTCTCGATCTCGTCGCTCCAGCGGCCCATCACCGAGTAGTAGCTCACCCAGTCCTGCGTGAAGGTCATGCGCAGACGCAGCAGCCGCGGATCGTCCATGGAGCGCAGCGCCGACGCGACCGTCGCCTCCTCCTGACGGAACCAGTCCAGCGCCTCCTCACGGGTACCGAGGACGACGCTCACCACCCCCTCGACCGGAGGGGCGGCGACGTCGGTCGAGGTGCGCCCCAGGAAGCGGTTGGCCACGTGGGCGTTGTGGCGCAGATAGTCCAGCAGCCGCTTCTCGGCGCCGAGGCGGTCGTCATTCTCCTGCTCGACGAGCTCGACGCCGTAGGCCCGCACCAGGTCGTGCAGCACATGCCGGCCCTCCGCGTCCCGCGACAGCAGGTTCGCCGAGGTCAGTTGCCGCAGATGCTGCCGGGCCTCCGGCATGCCGATGCCCGCGAGCGAGGCGGCCGCCTCCGCGGACACCGACGGCCCCGGGTGCAGGGCCAGATGCCGGAAGAAGACGGCCGTCTCCGGCGGCAGGGCCCGGTACGACCACGAGAACACGGCACGGACGTCGCCCCGCCGGGGACCGGCCGACAGGGCGTCCAGCAGCGGCCCGGTCTCCCGCAGCTCCCGCACCGCCAGCCGCAGCGGGAGCTGCGGCGTCGCGCTCAACTGCGCCGCGACGATCGCGACCGCCAGCGGCAGGAACCCGCACAGCTCCACCAGCTGCGCGGCGGCCTCCGGCTCCACCCCGCAGCGCTCCTCGCCGATCCGCGCGGCGAGCGCGGCCAGCGCCTCCTCACGTGTCCACACGTCCAGGCCGACCAGCCGGGCGCCCTCCAACGCGGCCAGACCGGAGAGCCGGCTGCGCGAGGTGATGACGGTCAGGCATCCCGTCGAGGCCGGCAGCAACGGCCTGACCTGCTCCTCGTCGCGCGCGTTGTCGAGCACGACGATCAGCCGCCGGGACGCCGTCCGCTCCCGGAAGAGGAGGCTGCGCTCCTCGGTGCCGCGCGGTATGTCGCTGTCGGGCACTCCGAGGGCGGCGAGAAACCCGCCGAGAGCCTCGGCCGGGTCCAGGGGGCGTCCGGTGTCCTCGAAGCCGCGAAGGTTCACATACAGCTGCCCGTCCGGGAACCGGTCCGCGACATGGTGCGCCCAGTGCACGGCCAGGGTCGTCTTGCCCACCCCCGCCATGCCGCCGATCGCGGAGACGACGACATGTCCGCCCTGCTCGGCGACCTGTGCGGTGAGGCCGTACACCGTCGCCAGCGCCTCCTCACGGCCGCGGAACACCGCCAGGTCGGGCGGGAGTTGTCGCGGAACCCGCCCAGCGGGCTTTCCCGCACGGCGTACGGACGCCTCGACGAACCGCCGCCGCTCGTCCTCGCTCAGCTCCAGGACGTCCATCAGCTCGCTCAGCGTCCCCTGCCGGGGCAGGCTCTGCCCCCGCTCCATGTCACTGATCGCCCGGACGCTCACCCCGGACGCCTCGGAAAGGCTCTCCAGCGTCAGCAGCGAACGCTGCCGCGCCTCTCGCAGCAGTCGGCCGAACTGCGTCCCGTCCACATCCGCCCCCCGGCGCACCCATTCTGGAACGACCATTAAAGCAAGGGGACGACCGGGGGCCGCAGCCGCATCCGGGATGTGCGCCGTCAGCCGGTCGGGGAGCCCGTGAGGCCGAGGAGCGCCCGGCCGTAGGCCTCGCGGTTCGGGTCCGGGGTGATGTTGGAATGGGACAGCGCGACCTCCATGTCCCGCCAGATCCGCTGGACGGGACCGGCGGTCGAGAAGCTCGCGCTGCCGAGGGCCGCCAGGAGGTGCCGGACGGCCTCGCGCGGGTGCGACGCCGCGGTCGCCGCGTCCATGTGGTTACGTGCCTGCGCGAGCGGCCCGGGCCGGGTCCGTCCCGTGATGCCCGCCCGGCTCATCCGGCCATTATGGGCATCCTCACACGTATCTCGGCGCGCTGCCACGGCCGAGACGCGCGAGGTCGTCTGCGACAGCCTCCGCGTCTGGAGCCTGGCCGACCGGGGCTCCTGCCTGAACAAGCCGTCCGCGTTCTCGGCCGCCGTGTGACCGGGTGGGTCACTTGGCGAGGTGGGTGGTGAAGTAGTCGGTCAGCTTGTCGACGGCCGGGTCGATGTACTCGCGCTTGTCGTAGAGGTCGACGTGGCTGGCGCCGGGGATGCGGTGGAGTTCCTTGGGGCCGGTGGCGGCGTGGTGGGCCTCGACGGCCATCCAGGCGGTGACGGCGTGTTCGCCGATGATCTGCAGGACGGGGCGGGGGCCGATGAGGGGCACGGCGCGGAAGACGTCGCTGGAGGCCATCTTGTCGATGCTCTCCCAGGCGAGGAACTTCGCCGAGCGCTCGTGGTGGCCGCGGGGGCCGCAGTAGTA
Organism: Streptomyces sp. NPDC001315; assembly: GCF_042896175.1. Classification (NCBI taxonomy): domain Bacteria; kingdom Bacillati; phylum Actinomycetota; class Actinomycetes; order Kitasatosporales; family Streptomycetaceae; genus Streptomyces; species Streptomyces sp. NPDC001315. Next base: position 11,236 of record NZ_JBIAWZ010000039.1, on the reverse strand, counting down.
CTCCCAGCCCTCGACGCCGTGCTGTCCGCCCAGGGCGCCGGCCTGTTCGGCGGTGTCGGGGAACATGGTCATCACACCGGGGTCCTCGCCGCGGGCGGCGGCCGTGCGGGCCTGGGCGGAGGCGTCCAGCAGGGACTGGAAGACGGCCGGGTCCTGGGAGCCGTCGGCGCCGTAACGGAACTGGCGGGCGGGTTCGGCGGTGCACACGGTGGCGACGGCCTGGACACGGTGGTCGCCGCCGGTGGCGGCCAGGGAGTAGCCGCCGGAGGCGCAGATGCCGAGCAGGCCGATACGGCCGGGGTCGACCTCGGGCCGGGTGGTGAGGTAGGAGACGGCGGCCTTGAAGTCCTCGATGCGCTGGGCGGGGTCCTCAAGACCCCGGGGCAGACCGCCGGACTCGCCCTGGTAGGCGGCGTCGAAGGCGAGGGTGACGAACCCGCGCTCGGCCATCAGCTGCGCATAGGTGCCCGACGTCTGCTCCTTCACCCCGGTCCCGGGATGGCCGACCACGAGCGCCGCGCGCGGGCCGCCGTCGGCGGTGGGGGTGTCGGGGGTGTAGAGGTGCGCGGCGATCTCGATACCGGCACTGTCGAAACTGACATGGGTCCTGGCCATGAGGAATCTCCCGAAAGGGTGGTGGTGATCGGTCCGGTCCCGGCCTTTCCGCCGGGCACACATCCACCATCCGTCCTCCCCTCCGCCCGCGGGAGAGACAGGTTTCTGCCTGGGAAAGAACCTGCCCCCCACCCGCGACCGGAAGCTGTCGCACACAGAATCGCCGAAGAGTGAACCCGATGGTGCTTCCCACCCGTTGCCCGAGTGGGAAGCACCTGCCGTCGAACACGCGCCGACGCCAGGTGCGGGAAGGCCGACTCCCGTTCACGTGGTGGTGACGAGGCGGAGACTTCCCAAGTCGGCGGCCGGCAACCCCAGTTCGGGCCGTTGATCTGCTCCCGCGGCGGTCCTGCCTCACCCCCCGTACGAGGCAGGACCGCCTCCGCACGACTGCCCGGGCTCCCCGTCGGCAAGGCAGGAAAGGGGAGGCACGGCTCAGGTGGGCACGCGGTGTCAGCCCTGGTCCTGCGGCCGGCCGATGATCCGGGCGATCTCATGGACCCGCTCCGACCACTTCGTGGGCGTCAGGGTGGTGGGGTCGGGCCGGACGACGGTACGGGTGCCGTGCGCGTACGTCGTCGTCCCGTCGGCCGAGCACACCCGGTAGCCCGCGGTGGCGGAGGTGCCGCGGGCACGTTTCAGCCCGAATCCTCCCTGTGCAGCGCGTCCCGCAACGCCACCCGCGAGGCGATGCCCAGCTTCGGATAGATCTGGTACAGGTGCGCGCCGACGGTGCGGTGCGAGATGAACAGGCGCTCGGCGATCTGCTTGTTCGTCAGACCGCTCGCCGCGAGCTCCGCGATCTCGCGTTCCTGCGCGGTGAGGACCGCCCCGGCCCGGCCGTCCGGGTGCGGCAGGACCCGCCCGGCCGCCCGCAGTTCCTTACGCGCGCGCTCCGCCCAGGCCGAGGAGTCCAGTTGCTGGAAGGTCTTCAGCGCGGCCGTCAGCGGAGCCTTGGAGTCCGACAGCGCGCGGGAGCGGCGCAGCCACTCGCCGTGGGCCAGACGCACCCGCGCCAGTTCGAACGGCCACCGCTCCGCGTCCGGTGTGGCCAGTGCCTTCGCGAACAGGCGGGCCGCCTCGGCGTCGTCGTCCGCGACGAGGGCCTCGGCGCAGCCGGCCAGCAGGGCGAGCCGGGGTGAGAGCCAGGCGACGTTCGTCTCGCGCAGGGCGCGCACGTGTGCGGCGGCCTCCGCGCGCCGGTCGGTGCGTACCGCGGCCTCCACCAGCTCGAAGAACACCCATGCCGCGTGCGCGACGTACGGGGGGAAGGTGCCCGCGGGGCTGATGGAGCTCACGCGGCCGAACGCCGCGTCGAAGTCGCCGTCGGCGATGTCCGCGAGGGCGTGGACGTGCTGCGCGCAGTGGACGGCCCCGCGGATGCCGCGCGGCGACGCGGGTGAGCCTCCCACATGTGCGGATGTCGCAGGAACGGGTGTGTCTGGGCCGGCGAAGGTGTCTCGCAGTGGACAGTCGGCGTGTCCCCGTACCGAGCTGTGAACGCGCCACCCGATCGGTGTGAAATCTGCAGGGTGCCGCTGATGAAGACCGTACGCCGCAAGACAGTCCGGTGGCCCGCGACCAGCATGTGGTCCGCCGTGGCGGCGCCGGCCGCCACGGGCTGCCGGGCATCCGGAGGGGGGCAGCGAGCAGCCGAGCGGCACCGACCGCGTGGCCGAGGGCCGCGTGTGCCGGTCCACGCTTCCCCGCGGCATGGAGCCGCCTGGTCGACGTCGGCTGACACCGACGCGAAGAACGCCCGCGTGAACCTTTCGCGGATGTGCTCCGTCGTCCTGCGTGACGGGCATTCTCCGCCCGCACGAGCACCGAGCGAGGCTCGGTGCACCACAGCGCGAGGAAACACCGATGGACACGTACCAGCAGGCCCAGTCGGCCGGCGAAGCGGACGAACTGGTCGTCATGAACGCGGAATTCAAGGCGGACGCCCACCGGCACTATGCGCGGCTGCGCGCGAAGGGCCCCGTGCACCCGGCGCAGTTCTTCCCCGGCATCACCGGCTGGGTGGTCGTCGACTACGACCTCGCCCGAGAGGCGCTGACCCATCCGGCGCTGCTGAAGGACCCGGAGCCGGCCGCGGCGATGTTGGAGGCGGCAGGCTTCCTCGGGCACAAGCGCGGCACCGGGTTCGGCGGCCAGATGCTGGAGGCGGACCCGCCCGAGCACACCCGGCTGCGCCGTCTGGTGGCGGGCGCCTTCTCCCCGAAGCGGTCCGCCGAGATGGAACCGCGCATCACCCAGATCGCCAACGAACTCGTCGACGCCATGCCGCCGTCCGGCGAGCTGGACCTGGTCGAGGCCTTCACCGCACCGCTGCCGGTCGCGGTCATCGCCGAACTGCTCGGCATCCCCGAGGCACACCGCCAGGACTTCCGCCGCTGGACGACCCTCGCCTTCCAGGTGAGCCACCCCGAGTACGCCTCGGCGGTGGCCGGCCTGCACGCGTTCCTGCGCGAGCTGGTCGAGGACAAACGGCGCAACCCCGGCGACGACCTCATGTCCGCTCTCGTCGCCGCCCGCGACGAGAACGACGGCCGCCTCTCCGGGGAGGAACTGGCCGGTACGGCGGCCCTCCTCGTCATCGCCGGCCACGAGACCACCGTCAACCTCCTGGGCAACTCCGTGCTGGCGCTGCTCCGCCACCCCGACCAGCTGCGGCTGCTGCGCGAGAATCCCGGGCTCCTGCCCGACGCGATCGAGGAGTTCCTGCGCTACGACACGTCCGTCGAGCGCACGACGAACCGCTACGCGGCCGAGGACCTGGAGCTCGGTGGAGTGAAGATCCCCCGGGGCGGCATCGTCGCCGTGGCCCTCGCCTCCGCCGGCCGCGACGCCCCCTTGCCCGAGGGCGGCGACCCGGACACGCTCGATGTCACCCGCTCCGCCGCCCGCCACCTCTCCTTCGGCCACGGCATCCACCACTGCCTGGGCGCTCCCCTGGCCCGCCTGGAGGCCCGCGTCGCCCTGCACACCCTCCTCACCCGCGTCCCGCACCTGGAACTGGCCGTCCCCGCCGATTCCCTGGAGTGGTTTCCGTCGGGGATGGTGCGGGGTGTGCTGTCGCTTCCGGTGCGCTACGGCACGAGGTGAGCTCGGCAGTCTCCTCGCGGTCGGCGAGGCGCTGACACACGGGTGTCCGGCACCCGAACCGCCGGTGCCGGACGCCCGCCGTACGTGCAGCGCAGACCGTAGGCCCGCGTCACCGTCTGCCGCACCCCGGTCACCCGCCCTGTCGACGGCGCTCGCCCGGAGGGCGACATGACCGCCGGTGTGACCGCCCGCGTTTCATGGCGCACAACGTGATCTACGGGGCACCAGGGGCCGGAACCCGACAGTTGTCCGACCGAGAAGCCCAAGACACCCAGGCACCAGCGACGCAGTCATTCGACGGATGTGTACCCAAAGCCGCCCGACAAGACTGATCAGGCGCTCGTCACCCGTGGCGAGCCTTGGTGCGGGCGGCTTCCGCCCCTGCGGTTCTCCTTCCGCACCGGACGCGCTCACGACCGACGAAAGGCAACCCGTATGCCCACCTTCGCCGACCACGTCATCGCCTCGCTCAAGGCCTCCGGGGTACGCCGCCTGTACGGCCTGCCCGGTGATTCGCTCAACGGTCTGACCGACGCCATACGCCGGGACGACGGCGTCGACTGGGTCCATGTGCGGCACGAGGAGAGCGCCGCCCTCGCGGCGGCCGCCGAGGCCGGGCTGACCGGAGAGCTCAACGTCTGCGTCGGCAGCTGCGGTCCGGGCAACCTGCATCTGATCAACGGGCTCTTCGACGCCCAGCGCAGCCGTGTGCCGGTCCTCGCCATCGCCGCCCAGATCCCGGGCAGCGAGGTCGGCTCCGGCTACTTCCAGGAGACCCGCCCGCAGGAGCTGTTCGCCGACTGCAGCGTCTACGCGGAGGTCGTCACCAGTCCCGAGCACGGGCCGCGCATCCTGGAGATGGCGATGCGGGCGGCCGTCGAGCGCAGGGGAGTGGCGGTCGTCGTGGTACCCGGCGAGATCTTCCTCGGCAAGACCGGCCGCGACCTGGCCCCTACGGTGGTGCGCCCGGCCCGGACCGTCGTCCGCCCGGACGACGAGGCCCTGAGCGAGGCCGCCGCGCTGCTGAACGACGCGAAGCGGGTGACGATCCTGGCGGGCGCCGGGGCGGCCGGTGCCCACGACGACCTGGTCCGGCTCGCCGAGACCCTCAAGGCGCCCGTCGTGCACGCCCTGCGCGGCAAGGAGTACGTCGAGTACGACAACCCGTACGACGTCGGGATGACCGGTCTGCTCGGCTTCGCCTCCGGCTACAAGGCGATCGAGGAGGCCGACACCTTGCTGATGCTGGGCACCGACTTCCCCTACCGGCAGTTCTATCCGCGCGATGCCAAGGTCATCCAGCTCGACATCCGAGGCGAGCAGATCGGCCGCCGCACCCATGTCGACCTGCCGCTGGTCGGCAGCGTCCGCGACACCCTGCCCGCACTGCTGCCGCTGCTGACCGTCAAGAGCGGGCGCAAACACCTCGACGAGGCTCTCGCCCACTACGCCCGCACCCGCAGGTCGCTGGACGCGCTCGCCGTCAACGACCGCGAACGCACGCCGATTCACCCGCAGTTCGTGGCGAGCACCCTCGACCGGCTCGCGGACGAGGACGCGGTCTTCACCGTGGACGTCGGTTCCCCGGTCGTGTGGGCGGCCCGCTATCTGACGTTCAACGGGCGGCGGCGGCTGATCGGGTCGTTCAACCACGGCACGATGGCCAATGGCCTGCCGCATGCCGTGGGTGCGCAGGCGGCGTACCCGGGTCGTCAGGTGGTGTCGCTGTCGGGCGACGGCGGACTCACCATGCTGCTCGGCGAGCTGTTCACGCTCCGGCAGAACCGCCTGCCCGCCAAGATCGTGGTCTTCAACAACGGCTCCCTGAACTTCGTCGAGCTGGAGATGAAGGCGGCCGGCATCGTCAACTACGCGACCGAGCTGGACAATCCGCAGCTCGCCGAGGTCGCCGCCGCGATCGGTCTGTGGTCCCGCCGGGTCGAGCGGCCCGGTGACCTGGAGGACGCGCTGAAGGGCGCCTTCGCCCACGAAGGACCGGCGCTGGTCGAGGTCATGACCGCCCGCCAGGAGCTCTCCGTGCCGCCCGCGGTCACGGTGGAGCAGGCCAAGGGCTTCACCCTCTACGCGATCCGCACCATCCTGTCCGGCCGGGGCGAGGAACTGCTCGACCTGGTCACCACCAACGTCTCCCGCCGCATCCTGCACTGACCATCACGCACTGACCGCCTCAAACTGACCATCCCGCGCCGGGTACTCCGACCGACCGTCCGGGACGGGAATACGTATCTCTGGTGGAACATGTGTGCTGTGGCACACCTCAAACACTTGCCTAAGGCAACAGAGCAACTTCATGGTTGCCTTAAGCAATGACAATGGAGGCACACGTGGCCGAGAAAGGTCTGTACGAGGAGTTGATGCGCCAGCTGAGCGCCGTCGGTTCCGTGCGACGGGAACTGGGCCGGATCCTTCCCTACGGCTGCTCCAACGGATCCGCCACGGTGCTGGCGCTGCTCGGCCGCGACGGCGACATGCGCATCGGCAGGCTCGCGGAACTGCTCGGCGTCGACATGTCGGTCACCAGCCGCCACGTCGCCCACCTGGCCGTGCTGGGCTGGATCGACCGCAGTCCCGACCCCGCCGACCGGCGCTCGCGCATCCTGCGGCTGACCCCCGAGGGCCGGGCCCGGCTCGCAGACCTGTCCGACCGTATCGCCCAGGAGCTCGCCTCGCGGCTGAGCGACTGGAGCGACGAGGACGTCCGCCGACTGACGTGGCTTCTGTCCCGGCTCCGGTCGAGCTTCGACGACCTGTGGACCGAGCAGGACGCGTACACCGAGCCGCCCGAGAGCGCCCCCTCCCCCCGTACACCCGCTGTCACCACGTAGGTAAGGAGCACAAACCCCATGACAACCACCCCAAGTACAGGTGTGCGGGCGCACGCCCAGCACGGGGGAGGGGATGCCCACGCGCCGATGACACACGCGCAGATCATGCGCGCCCTGTCGGGACTGCTGCTCGGTCTCTTCGCCGCCATCCTCTCCTCGACCGTCGTCACCAACGCGCTGCCCAGGATCATCAGCGACCTCGGCGGCGGTCAGTCCGCCTACACCTGGGTCGTCACCGCCTCGCTGCTCGCGGTGACCGCGTCGACCCCGCTGTGGGGCAAGCTCGCCGACCAGTTCAGCAAGAAGATCCTGGTCCAGTCGGCCCTGGTCATCTACGCCATCGGATCCCTGGTCGCCGGTCTGGCGCAGAACCCCGCGACGCTGATCGGCGCCCGTGTCATCCAGGGCCTGGGCGGTGGCGGTCTGTCCGCGCTGGCGCAGGTCGTGCTGGCGGCGATGATCTCCCCGCGTGAGCGCGGGCGTTACTCCGGCTACCTGGGTGCCACCTTCGCCGTCGCCACCGTCGGCGGCCCGCTGCTCGGCGGTGTCATCACCGACACCTCCTGGCTCGGCTGGCGCTGGTGCCTGTTCGTCGGCATCCCCTTCGCGCTCGTCGCGCTGGTCGTGCTGCAGCGGACGCTGAACCTGCCGGTGCTCAAGCGCCAGGTCAAGGTCGACTGGATCGGCGCCTTCTTCGTCACCGCCGCCGTCTGCGTCCTGCTGATCTGGGTCACTTTCGCCGACGACAAGTACGACTGGCTGTCCTGGCAGACGTACACCCTGGTCGGCGCCTCGATCGTGCTGACGCTGATCTTCCTGTTCGTCGAGACGAAGGCCAGCGAGCCGATCATCCCGCTGCGGCTGTTCCGCAACCCCACCATCACCCTGGCCTCGATCGCGTCGCTGTTCGTCGGTATCGCGCTGTTCGCGGGCACCGTCTTCTTCAGCCAGTACTTCCAGCTGGCGCGCGGTGACTCCCCGACCAAGTCGGGTGTCATGACGATCCCGTTCATCGCGGGCCTGTTCGTCTCCTCCACGGTCTCCGGCCGGATCATCACCCGCACCGGCAAGTGGAAGGGCTGGCTGCTGGCGGGCGGTGTCCTGCTGACAGCCGGCCTGGCCCTGCTGGGCATGCTCCGCTACGACACCTCGTACCTGTTCATCGCCTTCTGCATGGCGCTGATGGGCCTCGGCGTCGGCATGACCCTGCAGAACCTCGTGCTGTGCACGCAGAACCAGGTGACCCCGAGCGACCTGGGCGCCGCGTCCTCCACGGTGACCTTCTTCCGGTCCCTCGGCGGTGCGGTGGGCGTCTCCGTGCTCGGCTCGATCCTCACCACCCGGATCGGCCATTACGCGCGGGACACCATCACCCAGCTCAGCCCGCAGGACCAGGCGACGGCCGCGAAGGCCTCCGGCGGCGGCCGGCTGCCCGACCTGGCCGTACTGCCCGCCCCGGTCCGCACCTGGCTGGAGGGCGCCTACGGGCACGGCATCGGCGACATCTTCATGTACGTCGCGCCGGTCGCCCTGATCGCCTTCCTGGTGACCCTGTTCATCAAGGAGGTCCCGCTGCGCGCCTCCAGCGCTCTCGCCCAGGCGGCCGAGGAAATGCAGGGCGCCGAGGCCATCGCCGGAACGCCCGTGTCGGCGGAGGCCGTCGACGCGGACGCGGACGCGGAGGACTCCGCCGCCGACGCCTCCGGCGGAATCGCGGTCCACGGCCGGATCCGGGTCGCCGAGAGCGGGCCCGTCCCGCAGGGCGCGGTCACGCTGACCACCGTGGAGGGCCGCGAGCTCGACCGGTCGGCCGTCCAAGCCGACGGCTCGTACACGCTGGACGTCCCCGGCATCGGACAGTACGTCCTGATCACCTCCGCCGACGGCTACCAGCCACAGACGTCCACGATCGTGGTGGACGAGGAGCCGGTCGTCCACGACGTCCTGCTGACGATGCCGGCGAACTGACCGGTACGTGTGGGCTTCCTCGATCGGACCGCCGTTCGAGGAAGCCCACGTGGTGCAGCAGAGCGAGCAGTTCCGGCGTGGCGGAGGTGCGGGAACCTCGCGTAGACCGGCACGACCGGCCGGCCGTGGCGCGACGGCTCCGGCGGCTGTCAACCGCGCCGACCCTCGCACACCGAGGGCCCGGTCGGCACCACATATGCCGGATCGCCGCACCTGTCAGCAGCTGCCCAGCCGCTCGCCTCCGGAAGATCCTCATCCGTATGGAATCAGTCGAAGTCCGGGGCGTCTGACTCCTGAAGAAGGCGGGTCGCGAGGTCGTCGGCCCACTCCACGGCCCAGGTACGCAGAGAGGTGATGGTGGCGTCGTCGAGTCCATAGGCGGCGAATGCCTCGTCGTCGGTCCACTCGGCGCCCGCGAGGTTCGCCTGCAGATCCTCCCGTTCGAAGCGGCCCCGGGCGTGCCGTCGGCCGAACTCCTCAAGGTCTGCGATTGACCAGCGCCGGGAGGCCGCGAACACGTCGATCAGGTCCCGGGGCGCACCGCGGTCGCCGAGCGCGCGGACCTTTGTGCCGATCACGTCCTCTTCCGCGAGGACGGGTCCGTAGGGGCTCTGCGTGATGGGGCGCGAGAAGATCTCCTTGAGGATGTCGACCTCGCATTCCTGCCCTGTCGTCGGGTCGGACACGGTGAAGCGGGCAGACAGCGGGGCGGTCTCCAGCGACTGCACCTGCCAGCCCACGCGCCTCCAGGCCGGAGCGGAGCGTGGCCACGATGTCAGTCATAGGTGCTTGGGCCGGGGTGGCGACATCGAGATCCTGGCTGGGGCGGTTCACGAGGCGGTGCGCTCACACGGCGTATCCGCCGGTGAGGACCAGCGGGTAGGGGGAGCCGAGTGCGATCACATCCGCCAGGAGCCGCCTGTGCAGCTCTGGCATGCCCGTCACGCGGCTGTCCGGGTCCGGGCGGCGAGCTGGGGGAAGGCGTCCTCCCACACCGTGCGGACGGTGCGGCCGACCAGGGTGCGCAGGACGGGCCACATCTGCAGGAGGAGGTCCTGGTTGAGGTGGCGGGTCAGGTCCTCGCGCAGGCCCTCGTGCAGGACAGTGCGGTACAGGCCCATGCGCTGGCGTGGTTTGTCCAGGTCGTAGACGGTCATTCCGGACCAAGCCACATGCAGCGGGAGTTCCACCGCTCCGTGGGTGGGGCCGTGCAGTTCCTCCAGCGACCTCGGAAGGCGCCGCCGGAACTTCTCCCGGTACAGCGCCCAGTCCTCGGCGTACTCGCCGGCCAGGTCTGTTGTCCTGGATGCTGGGGACTGAGGACTGGCTGCCATGAGCCCATTATGGCGGCTCTGTGTGAGGAACGGGACGCGCGGCCCTACGGGCTGTCCGCGGCCACGGAGTGTACGCAGGAGTCCTTCTCGGCTGAGCGTGGCATCACCGTCACCGGCGCAGTGGTCGTCCCCGACGGTCATCGGCTGCGCGAGAAATGCTTGCGCTGACCGCCCAGGGAAAACTGGGGGAGACGATGGACGAGGTGTCCCGGTCGCGGGTGCCGTTGCGGACGTACCGGTTCGGCGCGGTGTCGGCCGAGTGAAGAGGGCGCAGTACTCGTCCAGGGGCCAGGAGACGAAGGCGCCGTCCCGGATTCCCTCGATGTGCGCGTCGGGCAGAAACGCGTCGCGGAAGTGGGGCGGGGTCACCGCTGGCGTGTCCGCGGACGTAGGCGCGCGGGGGTGCGAGGACGGCGTCGTCCACGGCGGGGCAGGTGGCGACGACGGCGATGTCCGCGTCTGGTGCGGCGGGCGTATCGGCGAGATCGGCCGCGCTGCGCAGGGGAGCGGGTGACGCGGCGGCCAGCAGCGCCAAGTCCTTCGTGAGGGCGCCGAGGGTGAACTCGGCCTCGGCAGGGGAGGGCTGGCCGGAAAGGCGGCCGCGTTTGCGGGTGACCAGCGGGCCGAGCTGGCCGAGTTCGAGAATGCCGCCGAGCGGCCCGCGGCCCCGGGAGTCCGGCCGGCCGCAGGGCGACGGGCGGCCGCACCCGACGTCCGCCGAGGCCGGACACAAGGGGGCGTGCGGAGCTGCCCCTGCGTGAGTGATACACAAACCGTAGGGCTCCCCCTATGGTCCGGCCGCCGGGCCGTTGGGCATGCTGGGACCATGTGCATCAACATCGTCGTCGTCGACGACGACCCCGGGTTCCGCCGCATCGCCACGACGCTGCTGACGGCACGGGGCCTGCGTGTCGTGGCGGAATCCCGGGACGGCGCCTCGGCCCTGGCCGCGGTGCGGGCACACCGCCCCGACGGGCTGCTGCTCGATCTCCACCTGCCGGACACGGACGGACTGACCGTTGCCCGTCAGGTCACCGAGGAGGACAACCCGCCGCGGATCGTGCTGACCTCCACCGACAAGTCGTTCTGGTCGCAGGAGGAGCTGGCGAGAGCGGGCATCGAGTCCTTCGTCGCCAAGGACAAACTGTTCGACGCCGACCTGCGGGGCCTGTTCGCCCCCGCCAAGTCCTGACGACGGCCCGCCGGCAGCGGCCTTCCGGCTACTGCCCGACACAGCGTGCTAACGACTGAGACAGCGCGCTACTGCCTGAGTGCGTTGTGGCAAACCGGATCTTGTTCGAGCGGCAGCGGTGATCATCTGGACGGAGGTTCGGGTGCGGGTGCGGGCATGAGAGAACGGGCCCC
>NZ_JBIAWZ010000038.1:0-28223 GCF_042896175.1 Streptomyces sp. NPDC001315 | reverse complement strand
ATGTCCATCGTGATCACGGCCGGGCAGCGCGGTGACTCGCCGCAGTTCGAGCCGGTCCTGAATAGGATCCGCGTCGCTCGCCTGGGTGCCGGACGCGCGGACTCGGCCTGACCGGGTCCGTGCCGACAAGGCTTACGCGTCGCGGAAGAACCGCGCCTACCTGCGGCGACGCGGAATTCGCTGCACCATCCCGGATAAGGCCGACCAAGCAGCCCACCGCAAGAAGCGCGGCTCTCGTGGCGGCCGGCCGCCCAAGTTCGACGCCGAGGACTACAAGGCCCGACATGCAGTCGAGTGCGGCATCAATCGCCTTAAAAGACACCGCGCCGTCGCGACGCGCTACGACAAACTCGCGGTCCGCTACGAGGCGACCGTCCTCATCGCGGCCATCAACGAGTGGTTGTGACCAGCACATTCGATACACACCCTAGTCGGCGGACCATTTTCGTGTTCTGGGCTGAGGCTCTGCAGGCCAAAGCCCCGAGTGTCGCCGCGGGATGGCGCGGGATTCCGCTGCCCCGGGTGTTGAGGTGTCATCGAAGGGACGGGGAATTCGCTGGGCAGCCAGGGTCGGGCAGTTTGAATCGCCCCGGGTTTGATGGAGACATCGAAGACCCGGAAGGATGCCGATCATGGTTGCTTCCCGTAAGTACCCCGACGAACTGCGTGAACGTGCAACGCGTTTGGCGGTTGAGGCCCGCAAGGATCCGGTCGGCCGGGCTGGCGCGATCAAGCGCATCGCCGACCAGCGGAGCCGTCAGCCTCTTGGCCCTGTGGTGATGGCGATTCCTGAAAACGACCAGGGACACTCCTCGCCCCGCTCGGTCCGGTTCTCAACGGACTGGGTAAGTTCGCCGAGCAGCGCGAGTGGAGTCTCAGACGGTGCCCTCGTCCGGTTTGTCGAGGAGGGCCAATTCCTCTTCGGTCAGGCGCAGGCTTCCGGCGGCGATGTTCTCCGCGAGGTGTGCCGGGTTCGTGGTGCCGGGAATGGCCAGCACGTGCGGACCGCGGTGGAGGGTCCAGGCGAGCCGTACCTGGGCCGGTGTCGCATGGTGGGCGGCGGCGACGGAGTGGACGCATGCGTCGTGCTCCTGGCCTGCGGCCGCCTCGCGCCGCAGGCCGGAGACCGCGAAGAACGGGACGAAGGCGATGCCCTGCTCCCCGCACAGGTCCACCAGCCCGCTCTCGTCGGCACGGCGCCAGTCCAGGCCGTAGGAGTTCTGCACGCAGACCACGGGCGCGATCGTTTGGGCCTCGGCCACGTGCTCGGGCAGGACAGCGGAAAGCCCGAGGTGTCGGACCAGGCCGGCCTCGCGCAGCTCGGCGAGGGCGCCGAAGTGCTCGGCGATCGAGGCCGTGCCGGAGCCACCGGCGCGCAGGTTCACCACGTCCAGGCAGTCCCGGCCAAGCTGGCGCAAGTTCTCCTCCACCTGGCCACGCAACTGGTCGGGGCGGACCGTGGAGAGCCACTCGCCTGAGGGATCGCGCCCGGGGCCGACCTTGGTCACCACGACCACATCGTCGGACCAGGACGAGAGGGCGCGGTTGATGAGCTCGTTCGCGGACCGCAGTGGCGAGAAGTAGAAGGCGGCCGTGTCGATGTGGTTGACACCCTGCTCGAACGCACTGTGCAGCAGGCCGACGGCGATATCGCGGTCGATCGGCCTGCCGTCAGAGTTGCCCATCATGCCGTTGCCCGTCAGCCGCATCGCGCCGTAGCCGATCCGATTCACCTCCAGGTCCCCGAGCTTCCAGGTCCCTGCTGCCGCAGCTGCGCTCACCGTGCTCCTACCCGTCTGTTGGTCAGGTCCCGGAGTATGGGGCCGTCACGGTGTGCTGCAACAGGTCAACAGGCTGGGCGAAACGTCACATCACTATCGGGAACTAACCATCGCCGTAAAGCCGTTGGACCTGACAAGAGAGCGTCGGTCGGGACGAGCTTTCAGACCTTGTGCGCTGTCCTGCCGAGGCGGCAGACGAGGGTGGCTGCGTCCAGCGCGGCCGGGCAAGGCGATCACCACCCCGCCGGCCGCGACGGGGCTCAGACGAGCGAGACGGAACGCGACCTGCCCGCGAGCAGCGACTGGGGAAACGGGGCGAGCAGGTCCCTCCCGTGCCTGAGTACAGGGTGGAGCTTTTCACATAGCCCCACCAGTTGGATCCAGAGCCGCCACTGACCTGACCCGGCTGTGGTCCGCCCCGGACCTCCGGGGCGGACCACAGCCATGCAAGGGCGGACCACAGACGCGTGCCTCCCCGTCTACCAGCGCATGCCCAACGCTTCGAGGTCCGCACGCCGCTGCGGGCTCAGCTTCCCCGCCCTGCAGCGGACGTGGTCCAGGAACGCTCCGAGCTTGTGCTCCTCACCATCCACCATCTCTACGGCCTTGCGGGGCACGGTCAGGTGGCCCTCACAGGCGTGGAACTGCCGGGCGGCGGCGAGGTTCGCGGCCCACCGGGCGTCCTGCGACCGGGGTGCGGCCGGCACCGGTCCGCCCTGGGCCGCAGGCACGATACGAGTGCTATCCGGGCTGGGGCAGGAGAGTAGGGCCTGCGCCGTCGGAGTCCTGCCGGTAGCGGGGCAGGCCGGTGGGGGTGATATCGCGGAACCCGGTGCCGTTGTTGTCCACGGTGGTGTGGCCGGTCTTGCCGTCGGCGACCCAGACGAGATCGATGGTGAAGGTGCAGTCGATTCCGGCGCCGCAGCCTTTGACGGTGGTGAGGTTGAAGACTTCTGGGTCGGTCAGGGAAATCTTGTAGGGGAAGACGACCGCAGGTGCGGTCACCTCGTCCGTGAAGTCATCGCGTGCCGGTTTTGCCTTCCATGTGGGCGGGGTCTTCGACAGGTCGATGTCGAAGCGGCGTTCGCTCACACCTCCCCCGCACTGCCCGTAGCCCACCGTGATGCCCTTGGCGGGGGCGTTCTTGCGGGAGGTGACGGTCAGGCGCATACCGGTCAGTAGCACGCTTTGCTCGGTACGGCCCTGAATAGTGACCTGGACGGGGGCACCGAGGAGGACGGCCTGCGCCGGGGGTGCTCCGCCGGGCTGGAGCTGGGCCAGATATTCCTGGGAGGTGCCCTCGAAGTACGCGGCACCGCACATCGGTTGGGTGACCGTGGCCTGTACAGCGATCGGCGGCCGCCCACTCCAGGCGTTCGGGTCCTTCGACGCGCCACCGTGGTTGGCTGGCGACGGCGTGCCGGCGCTTGCTGCGGCGCCGCGGGCAGCGCCGGAGGAGGACGAACTGCCGGCGGCCTGCTGGTGGGAGTCAGGGGAGCCGGAGAGCATGCCGGTGACCGCGGCTGTCCCCGCGGCTGCGACCGCGACGACCGACCCCACCACCACCGCCGCCCGTGCCAGAGGCGGCAGACGTTGCCAGACCTTCTGCCCGCCCGGCTCCTCACCACCGGCCGGATCTGGCTTCCGTTCGCTGCTCTGCTCCCGCCCTACCAGGTCTGCGACGTGCTGCTCCCCGACCGTCGCCTGCGCTGCGGCGGCCGGGACGGACTGTGAGACCGGCGTGTCAGTCGAAGGTGCCAGGCTCGTCTGTCTCTTCTGGGCGCGGGCGATCGCGTCCCGCTGGTTCCCTGCCTCGGTATAGCGCCCATCCGCCTCTCGGGCTGCCTCCGCCCCGCCCAGAGCGCGGGCGATGGCGATGACCGTGTCGTAGGTCGGCATCGTCTTGCCATTGAACGCGTTGCTCAAAGTGCTCTCAGCAAGTGAGGACGTCGGGTCGTTGCGACGCACCTCGGCGATGATCGCCTTATAGCTGGGACGCCCACGGCTGTTACGCAGCTGCCCTAACCACAAGGCGAGCTCCTCGACTGGATCCTGCTGCGACGGTTCCTGCGCTCCCACCATGCCCCCTCACCTGCTGATCCTCGGCGCCGGCCCTAACGGTGCCCTCACACCGGCGACAGGTCCAGTCCTTCACCGGCCTTCACCGATCTTCAACTCCCTTCCAAGGTCTTCCACCCCCTTCAGATCAGCAGAAACCAGCAGTTCACAGCGGTGCACTGAGGACATCCCCTCAACCGGCGGGCCGCCCCCACAGCGGCCTGCCCCACCGTGCCCGGGAGACACCATGACCGCCAAGCCCCACAGCCCCGCCCCCTCCGACGACCCCGCCGCCTGGGTTGAGAAGATCTGCGCCCGCGACGCCATGCGGATCATCACCGCCTGGGACCGCCTGCACACCCTCACCCCCGCCGGAAGCAAACCCACCCGCTACCTCCACCACCACACCCCGCTGCCTCCCCACCTCATCTACGACCTCCAGCAGGTCCGCACCGCCTGCGCCCACCCCCACCTCCGCCCCCTCACCCAGGCAGACCTCGACCGCGCCCTGGTCACCGCCTACCACGCACTCGCCCACCTCGCTCCATGAGGCATGGACAAGGCCCGGACCTGCCGGCCCGGGCCTCTCTGCGCACCTATTGCTCATGGGCGCTGCGCCAAAGCAGGATGGTTGTCACCAACGGCCTTCACTGCCCAGCGCCTTCGGCGCGGCGAGGCAGGGCAGTTGTCACCAGGTCGGCATGCTGCTTGTCACCAACTGCAAGGGAAGCGCTGCTGTTGTCACCGGCTGCGGCGTCCGTCGGCAACCTGAGCTGAGCTGCACGGCGTCCCTGTCCAGCAGCCCTGTTGACCTGTTCGGCAGGCCGCTTTCCAGGATCGCCGCCGACGGGGGCATCGTCACGCGCGTCCGCCGCACGCGGCGCCGGGCTCCTGGAGAATCGGGCCCCGGACCGTCCGTCACAACCGCTCTCTTGACCTGGAGCGCGCTCCAGATACGAGCATGGGCCGCATGAACACCACCGACCCCCAGATCGTCCTTGGAACAATGGACTTCGGCACCCGCGTCGATCCCGACCGGGCCTTCGCGATACTCGACTCCTTCGTCGCCGGCGGGGGTGTCTGGCTCGACACCGCGAACTGCTACTCCTTCTGGACCGACCCCAGTGGCCTGGGCGGTGCCAGCGAGCGCCTGATCGGCGCGTGGCTTCGGGCCCGCCCGGGCGCGCGCGATGCGGTACGGATCGCCACGAAGGTCCGGCAGAACCCGCTCGTCCCACACTCCTGGCCGAAGAGCGCCGAAGGGCTTTCCGCCCGCGCCGTCCACGCCGGCGTGGAGGAGAGCCTGGGACGTCTGGGAGTCGATCACATCGATCTGCTGTGGGCTCACGCCGAGGACCGCACCGTGCCGCTGGAGGAGACGGTCGGCGCCTTCGGCGAGCTCACCGCAAAGGGGCTGGCTCTGCGGGTCGGGGCGGCGAACCATGCCGCCTGGCGTGTCGAGCGCGCACGGTCACTCGCGCGGGAGCAGCGGGTGGAACCGTGGACGGCCCTGCAACTGCGCCACTCACTCGTCCAGCCGCGCCCTCTCACCCCCCTCGCGGAGGCCGGCCACCGCATGCTCGCCGCCGAGGACCTGGACCTCGCGCGGTCGGAGGGGCTCGCCGTGTGGTCGTACAGTTCGCTGATGTGGGGTTCCTACGTGCGCGCGGACAAGCCGCTTCCGCAAACATATGATCACCCCGGGACCATCCAGGTGCTCGCGGTCCTGGACGACATCGCCGACGAGCTCTCGGCCACGAGGAACCAGGTCGTCCTGGCATGGCTGATGCGGCAGGGGATCGATCCCATCGTCGGCGCGAGCCGGGTGGAGCAGATCGAGGAGGCACTCGCTGCACGCCGTGTGCGGCTCAGCGACGAGCACCTGGCGCGCTTCAACGAAGCGCGGTAGCAGCTGCCAAAGGAGCCCCATGACCGCCGTCACCCCGGCAACAGCCGCCGACCGTACTGGTGTTTCCATCGACACGCTGCGCTACTACGAGCGCGAAGGGCTCATCGGCCCGATCCGGCGCTCCGCCGGCGGGCGCAGAGAGTATACCGAGGACGACCTTTTCTGGATCGGCCTCGTCACGTGCTTCCGCGAGGCCGGCCTCGGCATCGCAGACCTGCGGCAGTTCGTCGCCATTCTGCGCGCCGAGCACCCTCCGCAGAACCGGGTCGCCTTCCTTCGCGAGCGCCGTGCCGCCCTGGAGCAGCGGGTGGCGGCTCTGTGCCGGGCCATGGAAGTTCTCGACGAGAAGATCGCCTACTACAGCTGAACGCCGGAAGCCCCGCACTCGGCTCGCGCCCCGTCCACCCCGCATTGCCCCCGATCCCGAACTCCTCGCCGTCTGGAGCCGACAGCGGCACAACCTCTGCCACTGGCGCAGGCAGGCGGACGGCTGTGGCCGGTTGGTGGGTGTGCGTAGTGAGGGTTCCTGTGAGCTGGGGTTTCGCGGGTTGACTGGGTGATCTTCCGTTCGGGGATGGGGGCCAAGTCCGGTGTGAGGTCTGCCTGTTCCGTCGCTCGGCGGGGGATGCTTGCGCTGGTGACCTGGGACTCTTGTGGGTCTGTGCAGGTTGATTGGGTGAGTGCGGGCTGCCTGTGCAGATCCACTGCTGGGCGGTAAGGCAGTCGGGGCTTTCCGCGCGTCCCGTGCCCGCCCCGGGGCGGTGTTGCCCGGTTCAGTACCGGCCCCATCGTGCTGTCACCGGCTGGGACGCCTGGGTGTGGGGTGGTTGGTGCGGGGTCGGTAGTGTTCCTCGGCGAGGTGGTCGAGCTGGATGGCTTCGAGTGATGCCTTGGTGATGCGTTCGCTGCCGTCGATGATCGCGCCGAGGGCTGCCTGGCGGATCAGCCGGGCCAGGCTGCCGATTTTCCCGCCGGTGCGCTGATGGAGGTATGAGGCGTGGCGGGGAAGGCTGCCCGTGGTGTGGTGTTCGAGGTCGAGTGCCTGTTCCATCAGAGTGATCAGCTCTTTGAACGGCTGGTGTGTGCCGAGGCGGGCGGGGAAGGCACCGAAGTCGATCATGCTGGCCCGGCCGGCGAGTTGAGCACCCCGGATACCTGTGAAGAGTTCGGTGCGGGTGACGTCGATGCCCGCGTACACGAACGTCGCGCCGATGCGTTCGCTGAGGTCTTTGAGCAGGTCGGCGGTTTCGGCCCCGGTGGACGTGTGCGGGTTGAGCCGGTGGATCTCGTCGATCAGCACGAGTCGGACGCCGGCTTGGGCGTAGGTGGCGCACACGGCCGAGGTGATCTGGGCTTGGGTCATGCGGGCGGTGGTGGGGATGCCGAGGTAGCGGGCGAACTCGGCGGCGAGGGTTTTCGCGCTGGCGGCGGGCGGCACCAGGACGTAGGCGACGGGTACCTGGGCGGTGCGGCCGATGCCTGGGTGGGGGCTGCGTGCGGTGTGGGCGAGGTGGCAGACCCGGCCGACTTCGAGGAGTGCGGTGGTCTTGCCGGTGGTGGCGGGGCCGGTGACGATCAGGCTGGGGCGTGCGGTGATGCGCTGGTGGCGTCCCAGGACCATCAGCGTGCGCACGTTGCGGGCCAGGGCGTCGACGGCCGGGGTGCGGATGGTGACGAACGCCGAGTGGTAGGCCAGGCGTTCGTCCGGGCCGCGCCGTGGTGCGTCCGCTGCCGGCGGGGCGGGCGGGACAGTGGTGGCGAATGCTTCGAATCCCTGCCAGGTAGTGATTGCGGCCGGCTCGGCGACCATCGGGTCGGCGTCCTGCTCCCTCACCATCGCTGTGCCTCCTCGTACGCGTCCCACAACGCGAATCCGCTGTCGGGCCGTGTATCGCCCGGCGGCTCCTCGTCTTGGTCGTCTTCGGCGGTCAGGTCGTCGAGTCTGTCTGCCTCTTCCCACTCGATGTCCTCGACGGCGACGTCATCCACCCCGCCCTCGCCGTACTGTCCCGGCGCCGCACTCACCGGGACATCGCACCGACCGCCGTCAGCACTCCCTGCGCTGCCGTTCCTGTCGCGGGCGGATGCCGCAGTGCGGATGCCTGCCCGCTCCTTGTCGTCCTGGGCCCTCTGCTGCTCGGGCACGTTCGGCGAGAGGGCACCCGCCTTCCCGGCGTTGCGGACTGCCGAGGGTGTGGGGCGGGCGCGGCGCAGGACCTGATCGAGGGCTTCGGCGAGGTCGGCTTCGTGCTGCTCGCGGCCGGCCCGCTGTTCCACGATCGTTTTCACGTGCCGCCAGGCGCTTTCGCTGAAGGGTTCGTGCACGTGGTCGCGGTGGATCCACGGCACCTCGACCAGGCCGCCGTCGGGCAGTCGTACCCACACCTGCCGGAGATCGTGGGGGTTGTGGTGGACTTCCCATTTCCCGCCGCGCACCGCGATGCCGGACTTGTGGCCACGGTGCGCGTTGAGCACCGCAGCGTCGTAGGTGCGGTGGTCGATGCGGATGCCGCGGCCGGTGATGGCGCACCAGCGCACCGGCAGCAGCTGGAGGTAGTCCCGCCCGGACAACGGCAGCGGCACGTAGCCGCACAGCCCGAGGAGCGCGGCCCACATGTCGTTCGGCGACAGCACAGCCCTGGGCAGCACGGGGTGACGTAACGCGTCGTGAGGCCGGCACTGCCACCCGCAGATGATCCATTCATCGAGCAGCTCCTGCAGCTGCGCGAGGGTCCAGCAGGCTTCCGCCTCCACGTCGCGTCCGCGCCGGGTGACGTTGGATCCGGTGTAGCCGGCGACATGCTGAGCCAGCAGTGTGTTGATCGCGCCGAACGTCCGCTCCACCGAGCCCTTGGCCGTGGGGCGGCGGGGCGGGGCGGGCTGCACGCTGATTCCCAGGGTTTCGCACGCGGCCGAGAACGCTTCGGAGACGAACACCTTGCCGCGGTCCACCACGATGGTCTCGGGCACGACGACCGGCCGCGCCGCCGCCCCGTCCAGCCTCTCATCGAGCGACAGGAGCCGCTCATAGGGCACCGCGGCATAGGCAAGCCGCAGCGCCTGGTCCCAGCCGGGCCGCATGGGGTGCGGTACGGCCATCTCGGCGAGCAACAGCGCCGCATCCACCGCTTTCGTCCCCTCCGGGCGCAGCACGGCGGCCAGGATCGACCGCGTGGCCACATCGACGGCGATCGTGAGCTCCGGCCGCGCCGGCCGCCCGTCGTCTCCGATGGCCATCACATCCAGCCGGGTGGTGTCGACCTGCACCATCTCGCCCGGCCGAAGCGCCCTGGTCGGCGTGAGCGGCCCCCTCTGCAGCGCCGCACCCTGCGCCGGCCGCGCGGGCAGCTCTCTCGCCTCGACCAGCGCGTTCACCAGCCGGTTGAACGTCGACTCAGGCGGCACCGGGACCCGGCCTGCCCCGTGTGCGTCGTCCAGGATCTGACCCGTCAGCGTCCGCAGGCCCTTCAACGTCCCCTTGGAACGCCCCCTCTGACGCCGCACCGCCTCCAAAACCGCAGCCACCACCCGCTCATCCGCGCGCCCGGTCGGGCTCGTCGGCCGCCGCTTACGCCCGTCGACCAGCCCCCACAACCCGCCCTCGCGGTAGCGGGCCCGCATCCGCCGCACCGTGGCCACACTCACCCCTGCCCAGCCCAGCGCCGTCAGCTCCTCGACCTTGGCCTGCTCCCGCTCGGCCAGCGACCATTGCTCGGGATCGAACCGCGGCCGCGGCACGCCCCTGCTCCCAGGGCCCTCGGGCAGGCCGTACTCGACCTCGCGGATGTGCCGCTGCCAGGCCAGCGCACGCTCCCGGGCGGCCACGTCGAGGCCCTCGAACAGACCCCACTGCGGCGCCCCAGGAGCCGTGCGGTCCCCGACAACGCGAAAGCCGGGGTCGGCACACAGATGCGCCGCCAGGACCGATGCCGCCCTCCCGCCCTCGTCGACCAGCCGCACCGTCTGCCCGACCAAAGCGACGATCTGCCACACAGTGCCGTCGAATTCGACATGCGCCCCGACCTCGGCACGCCACCCACCCGATGACCCCGTCATCGCCCCCGCTCTCCACCGCTCTCACGCCGGACCATCACCCGCTCGTGCAGCGGCACCTCCAGCACCGCCTCCAGCCGCCCCGCCCACAGCGCGTGATAGACGACCGGCAAGATCTGCAGTGGGTCCCCGACCGCGACCACTCCCTCGATCAGCGGCCGCGGCTGCGCGAAGGCATCCAAGACCGCCTCCTCCAGGCCCCCGGCCCCGCGAAAGCGCGGATGCCGGTAGCCCGCCAACCACCGCACATTCGCGGCCATCACCGCATCCGGCGGAGCAAGCCGCAGATACCGCCACCCCACCAGCGCACACACCACCTCCAGCACCGCCTGGGCCCGCTGCGCCCGTTCCCCGCCCGCACCCTCCACGCCGGGGCAGTCGGCCAGCAGCCCACTCCCGTCCGCGTACCGGGCGAACACCTGCGGCACCCAGGACCGCACCCGGCTGCACTCATCACGCCACACCAACCGCACCGGCCGCCCCGACAACCCCACGACCTGCCGGTCCCTATCCAGCAGCATCAACTGCGCCCGCATAGCCGCCGACCCGTGCACCACATGCCGGCCCATCGTGGCCGACCACCACCAGCCCGGACCCCACCGCCTACCGGGCACCACCGGGAACGCGGCCACCGGCGGAGCATGCTCAAAACGCACCTCGGTCGCGGCCATGATCCAGGGCATCTGCCTCACAAGCCCCGCCTCATCCACGAACACCGCCTGCACACGCCTCGCATCACCGTGTAGCCCCACATCAGCAGCCAAGAACAGCCCCTGCACCGACAGAACGAAATTCCGACCGCCTCACCCCAACGAGCGAACGCGCCCTACCGCTCAACCAGAAGCCCAGCCCCACCCCCGACCTACGGGCCGTCCGCAGCCGGGTACGTCCCAAGAATCTCCGCCGCCTCGTCCGGCGAAAGCCGAGCCCAGCGGGCCACCTCTTCCAGCTCCACTCCGGCGTTCACAGCGGCGGCCATGATCTGCACCAGCGCCTGGTCGAGGAGCTCGGTGCCACGGCTGAGGGTCTCCAGCAGATACCGGGCCGCATCAGCGGTCGGCCCGACCTGCGCGCCGCGCAGGAGCAGCACCTGCTCCTCGGCTTCACCGAGGAGGTTGGTGATCAGGAAACGCTGTTCGGCGGGCACCGCAGCACGCCAGTTCGTGCCGGAACCGGGAGCCTTCTTCTCCTTGGCCCGCACCCGTAACTGCCCAGCCATGGTGGCGGGTTGAAGTTCCTGGCGCACCCACCACGGATCGTGCGCATACCCGTCCAGCCTGTTGTCGCCGCGGCGCGCCCGTACAACGGCCCCCATCCAGGCAATCAACGGCCCGCCGTAGTCGGTCGCGGCCAGCGGGCCCAGCCACGGCCGGCCCACACGCTCGCCCAGAGCCCGGCAGAACGCCCCATCAGCGGGCAGCGCCCGCGGCCGTTCCGCCCCGCTGTCGGCCCACACCAGCTGCGCCATGGCCGGGTCCAGCAACACGTCCGCGACAGCGACCACCTCGGGGAAGACGACCGCATCGCGGCCCACGATCCGCCACCGCTCCAACTCCCCGCCCGCATCACCGCCGGCGACCTGGTGCAGCCGCCGCGGCCACACCTTCTCCTCCTCCCAGTACAAGGCCTGCTCCCACCACCGGGCCACCACCGCGTGGGCCAGCGCGAACACCCGCTCAGGCTCCACCCCGCCCCGCACCGCCCGCCGCGCCACACCCGCCCACCGCCGCTGCGTCGCGACCATCTCCGGCAGGCTCCGCAGATCCAGATACTCCAGCTCCTGGTCGGCGTCCGCGTCCAACTGCCACCGCCCGTGCCGCACACACACCCGTTCCCACCCCGCCGCGTACCGCACCCACCCCACAGGCACACCCGTCCGCCGCGCAGCACACAAGCGGCAGCCAAAGGCCACAGGCCCCACCACCGCACCACCCACACGCCACACAGCCACCGGCTCCCCAGCGCCGCCCTCGCCCTCCAGCGCGTCATCCCCGCACTCCCAAGAGGGCAACGCCCGCGCCATCACCGCACCGTCTGACAAATCCGTTGTCGAGCACTGGATGAGTGAAGCGCTGACCCGGGGATTTAGTGATCGTTTCAGGATTTTTGGCCGTGGGTGTGGTGAGGCTGTGAGCTGGGGTTTTCGTGGGGCGTGGGGAAGCCGTGGTGGTCCTGACGTGCGAGTTCAGTGATTGTCTCGGATGGTGTGGTGATCGGCGTGGGATTTGGTTCTGTCTGCGAGGGGTGCTCACGCGGTGTGCGGCGTCGGGCGCTGTCGCACACGGCGCCGCCAACGCAATGCGGCGGGCGTCCCGGAGGTGATCTTCCAGGCTCCCCGCCGCTGTGCCGTCCCTGCCCGGTTACGCCGTGTTCGGTGTCTGTGCCGCCCGTTCCAGGCCGAGGCCGGCCAACTGCTGGAGCTGTTCCGTGCTCAGCTTCGCCCGCCGGGTCTTGGTGTTCGACAGGAACACCCCGAGTTTGATCTCACTGCCGTCCGGCAGGGTCTCGGTGTGGGCGCGGCTGACGGGTCCCACGGAGCCTGTACGGTCCCGGTACTGCGCCAGAGCCACACACCCCCCGCTCGAACGCCCCAGAACCGCCCTTGGAGCCCATCCCGGGCGTCCTCCGCTCCGGCGGCAGGGGCGTGAGGCCGAGGGCGGCCAGACGCTCACGCTGGCCCTCTGCCAGCCCTTCCCAGACGACGTGCTGACGCTGTCTCTGAAGCCACCGGCCGACGTCCGCCCCGGATGAGGTCACGCCGGGCACGATGTCGGCCACGTCGGCGCCGAGTGCCAGCAGCCGCGCCACTCCGGCGTACTGGCGCTGCCAGTCCACCGGCCAGTCGGGGCGCCAGTCCGGATCGATCGCGGCCAACTGCTCCGCCCGCCGGCCTGCTCGCTCCGGGTCCTTGCCGAGACCGCCGTCCTTGCGGCAGTTGGCCAGCCACTGCCCGACCGGCTTGTCCAGCGCGCTCGCCGTGACCGCAGCGGCCAGCGTGCCCGTCTCCGCGAAGTAGGCGCGCGCCGCCGCCAGGTTCTCCTCCCACGCCACCTCGGACGGCTCCCACACTATCCCCAGCTCATCCAGGTCCGCCGCCCGCTCCGCAGCCATCGTGCCGCCTGCACACTGCGCCGCTGATCAGCCAGCCACCGCCCCAGCGGAAACGAATACCCGCCCGGCAGCAACTCCCGGTGCTCATACGGCACCGCCAGATCCCCCGCCCGCCGGAACGCCACCGCAGCCCGGTGCCCCGCCTTCCAGTTCGTGTGCTCCGGCTCCATCAGGTTGTACCAACCCTCACCGAACATGTCCGCCTGAAACAGCAGCACGGTTAAAGATCAAGCTTAACGCGGTTGGGTGTGGTCACGTCGCCGGCGCGTGGTTCGGGCAGCGGGTCCATGGGCAGCCATCTGTTTTGTCAGCCAAGGCGTGGAAGTGCCCAGTCCTTTCCACCGGTGTCCGCGGGGGAGGGGCGGGTGGGGTCGTGGTCAGTGCCCGGCCCTGGTGAGGGTGCCTGTGATGAGGGTTGTCAGCATGTCTTGCAGCGTGGTGGTGAAGTCCATGCGCAGGGCGGCGAGTGAGGGATCGGCTGTGTAGGCGGTGAGCATGGCGGCGGAGGGCCGGGCGTGGGTCCATACCGCGCCGCTGACCATGACGGCCTGGGCGCAGAGCTGGTCGGCGTGGCCGCCGAGTTCGGGCAGGTGCCGGCGGGCGAGTGCGGCCAGAGCGGCGACGTTGTCGAGGGCTGCTCGTTTGTAGCGGGCGGCCACGTCCGGGGAGACGTTGTGTTCCAGGACGCCTGCCTGGGCGCTGAGCAGGTCGCACAGTACCCGGTGCTGGGCGAGGGAGTGTGCCAGGACGGCGGCGAATTCCTGACCGCGCTGGATCGGCGGGGCGCCGGGGGTGAGTGAGGCGGCGAGCTGTTCGGGCAGGGTGGCGGTCCACTGCCGCCAGTCGCGGTCCAGCAGTTCCAGCAGGACGGCTTCGCGTGACTCGAAGTAGCGCAGCACGTTGGACTTCGCCAGGCCCACGCGCCGGCTCAGCTCGTTCAGGCTGAGTGCGCCCACGGACATCTCGTCGAGCATCGCCGCCGCGGTGTCGAGGATCGCGCGCCGCCGGATCTCGCGCTGTTCCTCGCTGCGCGCTCGCTGGAAGGTCGTCATGCCCCCATCTTACAGACTGCCGGTCTTTTGACATTAGACCGCCAGTCTCTTAATCTGGAGTCACAACAGACCGGCGGTCTCCTAAGGCGGGATCGTCGGCCGACTCACACCTGTAGGGGAAAGAGGTCCATCGTCATGAGCGTTTCCAGCGTCGCCCTGGTCACCGGAGCCACCCAAGGCATCGGCAAGGAGACCAGCCTGGCCCTGGCCCGCACGGGCCACGCCGTCGTCGTATCCGGCCGCCGCAAGGAAGCGGGCGAAGCCGTCGCCCGCGAGATCCGCGACAATGGCGGGGAGGCCGTCTTCGTCGCCGTCGACGTCGACTCCGAAGAGTCCGTCGCCGCCCTGGTCGCAGCCACCGTCGAGCGCTTCGGCCGGCTCGATGTCGCGGTCAACAACGCCGGGATTTCCCTCGACGCCGGCCGCATGGCCGACGAGCCCACCAGCCGCTTCCAGCAGATGCTCACCACGAACGTGCTCGGCGTCTTCTGGTGCATGAAGTACCAGATCCAGCAGATGCTGGCCCAGGACAACCCCGGTGGCTCCATCGTCAACCTGGCCTCGATCGCGGGCCTGGGCGGCATCCGCTACTCGGCCAACTACTCCGCCACCAAGCACGCCGTGGTCGGCCTGACCAAGTCCGCCGCGCTGGAGTACGCCACCGACAACATCCGCATCAACGGGGTCGCCCCCGCCGCGATCAAGACCGACATCCTCAACGCCGCCATCGAGGCCGGTACCTGGGACGAGGCCTCCATCGCCGCTCTCCAGCCGGTGGGTCGGATGGGCCGCCCCGCCGAGGTCGCCGAAGCCATCACCTGGCTCGCCTCGCCGGCCGCGTCCTTCGTCACCGGAACCATCCTCAACGTCGACGGCGGCTACAAGGCCCAGTAAAGGTCCTGCCGCGCCGCAGGCCCGAAAGCCGTCCCGATAAGGCGGGTCAGCCAGCGGGATTCGGCTTCTTCATCCAGCCGGGGCGCGGCTTCTTCCTCCCGCACTCCTTCGGCTCCTTTGAGAACCCGACCGCCGGCCCCGAAGGCAGACGGCCGCCACACCTCACCTGACAGCAACTCAGAACAGGAACGGCACATGCACACCTATGACCGGCTCTTCATCGGCGGCACCTGGACCGAGCCGAGCAAGAAGGATCTGCTCGACATCCACTCCCCGCACGACCAGTCCGTCGTCGGCCACGCCGCCCAGGCCCATCCCGCTGACATCGACCGAGCCGTCGCAGCCGCTCGCGCCGCCTTCGACAACGGGCCCTGGGCCCGCACCACGCCAGCCGAACGCATCGCCCTACTACGGCGCTTCAACGAGCTGCGCGAAGCACACGACGACACACTCGCTGCCCTCATCACCGCCGAGAACGGCGCCGCCTCCTGGTTCACCAACGCCGTGCAGGCCGGCCTCACCTCCCACTTCAATGGCTACGTGACGGCCGCCGAGAACTTTGACTGGGAAACCACCCTGGTCCCCTCGGATCCCGCCTCCACGTTCCGCAGCATTGTCCGGCGCGAGGCCGTCGGCGTGGTCGCCGCGGTGATTCCCTGGAACGCGCCCACCTCCTCCGCCTACTCAAAGATCATCCCGGCTCTGCTCGCGGGCAATTCCGTGATCCTGAAGGCCTCCCCGGAGAACTCCCTCAGCATGGGCTACCTCGCTGAACTGCTGGAACAAGCCAGCCTGCCCGAAGGTGTCATCAGCGTCCTGCCCGCCGACCGCGAGACCAGCGAGTACCTGGTCTCGCACAAGGACGTCGACAAGATCGCTTTCACCGGCTCGACCCGCGCCGGTCAGACCATCGCCTCGATTGCGGGCCGCCAGCTCAAGCGAGTCAGCCTGGAACTCGGCGGCAAGTCCGCCGCCATCATCCTGCCCGACGCCGACATCGCCCAGGCCGTCCAGGACCTGCGGTTCCATTCGCTGCCCAACAACGGAGAAGCCTGCCTCGCGCTCACCCGCATCCTCGCCCCGCGCGAGAAGTACGAGGAGGTCGTGTCGGCGGTGAAGGAGCTGGTGGAGTCCCTGAAGGTGGGAGACCCCAGTGCTCCGGACACCTTCATCGGTCCGATGGTCCGCCCCGACCAGCAGGAGCGGGTGCGCAACTACATCCAGCTCGGCATCGAGGAGGGTGCTCGCCTGGTCACCGGCGGCCCGCAGATCCCGGAGGGTCTGGAGAAGGGCAACTACGTGACGCCCACCGTCTTCGCCGAGGTCGACAACTCCATGCGCATCGCGCAGGAGGAGATCTTCGGCCCGGTCCTGGTGGTCATCGCCTACGACGACGAGGACGACGCCGTCCGCATCGCCAACGACTCCGAGTACGGCCTCTCCGGCGGCGTCTGGTCCGCCGACGAAGAGCACGCCCTGGCGGTCGCTCGTCGCGTCCGCACCGGCACCGTCACGGTCAACGGTGCCCCAGTCGCCTTCGACGGCCCCTTCGGCGGCTTCAAGAACAGCGGCATCGGCCGCGAGTTCGGCGCCGTTGGCCTTGGCACCTACACCGAGTACAAGACCATCACCGTCTGATACAACAGCCCTCTCCGAGACGTAGCACCGCCGGCTGCCCGACACGGCCGGCGGTGACCCCTCTCCCGTTGTGTTCTTCGCGGGCCTACAAGAGGACCACCGGCCTCCGGGCCCGGCATGGCTGTCCCCGGGACCCGCCGCCACCCTCCTCCCGGGACACGGCCAGGGCCCGTCAGCCCGCCCGTTTTTCTTCATGACCAGCAAGGACAGAAATGCCCATCTCCGCCCATCGACTCCAATACCGCCGCGATCGTCGTCGACCTGCAAAACGGGATCGTCGGACCCGGGCAACGGGGCTGAGAGGCGGTGCGCAAGTGGCGGGCCCGGTTCGCCGCGGACGGGCTGGAGGGTCTGGTGGACCGACCGCGTTCGGGGGCGCCGCGGACGATCACGGACGAGCAGGTCGAGGCCCTGGTCGCCAGGACGCTGCGTTGTCCGCCCGCAGCAGCTTCCAGGCCGCATGGTGCCTGCGCAGCGCGACCAAATCGTCGTAGTCCAAGTTGCCCACCCAAGATTCCCGCTCACGCGTGCGGGAAACGCTCCCGTGCAGCGGCGCCCCTTCCTCTGTCATACATCACCACATGCTGATGCCGACATGTACGCAAAGGCTTCGATATCCACGACTGCACCGTAAAGCCCACCACTGACATCGATGGCGCTGCATCATGATCCGGTGACCCACCGTGCTCGCCGGGCGTTCAGCCGAACTGGGCTGTGGCAGCGTCGATCTCTTTGAGGGTGATGTTCTCGCTTCCGCTGCGGATCGCGATGACGGCGGCGGTGGAGACGACGTAGGCGAGGGCTTTGAAGTAGCCGCCGGTGCGCCGGTGCAGTTCGACGGCGTGTTTGCTCAGGGCGTGTTCCTCCAGCCGGTACAGGCTCAGGTCCGCCTCGAAGCCCGCCAGTACTTCCCGGAAGGTCTTCTGGTCTTCGGCGTTCAGGGGGAGGGGGTGCAGCCAGGTCACTGGCAGCAGCGCGCTGGGGGAGGGAGAGGCGGGCGCCTCCGGGCGGCCCGCCTGCTTGAGCCGTACACGGTTCTCCTCACTGACCCGGGTCAGGTCTCCGGCCAGGATGCGGGCCTGGTGCAGGAGGTGGCTGGCGCCGGTGCCGCAGAAGACGAGCGAGATGCCCAGCTTGTCGCGCAGGTAGTCGAAGTAGGGCAGCACGTTCGCCAGTTGCTGCGGCAAGGCGCGGTTGATGTCGTCGATGAGCAGCAGGCGGGTCTGCGCCGTTTCCAAGACGTAGTTGACCGGAAGGGTCAGGTCCTGGTGCCGGCGCATCTCCAGGACTTCCGCGAGGCTTTTCGGCTCGGGTTGGAGGCCCAGGTAAGAGGCGATCTCCCAGACCCAGTTCACCTTCTGCTCCGGGTCCGCGGGGGTGGTGATGTGTACCACCGGGATCGTGTTCTGGCGCCTGCCGCCCGTGCCGGCTTCGATCTCCTGCTGGGCGGCGCGTCCGGCCGCCCGCAGTAGGCAGGTCTTGCCGGTGCCGGCGGGCCCGTCGATGACATGGTCCATCAGGCCCTCCCGGCGACCGCTGTTGTGGTGGACCGCCTCGACGACCGTCTCCTGCATGTACGTCATCGCGTCGGTGGGCACCATCCTCAGATGCCGGTGGTAGGCGATGGACTGCTCGTCCTTGCGCCTGTCCGGGCCAGGACTGCTACCCGCCCGCGCGGGCGGTTCCACTTTCTCGTCGACGAAGTGGTTCCAGCCGGTGAGCTGGAACAGCGGCAGAGGCCGCATCGGAGTGTCCTTCAGCTGCTGGCGCAGGCGAGCCTCGCGTTTGTCGCGTAGTTCCAGGGTCGCTTTCATCACACTGTCCTCTCGTGCACGGTTCCCCGTTCATTCCTTCCGTGAGGCCGGCTTTGGTGCGAAGACCACGCCTCGCGGACCGGTCCTGCGCCCTCGTCGTTCACGGCTCCATGCCCCCGGGCGCGTGCACCTCCCACACGTCGATGACGTCCTCGCCGTCCTTGTAGCTGTCGTCGCCGTCCGCACCGGAGTCGAGGTCGTCGAGGAGTTCGGCCTCGACCACTTCGTATGCCTCGGCCGGCGTCCCGGCGGCAGCGGTGTTTGGAGGGCTACCGGTGTCGTCGGCGCTGGCGAAGAGAGCCGCGAGCGGGTGCGAGGCATGCCCGCCTTCCTGCTCTCCGTCCGTGTCCGCACCTGCGGCCCTGCCCGCAGGTGCGGACACGGACGGGGGCGCGATGGGGGAGATGGGCAGCGCCGGGCGGGGCCGCAGGGTCGACAGGTCGAACTCCTCCAGGCCCGCGTAGGGGTCCTGGGAGGGCTGTTCGGTCTCCAGCTCCAGTCCCTGGAAGGGCGGTTGGGTTCCGGTGCGCTTCGGTGGCGGTTGGCCGGAGCGGCACCGTCTGCCGCGCTGGGCGAGGGCCAGGGCAATCGCTTCCTCGCCCTGCTCGCTGCCGCCGGTCGCTTGGTGCTGTTCGGCGTGCTCTTGCCACATGTCCGCGGTCCAGGGGTCGCCCAGCAGGTGGCGCAGCCGGAAATCGCAGGTCACCCAGGTGTTTGCGGTGTGGTCGTACAGCCATACCCGCTCGGGACGGTAGGGGTTGAAGCGGCATTCCCACTTGCCTGCTCGGCCGGGCAGTTTCGAGCCCCCGCGCAGGAGGATCTCGCGGTAGTGCCCGGCGTCCTGCCGGGTGGGCTGGTAGGTCCGGTGGTTGATCATGAAGCCGCTCTTGCCGGGGGTGACCCAACGCGGCAGCAGGAAGAAGCGGTTCTGGGCGGGGGAGAGCGGCACGGGCCGGTAGCCGCTGCGGGCGATCTGCACGGCGTACATGTCGTTGGGGGACAGCACGATGCCCGGCCTGAACGGGTCGCGCAGCCCCGCATCGGGGGTCTGCTGGTACTCCAACGCGACCCATTCCTGGGCCATCTGCTGGAGTTCGGCGATGGTGTACAGCGGCATGCGGTCGATGCCGCGGCCGCGTTTTTTGTGGCTGCGGCCCTGCCAGCCGTGGGCGACGTACTGGCTGAAGCGGTGCGCGAGGGTGATGAAGAAGTGCTCGGCGAGCGGCTTGTCGGCCGGGGTCTTCTTGCGCGCCGGGCGTCGCGCGATGTGCAGCCGGTCGCAGACTGAAGTGAAATGGTCGCTCACATAAGGGCTGCCCTGGTCGTAGACGATCAGCTCGGGACGGATGACCGGGCGGGCGGCCGTGGCGTTCGTGAACCGCTCGTCCGCCGCCTTGAGCGCCCCGAACGGCAGGCTGGAGGCGGCGGCCGCGCTCAGCGGGTCCCAGCCGGGCATCACCGGCCAGGGCGCGAATGCCTGCGCCAGCATCAGGGTCAGGTCGATCGCCCGGGTTGCCCGGCCCGCCCGGCCCGCCCGGCCGTTCCCGGCGTCTCCCGCGCGGCTGGGCGTGATCATCAGCGCGCACATGCTGCGGCTGGCCACGTCGATCAGCACGGTCATCTCCGTGGAGACGGGCTCGCCGTCGTCGCCGCGGGCCCGGATCCGCAGGGGCGTGGTGTCGGCCTGGGTCACCTGCCCCGGCCGCAGCACGGCCTCGCGCCCGCCGTGGGGGAGCGGCGGGGTGGAGGCCAGCGCGGCGCGGGCCCGCGCCGGCCCGGCCAGGACGTCGGCCAGGCCGGACTCCTTCATCCGCAGGTAGAAGGTGGAACGGGAGGGCAGCAGGGCCGCTTCGGCAGCCGGGTCGTCGAACTCGGCGCCGTACCGCGAGCGCAGGAGGTCCTCCACCTCCTCGCGGATCAGGTCGATGGTCACGTCCGAGGCGTGTGCGCGCCGGGTCACCACCTCCTGCATGGCGGCCAGGCACCGCGGGTCGGTGAAGCCGCCGGGCCGTTTCTCCCGCGGCGCGGACAGCAGGACGGCCGGGTTTTCTCCGGCCGCTTTCCACTTGCGCCGCTTGTCGGCGAGGGTGTGGGCGGAGCAGCGGATGCCGTCGGCGGCCAGCCGCGCCGACATCGCGGCGCACCGCTGGGCCAGCGTCGTCCCCGGCTCGAATCCCCGCGCGTGCTGGTGGCGGCCCGGGGCCAGACCAGTGTCGATCTCCACCATGCGCGCCTGCCACAGCGCGGCCTCCTCCTCTCGCCCCTGGTGCCCTTCCCACCCGCCAAGGACTGCGCCCTCCGCGGCCGGAACATGGCCGGTGCCGAGGACGGCGAAATCCTCCCCGCACACCAGCCACCGGTACGACACCGCCCGGGGGCCCTCCCCGCCTTCCCTTGGCGCCAGCGTGACCTGCGGCCCCTGCCACGCCACCACCTCCCACTCGCACTCCTGCCAGCGCACCCGCGCCCCGACGGACAGCGGCTGCGAAGGCCGGCCCCCACGTGTTCCCGCCATGCGCCCCCCTCGTGTCCTTCAGGCCGTCCAGGCCAGGGCATCGGGCAGCAGCGGCTGGCAGGCATCGAACAGCAGCCGTCGCTGCCAGAGCATCCGATAGGCGAGGTCCAAACCCGTCAGCGCGGGCAGACCGCTCGCCGCCACCCCCGCCCGCAGGCCCGTCGGCTCCCT
Source organism: Streptomyces sp. NPDC001315 (assembly GCF_042896175.1). Classification (NCBI taxonomy): domain Bacteria; kingdom Bacillati; phylum Actinomycetota; class Actinomycetes; order Kitasatosporales; family Streptomycetaceae; genus Streptomyces; species Streptomyces sp. NPDC001315. The sequence continues at coordinate 7,227 of NZ_JBIAWZ010000038.1, read as the reverse complement.
GAACGCCTCCAGCAGCGCCCGCCCCCGGACGTCCTCGTCGCCCGCAGCGAACCGGTAGCCGCCCAGCCATCCCAGATTCCGCCCGCGCACACCCGACGGCTCACGCACCTGCCGCATCCGCCACCCGGCGGCCTGCGCCACCGCCTCAAGAACCTGAAGCCGCATGGCGGGCAGAGTCTCCTCGCCGGGCGGCTTCAGCACCAGCACCTCACGTACGCCGCCGGCCGTGAGCGCCACGAAATCCGGGCACCAGCGGCGCTCGCGGCCTCCCGCCCGCCATCGCAGCTGAACCGGGCCGGCACTGAACGCCACCCAGTCCGGCTCGAAGTCCAGCTCCACCGCGAGGCGCCACTGCCGCAGGCTGGCGCACACCACTGTCTGCTCCCTGCTCGCCACCGGCCAATAGGTGATGATGCCCCTGCGGCCCTGATAGGGCACCGGTTCGCTGACCGGCCCGAACTCCTCCAGCGCAAGCCCCCGCAGCCCTGCCGCATCGCACGCGCGCACCGGCCCGTATGGCTCGCGGTACACGGCCACGACATTCTGCTCTGCGCTCGGCACCGCTTCGCTCTCCGGCAGGTCGCAGGGATCCTCAGCAGTGCTCATGCCGCTCGCCTCCTGCCGCCGGGTGCGTCACATCTCGCATGCCGGCTGTCCCAGTTGCCAGGGCAGGCACGATGCCGCCCCCAGAACCCCGGTGGGCTGCGCCGCCCGTTCGTGCCCGGGCGACACCTGCAACCGGCCCGGCACCCCGGCGCCTGGCATCCCGGCAGATACCTGCCGCTCCTGCGGTGCTGTTCGGCTGGCCGGCCCGTCGGCGGTGTCCGGTGCCTGGGTGGCGGGGGTGCTGTGCCGCTGCAGCCAGTCCATCAGCGCCAGCCGGCCGACCGAGAAGTCGATGCCCCACCCGTCCATCTCGCTCCGCAGCTCCTCCATCCACCGTGTACGGGCCTGTCCGTCCCGTCTGCCCGCGTGTTCGAAAGCGGTCAGCCGGGCCGCCACGGCAGCTGCTTCCGGCATCAGCACGAGCGGCGCCGTGGGGACCGCCTCAGCCTCCAGGCCCGCGTCCCAGGCCCGGCGCACCCACCGTGCGGTGCCTGGAAGGTACGTCCACCAGTGCACCGCGATCTGGAAGGCGTCGGCGAACAGCTCCCGGCCCACCTGCCCGTACCGCTGGCTGAGGGCTTCCCGCTCCCGGTGCGCCTCGGCCGTCTCCGGCAGTAGCTTCAGCGACAGCCCCCGCCCGCCCCCGCTCGCGTCGCTGTCGGTGAACCGCAGATGCTCCAGGCAGACCCGCCAGCGGTCCGCGCTGATCATCCATGCCGTCTCCCGCACCCCGCGGGCGGTGGCGCATGTCCCGCACAGCGGCACCAGGTGCCCCTCGCGCGGCAGCCACGGCCACTTCCACACCGCTTGCGTGGTCTCGGTCTTCAACAGATGCGCGGCCGCCGTGCTCGGCAGGACCTCCTGCAGCGCCGACGCGGTGCTCCCGCACAGCACCGCCAGATACTCAAGCCCCCGCTCGTTGACGTACATCTCGGTGCTGGAGGGATAGGCCCGTACCCGCACCGGATCCCGGGACGCCTGGCCGAAGCCCACGCGCTCCAGCAGCTCTTCCAACTCCAGTCCCTGGCCGTGTGCCAGCCGGTTGACGAAACTGCCCGTCGACTCGCCCCGCAACGGCGTTACCCGAACCGGCAGCGGCCTGCGGGGCCCGAACAGCCAAGAAGCTCCGGCTACTTGTCCGTCCACCTCCGCTGCCCCCAACTCCGGCGATGACCGCTGCCGCAGCAGCCCGGCATTTCCCATGCTGCTGGGTACCGGGCAGCGAGAACCTCCCTGCCTGCCGGATATCCCCGAAAGAGTGAACCAGCTGGCGAAAGCAGGACCAGACACCTCCTCGTGTGCGGACCATGAGGTCCCAGGCACACGATCACAAGGGAGCCGCCGGTGCCCGGGACCGTCACCGACAACCAGCTCGCCACCCCGCTGCGTGGCCATCAGGCCGTCGCTGTCGACAACAGCGTCTCCGCCTTCCTCGATCACCACGCCCGCACATGCCTCGTGATGGCCACCGGCACCGGCAAGACCCTCGTCGCCCTCCACGTCGCCCACCGGATCGCCCATCACGGCAATGTGGTGCTCTTCGCCCCCAACATCCAGCTGCTCTACCAGACCGCGCAGGTCTGGCACCACGAAGGCCGCCAGGGCCTCTATCTGGCCATCTGCCACGAGGACGCCGGCGGCGTGCTGCCCGGCAGCGTCCTGCGCATCAGCTCGGCCGCAGAGCTCGCCCATCACGCCGCCCAGGCCGCGGCCTTCGGCCCCCTGAATGTCTTCTGCACCTACCAGTCACAAGAGAAAGTCGAACAGGCCCACCGTGACCACCATCTCGCCCGCTGGGACCTGATCATCTGCGACGAGGCCCACCGCACCGCCGGCGACGGCAACCGGCCCTGGGCCCGCGTCCTTGACGACGACCTCTTCCCCGCCCGCCACCGCCTCCATCTGACCGCAACCCCCCGCGTCCTCGCCCCCGATGCCGACGAGGACACCCTCGGCACCGACCAGGTCGCCTCCATGGACGACCCCCGCCTGTACGGGCCGGTCGTCTACCGTCTCTCCCTGGCCGAATCGATCGCCGAAGGCCTCCTGGCCGATTACGAGATCGTCGCCGTCGAAGTCACCGAAGAAGACCTCAGACGAGCCCTGCGCCACCCCGCTCGGATCGACGCCACCAGCGAAGGACTGCGCCTGGCAGCCGCGCAGATCGCTCTCCTGCGCGCCCAGCACCTCTATGACCTCCGACGCACCCTCACCTTCCACACCTACATCGCCGACGCCTCCGTCTTCGCCGAAACCCTCGCCGAAACCGCGCAGCTCGTGCCGCCGTACATGCGCTGCCGCCTGGCCAGCAACGTGGTCCACAGCAACCTCAGCGCGGTTGTCCGCCGCGGGCGGGTTCAGGAGTTCATTGACACCCCCGCCCACGGCCGCATCGGGGATGACCTCCCGCGCAGGGCGGTGCTCAGCAACTGCAACTGCTTCACCGAGGGGGTCGACATCCCTTCCCTGGACTCCATCCTGTTCGCCGATCCCAAGAGCAGCCCCGTCCAGATCCTCCAGGCCATCGGCCGAGCCCTGCGCCAGATGCCCGGGCAGGGCAAGATCGCCCGCATCATCGTCCCCGTCTACCTCCGCCCGGGCCAGCAGCTCGAAGAAGGAGTCAAGGGCACCAGCTTCCACCTGCTGCACCAGATCCTCATCAGCCTCAGCGCCTGGGACGAACTCGTCTTCACCCGCGTCACCCTCCACAGCGGACAGCGCACCCTGCGCCCGTACACCCCTGCCCGGCCGCTGCGCGCCGACGAACTCATCGGCTTGCTCCACCCCAGGCACACCCCCGCCCCCAACCAGATCTGGGACGCCGCCTACGCACACGCCCAGACCTTCTACGACACCCACGGCCACCTGAACGTCCCCAGCCGCCACCAGACCCCAGGCGGCTTCTACCTGGGCTGGTGGGTGGGCAAGCAACGCTCCCTGAAACAACACGGCATGCTCCTGCCGCAGCGCGCAGAAGACCTCAAACTCCTCGGCATCCAGTGGGAACACCCGCCCACCAGCATCGAGTTCACCCTCGACATCGCACGCGACTACACCGCCCGGCACGGCCACTTGGTTCCCACCTACACCGAGACCCACCACGGCGTTCGCCTGGGCACGTGGCTCTCCCGCCGCCGCGCCGAAGCGGACCGCCGCGACCTGCCCTACTGCTACCACCGCGCCCTCAACGAGATCTACCCCTGGTGGAACAGCCACTGGGACAAGACCGGGCAGTGGCGCCGTACCTACGCCGCTGTCCTCAACGCCGCGCGCCGGAACAAGGTCCCCTTTCCTGACCTCGGCCCCGAACAGGCCGACAACCCCTACAGCGAATGGCTGGCCGACCAGATCGCCGCCCTGCCCCGCCTTACCCTCGCCCAGCACGAACTCCTCGACCAGATCCCCCTGCGCCATCCCCTCGCCTACCTGCTGCGCCGCCCCCACGGATACTCGGCCCGAGCGTTCCACAAAGGACTACGGGAGGCCTATCTGTTCTGGCGCGCCCACCAGCACCTCGCCGTCCCCGCTACCTACCGCGGCGGCGACGCAGGCGACCCGCTCCTACTGCGCCGCTGGCTATCCGAACGGCGCCGCAACCCCGCCCGGCTCACCACACAGCAGATCAACGCCCTGGAGGCACTGGACATGCGCTGGTGTTGACGGACAGCCCCCGCGTGGCTCAGGCAACGAGCGGGTTCACCGCTCGAGCAACAACTGCGCCCGAGCCACGCCCGGCTACGCAAGGATGAAGACCCCAATAGTCCCGACTCGCGTTCTCAAGGATCTCCACCGCGATGCCGTCCAACTCCACCCCCGCTCCAGCACCCCCCAACAACCGCCGCACCCTGCGCCCGGACCAGCAGCAGGCGGTGGAATCCGCGGCACGGCATCTCAAATCCCCGCGGACACGAGGACACATCGTGTCCGCGTGCGGGACGGGCAAAACACTGATCGCGCTGCGCACAGCAGAACAGCTCGACATCCAGCAGCTGCTCGTCGCCGTCCCCAGCCTGGACCTGATCGGACAGTGGGCGGCAGCAGCCCGCGCGGACGGACGAACCGAGCCGCTGATGGCCGTGTCCTCAGCACGCGCCGATGCGAACCCACTGCTGGCCGGCGCGGGCGCAGCGAGCACGGGGTCGGGGGAGTACCTGGCGTACTGGCTGACTCAGCGTACGAAACGGCGCGAGAGAGCGACCGTGTTCATCACATTCGACTCACTTCAGCGGATCGAGGAAGCCCAACACTCCGTCTTCACCGCCCCCGTCTTCGACCTCATGATCGTGGACGAGGCGCACCGCACCGCCGGGAGCTGGGACAAGCAGTGGACGATGATCCACGACAACACCCGCGTCCCCGCAGACCGCCGCCTGTACCTCACCGCGACGCCATACGAGTGGGAGGCCCCCCGCCTGACCGAGACCCCCGACACACGCCCTCAGCCCAAGCGCACTGCCGCGACCGCTCCCACCTGGGAGGCCCCCTCCCTGATCGCCTCGATGGACGACCCCAAGGTGTTCGGCCCGCGCCTGCACACCTACTCACACGCGGACGCGATCGAAGACGGCGTCCTGGCCGACTACCAACTCCTCATCCCCACCATCACCGACACCGAGCTGCGCAGCACTCTCACCGACCCAGACCTCCAGACTGGGTTCGGCCCGAGCGCCCGCCGCACGACCGCCCTGCACCTAGCCGTCCTCAAAGCCATGCGCGAGCACGACCTCAAACATGTGATCGTCTACTTCCAGCAGGTCGCGGACGCCGCCGACTTCGCCCGCCAGTTCCCCCACACACTGCGCACCCTCCCCACCGAGCAACGCCCCTCCTGGACAGCCGACTTGAGCGTGCAGTCAATCAACGGCACCCACACCCCCAACAAACGCCACACCATCCTGACCCGTTTCGAACAAGCCGACCGAGCCGTGCTCACCAACGCCCAAGTCCTCAGCGAAGGCGTCGACTTGCCAGCCGTCGACTCAATCGTCTTCGCGGACCGCACCGCGAGCGTGCGCCGCATCGTCCAGGCCCTGGGCCGCGCCCTGCGTAAACCCCCCACCCTCGACTCCAAGACCGCGAGTCTGGTGATCCCCGCCTACACCCCGCTCGACGCCGACCCCACCGACCTCCTCGACACTCCATACGCGGCCCTCTGGCTGGTCACCGCAGCGCTGCGCCACCATGACCAGTCCATCGCCGCCCGCGCCCCGCGCCAGAACACCAAGCACCGCCTGGACCGCGACACCCACCAACTCCTTGCGCGCCGCTTCCGGTTCGACTTCACCCTCGACCCCGATTACATCGCCCGCGCGATGGACCTCATTGCCTGGCCCTCAGCTGGCGCCGTCTTGTCCGCGCCCCGCCGCGCGGGCCTCGCGGCCGCCGTCCGCTACCACGCCGAACACGGCCACCTGCGCATCCCGACCAACTACACCGACGCCTACGGCTACCGCCTCGGCCAGTTCATCGACGGGCAGCGCACCGCCTACCACCAAGGCACCCTCACCGCCGACTGGATCGCCGAGCTCGAAGACCTCGCCATGATCTGGGACGACAACGAAGCCACCTGGCAAGGGCACATGGCCACCATCGAGGGCTTCCACACCCTCCACGGCCACCTCGCCATTCCTACCACCGACCCAGGCGGCCCCTTCCTTGTCAACCAGCGCGCCCTCGCCCGCCACGACCGCCTCCACCCCGCCCGCGAAGCCCAGCTCACCGCCCTCGACCCCAACTGGCAACTCCCGTACGGCGCCGACTGGCACCGCAAATACCACCACCTGCGTCACCACATCGAAGCCGGCCACGACACAGCCACACTGCACCGAGAAACGGTGATCGGCGGCGTGAAGGCCGGCATTTGGCTGCACCGACAGTTCACCACCTGGAACCAACTCGAGGACGGCCAACGCACGCTCCTCACCTGCCTCGGCCTGACCCCCGATCAAGTCCCGCTGCCCGCAGGGAAGACACCCACCACCCCCGCCGGCCCCAGGCGCCGCCGCTCCTTCGAACAGAACGTCACGCTGCTGCGTGCCTTTGTGGAACGCCACGGCCGTTCGCCCGGTGCCCGGGAGTGGATCGAGGCCGACGGCGAGCGCGTCATGATCGGCCCGTGGCTATGCAAAGCGCGTACGCGACACAAAGCCGGGCAACTTCCGCAAGAACAAGGAGAGTTGCTGCAAGAGATCCTCCGGGTGGACTGGTCAGAACCTCGCCGGACCCTTGAAGAGGAGCACGGCGATCTCTCGGAAGTTCTATAGTTTTTGTGCTTCCTAAAGCGGTGCGGAGTAACTCCGGGCCTCTAAGATGGACACGTAGTGGGCAGCTGCGCCACCCGCGAAGAGCAGTCCGTCACGCGACAAGGCTCGCCGTGCAGGGTTCGGAAGCGCCGTTCCGGAAACGGCGCCAGCGAGAGCCGATGATCCGTCAACCCCCATGCTGTAGCTGCGTTTCAGGAATCCGCGGAGCGGATTTCGTCAGGCCGGATCGCGGAGCGATCCGAGCCCCGGACCACGGAGTGGCCCGGCAAGCTGAGGCGGAGCCTCAGCAGCAGCGCGGAGCGCTGCTTGTTCCGCCGCGTAGCGGCGGCGCGTCGTGTCTGCGGAGCAGACCGCGCGC
>NZ_JBIAWZ010000037.1:0-36209 GCF_042896175.1 Streptomyces sp. NPDC001315 | reverse complement strand
AAGGTCTTCGCCGCCGGGGCGACCTCGTAGGAGACCGCGAAGTCCTCGGTCGTCTCACCGAAGTTCCAGCCCGCGCGGAACGCGGCGATGTTGGCCGCCGCGATGTCGGGCTTCTTCGCGAACTTCGACGTCAGGAACTTCTCGGTGCCCTCCGTCGGCCGGTGGTACATCCACGACAAGAGGCCGAGCGCGAACATGTTCTTGCTCCGCTCGGCCTCCTTGCGGGTGAGGTCGAAATCCTTCAGCGCCTCCACGGTCAACGACGTCAGCGGCACCGGATGGAGCTGATAGCCGTCGAGCGATCCGTCCTCCAGCGGTGAGGCGTCGTACCCCACCTTCTGCATCGCCCGTTTGGTGAACTCGTCCGTGTTGACGATGATCTCCGCACCGCGCGGCACGTCCCCGATGTTCGCCTTCAGGGCCGCCGGGTTCATCGCGACCAGCACGTTCGGCGCGTCCCCCGGCGTGAGGATGTCATGGTCGGCGAAGTGCAGCTGGAAGGAGGAGACGCCCGGGAGGGTACCGGCGGGCGCCCGGATCTCGGCCGGGAAGTTCGGCAGGGTCGACAGGTCGTTCCCGAACGACGCCGTCTCCGAGGTGAAACGGTCACCGGTGAGCTGCATACCGTCACCCGAATCACCCGCAAACCTGATGATCACCCGGTCGAGGCGTTGTACGTCCTTCGCCCCGCCCGGTTTGCGCTGCTCTCCTACGACGGCTCCGTCGGCCTGTTCCGCTGCGCTGCTGACCTGGCTGGTCACTGAACTGGACCTCCCTCGAGGCGGCTGTCTGGGAGCGGCCTTCTCGAAGGCCTTCCCAACATCAACCCTACGTCCGCAAGGGGTGCCTTTCCCGGGTCATTCGCGCGACCGTCACCGCTTCGGGGCGGTTCGACGCCCAGGGACGACAGCCTCCCGACGGCCCGGCTCGGCACGGTTCCCCCGCCCCCCGGCACTTGCCTTGAAGACGCGCGGCGATCGCTTTCCGGTTCTGCGGTTCAACTGAACCGGTGTCGGCAACGGTGCCAGCCCGTCACGAATTCAGGTAGGTGAGCACCGCCAGAACGCGTCGGTGATCCCCGTCACTCGGGGACAGCCCGAGCTTCAGGAAGATGTTGCTGACGTGCTTCTCCACCGCCCCGTCGCTCACCACCAGCTGCCGGGCGATCGCGGAGTTCGTCCGCCCCTCCGCCATCAGCCCCAGGACCTCCCGCTCCCTCGGGGTGAGCCCCGTGAGCACGTCCTGCTTGCGGCTGCGGCCGAGCAGCTGCGCGACCACCTCCGGGTCGAGCGCCGTACCCCCCTGGGCCACCCGCACCACCGCGTCCACGAACTCGCGTACCTCGGCCACCCGGTCCTTGAGCAGATAGCCGACGCCACGGCTGGAACCGGCCAGCAGTTCGGTGGCGTAGCGCTCCTCCACGTACTGCGACAGCACCAGCACACCCAGCTCAGGATGGGTCCTGCGCAGCTGGACGGCGGCCCGCACCCCTTCGTCCGTGTGCGTCGGCGGCATCCGCACATCGGCCACCACGACATCCGGGAGAGCGCCCTCCGCGTCCAGCTCAGTGATCGTCTTGACCAGGGCGTCCGCGTCCCCGACCCCGGCGACGACCTCGTGCCCGCGGTCGGTCAGCAACCGGGTCAGTCCTTCCCGCAGCAGCACCGAATCCTCGGCGATGACCACCCGCACCCTGTCCTCCACGATCCTCGGCCCCCACAACCCCGGCGTTCCCCGACGGCGCCGCACGGGCCCCACCGGGGTACCCGCCCGCACCGACACGTTCGTCCAGCATTCCAGCATTCGGTTCCGCCTGTGCCCGGGCAACGGGAATACGCGCACGACACGCCGGGTTCCGGCCTGCCACAGGCAAGTTGTCGATCATCGGGCGGCGGACGCCCGAGGCTGGGGGGCGGGCCCATGCGGGCGATCGCGTTCAAGGAGACCGGCGGACCGGAGGTACTGCGCCTCGTCGACCTCCCCGACCCCGAACCCGGCCCGGGCGAGGTCCTGATCCGCGTCGCCTACGCCGGCGTCAACTACGGCGAGATCCAGCACCGCCTCGGCGACTTCGGTGCCCCCGACGGCGAGACCGTCACGGGCCTGGAGGCGTCGGGCCGGGTGGCCGCACTCGGGGAGGGAACAGAGGGGTTCTCGGTCGGCGACCGGGTCGCCGCCTACCTGCCCGACGGCGGCGGCTACGCCGAGTACGCGGTGGCCCTCGCCCCCTTCGTCCTCCCCCTCCCCGACGAGGTGGACCTGCGTACCGGCGGTGGCGCGGCCCTCGTCCTGACCACGGCCTACGGCGTCCTGGCCGGCGCGGCGCGCATCGCCCCCGGCGACACGGTCCTCGTTCACGCGGCCGCGGGCGGCGTCGGCAGCGCGGCCGCCCAGATCGCCCGCGCGCTGGGCGCGTCGGCGGTGTACGGCACGGTGAGCACGCCCGAGAAGGCGGAGTACGCCCGCGGCACCTTCGGCTACGACGACGTCTTCGTCCGCGACGGCTTCCCCGAGGCGATACGGGCGGCCACGGACGGCCGGGGCGTCGACATCGTCCTCGACCCGGTCGGCGGCCCCACCCGCCTGGCCGGTTTCGACGTACTGGCCCCCTTCGGCCGCGTCACCGTCTACGGCGAGGCGGCCCGCCACCCCGACCTCACGCTCCCGGTCCTCCCCATCTGGAAGAACAACCGCACCCTGACCGGCTACAACATCGGCGACCTGTCCCGCCGCGCCCCGGAGGTCCTGCGCCGGCACGCGCTGAGCGCGCTGGGTCTGGTGGCGTCCGGGGACGTACGGATCGACATCACGGAGGAGTACGGGCCGGCGGAGGCGGGGGAGGCTCATCGTTTGCTGGGGGAGGGGAGGAATCGGGGCAAGGTGGTGCTGAGGCTCGCATAGGTGCGGGTTTGTCGTGCCGCGTGCCTCAGAAGCTTTCCGCTTCTCAGAGAGCTGCCCCGCGCGCAAGCGCGGGGGAGCGACAGGAGCGACACCCTCCGCCGGCGCCGGCCCGGGGCACTGGTTCAGCGCCGCCAGGGCAGCTCCGCCGTGACCCGGGTCGGCCCACCGGCCGGCGAGTCCACCACCAGAATCCCGTCCACCGCGTCGAGCCGTTCCGCGAGCCCGGCCAACCCCGACCCCGCGGACGCGTCCGCCCCGCCCACCCCGTTGTCCACGACCTGAAGCAGCAGCCGGTTGTCCACCCGCCACACGTCGACGGAGGCCGACTTCGCCCCGCTGTGCTTGCTGATGTTCTGGAGCAGTTCGGAGACGGTGAAGTAGGCGATCCCCTCGATCGCCGGCGCAGGCCGTTCCGCGAGGTCCACCTCCACCCGCACGGGCACCGTGCAGCGTGAGGCGACGGCGGACAGCGCGGCGTCCAGGCCGCGGTCGGTGAGGACGGCGGGGTGGATGCCCCGGGCGAGGTCGCGCAGCTCCTGGAGTGCCGTCTTCACCTCACCGTGCGCGTCGTCCACCATCCGCGCCGCCGACTGCGGGTCCTCGGCCAGCTTCTCCTTCGCCAGCCCGAGATCCATGGCCAGCGCCACCAGCCGCGCCTGGGCCCCGTCGTGCAGGTCCCGTTCGATGCGCCGCAGGTCGGCCGCCGCCGTGTCGACCACGACACCCCGGTCCGACTCCAGCTCCACCACCCGCGACGCCAGCCGCGACGGCCCGAGCAGCCCGTGCACCAGCAGCCGGTCGACCAACGTCAGCGCCCGTACGATCCACGGCGTGGCCAGCGTGAACAGCAGGCCGACCAGCGCGGTGACGGTGATCTCGAAGGGGTTGTCGAGGTAGATCTGGTGCTGCCCGTCGCCGTACAGCTGGAGGCCGCCCTGACCGCCGTACATAGGGAAGACCCAGAACCACAGCGGATACGTCAGCAGCGCCCACCCGTACGCCCAGAAGGTCACCGCGACGCAGAACGACAACACCGCCCACGGGAAGTGCAGCACCGCGTACAGCAGCTGCCGCCACGACGAGCCGCTCTTCAGCACGGCACCCATCCACGCCGCCACACCGCGCCGGCGGGGCCGCAGCGGCTCCGGGGCAGCCACCTCCAGGCCGAGCAGCCCGCGCGCCCGCGCCCGTTCCAGCGACCCGAACCCGCGGCACCCGGCCAGCCCCGCCGCCAGCACCGGGATGCCGAGGAAGGTCACCAGCAGCCCCGCGCCGACCGCGACCATCGTGACGGCGTACGTGAACAGCAGGACGCTGATCGGCAGGCTCAGCAGGACGTACGCGAACTCGCGCCAGGTGCGGGCCTCGAAAGGCGCCCGCAGCGCGGTCGGCACCCGGTGCTGCCGCTCCCCGTGCTCGTACACCTGTCGGAACTCCTGTCCGTACTCGTGTCCGTACTCGCTGGCCATCGCGTCGTCCGTTCTGCTCGTCGGGCGGGTCGGCTGTCGTACCTCCACCCTGCTCGGCCGCAGGTCAGCGGGCCATGGAGTCCGTCGGCGTCTTGGGCGGGGGGTTTTCCCTACCTCGCTACCTCGCTGTCCGCTGTCCGCTGTCCGCTGTCCGCTGTCCGCGTCGGCTGTCCGCTGCCCGCTTACGCCCGTCGGCCGAGTCCGCCCCGCCGGGAGTCCTCCGACCGGTCCCGCCACGGCAGCTCCGCCGTCACCGTCGTCGGGCCGCCCGGCGGCGAGTCGACGACGAACAGGCCGTCCACGGCGCCGAGGCGCTCGGCCAGGCCCCGCATACCGCTGCCGCCGTCGAGACGCGCGCCCCCACGGCCGTCGTCCCGGACCTGGATGAGCAGCCGGTCCTCCACCCGCCACACGTCGACGGAGGCCGACTTCGCCCCGCTGTGCTTGCTGATGTTCTGGAGCAGCTCCGAGACGGTGAAGTAGGCGATGCCCTCGATGGCCGCGGCGGGCCTGGACCCCAGCTCGGCCGTCACCTTCACCGGCACCGTGCAGCGCGAGGCGACCGAGGACAGCGCGGCGTCCAGGCCGCGGTCGGTGAGGACGGCGGGGTGGATGCCCCGGGCGAGGTCGCGCAGCTCCTGGAGCGCGAGCTTCACCTCGCCGTGCGCCTCCTCGACCATCGCTGCCACGTGTTCGTCGGCCTGCCCCTCCAGCAGTTTCTCCTTGGCCAGGCCGAGCCCCATCGCCAGATTGACCAGGCGGGCCTGGGCCCCGTCGTGCAGGTCGCGTTCGATGCGCCGCAGGTCGGCCGCCGCCGTGTCGACCACGACACCCCGGTCGGACTCCAGCTCGGCGATGCGCCGCTCCAGCTCGTCGGAGGGCGACAACAGCGCGCGCACCATCGCCCGGTCCGCGTTGCTCAGCCCGCGCGCCAGGTACGGCAGCACCGGCCACAGCGCGAAGAGCGAGGTCAGCGTGACGGTGAAGGTGAGGATGCCCCAGGGCAGCCGTATGACGTCGTACAGGGCCGCGCGCCAGCCCAGCGGGTCCTTCACCGCCATCCAGAGCCGCGGGATGAACCCCTCGGTCCGGTTCAGCGGCAGCGGGCTCGGCTCGTCGATCCGCACCCCGAGCAGCACCCGCGCCCGGCCCCGTTCGAACCGGCCCAGCAGCCGCGACCCCATCAGCCCGAGCGCCAGCAGCGGCAATCCGACCACGGTGACGGTGAGCATGCCGCTGACGAACAGCGCCGTCGCCACATAGGTGAAGCCGAACAGCGCCATCGGCAGGTTCGCCAGGAGGTGCGCGATCTCCTTCCAGGTCTGCGGATCGAAGGCGGGGCGGGCCGGAGGCAGGAGATCGTCACGGTCTTCGGTGGCGTTCCTGTCGGCGGAAGGCTTGGCTGGGGTCATACGGGTTAGCGTGCCGCGTGGTGCGCCGCCGCGCCATGAGGTCGGCCGCCGGGATCAACGGGGGAAAACCCCACTCCCGGATCCCGAGGTGTGACGGGCTGCTTACCGTCTCTTTATCAGGGCCTAGACTCCCGTGCGTACAGACCATCGAACACAGAGTGGAGCGAGGGGCGGACGTTGTCGGAGACTTTGCGGGACCCGACCGTCGTCGTCGCGGCGGACTACTTCCAGTCCTATTCGGTCGTCGGGCTGCTCGCCGTCGTGGGCGCGCTGTTCGTCGCTGTCGCCTTCGGGGCGGGCCGCCTGCTGCGCCCGGTGGTTCCCACCCCTGAGAAGCTCCTGACGTACGAGTGCGGCGTCGACCCGGTCGGCGAGGGCTGGGCCCACACCCAGGTCCGCTACTACGTCTACGCGTTCCTGTACGTCATCTTCGCCGTCGACTCGATCTTCCTGTTCCCCTGGGCGACGGTTTTCGCCGACCATGGTTACGGCGCGACCACGCTGGTGGAGATGTTCATCTTCCTCGGCTTCCTGGCCGTGGGCCTGCTGTACGCATACAAGAAGGGCGTCCTGACATGGACGTGACCCCCGCTACCCCTGAGCCCGTGCTGCTCCCGGAGCCGAAGCGGCTGGGCGCCCTCGCCCGGCTGGCTCCGGAGCCGATGAAGGTGGTCCTGAACTGGGGCCGCCGCTACTCGCTGTGGGTCTTCAACTTCGGCCTGGCCTGCTGCGCGATCGAGTTCATCGCCGCGTCGATGGCCCGCCACGACTTCATCCGCCTCGGCGTCATCCCCTTCGCGCCGGGCCCGCGCCAGGCCGACCTGATGGTCGTCTCGGGCACGGTCACGGACAAGATGGCCCCGGCCGTGAAGCGCCTGTACGAACAGATGCCCGAGCCGAAGTACGTCATCTCCTTCGGCGCCTGCTCCAACTGCGGCGGCCCGTACTGGGACTCGTACTCGGTGACGAAGGGCGTCGACCAGATCATCCCCGTGGACGTCTATGTCCCTGGCTGCCCGCCCCGCCCGGAGGCCCTGCTCCAGGGAATCCTGAAGCTCCAGGAGAAGATCGCGCGGGAGTCGCTGGCCGAGCGGTACGGGACGGCGAGGCCTTCCGTGGCTGCGCTCCAGAGCGGCCTGGTGCAGCCGCCGCCGGCCCCGTCCCCGGCCCCTTCCCCGGCGGGGGAGGAACGATGACCACGGTCGGCTGGCTGCCCGCCCCCGCCGAAGAGCTCTTCGGTACGGAGGCCACGGCCGAGGAGTCGTACGAGGTCCTGACGGTCGACGTACCGCCGGCCTCCTGGATCGCGGCGCTGCGCGTCGCCCGCGACGAGCTGGGCTGCACCTACTTCGACTGGCTGAGCGCGGTCGACGAACCGGGCATCGGCTTCCGCGTCTCGGCCCACGTGGCCGCCCTGCCCCCGTCGCCGGTACACCGGCTGCTGCTGCGCACGACCGTCCCGCACGAGGCCCCGGTGCTGCCGTCCGCCGTGGACGTCTACGCGGGCGCGGCCTGGCACGAGCGCGAGACCCACGAAATGTTCGGCGTCGCCTTCGAAGGCCACCCGGCACTGGACCACCTCCTCCTTCCGGAGGGCTTCGAGGGCCACCCGTTGCGGAAGGACTTCGTCCTGGCGGCACGGGTCGCCAAGGCCTGGCCCGGCGCCAAGGAACCGGGGGAGTCGGAGCACGGCGGCCCCAAGCGCCGCCAGATGCTCCCCCCGGGCGTCCCCGACCCGAACGAGTGGGGCCCCCTGAAGGGCCAACTCCCCCCTGCCGCCGCCCGCCCGACCCGAGCCGCGGGCCGAGCCGCCCCCGGCGACCGCCCGGTACGCCGTGCCCGCACGGCTTCGGACGGCTCGGCCAGCCAGGCGGCCGGCGCGGCCACGCCGACGGACACGGACACGGGCACCGGCCCGGGTGCGGGCGCGGACACAGGCACACGCACAGGTGCGGGTGCGCCGGCGACGGCTCCGGTCGTCCCCCGTCGCGCACGGAGCGCGAGCGCGGGGTCCGCTTCGCAGCGGGCGGAAGCTACGGGAGCTACGGGAGCTACGGGAGCGATGGGGCCGGCAGGAGCAACGGGAGCAACAGGTCCGGCAGGAGCAACCGAAGCAACAGGTCCGGCACGAGCAACGGGTCCGGCAGGTGCAACGGGAGCGGCAGGACCGACGGAGGCGGCGGAAACGCCGGCCGCTGAAGGCACGCCCGGCCCCGCGCGTCCGGCGCGTCCGGCGCGCCCCGGGGGTCCGCGTCGTGCGCGCACGGCCTCTGAGGGGTCCGCTTCCCAGCGCCCCGAGGCCCCGACGACACCCACCCCTCCAACGGCCGCGACGGCACCGGGCGGACCCTCCCGGCCCGCCACCGGTCCTCGCAGCTCGGACGCCCCGTGGCATCACGCCCGCCCGGCCTTCGAGGAACCCGAGCCGAAGGAAGCGCCTCCGTCGGACGCGCCCACCCCTGAGGATCCGGCCCGCGACACCCCGGCCCCTGAAGACCCGGCCGCCGAGGATCCGGCCCGCGACACCCCGGCCCCTGAAGACCGCACCCTCGAAGTCCCCCCGTCGAACGACGACCCCACCACCCCCGACGACCCCACGAACCCCCAAGGAGGCCCGCAGTGAACGACGCGTTGGACGTCGCCCTGCGACTCCTCGTCGTCTTCGGCGTCTTTCTCACCTTCCCCCTGATCGTCGGCCAGACCGAGCACAAGGTGATGGCCCACATGCAGGGCCGCCTCGGCCCGATGTACGCCGGTGGCTTCCACGGCTGGGCCCAGCTCGTCGCGGACGGCGTGAAGTTCGCGCAGAAGGAGGACGTGGTCCCGACGGGCGCGGACCGCCGTGTCTTCCAGCTCGCACCCGCCGTGGCCCTCCTGCCGTACCTCCTGGTCCTTCTCGCCGTCCCCATCGGCCCGGGCGAAGGCGCCGTAGGCCAGGTCGTCGACGCGGGCATCTTCTTCGTGCTCGCCGTGATGGGTGTGGGCGTCCTCGGCTCCCTCATGGCCGGCTGGGCCTCCGCCAACAAGTTCTCCCTCCTCGGTGGCCTGCGCACCGCCGCCCAGCTCCTCGCCTACGAACTCCCGATGCTCCTCGCCGCCGCCTCGGTGGCGATGGCGGCCGGCACGGTCTCCCTCCCCGGCATCGTCGATGCCTTCCAGTGGTGGTGGCTGCCCTGGCAGATCACCGGCGCGTTCGTCTTCTTCGTCGCCGGCCTCGCCGAACTCCAACGCCCGCCCTTCGACATGCCCGTCGCCGACTCGGAGATCATCTTCGGCGCGTACACCGAGTACACCGGCCTGCGCTTCGCTCTGTTCCTCCTCGCCGAGTACGCCGGAATCGTCGTCCTGTGCGGCCTGACCACCGTCCTCTTCCTGGGCGGCTGGCACGGCCCGTGGGGTGCCGACGGCCTCGGCTGGGTCTGGACCCTGCTGAAGGCCGCGATCCTCGCCTTCGTCGTGATCTGGCTCCGCGTCACCTACCCCCGCCTGCGCGAGGACCAGCTCCAGAAGTTCTCCTGGACCCTCCTCGTCCCCCTCTCCCTCGCCCAGATCGCCCTCACCGGCATCGTCAAGGTGGTGATCCAGTAGTCATGGCCCCCATCCCCGGCTCCGGCCTCGCCAAGGGCCTGGCCGTCACCCTCCGCACGATGACGAGGAAGACCGTCACCGAGCAGTACCCGGAGGTCCAGCCGGACCTCCCGCCCCGCACCCGCGGTGTGATCGGCCTGTTCGAGGAGAACTGCACGGTCTGCATGCTGTGCGCCCGCGAGTGCCCCGACTGGTGCATCTACATCGATTCCCACAAGGAGACGGTCCCCCCGGCCGCCCCCGGCGGTCGTGAGCGCAGCCGCAACGTCCTCGACCGGTTCGCCATCGACTTCTCCCTGTGCATGTACTGCGGTATCTGCATCGAGGTGTGTCCTTTCGACGCCCTGTTCTGGTCCCCGGAGTTCGAGTACGCCGAGACCGACATCCGTGACCTCACCCACGAACGCGACAAGCTCCGCGAGTGGATGTGGACGGTTCCGGCCCCGCCGGCCCTCGACCCGGGCGCGGAGGAACCGAAGGAGATCGCCGCCGCCCGCAAGACCGCCGAGAAACTGGCCGCGGCGCAGGCCGAGCCGAACAAGCAGGAGGAAGGAGAGTCGTGATCCTCGCCTCAGCTGATCCGCACGGCTTCCTCTCCCCGACGGGCGTGGAGATCGCCTTCCTCCTCGTCGGCCTGGTCACCTTCGGCGCCGCGCTGGTCACCGTCACCACCCGGCAGCTGGTGCACGCCGCCCTGTGGCTCGTGGTGACCCTCGGCGGCCTGGCCGTCGAGTACCTCCTGCTCACCGCCGAGTTCATCGCCTGGGTGCAGGTCCTCATCTACGTCGGTTCCGTCGTCGTCCTCCTCCTGTTCGGTCTGATGCTCACCAGGGCCCCCATCGGCCGCTCCCCGGACGCCGACTCCGGCAACCGCTGGGCCGCCCTCACCGTGGCCGTCGCCGCCGCGGCCGCCCTGGTCTGGGTCGTCGTCGACGCCTTCCGCGCCACCTGGATCGACCTGGACGGCGAGCCCGCCGGCACCACCCGCGTCACCGGCGAGAGCCTCTTCCAGAACTGGGTCCTCCCCTTCGAGGCCCTCTCCGTCCTCCTCCTCGCCGCCCTGGTCGGCGCGATCGTCCTGTCCCGCAAGGCGAAGGCGGACGCGACGGCGACCACCGCCGCAACCACTCCCGTGACCACCCCGACGCCAGACACGGCCGAGAAGGCCGGCAAGGCCGGCAAGGCCGGCAGAGCCGACAAGGTCGACAAGGGAGGCGTCCGCTGATGCACCTCGCCTATCCCGCGGTGCTCTCCGCCCTCCTCTTCTGCACCGGCCTCTACGGCGTCCTCGCCCGCCGCAACGCGATCCTGGTCCTCATGTCGGTCGAGCTGATGCTCAACGCCGTCAATCTCAACCTGGTCGCCTTCGACGTCTGGCTCAGCAGGGCCGCCGAGGAGACCCTGCACTCCGGCCAGGCCCTGACCCTGTTCACCATCGCCATCGCCGCCGCCGAGATCGGCATCGGCCTGGCGATCGTCCTGGCCGTCTACCGCAACCGCGGCACCTCGGACATCGACAAGCTCCGCGACACCGCCGAGGGGCACGACACCGACGGACCCGACAGCGACGCCCTCGCGGCCGAGCAGGCCGAGAAGACTGAGGCCACCGCGTGACCACGACCACCCTCGCCGCCCTCGTCCCCCTCCTCCCGTTCCTGGGCGCCGCGGCCGGCCTGCTCCTGGGCCGCACGGCCCCCGGCTTCGTTCGCCCGCTCGCCGTCCTGCCGACGCTCGCCGCGCTCGTCCTCGCCGTGCTGGTGGCCGTCCGCCAAGGCGGTGACCAGGCCCTCGACGCCGCCACCGAGCTCACGCCCACCGGCTCCGTCCCCATCGAACTCGCCCTGCACATCGACGGCTTCGCCGCCCTCGTCGCCGTCCTCGTCGGCTTCGTCGCGGCCTGCGTGCAGATCTACTCGACGGGCTACCTGCGCGACGACCCGCGCTACCCCTCCTACGCCGCCCTCGTCTCCCTGTTCACCTCCGCGATGCTCCTGGTCGTCTACTCCGGCGACCTGATCGTGCTGCTGGTCGGCTGGGAAGTCATGGGCATCTGTTCCTACTTCCTGGTCGGCCACTACTGGGAGACCCCGGAGGCCCGTGCCGCCTCCCTGAAGGCCTTCCTGGTCACCAAGCTCGGCGACGTCCCCTTCCTCATCGGCCTGTTCGCCCTCGCCACCGACGCCGGCTCCTTCCAGATCACCAAGGTCCTCGGCACGGTCGCGAGCGGCGGGCTCGACCACCCGACGCTGGTCGCCCTGCTGCTCCTGGCGGGCGTGGCGGGCAAGTCGGCGCAGTTCCCGCTGCACACCTGGCTCCCCGACGCGATGGCAGGCCCCACGCCCGTCTCCGCCCTGATCCACGCCGCGACCATGGTGGCCGCCGGTGTCTACTTCGTCGCCCGTCTCCTCCCCGTCTTCCAGGCCTCCTCGGCCGCGATGGTCGTCCTCGCCGTCATGGCCGCCGTCACCATGGCAGGCTCGGCCCTCGCCGCGCTCGCCCAGGACGACATCAAGCGCGTCCTCGCCTACTCGACGATCGGCCAGCTCGGCTACATGACCGGCGCCCTCGCCGTCGGCGACCGCGGTGCCGCCGTCTTCCACCTCCTCTCGCACGGCGCCTTCAAGGCGCTGCTGTTCCTCGCGGCCGGCGTGATCATCCACGCGGCCGGCACCAACTCGCTGGCCGCCATGTCCCGCATGACGGGCCTGCGCGACCGCGTCCCGGACGCCTACTGGACGATGACCGTGGCGCTCCTCGCACTCGCCGCGATCCCGCCGTTCAGCGGCTTCTTCTCCAAGGAGTCCGTCCTCAGCGCCGCCGAACACGTCACCGCCGGCCACACCGAGCACGCTCCCGCCGCCGCGGGCTGGACCGTCCTCGTCGCGGGGCTGATCACGGCCCTGATCACCGCCGCGTACGCGACCCGCCTGTGGCTGCTCGCCTTCCGGGGCCACGGCACCGAGGCCCCGGACCACGGCCGCCAGCCCCTCACCATGACCGTCGTGCTGTGGGTGCTCGCCATCCCCTCCCTCGCCTTCGGCGGGCTCGCCTACGCAGCGCTGCCCAAGTGGTTCGACGGCCGCGACCTCACCCCCACGCTCACCACGTCCATCCTCGGCACGGGCCTCGCCCTGGTCGGCGGACTGGTCACCTACGGCGCCTGGCAGCGCACCACCGCCCTCGCCGCCCGCGCCCCCATGGGCGCAGTCGCCGCCCACCCCGAGGGCGACGCCGGACTCGTCGAGGCCGAGGCCATCGCCAGCCACAAGCCCGTCTACGGCGACGTGGCCTACGCGCCCGACCCGGCCGACCCGGGCCGCCTCCTGCTCGGCCCGCTGTACCGCCACGCGGCGGTCGGCTTCCACCTCGATGCCGTGTACGACGTGCTGTTCGTCCGTCCGGTCCAGGCCGGAGCGAGCCTCGTCCGGTTCCTGGACCGCGAGGTCGTCGACACCTACGTACGCGGCGCGGGCGCCCTACCCCGCTGGCTCGGTGCCGCCGTACGGCGTGCTCAGACCGGCAATGTGCAGACCTATGTGAGCGCGCTGCTCGCCGGCGCCGTCGTCCTGGCGGTCGCCGCCGTCCTCGTCGCCACGGGAGCGTGAGCAGGCGTGATCGATATCAACGAGTCCGTGATGCAGTTTCTTCTGGCGTTCGTCGTCGTCGGCCCGCTTCTCGGTGCCGCCGCCGCTCTCCTGCCGGCCCCGCCCGGGCTGAAGGGGAAGTCGCCGCAGCAGGCCGTGCTGCGGCACGGCGTGACCGTCACCGGCGCTGTCCTCATCGCCGCGATCGTCCTCGCGCTCGGCTTCGACCACGACCACCCGTCGAAGATGCAGGCCACGACCGACATCAGCTGGATCCCCGCACTCGACGTGCGGATCCACCTCGGCATCGACGGCATCTCCCTCCCCCTTCTGGTCCTGACCGCGCTGCTGACCTTCCTCTGCGCGCTCTACTCCTACTTCAAGATGCCCGCGGGCCCCACCCCGAAGGCCTTCGTCGCCCTGCTGCTCGTCCTCGAGTCCGGCACCCTGGCGACCTTCGCCGTCCTCGACCTGCTCCTCTTCTTCCTCGCCTTCGAGACGGTCCTCGTCCCGATGTACTTCCTCATCGCCCGCTGGGGCGGTGAGCAACGGATGCAGGCCGCTTGGAAGTTCATCCTCTTCACCCTGCTCGGCTCCGTCGTCATGCTGCTCGGCCTGCTCCTGATCGGAATCAAGGCGGGCACATTCGACATGGTGGCACTCGCCACTGACAACGGCCGGTCGCTGACCACATCCGTGCAGGTCATCGCCGTGCTGGCGATCGGGATCGGGCTCGCGGTCAAGACGCCGATGTGGCCGCTGCACAGCTGGCTGCCCGACGCCCACACCGCCGCCCCGACCGTCGGCTCGGTCCTGCTGGCCGGCGTGCTGCTGAAGATGGGCACGTACGGGTTCGTCCGGATTCTCCTGCCGATCGCACCCGACGGCCTCCACACCTTCGCGCCCTACCTCGCCGCCTTCGCCGTGGTCGGGATCATCTACGGGTCCCTGGCCTGCCTCGCCCTCGCCAAGCAGGGCGCGAAGGGCGACCTCAAGCGCCTCATCGCCTACTCCTCCGTCGGCCACATGGGCTTCGTCCTGCTCGGCATCGCGACGATGACCCCGACCGGCGTGAACGGTGCCCTGTTCGCCAACATCGCCCACGGCCTCATCACCGGCCTCCTCTTCTTCCTGGTCGGCGCGCTGAAGGACCGTACGGGCACGACCGACCTCGACACCCTCGCCCTCCCGTCGCCCGACCACCGCCCCTCAACGAGCGGCTCCGCCGCGCCGACTCATTTCCAGACCGGCGCCGGCCTGTACGGCAGGACCCCGCGCCTCGGCGGCCTGCTCGCCTTCGGCGCGGTCGCCTCGCTCGGCCTGCCCGGTCTGGCCGGGTTCTGGGGCGAGATGCTGGCGCTGTTCGGCGCATTCGAACCCGCCGCCGACCTCAGCCGCCCCGCCTTCCTCACCTTCATGGCGATCGCCGCGTTCGGCACCCTGCTCACGGCCGCGTACATGCTCATCGTGGTCCGGCGCGTCTGCATGGGCGCCGTCCCGCAGGGCTCGCGGGAGGCCGCCCCGAAGCTCGCCGACATCCAGACCTACGAGTTCGCGGCCTGGACCCCGCTCGTCGCCCTCACCGTCGTCGCCGGGCTGTGGCCGAAGGCCCTCCTCGGCCTGACCGACCCGGCCGTGCAGCAGCTCCTCGCAGGAGGCACCCGATGAGCTCCCTCGTCCAGTCCGTCGACTGGCTCGCGATCGCTCCGCCCACCATCGCGGCGGTCGTCGGCCTCGTCGTACTCGTCGCCGATCTCTTCGTGGGCGACGCGAAGAAGACGCTGCTCGGCTGGCTGTCGGTCGCGGGCCTCGCGGCCTCCGCCCTCCTGCTGCTGCCCCTCCTGGACGGCGACCGCTCCACCTTCTGCCTCACCGGCGACCCGAACGTGTGCAGCTACACGGTGGACCGCTTCACCCTCGTCGTGCAGTTCCTGGTCCTCGGCGGCGCCCTCCTCACGGCTCTCCTGTCGGTCACCGCCCTGAAGGACGCCGACAAGGGACTCCCCGAAGGGGAGTACTGGTTCCTGCTCCTCTCCTCCGCCGCGGGCGCCGCCCTCCTGCCCGCCTCCCGAGACCTCGCCACCCTCGTCGTCGCCCTGGAGGTCGCCTCGCTGCCCGCGTTCGCCCTCGTCGGCATCCGGCACGGCGACAAGAAGTCCTCCGAAGCGGCCCTGAAGTTCTTCCTGTCCTCGGTCACAGCCACCGCGGTCAGCCTGATGGGCATCAGCTTCGTCTACGCCGCCACCGGCACCCTCTACCTCACTCAGGTCGCCGACCGCATCCAGCACGTCGACGGCCAGCTCCACACCCTCGCCCAGACCGGCGTCGTCCTCACCCTCGTCGGCTTCGCCTTCAAGACGGCCGCCGTCCCCTTCCACTTCTGGGTGCCCGACACCTACGTAGGAGCCCCCCTCCCCATCGCCGCCTACCTGTCGGTGGTCGGCAAGGCGGTCGGCTTCTCCGGCCTGATCCTCGTCACGGTCGTCGCTCTCCCGTCGTACGCCGACGCCTGGGGCCCGGCGCTGGCCGCGCTGGCCGCGCTCACCATGACCGTCGGCAACGTCGGCGCCCTGCGCCAGCAGGCCACGCGCGCGTACAGCGCGGTACGCCTCCTCGCCTGGTCCTCGGTCGGCCAGGCCGGCTACCTCCTCGTGCCGATCGCCGCCGCCGCGTACTCCGACGACGCCCAGAAGTCGGTCGGCTCCACGCTCGCGTACGCCCTCATGTACGCGGCCGTGAACCTGGGCGCCTTCGCGGTGGCCGCGTTGGTCGGCCGTACGAGGTCCCTGAACCGCATCACGGACTACCGCGGCCTGTACGCCTCGAACCCCCTGGCCGCCCTGCTCCTGGCCTTCTTCCTGCTCTGCCTCGCCGGGCTGCCGCCGGGCATCATCGGCCTCTTCGCCAAGGTCACCGTCTTCTCGGCAGCCGTCGACGCGGGCCTCGGCTGGCTCGCCGTGGTCATGGCCGTCAACGTCGTGATCGCGCTCTTCTACTACCTCCAGTGGACGACGCTGCTGTTCCGCGCCCCCGAGGGCGAGCCCGAGAAGCACCGCGTCCCCGCCCCCCTCACCGCGACGATCGCCCTGACCGGCGTCCTCGGCATCGCCCTGTCCGGAGCGCCCCAACTGGTCCTGCGGTTCGCCGGCACCGGGCTGTTCTGAACACGGCGGAGGACAGCGCGGAGTACAACAGGCCGTCCCCGTCACCCGAACGGCCCACTCGTGCCGCCGTACGCACAAGGGAACTAGTCGCTCTCGCCTGGCGTTGACCAGAACGGGAGGGTCCACTGGACGTGACATCACAGCGCCAGTGACATCGGAGACAGCAAGCAAAGGGTTCCCCTGCTGCACCACTTGGAGGGCGTACCGTGCACCGCCGGCACAACGGGCTCAGGACCGCTGTCCTCCTCGGAGGACTGTCCGCACTCATCATCCTGATCGGGAGCTTCTTCGGCCGTACGGGCCTGATCGTCGCGCTCCTCGTCGCCCTCGGCACCAACGCGTACGCGTACTGGAACAGCGACAAACTGGCGCTACGCGCGATGCGTGCCCGCCCGGTGAGCGAGTTCGAGGCCCCGGCGCTGTACCGCATGGTCCGCGAGCTCTCCAACCAGGCCCGCCAGCCCATGCCACGCCTGTACATCTCCCCGACGGAGGCCCCGAACGCCTTCGCGACCGGCCGCAACCCGCGCAACGCCGCCGTGTGCTGCACCGAAGGCATCCTGCGCATCCTGGACGAGCGTGAACTGCGCGGCGTCATCGGCCACGAGCTCAGCCATGTCTACAACCGCGACATCCTGATCTCGTCGGTCGCCGGCGCCCTCGCCTCGGTGATCATGTTCCTGGTCAACTTCGCCTGGCTCATCCCGATCGGCCGCTCGAACGACGACGACGGTCCCGGCCTCCTGGGCATGCTGCTGATCATGATCCTGGGCCCGCTGGCGGCGAGCCTCATCCAGCTCGCCATCAGCCGCTCCCGGGAGTACGAGGCCGACGCGTCCGGCGCCCAGCTCACCGGCGACCCGATGGCGCTCGCCAGTGCCCTGCGCAAGCTCGACGCCGGCACCAAGCAGCTTCCGCTGCCCCCGGAGCCGCGCATCGAGACCGCGAGCCACATGATGATCGCGAACCCCTTCCGGCCGGGCCAGGGGTTCTCGAAGATGTTCTCCACCCACCCGCCGATGGAGGAGCGCATCGCCCGTCTCGAGAAGATGGCGGGCCGGCGCGCGTAGGACGCAGCGGCAGGGTCCAGGCCCGGTCAGCGCCCGCCGAACCGCTGGTCCGTCGACACCACGTCACGTCCCAGCGGCATGAGGGAGATCGGGATCAGCTTCAGCGTGATCTTGCGAGGAACCCGGGCGTTCACGCCCAGGAGGAATCGCATCCTAGTGGAGCGGCGCGGAGCGCCGCAGCCTTTGTGGCCCGGGTTCGGCCGTGGAGCGGACGGGTTCGTGGCCTGGCGGAGCCGGGCCTGGGTGGTGCGGTCTGGTTCACCGGTTCGGGTGGTGATCGGGGAACGTACGGTGGGCTGTCGCATGGGTGTGTAGGTTCGCTGGTCATGAAGCTGGTGGTGCAGGTGAAGCTGGTGCCGGAGGCCGGGCAGGCCGCCGCACTGCTTGCGACCCTGCGCACGGTCAATGAGGCCGCGAACCAGGTGTCGGCGGTGGCGTTCGAGCAGGGCGTGCCGCGTGAGTACGAGCTGCGCAAGCACACCTACGCCCAGCTGAGGGCGCGGGGGTTGGGGGCGCAAGCGGCCCAGCACACCATCAAGAAGGTCCGTGACGCCTATACGACGCTCAAGGCCAACATCAAGGCCGGAAACCTCGGCAAGCCGGGCTCGAAGCGGCGCCGGAAAGCCGAGTCCAAGCCCATCACCTTCCGGCCCGAGGCGGCCCACGCGTACGACGACCGGTGTCTGTCCTGGCAGTGGGACGCGCAGACGGTGTCGATCTGGACGACCGCCGGACGCGTCCGGGGTGTGCGGTTCTTCTGTTCCACCGACGGGCTGACGATGCTGCGCGAGCACCGGCAGGGCGAATCGGACCTGGTGGAACGTGACGGGGTGTTCTACCTGCTTGCCACCTGCGAGGTTCCCGAGGGCAAGCAGTATGAGCCCGAGTCCTTCATCGGTGTCGATCTCGGCATCGTCAACATCGCCACCACGTCCACCGGTTACCGGGCCGCCGGACGCGGCCTGAACCGGCGCCGCACACGCGAGCGTGACCTGCGCGGCAAGCTCCAGAAGAAGAACACCAAGTCCGCCAAAAGGCGGCTCAAGGCCCGTGCCCGCGAAGAGCAGCGGCATGTGAAGAACACCAATCACGTCATCGCGAAACGCATCGTGACCGAGGCGACACCGCCGGACGACCCCGTGACGAAAACGCCTCAGCGAAGGAATCGTCTTCGAACAGCGGGCCCAGCACTTCACGCACGCGGACAGCCAGTGTCCCTTTCGGGAACGACGCCCGCACGACCCGAGCGGTCAGCTCCGGCACACCACGGTCGTCCCGAGACTCCAACGACACCCAGTCCCACCCCTCGCTCCGACGAACACAACGATCATGTCAAGCTCAGGAAGCCGACGAGCCCGGTTTACGGATTTCTCAACGGAGTCCTTCAGGGCCGGGTCAAGTTGACGTTGGCCCACCCGAACGGGATGCCGATGACGGACACGAACAGCTGGATGCTGGTGAGGAGATGCCCCAGGGCCAGCCACCAGCCCGCGAAGATCACCCAGATCACATTGCATGACCAGCTGATACTGGTGGTAGCAGGTACGCAGACGGACCGACCTGGAGAGGCACCGATCATGAAGCTGTTCAACCTGCTGTTGAACATCCTGTGGCTCGTCTGTTGCGGCATCTGGATGGCGATCGGCTACGCGATCGCCGCGTTGATCTGCTTCGTCTTGATCGTGACCATCCCATTTGGCATCGCGTCCCTGCGCATCGCCTGCTTCGTCATCTGGCCGTTCGGCCGTACCACCGTGGAGCGGCCGGGGGCTGGGGCAGGGTCGTTCATCGGCAACGTGATCTGGGTGATCTTCGCTGGGTGGTGGCTGGCTCTGGCCCACCTGGTCACGAGCATCCCGCTGTTCCTGTCGATCATTGGAATCCCGTTCGGGTGGGCCAATCTCAAGCTCATCCCGATTTCGCTCATGCCACTTGGGCGCGATGTGGTTCCCACAGAACAGGCGTTTGGCCGCTAGTGAGTGCGAGACGTCAGCGTGTGCGGCATCGATCTAGTGCGAGCCGCAGCAGCCTTGTGGCGCGATCGGGAACGTTCCGAGACGAACTCTCGCGGACGCCACTCACGGCCACGGCCACGGCCACGGTCACCGCCTCCGCCTTTGCCGTACGCCGTACGAGATGACCCCCACCGCCAGCACACCCGCCCCCACCGTCACCGAAACCCACGGCAGCGCGCACGCCAGCACCACGCACCCGACCAGCCCCACCACCGGCACCACCCGCGCCGCCGGAGCCCTGCCGAGCGTCCAGGCCGAGGCGTTGGCCACCGCGTAGTACGTCAGCACGCCGAAGGAGGAGAAGCCGATCGCGCCCCGCACGTCCACCGTGGCGGCGAGAACCGCGACCACCGCACCCACGGCCAGTTCCGCCCGGTGCGGCACCTGGAAGCGCGGATGCACGGCGGCCAGCGCGCCCGGCAGATGCCGGTCCCGGGCCATGGCCAGCGTGGTCCGCGAGACGCCCAGGATCAAGGCGAGCAGCGACCCCAGAGCGGCGGCTGCCGCCCCGACCCGCACCACCGGCACCAGCCCCGGCGCCCCGGCCGCCCGCACCGCGTCGGCCAGCGGCGCGCCCGCGCGCGCGAGCCCCTCCGCCCCCAGCACGGAAAGAACGGCCACCGCCACGCACGCGTACACCGCCAGCGCGATGCCCAGAGCCAGCGGGATCGCGCGCGGAATGGTGCGCGCCGGATCCCGTACCTCCTCGCCCAGCGTCGCGATGCGCGCGTACCCGGCGAACGCGAAGAACAGCAGCCCCGCGGCCTGGAGCACCCCGCCCACGCCCCCGGAGGAACCGGCGTCCAGCCGCCCGGCATCGGACGCCCCGGACCCCAGACACACGATCACCACGGCAGCGAGGACGGCCAGCACCACCGCCACGATCGCCCGCGTCAGCCACGCCGACTTCTGGATGCCGCCGTAGTTCACCGCCGTCAGCGCCACCACGGCCGCGACCGCCACCGCGTGCGCCTGCCCCGGCCAGACGTACGTCCCCACCGTCAGCGCCATCGCCGCACAGGAGGCCGTCTTCCCGACCACGAACGACCAGCCCGCGAGGTACCCCCAGAACTCCCCGAGCCGCTCGCGCCCGTACACGTACGTGCCGCCCGAGGCGGGATAGAGGGCGGCGAGCCGTGCCGACGAGGTGGCGTTGCAGTAGGCGACCACCGCGGCCACGGCGAGCCCGAGCAGCAGCCCGGACCCGGCGGCACGCGCCGCGGGCCCCAGGGCGGCGAAAACGCCGGCCCCGATCATCGAGCCGAGCCCGACGACCACGGCGTCACCCATGCCCAGGGTCCGCCGCAGTTCAGAGCCGGACTGTGTCATGCGCCGCACCTTACGGGCCCCTGCAACCGGCGGATGGCGCGGTGACGTCCTCTTCATCAACACGGCATGAACAGGCGTGCGACGACAGCCATGACAGCGGCGGTCGCGGCCCGACAGGAACGACGACGCACAGCCCGTCCGGACGAAAGTCACAGTGCCGGGACAGTGCGGGCACAGCATGAAAGGGCAGGTTCACGGCATGAGCATCATCAGCTGGATCATCCTGGGGCTGTTGGCCGGGGCCATCGCCAAGTTCCTGCTGCCGGGCCGTGACCCGGGCGGCTTCATCGGTACGACCCTCATCGGCATAGTCGGCGCGTTCCTCGGCGGCTGGATCTCGGCCCGCTGGCTGGACCACCCGATCACGAAGGACTTCTACGACGGGGCCACCTGGGCGGCGGCGATCGGCGGCTCGCTCGTGCTCCTGATCGTCTACCGCCTCCTGTTCGGCAACTCACGCGACTGAGCGCACGCTCCCGGACCGCGGCCGTCGGCCGGCAGCCGAGAAGGGTGGGCACCGCCGGGTGCCCACCCTTCCTCGTACGCGCGACGCGCCAGGACTACCGGTAGTTCACGAACTGCAGTGCGAAGTCGAAGTCCTTGCCCTTGAGCAGCGCCTGCACGGCCTGCAGATCGTCACGGCTCTTCGAGCTGACCCGCAGCTCGTCACCCTGCACCTGGGCCTTCACGCCCTTCGGGCCCTCGTCGCGGATGATCTTCGCGACCTTCTTGGCGTTCTCCTGGGAGATGCCCTCCTGGATATCCGCGAAGATCTTGTACTCCTTGCCCGAGAGCTGGGGCTCACCGGCGTCCAGCGCCTTCAGCGAGATCCCGCGCTTGATCAGCTTGGACTGGAAGACGTCGAGGACGGCGTTCACCCGGTCCTCGGAGTTCGCCTCCATCAGGATCTTCTCGCCGGACCACGAGATCGAGGCACCCACGCCCTTGAAGTCGTAGCGCTGCGAGATCTCCTTGGCGGCCTGGTTGAGGGCGTTGTCGACCTCCTGCCGCTCGACCTTCGAGACGATGTCGAAACTGGAGTCGGCCATGTCCTGTGGCTCCTTGTATCGGGGGGCGTATCGGGTGCGTACCGGCTGCGAACCGGCGTACACGGGGCTGCCGCCGAGCCCGCCGAGGGCCGGGCCGCATCCGCACAAGCCTAGCCACCCCACTCCCCCGGGGAGGCGATCAATCAGGTGGCGAAGCACCCCTCCCCATCGGGTATTGTTTACGTCGTTGCCAGGGAGCACCGCCGAAAAGCGGTTCGACCAGCAGCAAACCCGGCGGTGTGCCCGAGCGGCCAAAGGGAGCAGACTGTAAATCTGCCGGCTCAGCCTTCCCAGGTTCGAATCCTGGCGCCGCCACGCTGAGTGAAGCCCCTTCCGAACTGCGGAGACGTAGTTCGGAAGGGGCTTCTTCGTGTGGGGGGGGCACGACGGCAGGGTCGCTCTTCCCGTACTTCTCCGAGTCCTACTCCTTCTCCTCCTCGGGCTCCGGGCCCGCCGCCTGCTTCACTTCCGCCTCGACGTCGTGGCGCGACCTGCCCTCGTCCTTGGCGTACTCGGTCACGGAGGCCTGAACGTCCCGCGCCAGGTCCCGCCAAGCCCGCCAGGCGGTCTCGTACGTGTCGGTCTGCTTCTGCGTCCACGGCGAGGCCGTAGGGGCGCCATAGGTGTCCCGCAGCTGCAGGACCCTCACGTGCGCCTCGTTCGCGGCGCGCTGTTTCTCCACGAGTTCCTCGAAGGTGTCTGCCACGTGCACGGAGCCTAAGGAGGTGACCGGACTTCCGCTCGTCGGCGCCCACGACCCGCCCGAGCTCCGCCGGTACGGCCTATCGGAAGATCATCGGTGCCATCAGGCGAGGCGCGGGGCAGACTGATCGCATGTCCTCCCGCCGCAGAAGCTGCCCCGAGTGCCGTCGCGAGATCGCCGTGGTCGCGGGCCGGTTCGCCCGGCACGACCCGCCCGGCGCACGGGAGAACGGCGCGCTCACCTCATGCCCCGGTTCACGCAGGGCCGCCCGACTCGGCGCGGCCCAGCCCGCGTTGGACGGGTATGCCGTACCGGAATTCCCCGGCCAGATGCAGCTGTTCTAGACGGCAGCCGGCCCGTACGGCCGTTCGGGTCGGCCGGCCGCTCCTGGCGTGCTCAGTTTCCCGCCACCGACTTCACGGCGACCGTCACCGGCGTCGACCCGCTGGTCAGCTCCAGGACCAGACCGGTCGTCGCCGGAGTGTCCACCAATTCCGCCAGTACGGCGGCCACGTCGTCGCGCGGGACGGAACCGCGGCCCGTGTGCGCCTCCAAGCGTACGAGGCCGGTGCCGGGGTCGTCCGTCAGTGAACCGGGGCGCAGGATCGTCCAGTCCAGGGCGTCCAGGTTCTGGACGTACGCGTCGGCCGCGCCCTTGGCGCGCAGATACACGTCGAAGACATCGTCGCCCTGGTGCGCCGGATCCGCGCCCATCGAGGACACGACCACGAAGCGTCGTACGCGCGCCCGGACCGCCGCGTCCGCGAACAGCACCGCCGCACCCTTGTCCACCGTGTCCTTGCGGGCCGCGCCGCTGCCCGGGCCGGCACCCGCCGCGAACACCGCCGCGCCCGCGCCCTGCAGATGGGCCGCGACTTCCTCGACCGAGGCCGACTCCAGGTCCAGCAGGACCGGTTCGGCGCCGGCCTCCCGCAGATCGTCGCCCTGTTCGGCCTTACGGATGATCCCCGCGACCTCTTCCCCGCGCGCGGAGAGCAGCCGCTCCAGCCGCAGCGCGATCTGACCATGACCACCAGCGATGACAATGCGCATGTCTCCGACCGTACGCCCGGACGGCCACGTCCGCCGCACGACTCCAGCCACGCCCCATGCGACAGATACGCGCCCAGGCGCAAGCCGGGGGCGCACAGGCGACCGCACGGCCTCCCGGGTGTGCGCGAGGGCGCACGCCCCGGGTCACACGCCTGACTGGACACCTCTGTGCGCGCTGTTCGCCAACGTGCGCGCTCCTCGTCATGACAGCTACCCGCGCCCCTGCCGCGGCAGCCCCAGGTCCACCGTCGCCGCCGAGTTGCAGTACTCACGCACCGCGCTCGTCCGTGCCACCACGCGCCCCCGGTGCACCACGATCCGGCTGTACGCCAGGGACAGCGCCCCGGCCAGCCGGTCGCCGCGCACGGCCAGGAGGTCGGCCGGGAAACCCGCCTCCACGCGGACCTCGGGCAGGCCCAGGGCCGCTCGTGCCGACGCGCTGACGGTGTCGTACGCGTCCTCGGGGCGCAGCCCGTGGCGGGAGGCCAGGAGGTACGCCGCTTCCAGGGGGTCGCCGCGCCCCACCGGGTTCGAGACGTCCCGGAGTGCGCCGCTCCCGGCGGCGACGCGCACGCCGGCCGCGCGCAGCAGCCGTACCGGAGCCGTGCCGCGCCGGTCGACGCCGCCGCAGCCGCCCTGCGGCAGGCACACCACCGTCACCCCGGCGGCCGCCAGTTGGTCGGCGACGCGCGAGACCGCTTCGGCGGGAAGCCGCCCGAGGCCGCCGCAGGGGCCGAGCGTCACACCGGGGCGCAGTCCGCCGGCCATCGCCGCGAGCCGGGCGAGGCGGGCCGGGTCGGCGGCGTCCGTGTGCAGGTCGACCGGGCAGCCGTGTTCGGCGGCCACCTCCAGCACGGCCTCGACGTAGCCGGTCGGATCCGGGTCCAGGTCCGGACAACCGCCCACCACGGAGGCGCCCATCTTCATCGCGTCCCGCAGTACGGCCAGCCCGTCGGCCCCGACCACCCCGGTCAGCAGGCGTGGCATCGCCACCGTCGTCAGTTCGGCGAGCC
The DNA here is from genome assembly GCF_042896175.1 of Streptomyces sp. NPDC001315. Classification (NCBI taxonomy): domain Bacteria; kingdom Bacillati; phylum Actinomycetota; class Actinomycetes; order Kitasatosporales; family Streptomycetaceae; genus Streptomyces; species Streptomyces sp. NPDC001315. The sequence continues at coordinate 11,859 of NZ_JBIAWZ010000037.1, read as the reverse complement.
CGCGCAACGAACGCCGTGCCTGGAGGACGGCGGCCAGCGCGCCCAGCCCCGGGACGTCGCCCACGCGCACGTGCGCCCGCAGCGCGGTGGCCCCGTGCCCGAGTTGCAGCAGCGCGGCCTCCGTCGCCCGGCGCTGGACGTCCTGGGGGTCGTACGAGACCGGTCCGCCGTCGTCGGCCGACAGCGCGGTGTCGGCGTGGGCGTGCGGTTCGGCAGGGGCCGGCAGGAGCAGGTAGCCGCCGAGGTCCACGCGGGCGACGCACCCGCGGGCCGCCTCCGCCGCCAGGCTCCCGGCGGTGCCGACCGCCTCGATACGCCCGCCGCCCAGCCGTACGTCCACGGTCCGGCCGTCCGTGAGCCGTGCCCCGCACAGCAGCAGGGGGGCCACATCGGTCTGTCCCGAGGACGACCCCGACGAGGACGACGAGGACGACGACGAGTGGGGCTGCTGCGGCTGGCTGTCGGGCATCGCGCTCCAAGGACTCGGGGGGACTCGGGGCTCGGGGCCGGCGCGGGGCTGCGCACGGCGAGGCGCAAGATCACGCAGAGTGAGTCGAGCGTAGGGCGGCGGCCCGCTCACGTCGGGGAGGGGCGGAATAGTCGTACCGGTGTGGTCCTGATGTGATCCTTCCGACACGAACCCGGCGAAAACGGGGCGGGAGGGGAAGGGGAGGGGCGGGAGCGGGTGGGAGTGGCTCGCGAGGCCCTTGGGGGAGCCGCCGAACGCACCCCGGACCCGCCGCGGAACAGGACGTCCACCAGGCCCGGTCGGGCGGCGCGAAACGGATTTGGGTGAACGGCGGCGGACCGTGTAATGTCTTCATCGCTCGCCCCAATAGCTCAGTCGGCAGAGCGTCTCCATGGTAAGGAGAAGGTCTACGGTTCGATTCCGTATTGGGGCTCTGGTGTGAAAGGTTCCCGCCGCAAGGCGGGGCCCGATCGCATCAAAGCGGTGTAGCTCAGTCGGTAGAGCAAGCGGCTCATAATCGCTGTGTCACCGGTTCAAGTCCGGTCACCGCTACTGACAGTAGCCGATTGTGGGGTCGGTCCTTCGATCGGCTACTCTTTCTTGCGTTAAACCAATCCCATCCGTTCGTCAAGGAGCACTCACGTGGCTGCCACCGACGTCCGCCCGAAGATCACGCTGGCCTGCGTGGAGTGCAAGGAGCGGAACTACATCACCAAGAAGAACCGGCGTAACAACCCGGACCGAATGGAGATGAAGAAGCACTGCCCGCGTTGCAACGCGCACACCGCGCACCGCGAAACGCGATAAATCAGGCTCGTACACGAGGCCGCCCCCATAGTCAGGGGGCGGCCTCGTGTCGTTTCGGCAGGCCGCTGTCCGCTTACTGCCGACCAACTGCAGACACCAGCGACACCACCAGGAGGTGCCGGGCCATGGCGCTCGACCAGTCCTTCGTGGGGCGGACCTATCCGCCCACCGAGCCCTATGAGGTGGGGCGGGAGAAGATCCGTGAGTTCGCGGAGGCGGTGGGGGACACCAACCCGGCGTACACGGACCCGGAAGCCGCCAAGGAACTCGGCCACCCCGACGTGATCGCCCCACCGACCTTCGTCTTCGCGATCAGCTTCAAGGCCGCGGGACAGGTCGTGGAGGACCCGCAGCTCGGGCTGGACTACAGCCGCGTGGTGCACGGCGACCAGAAGTTCGCCTACACCCGCCCGGTGCGCGCCGGTGACCGGCTCACCGTCACCTCGACCATCGAGGCGATCAAGTCCATGGCCGGCAACGACATCCTGGACATCCGTGGCGAGGTCCACGACGAGGCGGGCGAGCACGTGGTGACCGCCTGGACCAAGCTGGTGGCCCGCGCGGCCGAGGGGGCGTGAGGAACCGATGACGGCGAAGATCGCTTACGACGACGTCGAGGTCGGCACCGAACTGCCCGCGCAGACCTTCCCGGTGACCCGCGCCACCCTTGTCCGGTACGCGGGAGCCTCCGGGGACTTCAACCCGATCCACTGGAACGAGAAGTTCGCCAAGGAGGTCGGCCTCCCGGACGTCATCGCGCACGGCATGTTCACCATGGCCGAGGCGATCCGGGTGGTCACCGACTGGACCGGCGACCCGGGTGCGGTCGTCGAGTACGGCGTCCGCTTCACCAAGCCCGTCGTCGTCCCGAACGACGACGAGGGCGCCACCGTCGAGATCAGCGCCAAGGTCGCGGCCAAGCTAGACGACAACACCGTGCGCGTGGATCTGACGGCCGTGTGCGCCGGGCAGAAGGTGCTGGGGATGTCTCGGGCGGTTGTGCGACTGGCCTGAGAGCGGCGCACATTGTGTAAGGGGCGCACTCCTGGCGGGGCGCCCCTTACGCGTAAGCCGGCCCGCCACGGCGGCGCGCCGGGGGGAGCTCCGTTCAGAGGGTGCGCGCCGCAAATCCCTTGACGTAGTTAGTGATTGAGTACTAACTTCCTCTCATGGTCAGGATGAGCGCAGAAGAGAGGCGTGAGAGCGTCATCCGTGCGGCGACGACCGAGTTCGCGACGGGCGGCTACTACGGCACGTCCACCGAGGCCATCGCCAAGCGTGTCGGTGTCTCGCAGCCGTATCTCTTCCGACTCTTCCCGGGCAAGAAGGCGATCTTCCTTGCGACGGTCGAGCGCTGCATGGCGGATGTGATCCGTACGTTCGAGGAGGCCGCGAAGGGGCTGGAGGGCGAGGAGGCCCGGCAGTCCATGGCGAACGCCTACACCAGGCTCATCGCGGAGCGGCCCGAGCAACTGCTCATGCAGATGCAGATGTATGTCACGGTGGCCGCCGCGGAGCAGGCCGGCGATCATGAGCTCGGTGAGTCCGTACGGGCCGGCTGGATGCGCCTGTGGGACACGGTGCACCTGCCGCTCGGCGCGGAGGTCGACGACACGACGACCTTCATGGCGTACGGCATGCTCATCAACTGCCTGGTGGCCATGGGGTTTCCGCCCGGGCATCGGGTGTGGGAAGGGCTTTATCCGTCGGCTCGGATCAAGGGTCGTCTGGAGAAGTAAGGGTGGAGGGGGAGGTCGGGTCCGTGGGCTTTCTCATGTGCACGAAAGTTAGTCAGCAATAACTAACCTCGATGTCAGGCACGCAAACACGCTCTGGGGGAGCGATGTCACAGCAGACAGCACACAGCGCACGTCGCGGGGGAACCGTGTGGGCCCTCGTGATCACCAGCGTCGCCGGATTCATGGCGGCCCTCGACAACCTCGTCGTCACCACCGCCCTGCCGTCCATCCGCAAGGACCTCGGGGGCGCGCTGGACGACCTCGAATGGACCGTGAGCGCCTACACGCTCACCTTCGCCGTCCTGCTGATGTTCGGCGCGGCGCTCGGCGACCGCTTCGGACGGCGCCGGATGTTCCTGGCCGGACTCACCGTCTTCACCGCCGCGTCCGCCGCCGCGGCCATGGCGCCCGGCATCGACTCCCTCATCGCCGCCCGCGCGGTCCAGGGCGTCGGCGCGGCGATCATGATGCCACTGACCCTGACCCTGCTGACGGCTGCCGTGCCCGCCGCCAAGCGCGGGATGGCGTACGGGATCTGGGGCGCCGTCAACGGACTCGCCGTCGCCTCCGGGCCCCTCATCGGCGGCAGCCTCACCGAGCACATCTCCTGGCACTGGATCTTCTGGCTGAACGTCCCGCTGGGCCTGGCCCTGCTGCCGCTCGCCCGTCTGCGCCTCGCCGAGTCCTACGGCACCGGTGCCCCGCTCGATCTTCCCGGCACCCTGCTCGCCAGCGGTGGCCTCTTCGGGATCGTCTACGGCCTGGTCCGCGGGCCCGCCGACGGCTGGACCAGCTCCCTCGTCCTGACCGGTCTGATCGCCGGCGGTGTGCTGCTGGCCGCGTTCGTCGTGCACGGTGTCCGCGCCGCGAACCCCATGCTTCCGATGCGGCTGTTCCGCTCCCGCGCCTTCGCCGGGATCAACGCCGCGAGCATGCTGATGTTCCTCGGGATGTTCGGCTCGATCTTCCTGCTCAGCCAGTACATGCAGGGCGTGCTCGGCTACTCGCCCACCGAGGCGGGCCTGAGGATGTTGCCGTGGACCGGTATGCCGATGCTCGTCGCGCCGATCGCCGGCATCCTCTCCGACCGCATCGGCGGCCGCCCGGTCGTCGCCACCGGCCTCTTCTTCCAGGCCGCCGGCCTCGGCTGGATGGCCTCCGTGGTCACGGCCGACGCCTCCTACGCGATCCAGCTGCCCGGTCTGATCATCAGCGGCATCGGGATGGCCCTGTTCTTCGCACCGGCCTCCAACCTGGTGATGTCCAGCGTCCGTACGCAGGAGCAGGGCATCGCCTCCGGCGCCAACAACGCCCTGCGCGAGGTGGGCGGCGCGCTCGGCATCGCCGTCATGGCCTCGATCTTCTCGGCCCAGGGCGGCTACGAGTCCGCCCAGTCCTTCGTCGACGGCCTGCGCCCCGCCCTGGTCACCGGCTCCGCGGTGGTGGCCCTCGCCGGCATCGCCGCGCTGCTGATCCCGGCCGGACGGCGCGCCGTCCGGCCGGCGGTGACGGATGCGGCTTCGGGCGGGGACGCGGATGCAGTCTCGGGTGTGGGTGCGGACACGGTGGAGGAGCGTTCCGCCGAGATTCCGAAGCCCGTCGCACACTGAGACCGACGCGACAGCGACGGCCCCGTCCATGCTGACGGGGCCGTACGCGTGCGTGCGTGCAGGGCAGGGCCGTACGCGTGCGTGCGGGACGGAGTGGACGGGCGGAGGGCGGTCGCCCTCGCTGTGGGCGGCGGAGGACGGCCGCCGGTGCCTGGAGGGATACGTACCGTTGGCGGGTGGGCGGGGCTGTCGGTGCCGTCTCGTAGTCTTGGGCGCGTGCAGGAACTCCACGACGCCCCCCTCGCCCCGCTGACCACCTTCCGGCTGGGCGGTCCCGCGACCCGGCTGGTCACCGCGACGACCGACGCCGAGGTGATCGCGGCCGTCCGCGAGGCCGACGACACCGGGACGCCGTTGCTGGTCATCGGCGGGGGATCCAACCTGGTCATCGGCGACAAGGGCTTCGCCGGCACCGCCCTGCGCATCGCGACCGCCGGCTTCGAGCTCGTCGGCACGCGCCTGGAGCTGGCCGCGGGCGAGGTGTGGACCGACGCCGTCGCCCGCACCGTGGAGGCCGGGCTCGCCGGAGTCGAGTGCCTCGCCGGCATCCCCGGGTCGGCGGGTGCGACACCGATCCAGAACGTGGGCGCGTACGGGCAGGAGGTCTCCTCGACGATCACCGAGGTGATCGCCTACGACCGCCGGGCCGGTGAGACGGTCACCCTCACGAACGCCGAGTGCGCCTTCTCGTACCGGCACAGCCGCTTCAAGGCGGACCCCGAGCGGTATGTCGTCCTGCGCGTCCGGTTCGAGCTGGAGGACGCGGACGGGCTGTCGGCGCCCCTCAAGTACTCCGAGACCGCCCGGGCGCTGGGGGTGGAACCGGGTGACCGCGTGCCGCTCGCCCAGGCCCGTGAGACCGTGCTGAAGCTGCGCGCGGGCAAGGGCATGGTCCTGGACCCCGAGGACCACGACACCTGGTCGGCCGGGTCCTTCTTCACCAACCCGATCCTCACCGACGCCGACTTCGCCGCGTTCCACGCGCGCGTGTCGGAGCGCCTGGGCGACGGTGTGCAGCCGCCCGCCTACCCCGCGGGGGAGGGACACACCAAGACCTCCGCGGCCTGGCTGATCGACAAGGCCGGCTTCACCAAGGGCTACGGCGCCGGCCCCGCCCGCATCTCCACCAAGCACACGCTCGCCCTCACCAACCGAGGCACGGCCACCGCGGAGGACCTGCTCGCGCTGGCTCGTGAGGTCATCGCGGGTGTCCGCGAGGCGTTCGGGGTCACGCTGGTCAACGAGCCGGTGATGGTGGGGGTCGGCCTGTAGTCGGCCGTCCGGCCCGCCCATCACGGGCGCCCGGCCCGCCCGCCCCCACCGCCTCAAGGGCGCTTGACGCCGCACTCGCGGCCGTGGACGCCGTGTTCGAGGCAGTGGCACACGCCTACCTCGACGGAGTGCAGGCGGCGTCGCACGACCCGGCCGTCACCGAGGGCGCCATGCGCCTGTCGGTCCGCTGTCCGCTGCTGCCCGAGCCCAGCCCGTCGCCGTGCGCGGTGATGATCTGACCGGACGCCCGGGGGACCGGAACGGGGAGGCAAGCTCCGGCAGCCCCCGCTCACCGCTTGCTTCACCGTCCCCGCGTCCCCGGTCATCGCCGGTATCGCGGCGAGCGGCTAGGCCGCCAGCCAGTCGTCCACCCCCGCCAGCAGCTTCGCCTTCACGTCCGACGGTGCCGCCGAGCCCCGTACGGACTGCCGGGCCAGCTCCGCCAGTTCCGCGTCCGTGAAGCCGTGGTGGTTGCGGGCGATGTCGTACTGGGCCGCCAGCCGGGAGCCGAACAGCAGCGGGTCGTCGGCGCCCAGGGCCAGCGGGACACCCGCCTCGAACAGGGTCCGCAGCGGCACGTCCTCCGGCTTGTCGTAGACGCCGAGCGCCACGTTCGAGGCCGGGCACACCTCGCAGGTCACGCCCCGGTCGGCGAGCCGCTTCAGCAGCCGCGGGTCCTCCGCCGCCCGCACCCCGTGCCCGATCCGAGAGGCGTCCAGATCGTCCAGGCAGTCGCGCACCGAGGCCGGACCCGTCAGCTCGCCACCGTGCGGCGCCGCGAGCAGACCACCCTCACGGGCGATGGCGAACGCACGGTCGAAGTCCCGCGCCATGCCCCGGCGTTCGTCGTTCGACAGCCCGAAACCGACGATCCCCCGGTCGGCGTACCGCACGGCCAGACGGGCCAGCGTACGGGCGTCCAGGGGATGCTTCATCCGGTTCGCGGCCACCAGGACCCGCATGCCGAGCCCGGTCTCCCGCGACGCCTTCTCCACGGCGTCCAGAATGATCTCCAGCGCCGGAATCAGCCCGCCCAGGCGAGGGGCGTACGACGTCGGGTCCACCTGGATCTCCAGCCAGCCCGAGCCGTCCCGCACGTCCTCCTCCGCCGCCTCCCGCACCAGCCGCTGTATGTCCTCCGGCGCCCTGAGGCACGAGCGCGCCGCGTCGTACAGGCGCTGGAAGCGGAACCAGCCCCGCTCGTCCGTCGCCCGCAGCTTCGGCGGCTCCCCGCTGGTCAGCGCCTCGGTCAGCGCGTCGGGCAGCCGCACCCCGTACTTGTCGGCGAGCTCCAGCACGGTGCTGGGCCGCATCGACCCGGTGAAGTGCAGGTGCAGATGGGCCTTCGGCAGCTCAGAGACATCACGTACACGCTCCATCCAAGGATCCTGCCGTACGTCCCGGTCGTCCCGGAAGCTCTTTCCCCGATCGTGGTCTTGCTCGCACAAACAAACGGGGCACCCGGGAACGCCCCAGGTGCCCCATGTGCGGAGGGCCTCAGTCCCGAGCCTCCGCCAGCAGCTTCTGGATCCGGCTCACGCCCTCGACGAGGTCCTCGTCACCGAGCGCGTACGACAGCCGCAGGTAGCCCGGCGTGCCGAAGGCCTCACCCGGAACCACCGCGACCTCGGCCTCCTCCAGGATCAGCGCGGCCAGCTCGACCGTGTCCTGCGGACGCTTGCCGCGGATCTCCTTGCCCAGCAGATCCTTCACCGACGGGTACGCGTAGAACGCGCCCTCGGGCTCCGGGCAGAGCACGCCGTCGATCTCGTTCAGCATCCGCACGATGGTCTTGCGGCGCCGGTCGAAGGCCTCACGCATCTTCGCGACGGCCGACAGGTCGCCGGACACGGCGGCCAGGGCGGCCACCTGAGCCACGTTGGAGACGTTCGACGTGGCGTGCGACTGGAGGTTCGTCGCCGCCTTCACGACGTCCTTCGGGCCGATGACCCAGCCCACGCGCCAGCCCGTCATGGCGTACGTCTTGGCGACGCCGTTGACCACGATGCACTTGTCGGCCAGCTCGGGCACGACCACCGGGAGGGAGTGGAACTCCGCGTCGCCGTAGACGAGGTGCTCGTAGATCTCGTCGGTCAGGACCCACAGGCCCTTCTCCGCGGCCCAGCGGCCGATCTCCTCGATCTGCTCGCGGGTGTAGACCGCGCCGGTCGGGTTGGAGGGGGAGACGAAGAGCAGCACCTTGGTGTTCTCGGTGCGGGCCGCCTCCAGCTGCTCGACCGAGACGCGGTAGCCGGTGGTCTCGTCCGCGACGACCTCGACCGGCACACCGCCGGCCAGCCGGATCGACTCCGGGTACGTCGTCCAGTACGGCGCCGGGACGATGACCTCGTCGCCCGGGTCGAGGATCGCGGCGAACGCCTCGTAGATGGCCTGCTTGCCGCCGTTGGTCACCAGGATCTGGGACGCGTCGACCTCGTAGCCGGAGTCACGCAGCGTCTTCGCGGCGATCGCGGCCTTCAGCTCGGGCAGGCCGCCGGCCGGCGTGTAGCGGTGGTACTTCGGGTTCTTGCAGGCCTCGACGGCGGCCTCGACGATGTAGTCCGGGGTCGGGAAGTCGGGCTCGCCGGCGCCGAATCCGATCACCGGACGCCCGGCGGCCTTCAGGGCCTTGGCCTTGGCGTCCACGGCGAGGGTGGCGGACTCGGAGATCGCGCCGATGCGGGCCGAGACCCGGCGCTCGGTGGGAGGGGTTGCAGCGCTCATGGAACCCATCGTTTCAGACCGGAAACGCCCCCGGCACGCGGGTTTCACAGACTGAACAGCACCGGGTCCATCCGTGAACAACAGTCCGGATTGCTGCGGTGGCCTGGGTGATCTTCCGTCACTCTTCCGGCGATCTACCGCATCGAGTGCCCTCACGGGCACTTTCTGTTCGACGACCGGCCCCGAAGCACGTACACTCTCACCTCGTTGGCCTTCAGCGGCCCGCACTCACCAGGTGCACACCGAGCACCCGGTTGGATGCGGTACGTTGGGGACACACAAAGGGTCGTAGCTCAATTGGTAGAGCACTGGTCTCCAAAACCAGCGGTTGGGGGTTCAAGTCCCTCCGGCCCTGCTACACACACCTTCGCCAGTGATGTGTGCGCATGTACGTACAGTAATGCACCGCCGTGCGGCTCAACCGGGCGCGGCACGGCCACGACCCGGAATCAGGTGAGGACGAATGGCGGACGCCGTGGGCTCCATCGACATGCCTGATGCCCAGGACGAGGCGCCGGAGTCCAAGAAGAAGGCCCGCAAGGGCGGTAAGCGCGCCAAGAAGGGCCCGCTGAAGCGACTCGCGCTCTTCTACCGGCAGGTCGTAGCGGAACTTCGTAAGGTCGTCTGGCCTACGCGCAACCAGCTGACGACGTACACGACCGTAGTGATCGTCTTCGTCGTCATCATGATCGGCCTGGTGACCGTGATTGACTATGGGCTCAGCCACGCAGCCAAGTACGTCTTCGGCTGAGCCGGCAAGCGAAGGGCGCCGCGGTTACCGGCGTCCCTTTCGCGCGTTCCACCCCTATGTATCCAGGAAGAAGCAGCCACCGTGTCTGACGCCAACCTGAACGACGACGCCATCGAGCCGGACGAGTCCGTGGATGACGAGCTCGACATCGTCGAGGGCGCCGACGAGCAGGACGAGTTCGAGGTTGCTGAAGCCGAGGCGGGTGAGCCGGCCGAGGAGGCCGCGCTGAACGTCGTGGACGAGGACGAGATCGCCGAGGACGAGTCCGAAGAGGACGCCGAGGACGAGGTCGCCGAAGAGGAGACCGAGCCCGTCGACCCCGTCGAGGCCCTCCGCGAGGAGCTGCGCTCCCTGCCCGGCGAGTGGTACGTGATCCACACCTACGCCGGTTACGAGAACCGCGTGAAGACCAACCTCGAGCAGCGTGCCGTCTCGCTGAACGTCGAGGACTACATCTTCCAGGCCGAGGTGCCGCAGGAAGAGGTCGTCCAGATCAAGAACGGCGACCGCAAGACCATCCGTCAGAACAAGCTCCCCGGCTACGTGCTGGTGCGCATGGACCTGACGAACGAGTCCTGGGGCGTCGTCCGCAACACCCCCGGCGTCACCGGCTTCGTGGGTAACGCCTACGACCCGTACCCGCTGACCCTGGACGAGATCGTCAAGATGCTCGCCCCGGAGGCCGAGGAGAAGGCCGCCCGAGAGGCCGCCGAGGCCGAGGGCAAGCCGGTTCCGCAGCGCAAGGTCGAGGTCCAGGTGCTGGACTTCGAGGTCGGCGACTCGGTCACCGTCACCGACGGCCCGTTCGCCACGCTCCAGGCGACCATCAACGAGATCAACCCCGACTCGAAGAAGGTCAAGGGCCTGGTGGAGATCTTCGGCCGCGAGACGCCGGTCGAGCTCTCCTTCGACCAGATCCAGAAGAACTGATCCAGTCCTTCCGGACCAAACGCCTCCGAACAGGTCAGACGGGCTCTTGCGGCCGGTCTGACCTGCTCGGTTTTTGGCCGCGCATCGATACCCGTTATCGTTGTGCGGTATGCCTCCATCCGGATGATCCGGACGGAAGCTGAAAACTCTCACTAGGACCCGGAGAGAGCACATGCCTCCCAAGAAGAAGAAGGTCACGGGGCTTATCAAGCTCCAGATCAACGCCGGTGCGGCGAACCCGGCCCCGCCGGTCGGCCCCGCGCTCGGTCAGCACGGCGTCAACATCATGGAGTTCTGCAAGGCCTACAACGCCGCGACCGAGTCGCAGCGCGGCTGGGTGATCCCGGTGGAGATCACGGTCTACGAAGACCGCTCCTTCACCTTCATCACCAAGACTCCGCCGGCCGCCAAGATGATCCTCAAGGCCGCGGGTGTCGAGAAGGGCTCCGGCGAGCCGCACAAGACCAAGGTCGCCAAGATCACCGAGGCGCAGGTCCGCGAGATCGCCACGACCAAGATGCCCGACCTCAACGCCAACGACCTGGACGCCGCGTCGAAGATCATCGCCGGCACCGCCCGTTCCATGGGCATCACGGTCGAGGGCTGAACCCCAGCCCCGTAGCACCTTCGTAGAACCGTGGCAGGGCCTGCTCGGCCCGTACCACGACTCCTCAGAACACACAGGAGCAGTAGTGAGCAAGCGCAGCAAGTCTCTCCGCGCTGCGGACGCCAAGATCGACCGGGAGAAGCTCTACGCCCCGCTCGAGGCCGTCCGTCTCGCCAAGGAGACCTCCACGACCAAGTTCGACGGCACCGTCGAGGTCGCCTTCCGCCTGGGTGTCGACCCGCGCAAGGCCGACCAGATGGTCCGTGGCACCGTGAACCTGCCGCACGGCACCGGCAAGACCGCCCGGGTCCTGGTCTTCGCGACCGGTGACCGTGCTGCGGCCGCGGAGGCCGCGGGCGCCGACATCGTCGGCTCCGACGAACTGATCGACGAGGTCGCGAAGGGCCGTCTGGACTTCGACGCCGTCGTCGCCACCCCTGACCTCATGGGCAAGGTCGGCCGCCTCGGCCGCGTGCTCGGTCCCCGTGGTCTCATGCCGAACCCCAAGACCGGCACCGTCACCCCGGACGTCGTCAAGGCTGTCAACGACATCAAGGGCGGCAAGATCGAGTTCCGCGTCGACAAGCACTCGAACCTGCACTTCATCATCGGCAAGGCGTCCTTCGACGACGAGAAGCTGGTGGAGAACTACGGCGCCGCGCTGGAGGAGATCCTCCGTCTGAAGCCGTCCGCCGCCAAGGGTCGCTACATCAAGAAGGCCGCGATCAGCACCACGATCGGCCCCGGCGTTCCGGTCGACCCGAACCGCACCCGCAACCTCCTCGTCGAGGAGGACCCGGCCGCGGTCTGAGCCTGACGCTCACCCCAGTCGGTCACGGGCCCCGCACCTTTCGAGGATGCTGTTGGTTAATCCGGGGTCTTACGCCTTCTTCGCCCCGTCGGCCGTCTGGTCGGCGGGGCGAAGTCGTGCGAAGTGGCTGGTGCGTGTG
>NZ_JBIAWZ010000036.1:0-36983 GCF_042896175.1 Streptomyces sp. NPDC001315 | reverse complement strand
CGAGAGCTACGCCGCAGGACTCCACCTGCGCGGATCCATCCTCTGGTTACGCAGCCTGCCAGCCCTCCCGTGATCTCAACTCAGAACAGGCCCTACACCCGGTCCCGGAACACGACCTCAGGATGGGCGGCTGTGGGGCCGTCGAGGATCGGCTGTGGCATGTCCCGCAGGTGGAGGTCGAAGAAGGCGGTCACGTAGTCGCGGGTGATCGACCAGCCGCGCACTCCCGAGAGCGGGACGGCTGGATCCGACAGGCCCAACTGGTCGGCCAGATAGGGAAGGTCGGTGAAGGAGAAGTGCTCGGCGCCGGTTACCGTCAGCCAGCGTCTCCAGCCGTGCAGGTGGCTCCAGGCTTCAGGCCAGTCGGTGTCGTGGCTGTCGGGACTGTGCGTGGAGTCGGCACCGATCATCATGAACGGGCGTCGGCCCAGCCCTGCCCCGGCGGGGTGGACGAAGAAGTCACCGTCAAGATCGACCCCGGCGCGTACGCGATCGTCCACGGCCATGGTCGCCGCGGCAGCCGCTCCGCCGATCGAATGCCCCGCGACCCCGATACGGCGAGGGTCGATCATGCAAGACAGCACTCCGGTGCTCCGGTGGCTCGTCAGTTCGTCGATCACGAAGGACAGGTCCGCGGCCCGGCCACGCACGGCGGCCGCCTCTTCCACAGGGGTGTCGACCTGCTCGCATGCCGCGCAGGTCAGGATCCGGCCCCCCGGAAATTCCGTGCCGACAGATTCGTAGGCGTGATCCACGGATGCGACGACGTAGCCGCGGCCGGCCAGCTCGTCGGCAAGCGCGGTGAGCGTGCTGCGCGGCATCGAGAATCCGGGAGAAAGCAGCACCAAGGGGAAGCGACCCGACGCCGGAGAAGCAAAGACCTGCGCATGGGTACGCGTTCCCGCCACGGTTACAGCCGGCACGATCCCGCTGAGTCCTCTGGCCTCCAAGAGGAGCTGTGCCTCGTCGACGGTCATGTATGCCGCTGGTGGACCACCGGTCGAGCGTGCCGGGTAGGACACGGACACCATCAGTTTCCGGTTCGCGGCCGTCGGTACCCATGGGTCGGCACGATGCCGGTCGACCAGGTGCAGGACGCGGCGGCCCACCGGGTACGGGCCGGCGAGAAGGGGTAAGGCCAACTCGCTCTCATCCACGCCCCGGGTCGGCAATTGCCGACCGCGAGTCGAGGGGACAGAGGCGGCGCCCAGGAGCGGAGCGGACAGCCCGAGGGTGAGCAGAGCGGCCAGAGCAGCCCTGCGGGATCTTGTGGTCATGGAACCGAAGCTAGGTCCCGGCCGTTTCCAAATCGTCGGCCCCCAGCGGTATTTGGGCATGCGACCGGAGGCTGACCCCTGCGGGCCGGGTGTCACCCGCAGGGTGCGGGGCGGACGAACGAACAAGGCGCCCTCTGACCTGCGGCCAGGCGTGCGGCCGCATCACTGCCGCGCCACCTGGGATATCTGCCAGGCAAGCCGCACCGTGCGGCGCTGATGGCGCTGATGGCGCTCCAGCAGTCCGGGAATCTGCTCCCGGAAGGTCTGCCGCCAGCAGCCCAGGACCGGACAGGCCAGCCGCCGCACGCGCAGGTGGACGACGACCTGGCGGCCGTCGACCGGCACGTCCCTCACCGTTCGGTGGTGATAACCGTGCACCTTCGCCGTCGGCGTCCCCCACACCGGCCACGGCACCGCCACGTCCCGGGTCCGGGCCGAGACCACCACCGCGTCGCCGCAGTCCGCCACGTCCTCGACGACCAGCGCCGAAAGTCACGAAAGCGCCATCCCCATAAGGGAGTTGATATCCACCACAAGATCATGACAAAGGCGGCTACTGGGCGTCACCACCGACTACGGGCCAGAGCCGTTGGCTGGACAGACCCCGGCCTGACCGCCGGGGCGGTCGGTCTAGGACAAGTGGTCGTCGAAGAGCCGAGTGACCGGCCACGCGCCGTCGGAGCTGTTGGAGATCACGGTGTGGGTAAGGGCGGATCGCGGGTCGTGCACGCTGCGGAAAGAGACACCGGCGTCATAACCCTCCAGAATCACGACGTCGGTTGACCGGTGGAGCCAGAAGCCGAGACCGTAGCGCTTCGACTTCACGGGCACGTCACTGCGTGGGAGCAGCATCCGCGCCACCCAACCCGGCGATGCGATCTTCCCGGAGAACAGGGCGGGCCAGAACGAGCTGAAGTCCGCGACCGTGGAATAGATCCCGCCATCACCGCTGCCTCGTACCGGGAGGTGGAACACGTTGGTCCTGGAGACCCCGTCGAGGGGCAGGTAGCCGAGTGCGGTGCGTTCGGGCAGTCCATCGGAGCGAAGGAACTCAGTGTCACGCATGCCTGCGGGCTCGCAGACCCGTGCGCGCACGAGTTCGGAGAAGGCCACCCCTGCGACCCTCTCGGCGATCAACGCGAGAACGACGTACCCGCTGTTGCAGTAGGAGAACCGCTCGCCAGGCGCGAACTTCGCAGGGTGGCCGTCGAGCACGGCCAGGTACTGCTCGGTGGTGGCGAGTTCGTGCACGGGCACCGGCAGCACGTAGTCCGTGATCTCCTGGTGGGCGTCTTCGTCGAAATAGTCGCCGATTCCCGACCGGTGGGCCAGGAGGTGTTCAACGGTGACGCCGTCATCGATGAGCGGCAGATCCTCGCCGAGCACCGAGCGGGCGGTTGTGGACAGCTGGAGCACACCCTGCTCAATCAGGGTCACGACGGCGAGCGCGGTTAGCCCCTTCGTACCGCTGGCGATCGCGAACCGGGTGTCGACGGTATTGGGCGTCTTGGTGCCGCGGTGCGCCAGCCCGTAGGCCTTGGCCAGTTCGATCTCGCCCCCGCGGTCCACCGAGACGACGCCGGCGAATCCTGTCTCGTGGGCGATCGAGTCGACCGCGTTCACCAGCGAGTACATGGGAACGAGAGTACTGGTGGATCGGCCCCACGCCGAGGCGATTCAGAGACGACGCCCGCGATTTCCAGCCACGCGCACGGCACCCAGGAGGCCGCGGGCCTGCATTGGCGCGAAGCTGAACGGTCCACGAAGCGATGCCGGCCACCGCCAGTGAAGCCCTCACCCTCGCACTCGCCGACGCCTGCCACGACCCACTTGAGGCGACGCAGCCCTACGGCGAAGACGACAGCATCATGCGAATGATGGTTACCGAGCAGGCATTCGCCGTACTCCTCATCGAGCACACGCTCAAGACGATCACTGTGCTGCAGATCAACTACCTCGGTTGAGGCGACAGCTCCCAAGACACGGGGCCGTCACCGTTCGCCAGAAAGCCGCATGCCCGGGATCCCGCGTGCGCATCGTTCCGGTCATGGTCACCGCGAGCCAACAGACAGAAGTGAACCGCCCTGGCATCGCCGGAGGCTGCAGGGTTGTCCCAGGGCTTCTCCTCGATCCAGAAAGCACCGAGGCGCGTGGCTTTCTGCGCGGCCATCGGCCGCATATCGGGCTGAGGGCAGTTGGCGGCCTTCTTCCTATGGAAGAGCCCGCTGGAGGTCTGCCAGCATGGCGTGTGCGAGTTCGGCCGCACCAGCCCCGGCGCCCGTAACCGCCCCCGTGGCGAGCGCTCCGAGCACCATCCTGATCCGCTCGTACAGCCGGTGCAGGCGCCCCGAGTCGGGGGCTTGGGCCGACGCCTCGTCCAAGAGTTCGCCGGCGTCCGCGCGGATGGCCGCTGCGTCGCCGGGCGACAGGCCAAGCTCGTCGAGTCTGTCCAGCAGAGCTTGCATGTCGGCCTGGAGGTCTTCGAGGTTGCGACCGGAGCTGGGGTGCTGGTTCTGTACCACATCGTGGTTGCCCCACGCGATCTGGCTGTTGTGTACCGGCCCACGAAACACCGGCCCGCCGGCGTCAGCCACGGAGTTCCCCCTCCTCCGCAGAGGCACCGGGGGCAGTGGGCAGGAGTGACCTTCCCCTCGTAGCGTAGAGACTGCAGGGGAAGTTGGGGGTCATGGCAGGCAAGAGGCGGAAGTTCGACGCGGAGTTCCGTGAGGGGGCTGTGTGGATCGTCGCCGAGACCGGCAAGCCGATCGCGCAGGTCGCGCAGGATCTCGGGATCAACGAGACCACGCTGGCGAACTGGGTATCGCGCCCGCAGGGCTGGCGGGGCCACGGCGGCGGGCGAGAGCGAGAAGCTCGCGCGGCTGCGGCGGGGGAACGCGCAGTTGAAGAAAGAGGCCAAGGAACTGGTCATGGAGCGTGAGGTGCTCAAACGCTGGGCCTCGGGCGGATCCCAGGGCACCTGGGGACGGCGAGATTCATCTCTGATCGAGATGACTGACATCGCGAACGATCGCGTCGGATGAGGAAGAACCGAGGGGCACATCGACGCTTACGCCTGCGTGCCGGCATCGAAGAAGCTGCCACCGCACAACACATCCGCCCTCGCCGGTATCCCGGCTCGCCCCGTCAAGAAGGTGCGCATGTCCGCATCACCCGAACTCGGGACCTCGCGTCAGCCCGCAACCGCAACGGCCCCTCACAGCGTGCCGGGGTGGCTGGTCGCGCTCCTGGCCGTCGCCTCCGGTATGACGGTCGCCAACCTCTACTACGCCCAGCCCCTGCTGTCCTCCCTGAGCGGTGTCTTCCACACCAGCACGGCCACCGCCGGCGCGCTGATCACGCTCACCCAGGTCGGCTATGTGATCGGCATGCTCTTCCTGGTCCCGCTCGGCGACCGGCTGGAGAAGCGCAACCTGATCACCGTCCTGCTGACGGTCACGACCCTCGCCCTCGTGGCGGTGGGACTCGCCACCAGCTTCCCCATGCTGCTGATCGCCTCGCTGGTCAGCGGGGCCACCTCGGTCGTTGCCCAGATCCTCGTGCCGTTCGCCGCCGGCCTCGCGCCCGACCACGCCCGCGGCCGCATCGTCGGCCGGGTGATGAGCGGCCTGCTCACCGGCATCCTGCTCTCCCGCACGCTGAGCAGTCTGGTCTCGGACCTCGCTGGCTGGCGTGTCGTCTTCCTCGGCTCCGCCGCCCTGATGGCCGTGCTCGCGGTGGCCCTGCGGGCGGCCCTGCCGCAGCACGCGCCTACCACCACCATCCCGTACCACCATGTACTGCGCTCCACCGTCCGGCTGGTGCGCACGCACCCGGCACTGCTGCGCCGTGGCCTCTACCAGGCGGCGATGTTCGGCGCCTTCAGTGCCTTCTGGACCACGGTCTCCTTCGTCCTGACGGGTCCCCGCTTCCACTACTCCCCGGTCGGGGTCGGCGTGTTCGCCCTCGTCGGCGCGGCCGGAGCGGCCATCGCCCCGTTCGCCGGGCACTGGGCCGACCGGGGGCTCGTCCGCCCCATGACCGGTATGGCCTTCGTGGTCGCCGCCCTGGCCTTCGCGCTCGCCGGATTCGGCGGACACAGCGTCGTCCTGATCGCTCTCGCCGCGATTCTCATCGACATGGCCGTACAGACCACTCTGATCCTCGGTCAGCACACCGTCTACCAGCTCGACCCCGCCGCCCGCGCCCGCCTCAACAGCGCCTTCATCGCCATGTTCTTCGTCGGCGGCGCGGTCGGCTCCCAGTTCGGATCCGTCGCCTACCACGCCGGAGGCTGGACCGCCCTCACCGCCCTCGGCGCTGCCCTGCCCCTCGTCGCCCTCCTTTACTGGACCACCGAACGCCGGCAGGGCGCGGCAGCGAAGCCGAGCACAGCAAGCCTGTAACGCCGGGTACCGCACAGGTCATGTCTCAGCTCGCGGTCAGCTTGTCCCTCAGCTGGCCGCGAGAGGTGATCCCGAGCTTCGGGAAGATGCGGTACAGGTGAGCGCCGACAGTCCGCGGTGACAGATACAGCTGCTGGCCTACCTGCGCGCCAACCGTCGCGCCCGGGACGTCGATGAGGCGATTCCGTGAAGCGCGCACCGGGCCGCGGCCGGCCGTCCACCATCGTCGGGATCGTCCTGCTCGCGCTGATGCTGTTTCCCGTCTACTGGATGGTGAACGCCTCCCTCCAGCCGGCGGGCAACACACTGCAGGGAGGCTGGTTCCCCTCCATCCGGACCTCGGTGGATACGTCACCGCACTGCGCGATCAAGGACGCAACCTCGTCACCAGCCTCGTCGTGGCCGTAGGCAGCGTCGCCCTCAGCCTCGGGCCGGCCGCGCCCGCGGCCTACGCTCTGGGCCCAGTTCCGCCTCCGCGCAACCAACCTCGTGCTCTTCGGCATCCTGATCACGCAGATGGTGCCGGGCATCGTCGTGGCCAACGCGCTCTACAGCGCCCACAACGACCTGGGACTCCTGAACTCCTACCTCGGACTGATCCTCGCGGACTCCACCGCGGGAGTCCCCTTCGCGATCATCATTCTGCGTTCGTTCATGCGGAACATTCCCAGGGAGATCGTCGAGGCCGCGCGCGTGGACGGCGCCGGCAGGCTGCGCGTCTTCCGCTCCGTGGTGCTCCCGATGAGCAGGAACGCGTTGATCACTTCGGCCGTCTTCACCTTCCTCTTCACCTGGAGCGACTTCCTCTTCGCCCTCACGCTGACCACCACGCAGACCGTACGGCCGATCACCCTGGGCATCTACCAGTACATCGGTGCCCACACGAACCAGTGGAACGCCATCATGGCCACCACGGTCATGGCGTCCGTCCCCGCCGCCGTACTCCTCGTCGTCGCGCAGCGCTACGTCGTCGCCGGTGCCACCGGCGGAGCCATCACGTGAGGGGCATCTCAGTCCGGCACCCCTGATCTAGCGGATTCACGCGATGTGCCGGCCCAGGCCGGCTGGCACGGTGTTCTGGAAGGCACACCGCCTCTTCGGTGATCGGGCCGTCCGATGACCGGATCCGAACCGCCTGTCGATCAGGCTGTCAAGGGGGTCAGATGTCCGCCGTCCTTTCCACCGCGGCGCTGTCCGCAACTGACCGGCTAGAGCGCTGGCATGAAGCGGTGTCCCAGGCGTTCATACCGCTCGATGTCAATATCCTGGAGGAAGATCCGTCGCCGGGAAGAATCGTCACCCACCAATTGGGTGCCACTCAGGTGTCGGACGTCCAGGCCGGTTCTCAAGAGGTGACGCGCAGCAAGCGCCTGATAGCCCGGGACGGGAAGGAATTCCTCGTCCTCACGTTTCAGTGCAGAGGCAGCGCCGTCAAGGAGCAGGACGGGAGAGAATGCCCGATACAGCCGGGAGATTTCTCCATTTCTGATTCGTCTCGGGTGTTCAGAAAGAAAGTGGAGGGCGAGGTCTGCTTCACCTCATTTCAGTTCCCTCGGAAGGAACTTCGCGTGCGGGACGAGGACCTGCGGGCGTTGACCGCGACATCGTTCTCGGGTCGTGACGGAAGTGCCGCACTGGTGGCGACCTACTTCTCGCATATGGCACGCGAAGCAGCGGGCTTCGACGACTTCGTCGGCCGTCAGTTCGTCGCCACCGGGCTCGACCTGCTGGCACTGTTCATCAACGAGCAGTGCGGCCGCTTCACGCCTCAGGCTCCTGAAACTGCCGCGGCCATGATGGTGCGAGTGAAGGACCACATCCTGCAAAACCTCTCCGACCCGGACCTGTCACCCACCGCGATCGCCGCCGCCCACTTCATTTCGGTGCGCTACCTGCACAAATTGTTCCAGCTGGAGGGAACCACCGTCGGGGAGTGGATCCGGATGCAGCGACTGGAGCGGTGCCGTCGGGATCTTCTGCGGTCCCCGGCTCTGAGAATCGGGGTGGCGACCGTCGCCCGACGTTGGGGTTTCGTGAGCCCCAGCCACTTCAGCCGTGTTTTCCGTGCCGCTTATGGCATAGCGCCTCGCGATTGGCAGCTTCACGGCCTGGCCGACGAACAGCGCACGGCTGAGTGACGTTCGGCGGAACGATTCACGCGGAGCGGCTCATGGAGAGCCCGCGCCGACCCACCGGAACCGGGGACGGTCTGCCACCGGCGCGGCGCTGGTCGGCATCGGCCCTGCCCTCGCCGAGTCAACTGGCAGGCGGGGTTGAACCGCCTTGTCGAGGGACCGGCTTCCGATCGCGTCACCTCGACTTGTTGTGGCGACGTGGGGCCGAGTCAACGGCCCCCGCCGCACCCCGAAACCCGCGGGTGGGGCTGGACGCGACTCCCGCCACACGTTCGCCTCCCACCACCCGACAGAGTGAACCCCCGCCACGTGACAGCAGCACTGGCTCCGTGACGACCGAGTCCCCGGCCACTTCGCGGCCGAGCAGGCACCAGCGATAGCGCGGCGCGCCACGGCCCCAGGGATGCGATTCCTCCCATGGCGGAAGCCCTGGGGTTCCTCGCAAGAACCCGCTGAAACCGCTGCCCGGTTCTTTCTCGTGCCACATTCCGTGCATTCCACGACAAGATGCAGCGGCCCCGGGATTTTAGGGTCATTCAGAGGAAATCCGCTCCTGCAGCCCGTGTTGGGGAATGAAATGATCCAGCCTTCCGCCTCGGTCATGTGCATGGTGACCGTGCACGTCAGTGTCCCGGACGAGCCGTCGGCCCCGCTGCCTGCGGAGCTGCACTACGACATGTCCGACCCCTATGCCGTCCGACTCTCCCTCGGCGCACCCGCGGCCAGAGCCGTGGACTGGGTGTTCGCCCGCTCGCTGCTCACGGAGGGCCTGCGCCGGCCTACCGGTACCGGGGACGTGCTGGTGATTCCCCGGCACCGTTGCCATCCTCACTCCGTGCGCGTCGTCCTGAGGTCCTTCGCGGGCGCGGCGCTGATAGACATCGCGGAGTCAGCGGTCGCCGCGTTCGTGCAGCGGACGGTCTCGCTCGTGCCTCCGGGCACGGAGAGCCTTCACATCGACATCGACCGTGCCCTCGCCGAGCTCACCGGCAGGCGGGACTGAACCGGCCTGGGCCGAGGACGCCGGAGACGACGATGCCAAGGACGAGCGGACGTGGGCCGCATCCCGCCTCGCTTCCGGGATCGCGGCGGTGCTGGGCAGCAACCCGTTCGCCTTGACCGCAGAAACACGGGCGCGCGCCACCGGCGTTCTGGCCCTCACCCCGCCCCACCGGTGCTGAGGGTGTTCCCCTCACCCGACGGCATCAGTTGACTCGGCGTCGTCCGGGGCGTCCAGCGCGGTCATGCCCGTCCAGGCCCGGTCTTCCAGCGGGAGTCACCTCGACGTGTTCATCGCGTCGGCCGTCTCCTCCGTCTCCGGCACCACAGGTCCCGCGGCGGCATCGAATGCGTGGGTCACCTCAGGTGCCGTGCCCTTCACCACCAGGCGGCGGGCCCGCTCTTCGTAGCGGCGGTCGGTGGCCGTGAGTCGGCTGTGGTGCTGGGCGAGATGCCCTGGGCTGGGCGGCCGAGGCCGCACTGCAGCCCCCACACGGGAGCGTGGCCCTGGCTCCCGTGCTCTCGGGTACGGCTCTGGTCGCCGCCGGCTTGGTGCTGCGCGCGGTCCTGCTGGCGGCGGCGGACCGAGTCGGCGACGACGGAGCGGCCGCGATCCGGCGACCGGGCCGGATCTCGGGAGGGCACATCAACCCGGCGGTCTCCCTGGCCATGTGGCGCCTCGGAGTCTTCCCGGGAGTGTCGGTCCTTCCGTATGTCGTCGCTCAACTCGTCGGGTCCGTACTCGGGGTCCTTGCCGCCGGCGCGCTGTGAGGGCCGGTGGTCGGTGACCCGCCGGTGCTGGACGCCGCGTTGCAGCCCGGCGTCGGCTGGTCCGCCGGCGGGCTGCACCTGGCCGAGGCCGTCAGTATGGGGGTCATCGTCTACCTCGTCGGACTCTTCCTGCGGTCCCCGAAACTGGCGCCGCTGGTTCCCTGGCTGGTCGGCTTCCTGATGTGCGCGGCGATCGCCCTGCTGGGCACCACAACCGGAGGATCGGAAGACCCGGCACGCCAGTTCGGGCCGGCTGTGGTCTCCGGGAAGATCGGTTTCCTGTGGGTCTACCTGCAGGCCCCAATGGTGGGGCCGACGATCGCGGCCGCCGTCCTGAACAGGGCGCATCGCCGACACGCCGTGTTCACCCACCGGCACTGCGGCACCCATGCCGACGGCTCTGCTCTGCGCAGGGCGGGATAGCAGGCTGCGATCCCCTACTGTCCACGCATTCCGGCACCCGGAAGCCTTGGTGTGGCGAATTTCCCGACGACCCCGACGCCCCGGCGGATGGTCTCGTCATAGGTGGCGTTGCGGCCGAGACCCCGCCGTTCTGCAAGAGCGGGCGTACGACCTTCTCGAATTCAGCCTCAAAGTCGGCGATTTCCGGGACCGGCTCTGCCCAGCTTAATGATCCGCCTTCTGAGCAGCTTCAAGGAGCGAAAAGTGCACTGAGAGGCATCCCTTGGTGCAGCGGACGACAAGTACCGCCCCTGGTCGTCGCTACCGTACTGATGGGGACCTTGACACGAACGACGATGTGGAACATCGAGCGGAGGTTTTCATGAAGACCCGGACCAAACCCCTTCTCGAAATGTGGGAGTGGCAAGCCTACGCTGCGTGCCGCGGCATGGACAGTTCTGTCTTCTTCTCGCCCAACGATGAGCGGGGCCTTGCACGCCGGCGGCGGGAAGAGGCGGCACGTGCGATCTGCCGGACCTGCCCGGTCAGCTCTCCCTGCGCTCTCTTCGCCAAGGCCTCTCGCGAGCCTTACGGCGTCTGGGGCGGTTACACGGAGGCGGAACGCCACGAGGCCATTGCCAGGCACCACGCGGCCGGAAATCCCGCATGATGACGAGCGCTGGGGTGCGGATCTCGCCCCATCAGTTCCCACAAAGACAGGGACGAGGTGTTGTGATGGCGCAATGGACGCGACGCGAGGACGAGCGGCTGCTCACCGGGAAAGGCCGGTATGTCGCCGATATCGACGTGCCGGGGTGTCTGGATGCCGCATTCGTGAGAAGCAAGGTCGCCCACGGTCTGCTACGGGCCGTGGGTTGTAGGGCGGCCCGTGATGTGCCCGGTGTCGTGGGGGCTCCTCGTGGACATCAAACCGCATCCCGGAACTCGACCGCATGAGCGTCGAGGGCGCCGAGCTGCGCGTTGCCACGGGAAGTCCTCGGCGTCGCCGCCGAACTGGGCCTGTCGGTCCTGGTCCACCCGATGCAACTGCCGCGCGCCGAATGGGACCACCACTACCTGGTCAACCTGATCGGCAATCCGGTCGAGACCACGACCGCCGTGGCCGCCGTCCTGCTGGGCGGAGTGCTGGAAGAACTCCCCGACCTGCGGATCTGCTTCGTCCACGGCGGGGGCTGCGCGCCCTTGCTGCTGGGGCGGTGGGGGCACGGCTGGCGCTCCCGCGACGTCCCCCTGCGGAGTCCTTCTCCCTCCTCTACTTCGACACGATCACCCACGATCCGGAGGTCCTGAGGCTGCTGCGAGCCCACGCCTCGCCCGACCGGATCGTCTGCGGCAGCGACTACCCCTTCGACATGGCGCAGCCCGACCCGGTCGGATACCTGCTCGGCCACGGAATCGAGGCAGCGACGCTCGAGGCGAACGGTCGCAGGTTCCTCGGGATGAAGCCCGCGGACGCGGCCCGATGACCCACTCGTCCAGCCGACGACAACCGCCCAGCCCCGACAACAGATCGGAGATCCTCATGCGACACCTGGCCCCCCGCCTGCTGGAGTGGCAGGCCGCCAGAGCCCCCTACGCCATCGCCAGCGTCGTCGCCGTCCGGGGCAGCGCGCCGCTGAAACCGGGAGCGGCACTGTGCGTCCATGCCGACGGCACGGCCCTCGGCGGTGTGTCGGGAGGTTGCCTCGAAGGCGCCGTGTACGACCTGGCCCGTGAGGTGCTGGCGTCGGGACAGCCGCGGTTCGTCTCCTTCGGATACTCCGACGACGACGCGTTCGCGGTGGGGCTGACGTGCGGAGGCGAGATCGACGTCTTCGTGCAGGCCGTGGACGAGGACCTGGGGCGGGTCCTCGCCGCCGCGCACCTGGCCGCGGCGGCGAGGCGTCCGGTCGTCGTGGCGCGAGTGATGCCGGGACTCGACGGACAGACCGGCGGAGCCGCCGCCGTGTGGAAGGACGGGCATCTGGGTAGCACCGGCAGCGCCGCTCTGGATCTCGCCGTCCTCGCCGACGCCCGCTCGATACTCCGCCACGAAGACGCTGAGGACGACACCGTCGTACGAACTTACGACATCGGCGTGCACGGCGAGCCCCGGGTTCTGTTCGAGGCATGGTTCCCGCCGACACGGCTTCTGGTGTTCGGAGCCGACGCCCACGCCGCCGCCGTGAGCCAGATCGGCGCGTTCCTCGGGTACCACGTCACGGTGTGCGACGCCCGCTCCACCTTCACCACACCCGAACGCTTCCCGCACGCCCACGAGGTCGTGGTCGACTGGCCCCACAGGCACCTGGCAGGTGTGGAGACCGATCGCAGGACCGTGGTGTGCGTGATGACGCACGACCCGAAGTTCGACATCCCGGTTCTCGCCGAGGCCCTCGGCCGTCCACTGGCCTACGTGGGTGCGCTCGGCTCCCGGCGCACCCAGGCACGAAGGATCCGCGACCTCGCGGAGGCCGGCGTGTCCCCCGAGGCCGTGGCGAGACTGCACGCGCCCGTGGGCCTCGACCTCGGTGCGTCTACACCGCAGGAGACTGCGGTGTCCTTCGCGGCGGAACTGATCGCGGTGCGTAGTGGCCGCAGCGGCCGTTCACTCCCCCTGCTGGACGGGCCCATTCGCCCGGCGGCGGGTGCGGATCGCGTCGGCCGCAGCAGGGCCGGGGATCGGTGCACTGCCTGAACGGATCGCGTGCATGGACAGGCAAGTGGTGCTCTCTGGTCTCTCTAACGTGATCCCGAAGCGGGCTCGCTGTGCCCTCGCATGGCGGCGCCTACGGCACTGCCGGAACCCGAGGAGCGCCATGGCCAAGCAGACCATTGCCGAACAGTACGTCGACCTGATGGCCCGTGCCGGTGTGCGCCGCATGTTTCCTCGGACAGGACTGCCAGGTCACCGAGGAAGCCCGACGACCACGACATCCGCCTGCTCGTTCGCACGCATGCCTCTCCTTGTTCCACCGGCACTCCGGGATGACCTGTTGCGCCGACGCTGGAGCTGCCGAAGAACGGCCCGAGTCCGCCGACGCACGGATACTTGCTCGAGAGTGAACGCCCGTCACGAGCACCGGGCTCAGTGCGCTGGTGGGCACCACCGCATGCACTGCGGGTCAAGCCATCCCTCGACCAGGCACCTAGCGTCGCCGGAGTACACACAACACGGCACCGCAGGAGGCGGACCATGACCACCAACCCCCCATACGCCCACAGCAGCCAGCCCTGGCTGCACCAGAAGGGCGAGGTGATCCAGGAGTTCGGGACCGTCAAGCAGTTCCCGGTCGCCCTGTCCTACGAGGCGCGGATGTACTCCTGTCAGCGCCTGAACAAGGTCCTTGCGGACACACAGATCCTCTACGGCCTCTACAAGAAGCACCACTGGCTGATGCGCGGCGCGACCTTCTACCAGCTGCACCTGGTCCTGGACAAGCACGCGGGCGAACAGCTCGAGATCATCGACACCATCGCCGAGCGCGTCCAGTCGCTGGGCGGCGTCGCGGTGGGAGATCCCAGGCACGTCGCCGAGATCACGTCGATTCCGCGACCCCCGGACGGGGTGGAGGAGGTGCCGGCCATGCTGTCCCGGCTGCTCGAGGCCCACGAGACCATCCTCACCGAGGCCCACGACGCCGCCGCCCGGACCGCCGAGTGCGGTGACGACGGCACCATCGACCTGCTGGTCTCCCAGGTGATCCGGACCGGCGAACGGCAGGCGTGGTTCCTGGCCGAGCATCTGGTCGACACACCGCTGGTGCGCGCCTGAGGAACCCCGCGGTCTCGGTCCGTCGGCCCGGCGTATGTGACCAAGCACCTGCAGGGGCATGAACCGGCGCACCCGTACGACGCCCCACCGTCCACATACGATGCAGCGAAGATCGAAGACCGTCGCCTTCGCGCCGGACGGAGCCGGACGAAGGGCTGCTTGACCGGGAGCGGATGATGGATCTGCGGCAGATGGAGGTCGTCGTCGCGGTGGCCGACGCAGGCGGTTTCACGGCGGCGGCACGGCGGCTGCACGTGGTCCAGTCCGCCGTGTCCAGCACGGTCCGCGCCCTCGAACGCGAACTGGGCACCCCCTTGTTCGACCGCACCACACACCGCGTCGCCCTCACCCCGGCCGGCGAGGCGTTCATTCCCGCCGCACGCGCGACGCTCCGGGCCGCCGAGCTGGCACGGGAGGCCGTCGATGGCGTACGAGGGCAACTGCTCGGGCGCGTGACCGTCGGCACGATGCAGGGGGTGTGGGCGGTACTCCACCACGCCCTGGCCGCGCTGCGGGCGGAGCATCCGGGCGTGGTCGTGCACTTGCGACAGGCGGCCGTCGCCGACATCCGGCAGGCACTGTGTGACGGCACGGTGGACCTGGCCGTGGTCGCGCTGGACCGCCAGCAGCAGCGCGGGCTCACCACCCGGCTGCTGTCCCGCGAGGACATGGTGCTGCTGGCGGCGCCCCGGCGGGTGCTCGCCGGGGCGACACCGAACGGCGAGGTCCGGCTCGGCGACATCGCCCAGTTGCCCCTGGTGGACTTCACACCCGGCTGGGCCATCCGCTACGCGGTCGACCGGGCCTTCCGGGCCGCGGGCGTCGACCGGAGCACGACGTTCGAGGTGAACGACATCGGCGCGGCGGCCGAACTGGTCCGAGGCGACCTGGGTGTCTGCATCATGCCCAAGTCGATCGCGGACCGCTTCCCCGACCTGCCCCAGTACCGGTTCGACCGGCACGCGCCGAACTGGAAGATCATGGTGGTACGACCTCCCGGCGAGGCGCCCCCGGCGGTCGCCGCGCTGCTGCGGCACATCACCTGACGGCGGCGGGGACGCCTCTCGACCTCGCGGCCGTCCCGGCCGTCACTGCGCCGAACGTCATGCCGGACTGCGTGCCTTCTCCTGCTCGCGAACCCATGGCCCGGGACCCTGCACCTCCGCTCCGACGGCCAGGGCACCCGGGGAAGAGCGCTGTGGGATCACCAGCCTCACCGGCCTGGAACCCTCTGCCTTCGCTGGCCTCGCCGTCCGCTACCGCACCTGGCGTGCCGAACATCCACCGATCCTCCTTCGCGGAAAGCGTCCCGACGGTGGCTCCGGTGCCGGCGGCAGGCGACTCTCCGCCGCCGACCAACTCGTCGTCTTCCTCCTCAAGAAACGCTGGTCCATGACGAACGCCGTGCTCGCCGAGGCGACCGGCCTGAGCAAGAGCAGGATCGGCGCGACCCTCTGGGACGCAACCCCGGTACTCACCGCACTCGGTCACACTGCCTCCACCGGCGCCCTCACCGTAACCACGGCATAACAACTTGCCGCAATCGCCGGGCACTATCTCGCGAGCTCATGACCCACACCAAGGTCAAGGAGTTATTTATCGACAGCTCCCAGGGTCCTACCCCGGTTACAGATACGGGCGGGTGATCAACTCAATCGCGTGACCCGCCGGGTCTTTGAAGTGCACGCCTCGACCGCCGTGCTCGTTGTTGATCTCGCCTGGGCGGCGCATCTGCGGGTCGGCCCAGTGCTCGATGTCGCGATCGCACAGCCGCCGATATGCGCGATCGAACAGTTCGTCGTCGAGCAAGAACGCGGAGTGCTGCATCCGGATACGCATCACTGAATGCACTGCAGGGACAACCGTCGTGCATTCGTGGGCATGTTAGGCCGTCGAAGTCGGCCTACATTTCATTCGTCGACTCGCGAGATGGGAGCGCGAGGGCAGTAAATGCCCATGGGTGGGCGCCGCCGTGACGGATTCTCAGGGCGGAGCAGGCGGTCGAGGGCGATCGCGTCGCCGATAACGAGCTCATCCAAACCTCACCATGACCACCTCTTGAACGCGGACGGCTTTGCCGTCGCCGGGACAATCCCACCCGGTGGCCCGCAGTTTGCACGGCCGTCCAAAGCATTAGCTTGAGGAGATTCACGCACCATGGCATTGACCAAATGGAGTAAGTTCCGGATCGCAGCGGTGGGTACCGCGCTCACCGCGACGCTCAGCACCGTGGCGTACGCCGGTGCGGCGCAGGCGACGCCACCGCAGAAATCGACTGCGGACTGGGTATCGGCCGGCCAGAACACCAACAACACTCGGAACGCGGCATCCGAGAGAATCCTCAACTCCCACAACGTGAAGAACCTGAAGCCGCGGTGGATCTACACGGCGGCCGGCAGTGTTTCCGCCACACCTACCGTGGTGGACGGCGTCGCGTACGTACCGGACTGGGGCGGCAGGCTGTCGGCGGTGAGCACCGGCTCCGGAAAGGCTCTGTGGTCGAAGCCGATCAGCGCGTACAGCGGTGTGGCCGGGGACATCTCGCGGACCAGCCCCGCCTACGCGAACGGCACGCTGGTGTTCGGCGAGGGCGTGCAGACCGTTGCCACCACCGAGGGTGCTTTCATGATGGGCGCGGATGCCAAGACCGGTGCGCCGCTGTGGCGCACCAAGGTGGATGACAACCCGGATGCACTCATCACCAGCTCCCCAGTCATCTCCGACGGGGTGGCATACGTGGGTGTGTCGTCGAAGGCGGAGACCAAGGACTTCCCGTACACCTTCCGTGGCAGTGTGCTGGCGCTGGACGTGGCCACCGGCAAGGTGCTGTGGAAGATTCGCACGGTGCCGGAGGGTTACACGGGCGGTGCGGTGTGGTCCAGCACCCCAGTCGTGGACCGCCGGCGAGGACTGCTGTACGTGTCCACCGGCAACAATTACACGGTGCCGGACGGGGTGTGCACCCAGCCGGGCCAGACCGGGTGCACCCCGGGCTCCCCGGACAACCACGTCGACTCGATCCTGGCCCTGGATCTGAAGAGCGGCTCGATAGCCTGGGCCCGCCAGACCCTTGACGCCGACTCGTGGACCATTCCGCACCCCAGCGGTCCGGACTACGACTTCGGCGCCGGACCGAACCTGTACAACACCGTTGTCGATGGAAAGACCATTGATCTCCTCGGTGTCGGTCAGAAGAGTGGTGTGTACTGGGCGCTGGACCCGGCCACCGGGAAGGTCGTCTGGCAGACCCAGGCCGGTCCCGGAAGCTCACTTGGCGGAATTGAGTGGGGTACCGCGGCAGACGGCAAGCGTATCTACGCGGAGATCACCAACTACGGCCACGTGCCCACCACGATCACCTCTGCGACCGGTGAGAAGTCGACCACCAGCAACGGCTTCATCACCGCCATGGACGCCGCCACCGGCAAGATCCTCTGGCAGACCGCCGACCCCAAGGGCGACTTGGACATGGGTTTTGTCTCCTCCGCCAACGGCGTGGTGTACGCCGGCTCGCTGTCCGGTGACATGTACGCCCTGGACGCCGCCACCGGTAAGATCCGGTGGAGCTTTGCAAGCGGTGGCGCGGTCCTCGGCGGCGCTGCAATTGTCGACGGCACCGTCTACTGGGGCTCCGGCTACCACCTCCCGGAAAACCGCCCCAACAACAAGCTGTTCGCCTTCTCCCTGCCTGAAGGGGACTGACATTGACGTGCTTCCTGGCCTGAACTTGACGTTTAACCGCGCCTGTCACCCGACCTGCTGATCTGCGGTTCTTCCCGTGACAGCGGAGGCGGCCGTTCTCCACGCTTCGAGATGTCGAGTAACGAAGCACGAGAGAACGGCCGCTGCGTATGAGTCTCCCCGTGCCAGGACCTGCAGGCGAGGCATTGGACGCGTTGTCCCGCTTTCGGGTCGACTTCTACGACTGCCTGTACAGCCGTGCCCATGCGCTCTTCGAGATCACCGACGCGGTCTTGTGCACCGATGGGCCGGTGAAGACCCTGGTCGAGCTCTGCCTGGCGGTCGAGCACCGGCGGGGGCACGGGGCCTTGTGTGCCGCGTTGGACCGGGGCTGGCTGGAGCCGGCACGGTTGCGCCGCGCGCTGACCGGCCTGCCGCTGCCCAAAGCGGCCCATGGACGCATCGTGCTGGCTGTGGACGTGAGCAACTGGCTCCGCCCCGATGCCCCGACCAGCGACGACCGGCCGTTCTGCCACGTCTACGGACGCGGCGCCCGCAGCAACGACCAGTTCGTGCCGGGATGGCCGTACTCGTCGTCGCTGCCCTGGAAACGGGCCGCACCTCCTGGGTCGCCCTGCTGGATGCCGTGAGTCTCGGGCCCGCCGACGACGTCGGGGCGGCGTCCGGGCTGGGTGTCCGGGTACTGCTCAGCGGCCACCGTTCGGCGGTGACCGCCACCGAGCAGCCGGCCGAGCCGGGCAACCCGACTGAGCCGGGGGGAACATGCGGGACGACGCCCCGCTGTCAATCGCCGGAATCGGTTTCACTCAGCCTGGGCCCGATCTGCTTGCGCGACGTGATACGGAGCTTGCGGAACACCCTGCTCAAATGGAACTCGATGGTTGAGGTGGTGACGAACAACTGGGTGGCGATCTCCGGGTTGGTCAACCCCGACGCGGCCAGCATCGCCACATGACGCTCCTGCGGGGTGAGGTCGAACTGGGTGTCGACCGTTCGTTTGCGTGCCGTCTCCCCGGTGGCCAGCAGCTCCACCCTCGCCCGCTCGGCGAAAGGTGCGGCTCCCCAGGACTCGAAGGACTCGTACGCGGCCCGCAGCTGGACCCTGGCGTCGGCACGACGTTTGCGCCGGCGGAGCCACTCGCCGTACAGCAGGCGCGACCATGCCAGCTCCACGGCCACCGGGACCTTCCCGAGCTGCGAGATCGATTCCTGGTACAGCTGCTCCGCTCCGTCGTCGTCGGTCATCAGGGCCCGGCCGCGTGCGAGCAGCCCCAGCGCCCATGGGGTGCCGGCGAGCGGGGCGCGCTCCTCCAGGCGCTCCATGGCCATGGCGGCGGCCTTGCGGTCGCCTGCCCGCAGCCCGGCCTCGACCATTCCTGCGAGATTGGTGTCGCCGATGATCACCGAGCGCTCGGCGAACACCATGAGCAGAGCGTCGAGCGCCTCCCGATACCGCCCTCGACCGATCTCGAAGATGCTCAGGGCCTGGCCGATCCACCGGTACGTTATTCCGATCCCCAGGTTCTCGGTATAGGCGTGCATCGTCGCGACCGCGGCCCGCAACTCGGCTTCCCGACCGGTCCAGGCGTACAGCAGGGCCTTGTTGAAATCTCCCGACTCGCTGTACCCGGTCGCGGCCATGTAGTCGTACGCCTCGTTGTAGCAGCTCTCGGCGGCGGCGAACCGGCCGTCCCAGATCTCCACAGTGGAGAGGGCGAGCAACGCCATGCTGAGCCCGTGGAGCGCTCCGCGACGCCGGTCCGCTGTCACCAGTTTCTCGAGGATCTCCCGCTTGGCTTCGATGTCCCACAACTCGTCGCCCGCGGCGCTGATCATGACGCTGAACGCATTCTGATCCTGGAGATCGTCGGCGGCGCGCAGCCGGGCCAGGGCCGCGGCCAGGGCCGGGGCTCCCGCGGCGTAGCCGTAGGCGACCGAGCGCGCCAGCGCCGCCATCAGCGGATCGGGGCTCCCGGCCGGCGATGCCGGTTCGCGCCAGGCGTCGGCGGTGGCCTTGGCGACCTCGCGGGTAGTCGTCCCCGTGATCATTCGGCCGCCGACGATCGCGGCGTACGTCGCCTCGCGCAGCAGGTCCCAGCTCGCCACGGGATCGGTAAAGCCCAGGTCGGCCACCGCGTCGAGCAATATCGCAGGTACCTCGCGGGGGCGGGCGTAGAACATCTCGACGGACGCCCGCAGCCGTGTCGCGTGGGCTCGGGCGACCGGCCCGGTCAGATCGGGAGTGGCGAGATCGAGCAGCGCCTGGACCGCCGGCAGATTGCCGGAGGTGAGGTGTGCCGCCGCCGCGTGGAGATACCGCTCGGCCCGCCTGCCCGGATGTGTGGTCATCTCCGCAGCCCGGGTGAGGACCAGGGCCTGTTCGGAGTATCCGCCACGCGCCTGGGCTCGTTCGGAGGCTGCTTCGAGTTCCGCGGCCACACTGTCGTCCGGACCGTCGGTCGCCTCGGCCAGATGCCAGGCCCGGCGCTCGGGGGCGCTCGTGGCGGCGAGTGCCGCCTGGACCCTGCGTCGCTCCTCGGCGGTCGCGGCCGAGTGGACCGCCGATCGGATCAGCGGATGGCGGAATTCGACGGTGGTCCCGCGCTTCAGTATCCCCGCGGCGACCGCGGGTGTGGCAGACCGGACGGACAGCCCCAGGGCGCCGGCGGCGCGCCACAGCGTCGCCCGGTCGTCCGTCGGCGTCGCGGCCATGAGCAGCAGCAGGGTCTGAGTGTCGGCGGGCAGCAGCGCCGCCGTCTGCCGGAAGTGTTCTTCCAACTGCTGGTTCACCGGCAGCGGCTCGGGCAGTGGCGTGACCCCTGCCAGCTGCTCCGAGCCCAGGTTCACCGCGAGTTCCAGGAGCGCGAGCGGGTTGCCTCCGGTGCCGGTGACGAGTTGCTCGGCGACCGCCTGGTCCAGGTGTCCGGTCACGCCGGCGGTCAGCAGGGCCCGTGCTTCCACGTCCGCGAGTCCCTCCAGCCGGAGTGCGGGCAGGGCGCTGAAGACGTCGTGGTCGCCGGTCCCGTCGCGCCCGGCGAACAGCAGCCCGAGGCAGTCCGCGTACAGGCGTCGGCCCACGAACGCCAGGGTCTCCGCCGACTCGCGGTCCAGCCACTGCACGTCGTCGACCAGGCAGAGCATCGGCGCCGCCGTGGCCGCGTCCGAGAGCAACGTCAGCGCGGCCAACCCAACCAGATGGCGGTCGGACGGCGCGGCATCGGTCAGCCCGAACGCGGCGTTCAGGGCGTCACGCTGGCGCTGCGGCAGAGCCGACACCCGGCCGAGGTGGGGTCGCAGGAGCCGGTGCAGGGCTCCGTAGCCCAGTCGTGTCTCGGCCTCCACACCGACCAGCCTGACGACTGTCAGGTCCTGGGCGGACTGGGCGGCGTACTCCAGAAGCCGGGATTTGCCGACCCCCGCGTCGCCGGTGAGCACCAGGACTCCGCTGAAGCCGTCACGGACCGATTCGAGCAGCCTTCCGATCGCCTCACACTCCGCGTGCCGACCGACCATCGGCGGCCCGGCCGCACGGTGATAACCGGACCACATCATGAGCTCCCTCTCTTCGCGATGCTCCGCCCAGGTCAGAGGCTAGACACGCCGCAACAGGCCGAGCGAGCGTCACATGACGGTGGACAGTCTCAGCGCAAATCGCCGACCACTGTCCGCAGCTCGGCACGGGAGACGACGCCGAGTCTGGGGAAGATCCGGTGCAGGTGGGAGCTGACAGTCCGGTGCGAAAGATAGAGCCGCTGGCCGATCTCCCGGTTGGTCAGCCCCTCGGCGGCCAGCTGCACTATCTGCAGCTCGTGCGGAGTCAGCTGGTCGCGAGCGTCCGGATCGCGGCGGCGACTGGTCTCGCCGGCTGCGCGTAGTTCGCGGCGGGCCTTCTCGCCCCACGGGATCGCGCCCAGCCCGTCGAACATGTCCCGTGCGGTACGAAGGTGGTCCCGCGATTCCACGGACCGGCGCCGACGTCGGAGCCACTCCCCCAAGGCCAGGTGGGTTCGGGCCCGGATCAGGGGCCAAGCGGCCAGGTCGGCCCGCAACGCCGCGTCGAACAACGACTCGGCCGCGTCATCGTCGTCGGCCAGGAGCGCGCGAGCCAGGCGCAGCTCGGCGTGCAGCACCGGCGCCGGGGTCACGGCAGCGATGTCTTCGAGCTCCGCCACGATCGGCACGACGCTTTCCGCACGCCCGCAGTGCGTCGCCGCGTCGACGAGATCGCCGACCGCCGTGAGGCGCAGCGCGACCTGGAATGCGGGGTCAGCGGGATCGTGTACCCGCCGGAAGTGGCCCAGCGCCTCCTCGAACCGTCCCGCGGCCAGGGCGGCTGTCCCACGGGCGATCAGCGCGATCGCCAGCACGGGACGCGCTCCCGCGGGCAGGCCTATCTCCTCGGCCTCCTCGGCGAGCCGCAGAGCGTCGTCGACATCGCCGCGCAGCGCCGCGAGCTTCGCACCGATGGCGGTCATCAGGGCGTACATCATCGTCTGGGTCGTCTCGCGGGCCAGACGGCGTGACTCCTCCGTGGCCGAGATGGCCGCGCCGAGGTCGCCGACGACGATGTCGGACCAGGCCTGTGCGCCGGCCGTGCGGGCCAGCAGGCCCAGGCGACCTTGAGCCCGCAGACCGATGCTTCCGGACGCGGCGAAGGCGCGCGCGGCGTCGAAGCCGCCGGCCAGCAGCGTGGCGGTGCTCAGCATCCGGTAGGCGCGGCCGTCGTCGCCGTCGTTCGGCGTCATGTCCCGGATCCCGTTCAGGACGAACGCCCCCCGCTCGACCGGCGCCGCGTAGGCACAGATGGCCAGCCGCCAGGGATCGAGGTCGTCCAGCACCATGCGCTCGACCGCGTCCAGAACCCGGCGTCGCGCCTCCGGGCCGGGCTCGGACCAGAAGCACAACTGCGCGGCGCTCCACAGGATCCGCAGCGCCAGGGCCCGGTCATCCGCCGCGACACTCTCGGCCAGCGCCGTCAGCGAGACCGTGGAGCCGGGATGGCCGCCCAGCCCCTCGGCGAAGCTGCCGCGGAGCCAGACCACGGTGGCGTGCTGACGCGGTGACAATGTCATGGTCTGCGCTCGGTCGAGCAAGCGGTTCACGGACTCCGGCCGCCCGAGCTCGACGGCATAGTCGGCGGCGCGCAGCAGGCGTTCGGTGCGGCGGGCGGTTTCGCCGCTGAGCTCCGCCGCGTGTTCGAGGGCTGTGACGGCCTCCGCGATGGCCCCGCGGCGTGCGGCGCGGAGCGCGGTGTCTTCCAGTGCCTGGGCGACGGTCTCGTCCGCGGTCGAGGTCGCCGCGGCCCGGTGCCGCACCTGACGGTCGGGATGGTCGTCGAGCACCGAGGCGAGGGCGGCGTGCGCGGCCTGCAACTCGGCCGTGGGCATCGTCTGCTGGATTGCCGAGCGCATCAGCGGATGCCCGAAGCGCAGTTCGACCCCGGCGACCGAGACCAGCCGAGCACGCAGCGCCGGTTCGAGCTCGGCGATCCCCATGGCATCACCGGCCAGGACCCGCGCCGCGGCGAAGATCTCGGTGAGCGACGAACCGTCGTCGAGGGCTGCGACCCTCAGGATGGTCCGCGTGGTCGCCGGCAGCGTCGCCAGCCGGTCGGTGAACGCGCGCTCCAGGCGTTCGGTGAGCGGCAGGCGCGTCTCGTCCGGGTCGGCGGCCTTGCCGAGGGTGCCGGACAACTCGGTCAGGGCCAGGGGGTTCCCGGCCGCCGCCGCGAGCAGTCTGCGGCGCGCGGCCGGCCGCAGGCCGGGGGCCCGGGTGGCCAGCAGCGCCGCGGCGTCGT
The DNA here is from genome assembly GCF_042896175.1 of Streptomyces sp. NPDC001315. NCBI lineage: Bacteria > Bacillati > Actinomycetota > Actinomycetes > Kitasatosporales > Streptomycetaceae > Streptomyces > Streptomyces sp. NPDC001315. Next base: position 13,722 of record NZ_JBIAWZ010000036.1, on the reverse strand, counting down.
CGTCGGACAGCGGTTCGAGCGGAACGGTGGTGAGTTCGTCGGGGTTCAGCCGCGACCGGTAGCCGTCCCGCGCGGCGCCGACCATGACGACCGGCTCCGAGCCGACCCGGCGCGCCATGAAGGCCAGGACGCTGACCGTCGCGTCATCGAGCCACTGCACGTCGTCGGTGAGGATCAGGACCGGCGCGGTCGCGGCGACGTCGGCTATGAGGTCGAGCACGGCGAGGCCCACCATGAAGACGTCGGGCACCTCGGCCTCGGCATGGCCGAGTGCGGCCGACAGTGCGAGCCGGTGCGGCGCGCTGCCTTCCCTCTGCGCGAGACCCAGCGGTCGCAACAGCTGGTGGAGGCCGCCGAAGGGGATGTCGTTCTCGGCCTCGACACCCACCGCGCGCAGCACCCGGAATCCCAGGGACTCGGCCAGTATCCCGGTCGCGGCGAGCAACGAGGTCTTGCCGATGCCCGGTGCACCGCGGACCAGGACCGCCGCCCCGCGACTGCCCGCTTCGGACAGGACGCCACGCAGCAATCCGAGTTGTGCTTCCCGGCCGACGAGATCCACATTCATCCCTTCGACCGGCCGCTCGGGCCCGTGCCCCCTGGAAGGAAAGGATACTGCGGCACGGTGTTCGGGTCCGTCGGATACGCATTCCGGGCGCGGACGCTGGATCGGTGACCGGACCATGCGCTGACGAAGGTTCACCAGCACAGCCGACACGGCGTGGCGCCGCAGCACGATGGGGCGCGCTCGCACGACCCGGCGCCCGCGGATCGTGCCGGGGCTGTGGCCGGACGGCCGGGAGCGCGGGTGGCCTCGACCGTGTCGGCGACGCCGGGCCAGGCGGGTCGCGACGGGGCGGTAATCGGCCTCTTCGAGCCTCTCGATCCAGCTCTGCCGGCTGGACGGATGTTTCCACGGACCGTGGATGAGGACGACGGGGCGAGCGGGGTGGGCATGTCTGGCTCCGGCGAGGTGTGCTCCATCAGCGCGAGGCCCTGCGCAGGCGCCTATAAGGGGAAGCCGTCGGCAGCGCGTCGTGCAGGGCGCTGTGGAGGGTGTCGGAGGCCAGGGCGATGGCCGACGCGGCGGCCTGGGAGCCGCTCAGGGGTCGAGCATGACGAAGTAGTGGATGACTCCGAGGTAACGGACGGCGGTGACCAGCACACCGGCCGCCCGGAGTCCGGCCGCGTACGCCTCGCCCTCGTCGCGCACCACGTCCGCGCGCGGTGATGACGGCGAACCGGGAGTCACAAGGGCGCCTCTGTCGTGGAGCTGTCCGAGGCCACGGACATCAGGCGGTCCAGCAACTACCCCTACGGCACCAAGGAGGCGCCGCCGCACAGCTCCACCGGCGCCTGCATCGCCCCGGGTGCCTGCTGGAGCAGGCAGCGCCGGCCTGCGGCCCCGAGGGCGGCCGACCCGCGCGACCTGGTCGAGCGCCGGTGGTCCGGTCTCGGTGCAGACCACCGGTGGGACGCTTCGCGAGGGCCTGCACCGAATCACGGTCCAGGCCCTCGGTGGTGGCCGAGCCGGGCGACTACTTGGCCAGGAAGGCCAGCAGCGCGGCGTTGACCTCCTCAGCGTGCGTCCACAGCAGGCCGTGCGGGGCGCCCTCGATCTCGACGTACTCGGCCGAGGGCAGCAGTGCGTGGAAGGGCCGGCCGGTGGAGTCGACCGGCAGAATCCGGTCGGCCGTGCCGTGCAGGATCAGTGTCGGTACGTCGATCTTGGCGACGTCGGCGCGGAAGTCGGTGATCCAGGTGGGCACGCAGGCCACCGACGCGTACGCCGATGCGCCCGCCGCCACGTTCCAGCTGGCCCGCACGGCCTCTTCGCTGATCCGGCTGCCGAGCGTCTCGTCGAGGTTGTAGAACGCCTCGTAGAAGCCGGTGAAGTAGGCGTAGCGGTCCTTCGTGACCGCCTCCAGGATGCCGTCGAAGACGGACTGGTCGACGCCGCCCGGGTTGTCGTCGGTCTTGACCAGGAAGGGTTCGAGGGAGGCCAGGAAGGCAGCCTTGGCGACGCGCTGCGAGCCGTACGTACCCAGGTAACGGCCGACTTCCCCTGTGCCCATGGAGAACCCGACGAGGACCGCGTCGGTGAGGTCCAGCTCGGTCAGCACCGTGTTGAGATCGGCGGCGAAACTGTCGTAGTCGTAGCCCGTGGTCGGCTGCGACGACCGGCCGAAGCCGCGCCGGTCGTAGGTGATGACCCGGTGGCCGGCGTCGAGCAGGGCCGGGAGCTGCTTCTCCCACGAGTGGCCGTCCAGCGGGTAGCCGTGGATCAGCACGACGGGCTGCCCGCTCCCATGGTCCTCGTAGTAGAGCTCGATGTCGGTGGAGTTCTCCTGGCCGACGGTGATGTACGGCATGTCGGTTTCCCTTCGTGGGCTTGGTGGATCAGCGCGTGGTGACGGCGCCGGGTCGGTGAGGTGGACGGCGTACGGGCGCCGTGGGTGATGGTCGGAGCGGTCGCGGCCCGGTCAGCCCCAGCTCTCGGCGGTGTCGCGCCGTCGCAGCCGGTCGGCCGTCACCGCGCACACCGCGTGAACGGCCGCGGCGGCCCACAGCGGAGCCGCGATCCGGCCGTGGCCGTAGCAGCAGACCGCCGACCAGCGCCCCCGTCATCATCGATAGGATCGACGCGAGGCGCCGCAGCCGCACCTGGTTCGAGGTCCGGTCCGCGAACAGTCCCGCGGTCGTCAGGGTGAGAACTGTCGTGGTCAGGTCGGGGACTGCCAGTCGGCGGACCACGGCGTTCTGCGCGCCCATCGCGACGGCCAGCGGTGCGACCATGGCCTGCTGTGTGCGCCGCCGCGTCGGATCGGCGAAGGCGGCCAGACCGGCCGTCACGGCGACCGGCATGCACTGGGCCCCGCACGTGGCGGCCAGCAGCCGGCCGCGGTGGGTCTTGCGAGCGCTGCCGTAGCGTCCGCCGATGAACGCGCCGGCCCCGAAGCAGCCGACCGCCAGAAGCGTCGCGCTCCAGGAGACGCCGCCGACTCCGACGACCGCGAATCCGAAGAAGACGACGTTGCCCGCCATGTTCGCGACGAAGACATGGCCCAGCGTCAGATAGCTGACGGCGTCGACCAGGCCGGTCCCGATGGTCAGGGCGAGGAGCAGGCCCGGCAGAGGACCGTGGTCGCGGGAGTCGGTCATCTCTGTCGCTGCCGATCGGTGGCGTGCCCGTTGCGGGACCTGTGCGGACCGGGTCGGACAGGGCTGGCATGCTCATTCCTTTCGCGGATCGGCTGGACCGTGTACATGAAGCGGCCCCACCGGTGCATCGCGGACGGGTGTGGCTCGAGATGAGTGGCGCTCAAGCGTTCTACCGGCGGCTCCTTGATCGACTCGGACTGGCGGGGGCCGAATCACCGCTGTTCGGCTTGGTCGAGGTCAAGGGGCATCACTCAACTGAAGCCACATTCATCGCGGATGATGCCGGGTCAGGAGGTGGCGCGGGCGGCGGCCTCGATGACGTGCGCGGTGGCGTCGGGATGCGACACGAGAACCGCGTGCGAGGCGCCGCGGATCACTTCGGTGTGGGAACCCGCACGAAGCGCCATGGCCTGCTCAGCAGCCGGTGGGATGGCGCGGTCGGCGCCTGCGACCAGGAACCAGGAGGGAATGGTCTTCCATGCCGGCGTGCTGCTGGGTTCCGCGAACGCGGCCAGCGCCGCCGGCCGTTGCCCGGCGGCCATCAGCCGGGCCTTGCCGGCCGGCACGTCGGCGGCGAATACCTGCCGGAAATCGGCGGGGTTGACGTAGGCGTCCTGACCGCCCGGGAACGGCCGGACCGTCAGCGCCGGCGAGAGCTGGCTGCCCGGGTATTTTGCGAGGATCGCCAGGGCGGACTCGCCCTGATCGGGAGCGAACGCGGCGATGTACACGAGCGCCTTGACGTTGGGGTGGCCCACCGCGGCGTCGCTGATGACGGCGCCGCCGTAGGAATGGCCGACCAGGACGACCGGCCCGGGAATGGTGTCCACGACACTGGACACGTAGGCCGAGTCGCCGGCCAGGCCACGGAGCGGGTTCGCGACGCCGATCACGGGGTACCCCTGGCGCTCGAGCCGCGATATCACCGCGTCCCAGCTCGACGAGTCCGCGAACGCACCGTGGACCAGGACCACGGTCGGCCTTGGTGTGCTCGGTGTGGCCAACGCCGTCGCGGTGTGCGCGGCGGACGCCGAGCCGGCGGGCGTGGCGGCTGACAGTGCCGGGACCGCGAGCAGCGTCCCGACCACCATCGCCGAAAGCATCAGCTTTCTGCGGCGTTGCCCGCCCTCGCGGAATCGGGCGGGTTCGATGCCTGTCATGACTACTCCCTCCATCTCATCGTATTTCCTGCTCTTTCAGAGCGATCTGACTCACAAGGACGGCGGCGGTCCGGTGACGCGCAGGTGGAAGGCCTCGGCGGAGGCCACGACCGCCGCGATGTCGAACTCCGGCGGCAGGTCCCCGGCCTCGGCCACCGGGGTGCCGTTGGCCCTGAAGTACTCCTCGATGCAGGCCGGGCTGAACAGCACCGCCATCCGCGCCCCCTCGGGCGAGCGCACCAGATAGCTGTGCGGAACCCCGCGCGGCCCGTACGCGACCTGACCGGGCACCAGGTCGTGGCGCTGGTCACCGACGAAGAACGTCACCTCGCCGTCGAGGACGAACCAGACCTCCTCCTCGTCCTCGTGGACGTGGTGCGGGGGTGCGTGGCCGGCCGGGTCGGCGAACTCCATCAGGCTGAGCCGATTGTCGGTCGCGGCGCCAGGAAGCAGGATCCTGGCCTGGCCGCCGAGGAACCAGAAGGGTTCGCGCTCGGCCGTCGGGCCGAAGGTGGGGAAGAACCGGGTCATTTCCGCTCCTGACGTCATCGTCGGCCGCCCAGGAAGTGCAGCAGCATGTCGGTCATCTCTTTCGGGTGCTCTTCGTAGATCCAGTGGCCGGAGTCGGCGACGACAGCCGGGGTGACGTGGGTGGCGTAGTGGCGCACCTGCTTCGCGACCGACGAACCGAGGCTGCCCTCGGCGCCTATCGCGAGGACAGGCATGGTCAAGGGCTTCTTCTGGAACCGCGCGTTGTCAGCGATGTCCTGCGGGAACGTCCTGAACCACGCGAAGCTCGCCTCCAGGTGTGCGTAGTCGCGCAGGTAGGAGGCGAAGACCTGCAGGTCGTCCGGGGTCAGGGCGTCCTTGTGCACCGCGATGCCTCGCATGAAGCCCGACGTCCAGTCCAGCTCGCGGCCCCGGATCAGCGTCTCCGGGAGGCCGGTCTGCAAGGAGAAGAAGCCGAAGTTCCACACCCCGGGTCCCTGGGCCGTCAGGGCCGGGAACTTGTAGATGCCCTGGTCCGGGATCGGAGCCTCGCTGAGTACGAGTTTCCTGACGCTGTGCGGGTACTGCGCGGCGTAGGAGTAGGCGACCATCGTGCCGATGTCGTGGCCGACGACATTCACGTCCTTGTCCTTGCCGAGCGACACCAGGAGCGCGTGCAGCTTGGCGGCCATGGTCTTCTTGTCGTAGCCGGACGCCGGGGCGTCGCTGTGGCCCGCGCCGGGCAGGTCCGGGGCGATGACGGTGTAGTGCTTGGCGAGCTCGGGCATGATGCCGCGCCACTCGTACCAGGTCTGGGGGTAGCCGTGGATCAGGACCAGCGTCGGGCCGTGGCCGCCGATCACGTAGTTGATGCCCAACCCGGCGACCTGGGTCTTGTGTTCGCTGAAGCCAGCGGGCATCTGCTCGCCGGACGACGGCGCCGACTTGTCGGAGGCCGAGGCCGTGAGGGTGGTCGAGCCGAGGCCGACGGCCAGGGCGAAGACCGCGGCCACCAGGCGGCGGGATCTGGGCAGGCGGAATCTCACTGTTCTCTCCCAAGGATGCGAGGGGAAGCGAGGCGCGGCGGGCTCGATGCCCGCCGTGCCGTGACGGCCGGTCAGAGGGATTCGACGAGGCCACCGTCGATGACGAAGTCGGCGCCGGTGATGTTCGCCGCCCGAGGACCGGCGAGGTAGAGCACGAGATCGGCGACCTCGGACGGCCGGGTGAAGCGGCCGGTCACCGACTGGTCCGCCGCGCCGCGGGCCACCTCCCGGGGGTCGACGCCCCGGGACTGGCCGACCGTGGCGGCGACACCGCCAGCGCCCTGCCACAGCGCCGTCTCCACCGGGCCGGGGCCGATGGTGTTCACCCGCACGCCGCGTGGCCCCACCTCCTTGGACAGGGCCTTGCAGAAGTTGGTCAGCGCTGCCTTCGCCGCGCCGTAGTCGATGACCAGCGGGTCCGGCAGCCGGGCGTTGACCGAGGAGACGGTGACGATACGGCCCGCGCCGGTGGCGAGCAGGTGCGGCAGGGCGGCCCGGGTGGTGCGGACGGCGGCCATGAAGTTGACCGTGAACGTCCACTCCCAGTCCTCGTCCGTCACGCCCAGGAAGCCGTCGACCCGCGGCCGCACCGCCCCGACGTTGTTCACCAGGACGTCGACACCGCCATGGACCGCAACGGCCTCGGCGACCAGCGCGGCCGGACCGTCGGGCGTCGCGAGGTCGACCTCCACGACGGTGAGTTCGGCACCCTTCTTCACGTGCTCGTCGAGGGCTTCGGTGCGTTCCCTCGATCCCGCGACGACGCGGGAGCCGGCTGCGAGGAAGGCCTCGACGACGGCCAGCCCGATGCCGCGCCCGGCGCCGGTGACCACGACGGTCCGACCGGCGACGCCCGCATCGGCACCGGACGTTCCGGCGGTCTGGGGAGGGGAGTTCATCGCCCGGCCTCCAGGCTCTGCTGCCGCAGCCAGGTGAGAACGGTGTCCGCGACCTCGCGCCAGCCGCCGTCGATCGTCAGGGAGTGCCCGCGGTCGGGGAAGTTGATGATGTCGGTGACGGCCTCGGAGTGCCTGTACTGCTTGAGGGTGGCCCGGGTGACGACCTCGGGCACCGTGTGATCCTTGCCGCCGGAGATGAGCAGCAGCGGGCCGCGTCCGCTGTTCTTCGTGTCGACCTTCGCCGGCGAGTGGGGGTTGAAGTTGGCGGATGCGGCCTCGTACAGCGGCTTGCCCGGCGCGGGGATGGTCCAGCGCTCGTACAGGGCTGTCGATTCCTCCTCCGCAATGGCGTTGCCGAATGCGAACCGGAACTGCTCTGCGGTCAGGGAGACCGAACGGTGTTTGTTGGCCGGGTTCTTGAAGACCGGAAGCGTCGCCTTCAGTGCGGACAGCGGCAGGGGCAGAACGCCCTTGATCTGTGCGGCGTCGATGGCGACTGCCGCGGCGGCGCGGTCCTGGCCGAGCAGCTTCTGCGCGATCATCCCACCGAACGAGTGACCGATCACGATGGGCCGCACAGGCAGGGCCTCGATCAGGGCCGCGTAGTGCTCGACGACGTCGTCGATGCCGTGGCCGGCGATGCTCTCGGGGTTCTGGCGCGCATCCTCGACCGTGTCGGGGTCGCCGGGCCACCCGGGCGCGGACGGGTCGTAGCCCTCGTCGCGGAACAGATCGGTCCACGGCTGCCAGGAGGTGCTGTGCAGCCAGAGTCCGTGGATGAAGACCACGGGGAGGGGGACGGTCATGGCTGGGCCTCTCTTGTGTGGGTGTCCTGACCCGGCATGTGCACACGAAACTGGGAACCCCGGTGCTTCGCACCGGGGAGACACCCCAGTGGTTCAGGGGTGGACCAGCGGGCGCGAGAGGTCGCCGCAGCCGACGAACTCTTCCGTCTGCTTCCGGCGGACCAGGCTGTACGCATGCGGGCTCTGTGGGACGAGTTCGAGGAACGTCGCACCCCTGAAGCCAGGTTCGCCAAGGCCATGGACCGGCTGCAGCCGCTGCTTCTCAATTCGATGGCGCGCGGTGGCATATGGCGTACTCCCGGTGTCACCGCTGATGATGTCCGGGCCCGTAAGGCAGTGATCGGGGACGCGTCCGCCTCGCTGTGGAAGGCGGGGTGGCGCCTCATCGACGAGGGTGAGATCCGCGGTTGGTCGAGGAGCGCGGAACCCGAGGTGTGACGATCACGACAGGGTCCACTGCGAGTAGGTCCGGCGAGGACGCGGCGAAGGACTTCCCGAGCACGGCGGCTGCCTGCCGCTGGCCTGCCGGAACGTCGAGCTGACCGTCGAGAACACACAAGCATGGCAGCGCGCACTCGCTCGGATCGAGCGTCGTCTCACAGGTCGCCCGCTGCTGCTTCACCGGCGCGAGCGTCGGGCCGAGATCACTGAGTTCCTGGTCAGCAATTCATCGATCGTTACCGGGGGTTATCCCCACCGCCGTTCCGGATGATCGCCCCATCGCACCGGCCGGCACCGCTCGGGCATCGTGAACTGGCGACGAGGGGGCGGGGTGTGAAGAGCCCTCCGCAGCAGCGATCTTGTTACGACGACGGAGGATGGACACGTGATCAAGTACAAGCGTGCACTGGGTGGGGCACTCACGCTGGCCGTGGCAGTCGGTGTGATGGGAGGCGGCCTGCCGGGTAACGCCGCCATCGCGGCGACCATGGCCGAAAGCACCACCGCGCAGTCCACCCACACTGCCGACGACGCTCAGCTGCGTGCGCTCATGCACCGGTTGACCACCGCGGACGGTGTGCCCGGAGCACTCGTCGCGACGCGAGACGGACACGGCAGCGCGGTGCTGACCAGCGGCGTCGCGGACGTGGACAGCCAGGCGCCGGTGCGCGGCGACAGCAGGTTCCGGATCGGCAGCATGACCAAGCCCTTCGTGGCCACGGTCGTGCTCGAGCTGGTGGGAGAGCACCGCGTCGATCTCGACGCCCCGGTGGAGCGCTACCTGCCCGGCGTCGTCCGCGGCCACGGAAACGACGGCCGGGTGATCACGGTCCGTATGCTCCTCCAGCACACCAGCGGCCTGCCCGACTACCTCGACCACCTCAACCAGCAGGACATCCTGAAGGACCCGCTGGCCCACCACGACACCCGCGACCTGGTGAACCTTGCGCTCGCCCACCCGCCGACCTTTGAGAAGCCCGGTGCGAAGCCCGGCTCCGAGTGGCACTACTCCAACACCAACTACCTGTTGGCGGGCATGCTCATCGAGAAGGTGACCGGACATTCGTACGGCGAGGAGATCGGCCGGCGCATCATCGAGCCGCTCGGTCTGCACGATACGTCCGTGCCGGGCGATGCCACGTCGATCCCCGGACCGTACCCGCGCGGGTACGTACGCCCAGGCAAGGACGCGCCGCTCATGGACATCACGGCATTCAACCCCTCCGTCGCGGGCGCGTCCGGCGAGATGATCTCCAGCAGCACCGACCTCAACCGCTTCCTGGATGCCCTCGTTCGCGGCAAGCTGCTGCGACCGGCCCAGCTCAAGGCGATGATGAAGACACGGTCGACCGGCAGTGACGACGGCCGGGAGTACGGCCTGGGCCTGGAGAGCAGGCCGCTGCCCTGCGGCGGTCTCTACTGGGGCCACGGCGGCGACGTCTTCGGCTACCAGACCGCGGGCGGCGCCACGGCCGACGGCAGGCAGGCCACGGTCATGACGAACGTCGACCCGGGTGGAGCGGACGCTCAGGACGACGACATGGAAGCCGCCGTCCAGACGGGGCTGTGCGAGGGGCGACCCGCACACTCCCAGTAGCGGTTCGGCGCCGCTTTCACCGCCTTCGCCATCCCTGTCGTCCTCCTTGGCCGGGTACGCGGCGTCGTCACGGCTGACGGCCAGGGCGGCCACCGAGAAGGGCTTGTCACAGTAGCGGGGCTGCGGCCTGCGGCCGTTTCCGGACCAGGGCGGGGTAATGGGCTGCGCGTCATGGGGTGAACGGTTATGTCCGAACGGACGGCCACCACGGAGTTGATGCCCCTGCCGGTCAGGCCGTCCCGGAAGTCGGCGTTCTGCCCGTAGCCGGCGTCGGCCACCACGACCGGCGGCACCAGTCCCCACCCCGCCAGCTCGTCCAGCTCGTCCAGGGCCAGCCGCCACTTCTCCCGGTGTCCGAACCCATCGGGCACCTGGCAGCGAGGCCGGCGTTCGGCATCACTGTCCCATTCCTTGGGCAGGAACAGCTGCCACTGCAGCGGGACGGAGGCGGTATCAGTGACCGCGTGCACGCTGACCGCGACCTGACAGTTCGCCTGCTTTCCCAGGGCCCCGCAGTACTGGTGGGCGAAGGCGACCGACATCCTGCCGTCCTTGGGAAACGACACGTCGTCGACCGCCCAGGCAGTCGGGCCGATCAACGGCACCATCCGCTGGGCGATCCGCCGCCGCACCAGCACCCGATCCCAGGTCGACTGGTTCACGAACTGCTGCAGGTTCTGTTCATTGCCGTCCGGCAGTCGCGAGGCCATGGCCTGGAAGAACTTGCGGCGACCGTCCATCATCAGTCCCCGCAGGTAGCAGTCGCTTTTGCCCCGCTGGTCCTTCCGTGGCACCGAAGAGAACACATCAGCTACGAATAACGCCAACTTCGCCCGAACACGGTTCACTTCATATGCGTCCGCACACCCGCCATGCCGCTGAACACGACCGACAGGAAGACCTAACGGAGTCCTACTAGCGCTATCCGCTGTGCCGTCGGCCCTCGCGTCGACCGCGGACCTGAGCGTTACGCAGTGCTACACGCCACTTGCCGTAGCTATACGGACGCGGGCCTGGCCGTGCGGCGCGGGCGTGCCGCTAGGTAGTTCTTCGCTTCCTGGGACGCCTTGGCATACGAGCCGGAGTCGAAGGGCGGTTGAGGGTCGTACTCGATGGCGAGTTGGAACGCCTCGGCGGCTACCCGTCCGGCGATGAGTTCAGCAAGCCGCAGTGCCATGTCGATGCCCGAGGAAACCCCGGCGGCGGTGACAATGCCGCCGGGCTGCTCCACGACGCGGCGCTCTGTGTAGGTGGCGCCGTACGACTCCAGTGTGTCGACGGCCCCCCAGTGAGTGGTGGCCTCCAGCCCGTCGAGCAGGCCAGCTGCGCCGAGCAGCAAAGAACCGGTGCACACCGACGTGGTCCACGTGGTGGTGGCGTGGATACGACGGATCCAGCCGAGCAGCGACTCGTCGGCGAGGCTGCGGCGCGCGCCCGGACCACCGGGCACCACCAGGACGTCGGCTTCCACGACGTCCTGGAAGGAGGCCGTGGCGAGGAGGAGGAGATGGCCCTCGCCGTCCGTGCAAGGGCCTGGAGCGTTGGCGGCGAAGACGACGTCGGATTCCGGCAGCATGCGAAGGACCTCGTACGGGCCGACAACGTCGAGCGCGGTGAATCCGTCAAAGAGCGGAATGACGATACGCATAAGTGTGCCTTTCGGAGGTGGCCACCGCCGGCGTCAGACAGAGGTGGTGTGCGCGGAGAAATGCTTGCGGTACTCGCCGGGGGTGACCTGGAGCGTCCGCTTGAAACTGCGGTGCAGGGTCTCGACGGTTCCGAAGCCGCAGGCGTGCGCCACCGATTCCAGGGTGGCGGAGGTGGTCTCCAGGAGCCGTCTTGCGGCCTCGATACGGGCGCTCTCGACGTACGCGGCGGGGGTGTGGCCGGTCTCCGCACGGAAGACGCGGGTGAAGTTTCGTTCGCTCATCGCGGCACGTGCCGCGAGGGCGGGCACGCCAAGGTCGCAGTCGGGGTGGTCGGCGATCCAATCGAGGATGTCGCGCAACGGCGCCCGCTCCGGGCGCTGGGCGGCGAGCTGGGCGCTGAATTGCGCCTGCCCTCCGGGACGTTGGACGAACATCACCATCTGGCGGGCGATAGCGCGGGAAATCTCGGGTCCGTGGTCGTCTTCGGTCATGGCGAGCGCGAGGTCCATGCCCGCAGTGATACCGGCCGAGGTCCACACCTCACCGTCGCGGACGAAGATCGGGTCGGGGTCGACCCTGACCTGCGGATACTGCTCGGCGAGCTGGTCGCAGCGCGACCAGTGAGTGACAGCGCGCCGCCCGTCGAGGAGCCCGGCGGCGCCCAGCAGGAAGGCGCCGCTGCACACTGAGGCAGTACGGCGCGCACGGTGGGCGGTCCGGGCGAACCAGTCGACGAAGCGTCCGTCCTCGCAAGCCCGGTGGATACCCCTGCCGCCCACGGCGACGAGCGTGTCCACCGGCCCGGCAATCTCATTGATCGTCAGGGTGGGGGAGACCGCGAGACCGCCGCTGGAGGGCACCGGACCGGGCGTGGCAGCCACAGTTTCGAGGACGACGCCTCCGGTGAGACGTCCCGCCTGTGTGAATACCTCATGAGGTCCGGCCAGGTCGAGGATCTGGAAATCCGGAAAGACGGCGAAGACGATGCGTCGGATGCTCACCCATCCATCGTGGTCACATCCTCCAATGGCAGCAAGGACACGGATATGACGATTCCCGCCACTGCCTGGCGGCCAGGGCGGGGGTGCGCTCTCCCCGTGGCTTGGTCAGCTTTCACCACTCACGAACGGGACCAGGCCGACGACGGCGCGGCCCCGTCGTCGAAGTCCACCATGTCCCGCAGATCGAGCCTCCCGGGGGCCAGCACCAGTCACCTATCGGCGTGCCGGTGGCGTACAGGTGCAGGACCGTGTGGCCGACGCCCCCGTCGTCGAAGTCGGCGCGCTCGGCTGTGCACAGCCACCGGCCCGTGCGTAGGGGGCCTCGCCTCTGTCTCCCTTCCGGCCGCGCTCAGCATCAAGCGGCCTGACCAAGGCCGGTAGCGGTCAGGTCCTGCTCGCGCAGCGGACTGAAGTCGACATGGAGCTTCGGGTCGTAGTCGTCGGGCTGGATGCCGAGTCCTGGCGCACATCTCGCCGTACCTGACCGAACACATCAACCGGGCGTTGGTAGTCAGGCGAGTCTCCGGTCTGCTCGGGGAGATCGACGTCCAGGCCGTTGTGGCGGTGCTGCCACTCAACATCCGTGAGGCAGGAGCGTTGACCGGCCACGGAGCCGAAGGCCTCGTCGACGGACCCAGAACGTATCTGATCGACAGGTGCGCTGTTGGTAGGTGCCCAGGGGTGGTCATGATCCAGCGCACGATTCGGCGGAGCTTCGGTGCCGGGCCGCAGTGCGGGAGGAGGCGCTGGCGGTTGCCTCGGTCTGGGGCTATGGGGCTTCTTGAAGGGGCGGAAGTAGCGGCGGACGCACTGGATGCATACGGGTCGACTCCACAAGAGCATCCCAGTCGGAAGCGAGCGAGTGCTCTTCTACTCTGCGGGCCCTCACCACATATGCCTCCAGCCAGCGCTGGTGCTTCTCGTCAAGGGTCTCTGCCTGACCGCGTCCCACGATTCCCCTCACATCAAAATCCCCTCCAGCATGACGCGCCTTCCCATACACATCCATCCAGTTCGCCGGGCTGAGCTGCGTACAGGAAGGGGGTGCAGTTGGCCGGGAAGCTTGCCCGGGTCAGGCTCGGCACGAGACCCAGCGGCCTGGCTTCTGCGCGGGCACAGCCAGGTCCTGCTCCCGGCGTTCGCTGCGCGAGGCAAAACGACGCCGGGGTGAGGCGATGCGGCCACCTCCGCCTGACTGGCTGATCCAGCACGTGCTCAACCGTGCGAACGTCGACGCCGTGCACACCGGCGAGTGCTGGGCAGCGACCAAGAGCGGCCGGTGCCGTCCGGTGACACGGCAGCAGGCGCTGGAGGCACTGCGAGTGCAGGTGCCCGCGAGGTCCACTGCCGAGCGGACACCGCCCTCGGCATCCTCGACTAGGGCGTGTATCGAAAGTGGATCTCGAGGTGAGATGATCTTGCTTCGTGGCACGTGGAGATCTGACGGATGCGCAGTGGGCCCGCATGGACCC
>NZ_JBIAWZ010000035.1:0-48430 GCF_042896175.1 Streptomyces sp. NPDC001315 | reverse complement strand
GAGAGCTACGCCGCAGGACTCCACCTGCGCGGATCCATCCTCTGGTTACGCAGCCTGCCAGCCCTCCCGTGATCTCAACTCAGAACAGGCCCTAGGACCTCCGCCCGAGCTCGGGCCGCTTGGAGTAGTCCGTGAACCCGAGGACGTTCCCCCAGGGGTCGGCGATCTCGACCGTCCACCCGGTGGCCACGGGTGACGGCTCGTCGAGCACCGCGATCCCGGCATCCGCCAACTCCCGTGCCGCGGACCGGGCATCCGGCACCTCCACCCAGATCCGGGGCGAGGGCCACGGAGGTGGCCGACGCCCCAGCCCCTCCTCCTGCCGCAGCAGAATCCCGGGCGTCTCGCCCCCGACCTTCAACTGCGCGATCCCGGCCTCGTCGAACCGGAACCCCACGGCGAACCCGGCGCGCTCGTAGAACCCGACGGCCTCACCGAGGTCACCGACGGGGAGCAGGACGTTGTCGAAGCCGAGCGGTTCGTAGCACTGATCATCTGACATGCCATCAGATTAGGTGGAGGCCTGGCCGTCAGGTTGCCGCACTTCGGTGACTTTCCCCCGGATTGCGTAGGGGTGAGCCGTACCCTGCCGCGCCGTCCCCGGCGAACCAGGGATTGAAAGCTCGTCAGACGTGCCATGGACGGTGCGGTTGGGGGCTCGCAGTGGACGGCGGGGCGCCGCGTGCCCGCAGGACAGGGCCGACTCGAGGACCTCGTTGATCGGCTCAGCCGCTGCTCTTCGGCTGTCCCGCCTTGAGGATCTCCGCCACGTCCAGGGTGACCTTGGCGCCGATGGAGTCGGGGAGGGCGACGATTTCGCCGGGGGCGTGCGGGCGGTGGTTCTCGTAGGTGTCTCCGACCGGGTCGGTGAGGACGTGCACGCGCTGGTGCTTGCGGTCGACGACGACGTAGACCGGGACTTTCGCCTCGGCGTAGGCGGCGACCTTGGTCTTCAGGTCGTTCTTCCAGTTCCTGGAGGTGACCTCCAGGACGAGACGGAAGCAGACCGGGTCGTACGCGTTGTTCTCGATGAGGTGGTCGTCGATGTCGGCGTCCACCACCGCGAGGTCGGGAATCGCGTAATCCTCGGTGTCGGTGGGCAGCCAGAGCCCGATGCCCTGGAGCACTTCGGTTTCGTCGCTGTGCAGGCCAGCCGCGATGAAGGGGATCATGAGGCCGGTCAGAGCACGAGCGTGGGGCACATCCGGGGACGGGGTCACGAGGAGATTTCCTCCGATGATCTCGACGCGGTAGCCCGGATGGCGTTCCATGATCTCGTCGGCGATTGCCGTGAGCGAGACCGGCTCGTCGTCGTCGAAGGGCTGCTCGTCGGCTGCAGCGGACATCGCGTGCCTCCTGTGGGCCGAGGTCGAGGCCATCATCGTAGGCAGGGCGTCGTCCCCACGTCCTGCACAGCCGCGTTCACCCGATCGTGTTCCGGCATGCCCGAGGGCCCCGTTTCCCGGCAAGCAACCGGGAAACGGGGCCCTCACGGACGAAGCGAAGACGAGGTCAGAAGCGGCGCGTGATCAGCGCCTTCTTCACCTCTGCGATCGCCTTCGTGACCTCGATGCCGCGCGGGCAGGCGTCCGTGCAGTTGAAGGTCGTGCGGCAGCGCCACACGCCGTCGCGGTCGTTGAGGATCTCCAGCCGCTGCTCGCCGGCCTCGTCGCGCGAGTCGAAGATGAAGCGGTGGGCGTTGACGATGGCCGCCGGGCCGAAGTACTGGCCGTCGTTCCAGAAGACCGGGCACGAGGACGTGCAGGCCGCGCAGAGGATGCACTTCGTCGTGTCGTCGAAGCGCTCACGGTCCTCGGCCGTCTGGAGCCGCTCGCGCGTGGGCTCGTTCGTCTCCTTCGTGACGAGGAAGGGCATGACGTCGCGGTACGCCTGGAAGAACGGCTCCATGTCGACGACCAGGTCCTTGAGGACCGTCAGGCCCTTGATGGGCTCGACCGTGATCGGCTTCTCGGGGTTGATGTCCTTGATCAGCGTCTTGCAGGCAAGGCGGTTCTTGCCGTTGATCCGCATGGCGTCCGAGCCGCAGATGCCGTGCGCGCAGGAGCGGCGGAAGGTGAGGGTGCCGTCGACGTCCCACTTGATCTTGTGGAGGCCGTCGAGGACGCGCTCCTTCGGGTCGATCTCCAGCTGGAAGTCTTCCCAGGTCGCCTCGGCCGAGACCTCCGAGTTGAAGCGGCGGATCCGGAAGGTGACCGTGATGTACGGGGAGTCGGCGAAGCCCGCCTCGGGCTTGGCGTCTTCCTTGTCCAGAGTCGGGGTTGCCATCAGTACTTACGCTCCATCGGCTGGTAGCGGGTCTGGACGACCGGCTTGTAGTCGAGACGGATGGACTCGGTGCCGTCGTCGCCGACCTCGCGGTACGCCATGGTGTGGCGCATGAAGTTGACGTCGTCGCGGTTCGGGTAGTCCTCGCGGTAGTGACCACCGCGGGACTCCTTGCGGGCCAGCGCGGACACCGCCATGACCTCGGCCAGGTCGAGCAGGTTGCCCAGCTCGATCGCCTCGAGGAGGTCGGTGTTGAACCGCTTGCCCTTGTCCTGGATCGCGACGTTCTTGTAGCGCTCGCGCAGCTCGGCGATCTTCTCGACCGCCGTCTTGATCGTCTGCTCGGTGCGGAACACCATGACGTTCGCGTCCATGGTGTCCTGCAGCTCGCGGCGCAGCTCCGCCACCCGCTCGGTGCCCGTGGACGTACGCAGGCGCTCGATCTGCTCGACGACCAGGGACGCGGGGTTCTCGGGCAGCTCGACGTAGTCCGCCGTGTGCGAGTACTCCGCCGCCGCGATGCCGGCCCGCTTGCCGAACACGTTGATGTCCAGCAGCGAGTTCGTGCCCAGGCGGTTCGCGCCGTGGACGGACACGCAGGCGACCTCGCCGGCCGCGTACAGGCCCGGGACCACCGTGGTGTTGTCCGAGAGGACCTCACCCTGGACGTTCGTCGGGATGCCGCCCATCGCGTAGTGCGCGGTGGGCTGGATCGGGATCGGGTCCGTGTACGGCTCGATGCCCAGGTAGGTGCGCGCGAACTCCGTGATGTCGGGCAGCTTGGCGTCCAGCTGCTCCGGCGGGAGGTGCGTGAGGTCCAGGTAGACGTGGTCGCCCTCGGGGCCGCAGCCGCGACCCTCGCGGATCTCCGTGTAGATGGAGCGCGAGACGACGTCACGGGACGCGAGGTCCTTCATGACCGGCGCGTACTTCTCCATGAAGCGCTCGCCGTCCTTGTTGCGGAGGATGCCGCCCTCACCACGGGCGCCCTCCGTCAGCAGGATGCCCATGCGCCAGATGCCGGTCGGGTGGAACTGGAAGAACTCCATGTCCTCCAGCGGCAGCCCGCGCCGGTACACGGCGGCCTGGCCGTCACCGGTCAGCGTGTGCGCGTTCGACGTCACCCGGAAGAACTTGCCGGTGCCGCCGGACGCGTAGATCACGGCCTTCGCCTGGAAGATGTGGATCTCGCCGGTGGCCAGTTCGTACGCGACCACACCCGCGGACCGCTTCACACCATCCACCTCGGTGATCAGCTGGTCGAGGACGTAGAACTCGTTGAAGAACTCCACGCCCTCCTTCACGCAGTTCTGGTAGAGCGTCTGGAGGATCATGTGGCCGGTGCGGTCGGCCGCGTAGCAGGACCGGCGGACCGGGGCCTCGCCGTGGTTGCGGCTGTGACCGCCGAAGCGGCGCTGGTCGATGGTGCCGTTCGGGGTGCGGTTGAACGGCAGGCCCATCTTCTCCAGGTCGAGGACCGAGTCGATGGCCTCCTTCGCCAGGATCTCGGCGGCGTCCTGGTCGACCAGGTAGTCACCGCCCTTGACCGTGTCGAAGGTGTGCCACTCCCAGTTGTCCTCCTCCACGTTGGCCAGCGCGGCGGCCATGCCGCCCTGCGCGGCGCCCGTGTGGGAGCGGGTGGGGTAGAGCTTGGTCAGCACGGCGGTGCGGCTGCGCTTCGTCGACTCGATGGCGGCGCGCATACCGGCGCCACCGGCGCCGACGATGACGGTGTCGTACTTGTGGATCTTCATGAGTGGATTACCTCAGCCCCGTGCCTAGCGGATGTTCGGGTCGAAGGTGAAGATCACCAGCGTGCCCAGCAGGATGGTGAACACCGTGGCGGTGTAGAGCAGGCCCTTGAGCCACAGCCGGGTGTTCGCGCGCTCCGCGTAGTCGTTGATGACCGTGCGCAGGCCGTTGGCTCCGTGCAGCATCGCGAGCCACAGCATCAGCAGGTCCCAGACCTGCCAGAACGGGGAGGCCCAGCGGCCGGCCACGAAGGCGAAGCCGATCTTGGAGACGCCGCCGTCGAGCACGAGCTGGATCAGCAGGTGGCCGAGGACCAGGACGACCAGCACGACGCCGGACAGGCGCATGAACAGCCAGCCGTACATCTCGAAGTTGCCCCGCGTGGACTTCGGGGACTTCTTGGTGCGTGCGCGCGGGGCCTCGATGAGGGGCGCCGGGTTGTCGACGTTGAAGACGGAACCGCCCTCGACGGGGCCGACCCCGGATGCGGTGGTTTCAGTGGTGACTGCGTTATTCGACATGGGCGGCGTCAGCTCCCGAACAGTTCACGAGCGGCGTGGCCGAGGACGGGGTAGATCGCCCCGATCATCAGCACGACCCAGATACCCACGACGGACCAGAGCATCTGCTTCTGGTAGCGCGGCCCCTTCGACCAGAAGTCGACGGCGATGACGCGCAGGCCGTTGAGCGCGTGGAAGAGGATGGCGGCGACGAGGCCGTACTCCAGCAGCCCGACGATCGGGGTCTTGTACGTGGCTACGACCTTGTCGTAGTCCTCAGGGGAGACACGCACGAGAGCGGTGTCCAGCACGTGAACGAACAGGAAGAAGAAGATGAGGACGCCGGTGACTCGATGAGCCACCCAGGACCACATTCCTTCCCGGCCGCGGTACAGCGTTCCAGCCGGCACGGAAGAACCCTCCGGGAGCGGGGATTGGGGCCTGCCGGCTTGGGTGTCGGACGGGCCCGGCCGGGTACGGTCCACCGGCCCCCAGCATCGTAGCGACGTGTGCCTGCGGCGCTGACGCGGGGCCTGCCGGTGTGATCAAACTGGTAGCCCAAAGGGCACGGACGGGCTATTAACGGGCGGCTTCGGGGATGAGTGGGCTGTGTACTGGCAGGTGCGGCGCCCCTTGGGGCCGGTCGCGGCCACGCGGAGGAGCCGCAAAACGTTACTGCCTCGCGCCCTTGAGCGTGTCGACCAGCCGTTCTCTCGCCAGGCGACGGAGTTCCTCTGCCGTCACCACCCGTTCCTCTTCCGGATCGTTCGTCAATCGTGACCGGATGCCTTCGAGGATGCGGTCCAGGGTCTCCTCCCCGGCCACCCCGTCCAGGCAGATGACGAACGCGTGCCCGAACCGCGCCTCGTATGCCGCGTGCGCCGCACTCAGTGCGGTATAGGCTGCCGAATACGTTCCGTCCGGCAATGTCGGCAATGTCTCGTCCGTCAGTGCCTCCGCCAGGTCCCCCGGTGTCAGGTCGTACGCTGCCTCGTCGGAGGCCGCGAGGAGGGAGTCCAGGTCGGGATAGGGGCGATGGTCGGCTATGCGCCTGGCCCAGCGGAGGCTGCGGAGGCAGCCCAGGAGCAGGTGGTGGGCGTCCGTGGCGGACGCGGTGTTGAACTTCTCCAGCAGATTCGGAGACGGTGGAGTGCGGGTCTGCTCCTGGAGGGCGGGTATGGCGACTCGGCCCGGGAGGTAGGGAAGACGGTGCGCAGACAGCGTGGGTCCTCGCGTCACGTGTGTGTCGGCAGGCGATGCCGTGAGGTCGGCAGGCGATGCTGTGAGAGGTGTGACAACACCGTAGTGAGAGCGATCACGTCGTGTCCGTCGGATGCCCGAATTTCACCCGCACGAGAGAGTTTCGGAACGCGTGGTGGACGCCTTCGGCGTATCAGGGGTCGTAGGTTGGCGCCGTGAGCGAGCACCGGCGCCGGGCGCCGCAGAAGAAGGTGGGGCAGCGGGCACTGCTGATCGGGGCCGCGGTCGCCACGTTCGGTACGGGGCTCGCGCTCTGGGCCTCCGGCGACGACGGGAGCCCCGCGGGCTCGGCGGCGCGGCAGGCCTCCGACAGCGCGTCCGCGTCCTCGGGCGAGACCTCCTCCGGACGGGCGTCGAGTCCGAGTCCCTCACCCACTCGCACCTACGCCCTCTCCCGGACCCCGCGCACCATCCCCGCCGTACGGGCCCACACCCCGGCGCGCGGTCCGGGCTGGCGTCCGGCGTCCGGATACCGGGTGGTGGTGAGCGACGGCGAGCTGGCCGACGAGGCTCGGCTGGTCGCCGGTGAGCTGGGGCTGACGTACGCGGGCGAGAAGAGCGACGTGCGCGCCGGGGACGTACGGCTGGCGCTGAACGACGACGAGGGCGCGGACCCGGAGTCGTACGCGATGACCGTGCGCGGCGGCCGGGTGACCATCAGCGGGCCCGCCGACGCGGGAGTCTTCTACGGCACCCGCACCCTCAAGCAGGAGGTGCACGGTGGCGCCACGGCCCCGGAGGGCGTCGTGCGCGACGAGCCGGCCAAGCCGCGGCGCGGGTTCATGCTGGACATCGCGCGCAAGCCTTTCACCGCGTCCTGGATCGAGGACCGGGTGCGCGAGCTGGGCGACCTGAAGTACAACGAGCTCGGGCTGCACTTCTCCGACGACCAGGGCTTCCGGATCCAGTCCACGACCCATCCCGAGATCGTTTCCCAGCAGCATCTGACCAAGGCCGAGGTCACGAAGATCGTCCAGCTGGCCGAGAGCCGGCACATCACGGTCGTGCCCGAGATCGACTCGCCCGGTCACCTCGGCGCCGTCATCGCCGCCCACCCCGACCTCCAGCTGCGCAACGCGCAGGGGGTGGCCACGCGCGGGGCGATCGACATCTCCAAGAGGGAGTCCGCGACGATCGTCGACGACCTGCTCGACGAGTACGCCGGCCTGTTCCCCGGCAGTCAGTGGCACCTCGGCGGCGACGAGTACCAGGCGCTGACCGTGGCGGACCCCGAGGCCTCCTACCCGCAGCTGGCCGCCGCGGCCGAGGAGGCGTACGGCTCCTCCGGCACCGTCGCCGACCTCACCACCGGCTGGCTCAACGACCGCGCCGACACCGTCCGCGCCCACGACCGCACGATGCGGGTCTGGAACGACGGTTTCTTCCGCGGTACGTCCGTGCAGCCCGCCAAGGACCTCCAGGTCGCCTACTGGACCGGCAAGGAGATCGGGGCCCGGGAGCCGACGGAGTACCTGAGCGCGGGGCGCAAGGTGCTCAACTACAACGACGAGTTCCTCTACTACGTGCTCGGACAGCCGCAGACCTTCGTCTACCCGACGGGGCAGCGGATCTACGAGCAGTGGAATCCGCGCGTCCTGCGCAAGACGGCGGAGGTGCCGGCGAAGTACGACGCCCAGATCCTCGGCGGTTCCTTCGCGGTCTGGTCCGACCTGGCGAACTCCCAGACCCAGGACCAGGTCGCGGCCGGGATCCGCATGCCGCTGCGGGCGACGGTCCAGAAGCTGTGGGACCCGGGCACACCGGCCCTCTCCTGGACGGAGTTCAAGGCACTGGCGGCGCGGCTGGGGTGAGCCCGGGGCGTGTGCGGGTCGTGTACGGGCGGTTCGCCCGCCTGCCGGGCCGCTGCTCACGGGGTTCACCGCCGCCGCGGACTCGTTGGCCGAAAATCACCTCTTCCTCTGCCCGACCGGCTCGGCGTGGTGCTCCTGTGACACTACGGAGCGGTCGCACGCAGTAAGGGGAAGTGCGGGCTCCGTAAGGGATGGCGCCCCGGCGAGGGAGGCGTGAATGAGCCTGGTGGACCTCATCGGTCAGGCCGACGAACGCGGACTGACCGCGAGCGGACTGGCTTGTTTGGATCGGTGCGTACCGCTCCTCGGCGGTGATGACGAGATCCTGCGGCCACTGTGGGGGAGCCTCGCGGACGGCTCCGGCCTCGGCTCCGGCTCCGGTGACTGGGGCGAGTCGCTGGAGCAGGCGCGCGAGAAGCTGGCCGAACCGGCCCGGTCCGCCGAGAACGAAGCCACCCTTCTCGCCCACCGGATGCTCGCCGCCGCCCCGGCCGTGCGGACCGCCGCCGAGGTGCGGCTGTGGGCCGACGCCTGCTCGGTCGCCTCGCTCCAGATCCACCGGCTCCTCGACCCGTTCGAGGACGCCTCCCCGGTCGACTCCCGCCGCGAGGGCCGTACGCAGGGCATGCCGCCGCTCGTCGCCGCCGAACTGCGCCGTCAGATCACCGTTCTGGAACTGCTCGCCGAGCACGGCGCGGGCGGGCTGCGCCGGGCGCTGGACGTGTCCACGGAGGGGCGGCGGGTGCTGCGCGCCGTGGTGTCGCGGCGGGCGCGGGGCGCACGGGGCGGACAGCGGGCGCAGGGGCGCAAACCCCGAACCTGAGCGAATCCTGTGACCTTCGTGCGAGGGACGTGGGGCGGTCCTGCGCCGGTTGCGGGAACCGCTCGGATCCGGGTGACGAAAAGGCCGCTGACCTCGCTCTTCCCAATGTGACGACCTATGGGACGAGCTATGTGACGACGGGCACCGCACAGCAGGGGACCAGGCCCCATGCCGCGACCAGACCCGTGCGGTGGGCGGCGGACGTGGTGACCGCGATGCGCGAGGGCGCGCGGCTGCGGCTCGACTACTCGGCGCAGAGCCTGTGGCGGGTCGACCGGATGATCGAGGAGCTACGTCGGGAGGGCACCCCGAAGCCCGCCGTGGAGGGTGTGCTGCGCGGCTTCGGCGCGTACGCCGGTGAGGTGATCGCCCGTCAGACCGGCGCGGAGTGGTGGGCGACTGGCGGGGACCACTGGGTCCGTACCCCGGACGGACGGCTGTGGGACCCGATCGACGAGGCCCGCCGGTGTTTCGCGGGCCAGGGGTCGCTGCGGCTGCTGTGCCGGGACGCGACGGCGCCGACGAGCGCGGGCGGCTGAGCAGTGGGAGCTGGGCAGCGGGCGGCGGGGCCGTTGTCGGTGGCGGCTGATATCCATGCCGTATGAGAGACGATCACGCCGATCCGGCGGAGCTCGCGACGCTACGGGCCGCGTTCGACGTGTCCGACGAAGGCGCCTCGGCCCTGGGCTGGGAGGCGGTCCACGCCTTCGAGGCCCGGCACGGCATCGTGCTGCCCGAGCCGTACCGCGGCTTCGTCGCCGAAGTGACCGACGGGTCCTTCGCCGGACCGCCGAAGTTCGGACTGCTGGGGCTCGAGGAGGTGCCCGACGACTGGGGCGATGACGCCGGGGAGCGCGACCTGAGCCTGCCTTTCCCGCTGACGGAAGCGTGGCTGTGGGAGGACGACGAACGCCCTGCCGACGAGATCGACCCGGTTCTCGACCAGGTCCGCCACCACGGCACCGTCGTGCTGGGCACCGACGGCTGCGCGATGGACTGGCACCTGGTCGTCACCGGCCCCCACCGCGGCCACGTCTGGCAGATAACGGACGTCGGTGCCGTCCCGTTCGGCGCCGAGTTCGGGTACACCACCGCCGAGCCGGGGTTCGCAGGCTGGGTCGCGCACTGGGCGGCCGGGAAGGACTGGTTCGACGGGGCGGACACGGCCTGACGAACTGTGACACTTCTTCCAGGACTGTCACACGCCGGCCCAGCAGGGGCGAGACCGCCTTCGGGGTCGTACGCGGCGACCTGGGAGCGCCCGCGGGGCGCCGAGAACTCACTGCCAAAGCAACGGCCGGGGCCGCCACCCCCCACAGGAGAGGCCCCGGCCGTCGCGCGGCACGGGCCGCGCGGCGGCCCGTATTTCCTACAGCGCCACGAGTGCGTTTTCTGTCACACCTGCCGAGTCACGAGTTAGTTGCATGTTCTACCGACATGGACGAGTAGCGGTTTCACGCCGTAACGTGCCTTTCGCGCCGTACCGCGGACAGCGGCGGACTGCCGTGACCACCACGGAGCCTGTGACCGCAACCATCGATTGAGCAACCACGACGGCGAGGACCCGGCCCGCGAGAGCGGCGCCGGCTTAGGCGCAGCAAAAGGGGCGCGGTGCTGGGGGACGACGCGGAGCTGACGGCCGCGGTGCTTGCGGCACAGGACGGGGACGAGACCGCGTTCCGGACTGTGTACCGCACGGTGCACCCTCGGCTGCTCGGATACGTACGGACGCTGGTCGGCGACCTCGACGCCGAGGACGTCGCCTCCGAGGCCTGGCTGCAGATCGCCCGTGACCTGGAGCGGTTCACCGGCGATGCGGACCGCTTCCGCGGCTGGGCCGCGCGTATCGCGCGCAACCGCGCCCTGGACCACATACGGATGCGCGGGCGCCGCCCCGCGATAGGCGGTGACGAGACCGAGCTGACCGCCAAGGCCGCCGAGTCCGACACCGCGGGCGAGGCCATGGAGGCCCTGGCCACCGACCGCACCCTCTCCCTCATCGCCCGCCTGCCGCAGGACCAGGCCGAGGCGGTCGTGCTGCGCGTCGTCGTGGGCCTCGACGCCAAGACCGCCGCCGAGACGCTCGGCAAGCGGCCGGGCGCCGTCCGCACGGCCGCGCACCGCGGTCTGAAGCGGCTCGCCGAACTCCTCGGCGCCGATCCGGAATCGGCCGACGGCCTCGACGCCCTGCCGACACAGCGAGAACCGCGCGGCCGCGCGGTGACGTCCGCCGGTGTGACGCATCCACGCGCGCGGACGCAGAGGGACATGTGATGGCCGACGAGCAGTACAGGTGGCTGGACCGCGAAACGGCGGAGCGCTTGCTGCGCGGAGAGCCGTTCGACAACGCTGTCGACGCCACGGCCCGCGACCGGGCCGAACGGCTCGCCGAGACTCTTGGCGCGCTGTCCGCGGCGGCACCCCCGCTGAGCAGCGACGAACTCCCCGGCGAGGCCGCCGCGCTGGCCGCGTTCCGTGCGGCGCGCACCACCCGCGGCGCCGAGCGGTCGGCCGCGGGCCGCCGCACGCGCGCCCGCACCTCCTACTCCGGGGACGCCGGGCTCGTCCGCCTCGGCCGCCCCGCTCCGGCGGCCGGCCGCCCCCGCCTGGGCCGCCCGGTGCGCCTCGGGCTGTCCGCCGCGCTGGCCTTCGGCATGGTCGGCGGGGTCGCGGTGGCGGCCGGAACCGGAGTCCTGCCCACGCCGTTCGGCGGCGTCGAACCGGGCCCCGCCGCCTCCGTCTCGGCCGCCGCGAGCCCCGCCCCCCCGCTCGTCCCGCCCGCGCCGTACGGCACCGCGGGCGGCGTCACCGGCTCGGCGACACCCGACGGCACCGGCTCCGCCGGCCGGGACACGGCACGGGGCACGGACGGCGGAACCGGTGCCGAGGGCAGCGACTCCGGTGACCGCGCCGGTGCCCGCTCCGGCTCGTCGTGGAACGGTGCCGCGAGGGCCTGCCAGGACGTACGCGCCGGGCGGGACCTGAGCGCCGAACGCCGACGCGCCCTGGAGGGCGTCGCGGGCGGCTCCACGCGCGTGTGGAAGTACTGCGAGGGCATCCTCGACAGCACCGCCGCCGGCCAGGACACCAAGGCCAAGGAGGAGCCCAAGGACGACTCCAAGGGCGACTCCAAGGGCGAATCGAAGGACGACTCCAACTGGGAGAGCCGCGACGGCAGCGGCGACCGAGGGGACCAGAACAGCGAGAGCGGCGAGAGCGGCAAAGGCGATGAAGGCGGCAGGGGCGAGAACGGTGACGGCCCGGGCATAGCCCCCGACAGTGGCGGCAGCGGCAGCGGCGGTCACCGGAATGGTGCGGACGCACGCCCCGGCACACGCCCCTGACCTGCGATTTCGTAGCGCGTTGAACTTTTTTCGCGGCAGGTGTGACGTTTTCGGCGGCCGCGACGCAGTGATAAGTGAGCCGACTGGTCATCGGCCGTCGCACGGAGCCGGGGTTCCCCCCGTACCTACGGCACGTGCACCCGGCGCGGGCGGGACACGTTCCCCCGGTCCCGCCCGCGCCCCGAATCCTCTTCCGCGCTCTGCGGCGTCACCAGTACACGACGACCTTGTCGCCGTTCCGCACCTGCGCGAACAGCTCCGCGATCGCCGCCTCGTCCCGTACGTTGACACAGCCGTGCGAGGCGCCGGCATACCCGCGGGCCGCGAAGTCGTACGAGTAGTGCACGGCCTGCCCGCCGCTGAAGAACATGGCGTACGGCATCGGGGAGTCGTAGAGCGTGGACACATGGTGGCGGGACTTCCAGTAGACGTGGAACACGCCCTCCCGGGTGGGGGTGTACTGCGAGCCGAACCGGACCGACATCGTCGACACGGTCCGCCCGTCGATCATCCAGCGCAGGGTGCGGCTCGACTTGCTGACGCACAGCACCCGGCCCGTCAGACAGCGCGGGTCCGGAGCGGCGGCCGGCTGCCCGCCCATCAGGTACAGCTCCCACGGTCCGGGTTCGTGCGTCATCCCCAGCAGCCGCTGCCAGGTGACGGAGTCCACCTCACCCGTCCTCGGCAGCCCGCGCTTGCCCTGGAAGCCCTTGACCGCCTCCGCGGTGAGATCGTCGTACGTCCCCGTCGGCCCGTCGAAGAGCCAGGCGACCTGGCGCAGCCGGGCCTGGAGTTCGCGTATGTCCCGCCCGGTGTCCCCGGGCGACCACAGCACCGCCGGGG
The DNA here is from genome assembly GCF_042896175.1 of Streptomyces sp. NPDC001315. Taxonomy (NCBI): domain Bacteria; kingdom Bacillati; phylum Actinomycetota; class Actinomycetes; order Kitasatosporales; family Streptomycetaceae; genus Streptomyces; species Streptomyces sp. NPDC001315. Next base: position 35,811 of record NZ_JBIAWZ010000035.1, on the reverse strand, counting down.
CGGCGGACGCGGTCGGGGCGGCGCTCGGCTTGTCGTCGGAGCGGGCGGGCGTACGGGACGCGTCGGGCAGGCTCGGCGCCGTACTGGTGATGTCGATGTGCACCGGCGACCGGCTGTTGCCGTCCCCGTCCGGGGGCTGCACGGTGCAGCCGCACACCGTCGCCAGCGCGGTCAGGGCCGCCACGGCGGCCAGGGTGGCCATCGGTCTCCCCATGCCCGTGCGAGTCGGCCTCCCCATGCCCGTACCACGCATCACGGACCCCCCTCGTCTCACTGTCGCCCCGCCGTTCGGCTCACCGGAGTGCGCTGATCGTGCACGATGTCACCTGAGATGTTCCCCGTGGATGACGGCACACGAACGGCGCGGCATTGTGGTTTCCAGGACCCTCCGTCGCACGGTCGGGTTCGTACTGGCGAACAACCAGGAGGCGGCACACCATGACGCGCGAGTCGGAGTCCGGACTGCCCATCGAACCGGTCTACGGACCGGACGCGCTGGAGGGCTGGGATCCGGCGGAGAAGCTGGGTGAGCCGGGGGCGTACCCGTTCACCCGTGGTGTGTACCCGTCGATGTACACCGGCCGTCCGTGGACGATGCGCCAGTACGCGGGCTTCGGTACGGCGACGGAGTCCAACGCCCGCTACAAGCAGCTGATCGCGAACGGCACGATGGGCCTGTCGGTGGCCTTCGACCTGCCCACGCAGATGGGTCACGACTCCGACGCGCCGATCGCGCACGGCGAGGTCGGCAAGGTGGGCGTGGCCATCGACTCGGTGGAGGACATGCGGGTGCTGTTCGGCGGGATCCCGCTGGACAAGGTCTCGACGTCGATGACGATCAACGCGCCCGCGGCGCTGCTCCTGCTGATGTACCAGCTGGTCGGCGAGGAGCAGGGGGTGCCGGCCGCACAGCTGACGGGCACGATCCAGAACGACGTCCTGAAGGAGTACATCGCGCGCGGGACGTACATCTTCCCGCCGAAGCCCTCCCTCCGCCTGATCGCGGACATCTTCCAGTACTGCAAGGCCGAGATCCCGAAGTGGAACACCATCTCGATCTCCGGCTACCACATGGCCGAGGCGGGTGCGTCTCCGGCGCAGGAGATCGCCTTCACGCTCGCGGACGGCATCGAGTACGTGCGCACAGCGGTCGGGGCCGGCATGGACGTGGACGACTTCGCGCCGCGCCTGTCCTTCTTCTTCGTGTCCCGGACGACGATCCTCGAAGAGGTGGCCAAGTTCCGTGCCGCGCGCCGCATCTGGGCGAAGGTGATGCGGGAGGAGTTCGGTGCGAAGAACCCCAAGTCGCTGATGCTGCGGTTCCACACCCAGACGGCCGGCGTGCAGCTGACGGCGCAGCAGCCGGAGGTGAACCTGGTCCGCGTCGCCGTCCAGGGCCTGGCGGCTGTGCTGGGCGGCACCCAGTCCCTGCACACCAACTCCTTCGACGAGGCCATCGCGCTGCCGACCGACAAGAGCGCGCGCCTGGCCCTGCGTACGCAGCAGGTCCTCGCGTACGAGACGGACGTGACCGCGACCGTCGACCCCTTCGCGGGCAGCTACGTCATCGAGAAGATGACCGACGACGTGGAGGCCGCCGCCCTCGCACTGATGGGCAAGGTCGAGGACCTGGGCGGCGCCGTCAACGCCATCGAGCACGGCTTCCAGAAGAACGAGATCGAGCGCTCCGCCTACCGCATCGCCCAGGAGACCGACTCCGGCGAACGCGTCGTCGTCGGCGTCAACCGCTTCCAGCTCGACGCGGAGGAGCCGTACGAGCCGCTGCGCGTCGACCCGGCCATCGAGGCCCAGCAGGCGGAGCGGCTCGCCAAGCTGCGCTCCGAGCGCGACCAGGCGGCCGTCGACACGGCCCTGGCCGACCTGAAGAAGGCCGCTGAGGGCACGGACAACGTCCTGTACCCGATGAAGGACGCCCTGCGGGCGCGGGCGACGGTGGGCGAGGTGTGCAATGCCCTCCGGGAAGTTTGGGGGACTTACGTGCCGAGCGATGCGTTCTGAGCTGGGCGATTCGTCCGAATGGGTGATAGGGGGCGGAGTCGACCCGCCGCCGGTTACGCTCATGGAGAGTGACCCCTGAAAAGGAGGATGCCGTGGCTGTACTGCAACACGAGCTGACGTTGGGCGAAGCCGCCGACCTGCTCTCCCGTGCACTGCCTGGGCACCGCGTGGAGATTCTCCAGGGGAGGCTCACTGTGACACCGCCGCCGGACGGCTCGCATGCGCTGTCGTTGACTTGGTTGGTCGTAGCGTTCGACAGGGCGGGGGCTCGGGAGGCCGGGCTCAGGTATGTCCAGGGCATCGGCCTGTGGCTGCCCACGCTGGCCGACGACTTCTCGATCCCCGACTTCTCCGTCGTCGACGCGGACTTCCGCGATGCCCTCGTCCAGAAGAACTGCTACGCCCCGAACGTCTTCCGCCTTGTGGTGGAAGTGACCTCCTCGAACTGGTCCGACGACCTCGGCCCCAAGGTCGAGTGCTACGCCGAAGCAGGCGTCCCCGTCTACATCGTGGCCGACCGCAAGCACGACGAGGTGCTGCTCTACCAGGACCCGGTCAAGGGAGAGTACGCCGCCCCCGAGCGCTACAAGCGGGGCCAGAGCATCCCGGTACCGGAATCCGTCGGCGTCACGCTCGACCTCTCCGTGGACACCCTTCTCGACGGTGACTGACCGCGATACCCACAGGTGGGGTGTCGTACCCGCATGCGACACTCCCTTTCATGCTCGGCATCATCGATCTCCCCACCTATCTGGCAGGCCTCGTCCTGATCGTCCTGCTCCCCGGACCGAACTCCCTGTACGTCCTCTCCGTCGCCGCTCGCCGCGGGGTCCGTGCCGGGTACACCGCCGCGGCCGGGGTGTGGTGCGGGGACACCGTGCTGATGACGCTGTCCGCGGCCGGCGTCGCCTCGCTGCTGCAGGCCAACGCCGTGCTGTTCGGGATCGTGAAGTACGCCGGTGCCGGATACCTGACCTGGCTGGCGGTCGGGATGATGCGGGCCGCCTGGGGGATGTGGCGGACCCGGCGGGAGCGGGCCGTGGACGAAGCCCCGGACGTCGCCGCCACCGGTGCCGAGGAACGGCCGTACCGCCGCGCCTTCGTGGTCAGCCTCTTCAACCCGAAGGCGATCCTCTTCTTCGTCGCCTTCTTCGTGCAGTTCGTCGACCCGGGTTACGCCTACCCGGCGCTCTCCTTCGTCGTGCTCGGCGCCTTCGCCCAGCTGGCCAGCTTCCTCTACCTCAGCGCGCTGATATTCAGCGGCACGAAGCTGGCCGCCGCCTTCCGCCGCCGCAAGCGACTGTCGGCGTGGGCGACCTCCGCGGCGGGTGTGCTGTTCCTCGGCTTCGCGGTGAAGTTGACGCTGGCCAGCGCGTAGGCACTCCGGCGCACCGCTGCGAGTGCGGCGCAGCTCACCACGTCCGGATCGCGTACCGCGCCGCGTACTGCGCCAGCCCCTCCCCGCTCTGCCCCGCGCCTCGCCTCGTCGCGGTGGATGGCCGTGGAGAGGCCGAGTACGTCCGCGGCGACGGGGACGCCGTTTCTCCTCGTACGTGTCCAGCAGCCCCTCGGGAGCCCGGCCGCCCAGTACCGCGCCCAGCTCGTCATCGGAGATCTTCGCCGACCATGACCGGCATTTCGCGGAGGGGCTGGAGTTGGTGATCGCGGGGATTGAGGTGCGGTACGGGCGGGCATAGGCCACCCTGGCGGCCGTTCGGGCAGGCGTGCGCCGTATGTCGACTGGTAGCACCCCACTGCTAATTGCGCGTTCGCAGGCAATTCACATCGCGCCCCTACGTTCGCCCAATGCCAGACATAGCCAGACGGGTGCAGGGGGCCCACGTGCCCCGTCAGCGTGGCGGTGCCGCGCTCGTCTCATATGTGTTGCCCGTCTTCAACGAGCAGGACGGGATCCGCCACTTCCACGAGGAACTCGTGACGGCACTGAGTGAACGCCCGGAGTTCACTTATGAGTTGGTGTACGTCAACGACGGCTCCGCCGATGGCACGCTGCCCATCCTGAAAGACATGGCGAAGAACGACCGGCGCGTCCGGATCGTCGACTTCGCGCGCAACTTCGGGCACCAGATGGCCATCACGGCCGGTATCGACGAGGCGCGCGGTGATGCCGTGATCGTCATGGACACCGACCTCCAGGATCCGCCGAAGGTCAGCCTCCAGCTGATCGACGCCTGGCGGGAGGGTGCGGAGATCGTGCACGCCCGTCGGCGCAGCCGGCAGGACACGCTCTTCAAGCGGACCACCGCGCACGCCTTCTACCGTCTGCTGCGGTCCTCCACCGATGTGGACATCCCGGTGGACACCGGCGACTTCCGGCTCATGGACCGACGCGCCGCCGACGAGCTGCGGCGCTTTCGCGAGCGCAGCCGGTTCGTGCGCGGCATGGTCGCCTCGATGGGCTTCCGGCAGAGCGAGGTGCACTTCGACCGCGACGAGCGGTTCGCCGGAGAGACCAAGTACCCGCTGCGCAAGATGGCGCGCCTCGCCATCGACGGGCTGACCGGGTTCTCCACCGCGCCCCTGCGGTTGATCACCAAGCTGGGCTTCGTGGTCCTCGCGCTCTCGCTCGTCGGCATCTGCTACGCGCTCGCCATGAAGGTGCTGCGGCCGGAGATCACGGTCTCCGGCTGGACGATGCTGATGGTGGTCGTCCTGTTCCTCGGCGGTGTGCAGATGCTGTCGCTCGGCGTGCTGGGCAGCTACATCGGGCGTACCTACAACGAGGTGCAGGGCCGCCCCCTGTACACCGTGCGGGAGGTCATCGCGCACGACACGGAAGCCGGCGCCGACGGCGCCGACGGCCCCCGTCATGGTGACTGACACCCTTGAGGGCACCCGGACCCGCACCCGTGACCTCCGGCAGCTGATCACGTACGCGCTGGTCGGCGGCAGCGGAGTCCTCCTCGACATGGGTGCGTTCCTGCTGCTCTACAACGTGGCCGGGATGAACGAGCAGGTGGCCAACGTGCTCTCCACCAGCCTCGGTATCACCAACAACTTCGTCCTGAACGCCCTGTTCACCTTCGACAAGCGTGACCGTCTGCTGACGCGCTACCTGCGTTTCTACGCCGTCGGCCTGACCGGTATCGCCCTGACGTTCGTGCTGCTCGCGGTGTTCTCCCGAGGGCTCGACATCGACCCGAACCTCGTGAAGGCCGGCTCGCTGCCGCTGGTGCTGGCCCTCCAGTTCGTGCTCAACAGAAAGTGGAGTTTCGCATGAATCTCGGCGTCATCGGCGCGGGCGCGACCGGCCTCACCGCCGCGTACGACGCGGTCAAGCAGGGCCACGCGGTCACCGTCCTGGAGGCCGCGGACGAACTGGGCGGGCTCGCCGCGTCGATCCCCGTCGGGGGAGTGCCGCTGGAGCGCTACTACCACCACATCTTCCGCAGCGACCGCCAGATGATCGAGCTCATCGAGGAGTTGGGCCTGGGCGGCGACCTGCGCTTCCACAAGACCACCACCGGTGTGTTCCGGGGCGGGCGGATGCACCCCTTCAGCACGCCGCTGGAGATGCTGAGCTCCCCGCTGTACGGCCTGCCCGCCGGAATCCGCTTCGGGCTGTCGTCCGCGTGGCTGAAGGTGGTGCGCGACGGAGAGAAGTTCAACGACCGCACCGCCCTGAGCTGGGTGCGCAAGTGGGCCGGGCGGCGTGCCACCGAGGCCGTCTGGGAGCCGCTGCTGCGCGGGAAGTTCGGCGACCGAGCCGACCAGGTGTCCATGGCCTGGCTGTGGGCGCGGGTGCACTGCCGCACCTTCGAACTGGGCTATCTGGACGGCGGGTTCGAGCGCGTGTACGCGACGCTGCGCGACCGGATCGCCGAGCACGGCGGCAAGGTCGAGTTCGGCAAGCGCATGGAGACGATTCGCCAGGACGGCGAGGACGGGCCGGTCACGGTGCGCACCGCCGACGGTGCCTCGTACACCTTCGACCAGCTGATCGTCACCACTCCGCAGCCCGCCTTCGCCAAGGCCGCCGACGTACCGGCCGACGACGCCGTCTGGCGCAACCAGTACCTGGGCGCGACCTGCTTCGTCCTGGAGCTGGACCGCAGCGCCATCCCGTACTACTGGCTCAACATCAACGAGCCCGACTTCCCGTTCCTCGCGGTCGTCGAGCACACGCAGATGATCGACCGCGCTCAGTACGGCGGCCGTCACATCCTCTACGTGGGCAACTACGTCGAGCGGGACGACTGGCGCTTCACCACCGAGCCGGCCGAGCTGCTGGAGCGGTACCTGCCGTATCTCCAGCGGTTGAACCCGGAGTTCGACCGCTCCTGGATCCAGGACTGGCACTTCTCCCGGGCGCCCTTCGCCCAGCCCGTGGTCACGCCCGAGTACAAGGCGCTGATCCCCGGTCACCGGACCCACCTCAGCCGGGTGACGCTCGCGACGATGTCGCAGATCTACCCGCAGGACCGGGGGCAGAGCTACTCGGTGGAGCTGGGCCACAAGGCGGCACGGATCGCGGGCGCGGTCTGACCGACGCCGAGACGAGTCGGCCCCGGCGGAATTCACCGCCGGGGCCTTCGCATGAGCCATGAGCCACAAGCCATGAGCCGTCGCACAAGCCGTACGCGCCTCAGCGCAGCGTGCACACCACGAGCTGCCGCCCCTCCGGCTTGGGGCAGTCGTACGTGCGGCGGATGTCGGCGGCGATACGCGGGTCGATCACGCCCAGCGACAGCCAGCTGGGCTGGTACACGGCGTACGCGGCCGGGTGGTCCTGCGTGATGCAGCGCACGTTCTCCCGGGTCGACGTGAGCGACGGGACGTCGGTGAGCTGCTTGGGCACGTTGAAGAAGGTGGGGAAGGGGTACCGGCAGGCGGTCGGGTGGTCGATGTAGTAAGCCTGCTGGCCGAAGGTCAGGTACAGGACCGGTACCCCGGCCGGGAGTTCGGCCTTCACCTGCTCGGCGGCGGTCTCCGCCGCCTGCGCCTGTACCTTGAGCTCGGCGTTGGTCGTGACGATGCGCCCGAGGATCACCCGGACCCCGGACGTGGGCCACACGGTCGCGGCCAGGCACACCACGAGCGCGAGGACGGGCAGCGCCACCGGAATGCGCGGGGCGCGCGGACGCGGCGCCCGCACCCGCAGCAGGTCCGCCGCGCCGGCGAGAAGGGCCGCGGCCGAGGCGAGCCAGGCGAGCACGTCCACGTCGACGTCCGCGCGGACGTGGGCGAGCAGCGGGGTCCCCACCCCGTACAGCAGGGCGAGCACGGTGAGGCACAACGGGGGCCTGCCGTGCCGTCCGTACCAGCGGCCGATCGCGAGACCGGTCAGGGCCGCCGCCACCGCCACCAGGCTCTCGCCGTGGTACGCGAACCAGTTGCCCTGGTAGACCACGACGGCCAGGCCGATGGCGACGAGCAACAGGGTGCCGAGCACGGCCTCGACGCGCTGCCGGCGCGACGGGAGGGTGGCGGCGAACAGCAGCAGCGCCCCGGGCAGCAGCGCGAGGACCGGCGTGAGCGCGATCCGGTCGCCCAGGTAGTCGGCGGTCCGCTGCAGCAGGTCGGAGACGACGAGCGGATCCTTGCCCCATGCGTGCGCGTTGATGTGCGGCATGTCCCGCAGCCACTGCAGCTCGCGCGAGCCCGACCAGGCGCTGACCGCGAACAGCAGGCCGGTGGCGACGGCGGACGCGGCGGCCAGCAGCAGGGCGCGTACGCGGTCCACGGCGAAGACGACGACGAGCGCCATCGCGGCGGTGCCCGCGGTGGAGTACTTCATCAGGACGGCGAGACCGAGCGGCAGCGCTGCGAGCACGGCGGCCTGCCAGCGGTTGCGGAGGCCGAGCGCGGCGGCGACGGCGAGCATCGCGAAGACGATCGCGAACCACTCCGGCTGCAAGTAGTCGATGACGGGCGCGAAGGCCAGCGCGAGGGCGGCCAGGCCCGCGACGAGCAGCGCGTCCCGCTCGGGCATACGGCGGCGCAGGGCCCGGTGCAGCAGAACACCGGTGGCCGCGCACAGGGCGACGCCGATGAGCCGCAGGGTGGCCTCGCGCACCGCGTTCGATCCGCCGGTGACGGAGTCCAGACCGGCGATCAGCCAGCGGTAGAAGAAGGGCCGGTGGGCGAAGACCTCGGAGGGAGACAGGCCGCTTTTCCCCGTTGTACGCAGGGCGGCGAGCACATAACGGAGGTCGAGGAAGACGCCGGCGGTGAGCGTCGTGTAGATCAGCAGCCCGACGGCGGTGATGGCGGTGGTCCACCCCGCGGGAGAGGTGAGGCGCAGCCGGCGGGAGGCCGGTCTGTGCGGACTCGGCACGCGCTGTGCAGCGGGTGGAGTCGAGGTGGATATATCGGTCACGCGCGCGAACTTAGCACCGTGTTCCGCGAGAATACGGGGCTGCCGAAAGAGACGGGGGGCTTGTCATATCGAGTTCACCTGAATGTCGATGACGGGACACTCGAATGCGGATTCTCATTTCTTAGGATCACTTGACTTTCCGCTGAGAATCCAGGTGCACACGTGGCCAACCAACCCACTCTGTCCGTCGTCGTCCCCTGCTTCAACATCGAGACGTATGTCCCGGAAACCGTGGCCGGCCTGGCCAACAATGATCGGGACGACTTCGAGTTCATCTTCGTCGAGGACCGGTCGACCAAGGACCAGACCTATGAAGCCCTCCTCGCGCTGACGAAGAGACTCAGGCACAGCAGGGTGATCCGGCACGAACAGAACGGCGGACTGGCCACCGCGCGCAACACCGGCATCGACGCGTCCGAGGGCCGCTACCTCACCTTCCTGGACGGCGACGACTGGCTCGCCCCCGGCTATCTGGCCGACCTGGTGGACTACATCGAACGTCACGACGTCGACTTCGTACGCACCGACCACGTCCAGGTCTTCGGCCTCGAACGCCAGATCCACCGGGCCCCCGAAGGCCGCCGGCACACCCCGCTCGACCCGCGTACCTCCATCCTCCCCGTCGACGACACGACGATGGTCGACTACCCGTACGCCTGGGCCGGCGTCTACCACCGCCGACTCCTCGACCGCGGTCTGCTGCGCTTCCACGACGGACTGCGCACCGCCGAGGACCGCCCCTGGATCTGGGAACTGCACCGCAGGGCCGAGTCCTACGCCGTCGCCAGCCTGCGCGGGGTCTTCTACCGGCGCGGCATCTCGAGTTCGCTGACCCAGATCGGTGACGTGCGTCAGCTGGACTTCTTCCGGTCCTTCGACCTCGTCCTCGCCGAACTCGAGGGCGACCCGGAGGCGGCCGGGCTGCGCAAGAAGGCGCTGCGCAACTACTGCGTCGTCATCGCCCACCAGCTCCTCGACCGCGGCCGGTTCGAGCGCAGCGTGCACGCCAAGCTGCGGCAGCTCGCAGCCGCGGCACTGGGCCGGATGACGGAGGACGAACTCAACGAGGCACTCGTCGGGATGGGCGAGGAGCGCGTGCACACGCTGCGACGCATACGCGGCGGCATGAAGGGAGTCGCGGCATGAGCGGCACGACACAGATCTTCTTCTCGGCCACGCAGTACGCCGCCGCCACCGTCACCGCGGCCATCCGCGCCGGTCTCTTCGGACCGCGCGCCGCCCACCGCCGCATCCTCGTCGTCAGCAACACGGCCGCCGTGCCCGAGGTCGGCACCCCGCTGGACCGGATGGCCGGGTTCGAGAAGCTGCGTCCCGAGTTCGACGAGGTGCACTCGTGGAACGAGTTCATCTCCCCGCACCACCCGGCCGGCTGGTCGCCCCGCGCCCAGGACGCCCAGCTGTGGGAGAAGGCCGTACGCCTCGCCTGGAACCTCGGCGACGAAAAGGTCGAGATCGCCTGTGAGTCCATCCAGGCCAACCCGTCCCGCGCGGTCGCCGACATCTTCGCGGACAGCCCCGTCCACGTGTACGCGGACGGCCTGATGAGCTACGGGCCCACCCGCAACCGCATCCCGCACGGCCTGAACAGCCGCATCGTCCGGGTGCTCCACCTCGACCTGATACCCGGGCTGCGCCCGATGCTGCTGTCCGAGTACGGCGTCGAGCCGGAGCCGATACCCAACGAGGCCATCGTCGACGTACTCGCCCGGATAGGCGAGGACGGCGCCGGGATCCTCGCCGAGCGGCTGCCCGGCGGTGACCGCCCGACGGCCGTGCTGCTCGGCCAGTACCTCTCCGCGATCGACCTCATCACCCAGGACGAGGAAGAGCAGCTGCACATCCGCATGCTGCGCGCCGCGGCCCGGGCCGGCCACGACAGCGTCCTGTTCAAGCCCCACCCCAGCGCGCCCGCCGTCTACAGCAGGTCCCTGGAGGCGGTGGCCAAGGAACTCGGGGTGCGGCTCGCCGTCCTCAGCGACCCCGTCCTCGCCGAGACCGTCTTCGCGAACCTGAAGCCGGACCTCGTCATCGGCTGCTTCTCCACGGCCCTGATGACGGCCGCCGCCTTCTACGGCATCCCCGTCGCCCGCGTCGGCACGGACCTCCTCCTCGAACGCATCACACCGTACGAGAACAGCAACCGCGTCCCGCTCACCATCATCGACGCGGCCCTGCCCGACGCGGAGCAGGAAATCCTCGGCGCCCCGCTGGAGTTGGCCGCGCTGAGCGAGCGCCTCGCGCCCCTGGTGCGCACTGTCGGGTACTGCATGCAGTTCCGCAAGTACCCGGCCCTGCACGACGAGGCGGCCGCCTGGCTCACCGCCCATCTTTCCGAGCACGACCGCTACTTCAAGAAGCGCCGCCTGACCGCGCTCCGCCTCCCCGGCGGCAGCCCGGTCCGCGCGGAGGCCCTGCGCCGCAACCCGACGGTACGCAGGGTCGTACGGCGGATCCGGGCGGCTCAGTCGTCCTGACGGAGCCGCCTGCACGGCAGAAGGGCCGGGCCTCGTCCTCCAAGGATGGGGCCCGGCCCTTCTCACCGGCGAGGAACCCGCGGTTCACCCATCCGGCTGCGGCCGTCGGACGACCAGTGCCCGCTTCAGTCGCGGTCCGAACGGCTTCTCCACGAGCCGGTGGATCAGCCAGGCGATCAGCAGCAGGCTGAGCACGCTGACGACGATCGTCGCGTAGGGGGGCAGACCGTAGCCCCGGTACAGCACGCGGATGAAGAACCAGCCGAGGTGTTCGTGCACCAGGTAGAAGGGGTACGTCAGCGCCCCCGCGACCGTCAGCCAGCGCCAGTTCGCCCAGCGGGTCCACCCCAGTGCCACCACCGCGACCGTGGCGAAGGCGAGGAAGACGATCACCTGGATGACGTGCGGGTCGCGATGGAAGTCGCCCTGCGGGCCCGGGTGCCACAGGGCGGTCACCGAGTAGCGCTGGCCCAGCAGGAACGACATGACGACGATGCCCCACAGCAGCATGTTGCTGCCGAAGCGGTGGATCAGGTACAGCGCCAGTCCGCCGATGAAGAAGGGCGCGTGGTCGCGCATCACCAGCTCGTCGGTCAGCGGGGTGTCGGCGACCCGGGCGAAGACCCCGGCCGTGGTCCACAGGCAGCAGAAGAGCACCACCCGCTGGTAGGTGACGCCCCGCCAGACCACACACAGGGCGAACAGCGCGTAGAAACGCACCTCGACCCAGAGCGTCCAGTCCACGCCCAGGACCCGGTTCGCGCCCATCGGCTGCTGAAGCATGGTGAGGTTGAGCAGAAGCTCGTCGGACCGCAGCGGCCGCACGACGACGGGCATGATGTACGCCGCCGCCGTGATCAGGACGATCGCCACCCAGTAAGCCGGGTACAGGCGGGAGACCCGGGAGCGGAAGAAGGCGCCCAACGTGCGGCCCCAGCTGCTCATACAGATCACGAAGCCGCTGATGACGAAGAAGAACTGCACGCCCAGACTGCCGTAGGTCGCGGCCTGGGACAGCGTCGGGAACATCTGCCCGGGCGACTGGTGCCAGGACTCGGCGACCTCGCCGTTCTTCCCGGCGAAGTGGTACATGCAGACCATCAGCGCGGCCAGCAGCCGCAGTCCGTCCAGGGCGCGCAGCCGGTCCGCGGCGCGCGGACGGGGCGCGGAGGCGGCAGGTTTCTCGGAGACCGGTATCCGCGAGGTGGGCGCCGGGGCCGGGCTCGTCGGTGCCAGGGCCTGGTCAGCCGCGTTCATCCAGGGGCCTTTCTCGGCGGAGTCGTGATCAGTCGTTCGTTCGTCAACGACGGGACGCTACGAACCTCCGACGGATGAAAGGCGATTCGGCGTTGACACACAGGCGTCAGGCAAATGTCGCCCGGATGAATGAGTTGGCGTCAGGTTGACGCCAGGGGTGCGGAAAACGCGCGCCGCCCCCGGTCCTGCGGAGGAACGGGGGTGACGCACGAGAACGGAGGCGTCCAAGCAGCCTCGGGGAAGTCCGCTGCGGTTCCGCGGCGCCCCGAAGGGGCGCGGGGCTGTGTCGGTATGTGGCTCCGCCGCGTGGGCGCGACCAGCCACGACGATGCCGCCGGCGATTGACGGCGCATCGCCGCACATCCCGCGGAGCGCTCAGCGGCGTGACAGCGCCCTGGCCCGCCGCGCGAGACGGCGCACGGTCGCGTTGCGCGGGATGAAGGAGAGCTGCGCGGGTACGGCGCCCGGCAGCGCCAGCGCGGTCAGGCGGCGGCGCTTGAAGTAGCGCCAGGTGTGCGGGTTCAGGCCCCGCGAGAGGTAGTCCTCGGCCTCGCCGCGCAGCCCGGGGTAGATCTTGGGCTGCATGGCGAATCCCACCGTCTTGAGCAGCGCCGCCAGTTGCTCCACGCGCTCCCGCGTCGGCATCGCCCACGCCTCCACCGCCGCCCGGTCGGAGAGGTCGGGCAGCAGCGCGTCGACGATGGTCACCGGCACGCGGTTGCTGTTCTGGTAGGGCGTGAGCCGGGCCAGCACGGTGCCGGTCCCGACGCGGGCGACCGGGATGCCGTAGAGGCCCGCCGCCGTGAGCAGCGCGGTGGAGAAGCAGCCGACGGCGAGCGCGGGCCGCATCCGCTGGAACACCACCTCGGCGAGCACGGGCCGCTCCAGCAGGGTGAGTTCGGCGCCGAGCCGGGCCGCCTCGTCCTCCAGCAGCCGCGACCAGCGCGCGGGCGCGACCGGGTGCGGCTTGAAGACCAGCCGGCGGTGCCCGAGCGCCACGGCGCCGCGCACCATGCTCAGGTGCAGCTCCTCCTCCTCGGCGTCGCCGAGGATGTCGAGCGCGGAGAGGTACTGGCCCAGGAGCAGCGCCGGTTGCTCATCGAGCACCGGCACATCGGTCTCGCTCTCGGCGAGTTCGCCCAGCACCTTCAGGAACGCCTCGCCCGGCACCAGCTCGGGCGTGACGCCGAACTCGGTGAGCAGCAACGGGGTCAGGCCCGGCACGAGATCGAGGTGCAGCAGCCGCCCGATACGGGTGCCGACCAGCGGATCGATCTTGTCGCGGGTGGGGCCATAGCTTATGAGGCCGTCCGCGTAGACATCGACGGGAGCGCCGGTGAACAGCTGGCACACCGCCAGCGACGGATTGACCTGCACGGACTCGACGGCCAGGTGGACCTCGTCGTCGCCGAGTCCCCACAGCAGCCGTACGTACCGCTCCCACATGGGAATGTCGTCGCCCCGCGGGCTCCAGCCGCTCGGGTGGAACGGCGCGATGGTCTCGTTCCAGGAGAGCACCTCGTCGAAGCGCTCACCGATCCGCGCGAAGCCGGGCATCGCGTCGACGGCGGGCGTCGTCTCGGGATTGGTCGCGTTGTTGGTGACGAGCAGCAGCCGTCGGTCGGTCGGCTCGAACAGTCCGGCGTCCAGCGCGGCGGCCAGGGTCGCGGCACCGTACAGGGTGGACGCGCAGAAGATCCGGGTGGTGCGAGGCATCAGGCGGCCACCGTCCGGGCGGAAACGGGCCTGCGGCGCAGCCGCCGCAGCCGGCTCGCCCGCTGCGAGTCCATCGTGTCCATCACTTCCGCGAGCAGGTCCTGCGGCATTCGCTTCAGGGCGGCGGAGCTCAGTGAGCGCAGTTTTCGAGCCACGGCGGGTTCGAACCTCTCGATTGATCCGAGATGATGAGCCATGATCGCGCAATAGGTGCGCACTGCTTTCGGCAGCAGCTTGTCCGCCTCGGGGTCAAGCGCCGTTTCCTCGATTACCTGGTCGAACGCGCGAATGAAATCGAGTTGCCGAACATCCCCGATCTGAGTGAGCGAGGACGCCACCCCGCGCCGGTAGAAGACGCCCAGCAGCCCCACGGCGGCGAAGGACTCCGCCTCCCGGTGCAGTTTCCAGATCCACGGCCGGTCCTCGGCCGTGCGCAGCCCATGGGTGAAGTGCAGCAGTCCGCGGTCGACGAGCCGGCGGTGGTAGATGCCCGCCCAGGCGTACGCGTAGTCGACCGACGTGGACCGGTCCGCGGGCAGGATCGCCTCCCGCGGCTTCATCACCACGCCCCGCCGGCCGTGCGGGACCCGGTGCACCGCGCGTGCCCGTCCGGTGCACTGCACATGGTCGGTACGCAGAAAGTCGCAGCCCAGCCCCTCGATGGCGCCGACCAGCTGATCGTAGTAGCCGGGCGCGAGCCAGTCGTCGCCGTCCAGGAACGTCAGGTACTCCCCGCGTGCCCGGTCGATCCCGGTGTTGCGCGCGGTCGCCAGGCCTCCGTTCTCCTCGTGTCTGACGAGCACCGCGCCGGGCAACTCGCGCTCCGCGCGCGCGAGAATGTCCGGCGTCCCGTCGCGCGAACAGTCGTCGACGAGAATGAATTCGAAGTCGTCACGAGTGTTCGCCCGCAGGCTTTTGAGGGTGTCCGGCGCGTATTGCTGCACGTTGTAGAACGGCACGATGACGGAGAGCTTGACCACCCGACCGACGTTAGAGGGCCGCCCGTCACCCGTCTTTACCGTTGGTTTGATGTCAGGTGAACTGCGCGTGGCGAACTTGTGAATCAGGTCTTCTCAAGTGTCGCCGACGCCCCGGAACCCCATTCGGCGATGTGCTGTTAACCCTTTGTTGCTTTCGGGTTGGGCGGAACCTAGGAATGCCTTCCTACGGTCGTTGACGTGCCAGCAAGTGCAACGAAGGCCCTGCGAGTCGCCGTTCTCGCGGATTCCGACACCCGGTGGAAATGGGGCGCGCTCACCGCGAAGCGCACCGTTTCCACGGAAAAGGGTGAAGCGGACATCCGTCTCGACGGCTACCTGCTGCGGGGCCGAGCCACCCCCACCGCTCGTCAGCTCCAGGAGGTCGGC
The DNA here is from genome assembly GCF_042896175.1 of Streptomyces sp. NPDC001315. Classification (NCBI taxonomy): domain Bacteria; kingdom Bacillati; phylum Actinomycetota; class Actinomycetes; order Kitasatosporales; family Streptomycetaceae; genus Streptomyces; species Streptomyces sp. NPDC001315. The sequence continues at coordinate 20,617 of NZ_JBIAWZ010000035.1, read as the reverse complement.
GTCCACGCCGACTCGCTCCGCGAGGTGACCGCCGCCGAGTTCCTGCGCGTGATGGGCGAAGAGACGTACGACGTCCTCGTCCTCGCCCTGGTCGGCGGCGGCGTCCAGGCGATGCTGCACGGCCTGCGGCACGTCTGGGCCGACCGCGCCGGGCGGCCCGTCGTCGTCACCGGCTACGTCGGCGTCGTCTACGAGAAGCTCGCCGACGGCCTGCTGCTGCGGCACGGCGCCGACCTCGTCCTCGCCAACTCCCGTCAGGACGCGGACCGTTTCCGCGCCGTCTACGAGGGGGTCGGCGCCGACGCCTCGGCCGTCACGGAGGTCGCGCTGCCGTTCCTGGGCGGAGACCCGTACGCCGGCGAGCACGACCCGTCTGCGGAGCAAGGGCGCAGGCCCTACACCGTCGTCTTCGCCGCGCAGCCGTCCGTCCCGGCGAGCCGCAAGGAACGTACGTACCTGCTGGAGCGCCTGATCCGGCACGCACGCACGCACCCCGACCGCGAGGTGCTGCTGAAGCTGCGCTCCAGGCCGGGTGAACACACCACGCACATCGAGGAGCTGCCCTACCAGAAGCTGGTGCAGAAGGCCGATCCGCCGCCCAACTTCCGCCTGGTGTACGGGCACATGGGTGACGTCCTCGACCGCACCGACCTGCTGGTCACGGTCAGCTCCACGGCCGCCCTGGAGGCCCTGCACCGCCGTATCCCGACCGTCGTCCTGACGGACCTGGGTGTGCGCGAGGTGCTCGGCAACCACCACTTCGTCGGCTCCGGCTGCCTCGCCTCCTGGGACCAGCTCGACGCCGGACACCGGCCGGCGCCCGACGAGGAGTGGGTGGCCCGGCAGGGCGTCGCGGCCGACGGCTCCTACGCCACCGCCTTCGACGCGGCCCGCGAGCGGATCACCGAGCTCCTCGACCGCCCCGGCGGACTGCCGCTGCCGGCCCCGTACTACACGCCCGAGACCGCGCCCGGATACCTGCCGGGCATCCTCGCCCGCCACCACCTCGCCCCCGACGGCGCCCCGCTGCCCGGCGCGCCGGCCGCCGACAAGGAACCGGGACCGGTCCGGCAGATCGTGCGCCGGGCGGCGCGCGGTGCCTACCGGCACGGCGTGCAGCGCGTGGCGCCCGTGATCCGGCGGATGGGCGAGCTGTGAGCGCCGCTCGGATACCTGCCCAAGGAGTAGATCCCATGTCCAACCCGGAAGCGGGCCAAGGCGCTTCGGTGCGCCGGGTGCTCGCGGTGATTCCCGCGCGCGGCGGCTCCAAGGGCGTGCCCGCGAAGAACCTCGCCCCCGTCGGCGGCGTCCCGCTCGTGGCCCGCGCCGTGCGTGAGTGCCGGGCCTCCCGGCTGGTGACCGACGTCGTCGTCTCCACCGACGACGAGGCGATCGCCGCCGCGGCCCGCCGGTCCGGCGCCGAGGTCGTGCTGCGCCCCGCCGCCATCGCCGGCGACACCGCCACCTCCGAGGCCGCCGTCCTGCACGCCATGGACGCCCACGAGGCCCTGCACGGCTCCCCGGTCGACGTGGTGCTGCTCGTGCAGTGCACCAGCCCGTTCATCGTCCGCGAGGACATCGACGGGGTCGCCGGCGCGGTCGTCGAGAACGGCGCCGACACGGCGGTGACCGTGGCGCCCTTCCACGGCTTCGTCTGGCGGGACGCGGCGGACGACCCGGCGGTCGTGCAGGCCGGGCGCGCGGGCGAGGTCGGCGGCGGCACGAAGGTCGCCGACCCGGCGGTCACCGAGGGCGGTTACGGCGTCAACCACGACAAGTCCTTCCGCCCGCGCCGCCAGGACCGCCCGCAGGACCTGCTGGAGACCGGCGCCGCCTACGCGATGGACGCGGCCGGCTTCCGCAAGCACCGGCACCGCTTCTTCGGCCGCACGGAACTGGTGCGCACCGACCCGGCGCGGGTGCTGGAGATCGACGACCCGCACGATCTCGCCCGGGCGCGCGCGCTGGCCCCGCTCTTCGACGCGGACAGGCCCGGTTCGCCGGCAGGTCTCCTCCCGGCCGCCGACGACATCGACGCGGTCGTACTCGACTTCGACGGCACCCAGACCGACGACCGGGTGCTGATCGACTCCGACGGACGGGAGTTCGTCTCCGTGCACCGCGGGGACGGCCTCGGCATCGCGGCCCTGCGCCGCAGCGGCCTGAAGATGCTGATCCTGTCCACGGAACAGAACCCGGTCGTCGCCGCCCGGGCCCGGAAGCTCAAGCTCCCGGTGCTGCACGGCATCGACCGCAAGGACCTCGCACTGAAGCAGTGGTGCGAGGAGCAGGGCATCGCGCCGGAGCGCGTGCTCTACGTCGGCAACGACGTCAATGACCTGCCGTGCTTCGCCCTCGTCGGCTGGCCCGTGGCGGTCGCGAGCGCCCACGACGTCGTGCGCGGCGCCGCACGCGCGGTCACCACCGTCCCCGGTGGCGACGGCGCGATCCGAGAGATCGCCAGCTGGATCCTCGGCCCCTCTCTCGACACCCTCACCAAGTAAGTAAGGACGTCTCTGCCATGAGCACCAACTCCCGCCTGCGCACGTTCGGTTCGAAGACCGCCGGCCCGGACCGGCCCGTCTACGTCGTCGGTGAGATCGGCATCAACCACAACGGCGAACTCGAGAACGCCTTCAAGCTGATCGACGCGGCCGCCGAGGCCGGCTGTGACGCCGTGAAGTTCCAGAAGCGCACCCCGGAGATCTGCACCCCGCGCGACCAGTGGGACATCGAGCGCGACACCCCCTGGGGCCGGATGACCTACATCGACTACCGCCACCGCGTGGAGTTCGGCGAGGACGAGTACCGCCAGATCGACGAGTACTCCAAGGAGAAGGGCATCGACTGGTTCGCCTCCCCGTGGGACACCGAGGCCGTCGCCTTCCTGGAGAAGTTCGACGTCCCCGCCCACAAGGTCGCCTCCGCGTCCCTGACCGACGACGAACTGCTGCGCGCCCTGCGCGCCACCGGCCGCACGGTCATCCTCTCCACCGGTATGTCCACCCCGAAGCAGATCCGCCACGCGGTCGAGGTCCTGGGCAGCGACAACATCCTGCTCTGCCACGCCACCTCGACCTACCCGGCGAAGGCCGAGGAGCTCAACCTCCGCGTCATCAACACCCTCCAGGCCGAGTACCCGAACGTCCCGATCGGCTACTCGGGCCACGAGACCGGCCTGCAGACCACACTGGCCGCGGTCGCCCTCGGCGCCACCTTCGTCGAGCGCCACATCACCCTCGACCGCGCGATGTGGGGCTCCGACCAGGCCGCCTCCGTGGAGCCGCAGGGCCTCACCCGCCTCGTCCGCGACATCCGCACCATCGAGGCCTCGCTCGGCGACGGCGTGAAGAAGGTCTACGACTCCGAGCTCGGCCCGATGAAGAAGCTGCGCCGCGTCACCGGCGTCGTCGCCGAGGCGGAGATCGCCGCGGCGGCGGGCGAGCCGGTCGCGGTCTGAGTCAGAGTCCGGCTACGAGCCCGACTTCGCATCCGACTTCGAGTGCCTTACGGGACGGTCGTACGTCGATGAACCCTCGCGCCGGGACCACCGGCACCACCCCCCACACCCTCGCCTTCGTCGAGAGCCCCGTGCAGCTCCTGAACGTGCTCGAGTGGGCGCACGCGCACGGACTCGGCGGCCAGGAGACGCCCGGCGCGGGGTTCACCCTCGTCGTCCTGTCCCCGATGGACCCGATGACCCGGGGCCAGCTGCGCCGCATGGCGGAGCTGGCCCGCGAGGAGGGTCACGCGGTCCGCTGGGAGGAGGCACGGGGCGGTACGACCGCGCCGTTCCGGACGATAGGCGGCCTGTCCCGGCTGCTGCGCCGGGCGGAACGCGTGGTGATGGGAGACCCCTTCTCCCGCTATGTACAACTGCTGCTGACCATCACCCGGGCCCGCGACCTGGTCGTCGTCGACGACGGCACGGCGACGATGGAGTTCGTCGCCCAGCTGGCCCGGGGCGAGCGACTGGTGCGCTGGCACCGCAAGGGCGGCCGTCCCGGCCCTCGTGACGTGCTGTTCGCTCCCGTGTCGGCGTCCGCCCGGCGCCGGCTGACGCCGGGCGGGGAGCGCCGGGTCGAGATCTTCTCCTCGATGCCGATCGAGGAGGCGCCGCAGGGCGTGACGATCACACCGAACGGCTTCGCCTGGACCCGGGCCCGCTTCGGCCCGCCCCGTGTCACCAAGGGCGCGGACCTGGTCGGCACCTCGCTGGTGGAGACCGGCGTGGTGGACGTGGAGCGGTACCTGGCGGCCGTACGGGCTCTGGCCAGGGCTCATGGGGCCACGCGGTACTTCGCGCACCGCAGGGAGAGCACGGACAAGCTCCACCGGTTGGCGGGGGAGACGGGACTGGAGATCGTCCGCCCCGAACTCCCGCTCGAACTGATCGCCCGGCGGGGTCCGATCGGTCGGACGATCCTCAGCTTCCCGTCGACGGTCGTCCACACGCTGCCGCTCGCGCTGGCCGGTACGGAGGTACGGGTGGCGGTGTGCGACATCGACCCCGCCTGGCTGACGGAGAACGCCTCGCCCAGGGCGCAGGGGTTCCTGTCCGGGGTCACGGGGACGGCGCGGGACGTCACGCGGCTGTCGGCGGTGAGTGTGGTGTAGCCGGGCCCGCTGCCGAGATCGGCGACGGGGGCCGCGCCCTGCTCCTTCACCGCCCGCTTCGTGGACCACCTCGCCGAGCTCAGGGTTCGTCCTCCGTCCGCCAGGTGAATGCCGCCAGGCCAGAGGGCGGGTCGGCGGTGGTGGGCCCGGCCGGGGGCGGGCTCGTGGCTCTCTTCGCGGCTGTCCTCGCGGGCCCGCGGCGCAGCAGCCACACCGTCGCGACCAGCAGCGAGCCTGTCGCGAGCATCAGGAGCAGCGTGGTCAGGGCCAGGGTGGCCGTGCCCAGGAAGCCGTACTTCGTCAGCATCCAGGGGATCCGGTCCTCGCCGCAGCCGCATGCCTCCAGGGGGGTCGTCATGGGAGCAGGCTGCCCGCTGCGGAGGCGCGGAGTGCGTGGCGTGCCGGGAACGTCGCTCAGAGGTGATGGTTCCGCGACCGGACGGTGGGGCGGCGCGCTTCTGCGACCGCGCCGTTCCGACAGGTGAACAAGAACGGTATGGGTGCGGCGGGGCGTGGTATGTGTGGAGAGTGGGCGGATGCGACGCTCGACCGAAAAACGGGCGAGTCTACCCATCCGAGTCGATGCCTATGCGTCTGGCGGCCAGGTTTTCTTCCCCTAACGGGCTGAAGTTTTGTTGATCGAGGGTCAGTCGGCCGTCCCCGAGTCCTACCCTTCAGAGGGTGAAGCAATTGATGTCCCGAGAGTCCGAGGCCGATCTCCCCGGGGATGATGTGCTCCCCGGCGCGCTGCCCGAGGCACTGCGCGCCGAACTCGTCGCCTTCCGGCGCGACCTGCACATGCATCCCGAGCTCGGCAACCAGGAGTTCCGCACCACGGCGGCGATCAAGGAGCGGCTGGAGAAGGCCGGCCTGAAGCCGCGTGTGCTCGCCGTAGGGACCGGGCTCGTCTGTGACATCGGTGTGGACGGCGAGGAGTGGAACGGCGGGCCCGGCATGCTGGCCCTGCGCGCCGACATCGACGGCCTGCCCATTCCGGACACGAAGACCGAGTGCCCGTACCGGTCCACCGTGCCCGACCGGGCGCACGCCTGTGGGCACGACGTGCATACGACCGTCGTGCTGGGCGCCGGACTCGTCCTCGCCGACCTGCACGAGAAGGGCCTGCTGCCCCGTCCCGTACGGCTGATCTTCCAGCCCGCCGAGGAAGTGCTCCCGGGTGGCGCCGCCGACGCCATCGAGTGCGGGGCGCTGGACGGGGTACGGCAGATCATCGCCGTGCACTGCGACCCCAGGGTCGACGCCGGGCGGGTCGGGCTGCGGCCGGGACCCATCACCTCGGCCTGCGACCGGCTGGAGATCGCGCTGGACGGGCCCGGCGGGCACACCGCGCGGCCCCATCTGACCACCGACCTCGTCACCGCCGCCGCCCGGGTCGCGACCGACGTGCCGGCGATCGTCGCCCGGCGGGTCGACGCGCGCAGCGGCCTGGTCGTGACCTGGGGGCGGATCGAGTCCGGGCACGCTCCGAACGTCATCCCGCAGCACGCCGAACTCTCGGGGACCGTGCGGTGTCTGGACCTCGAGGCGTGGCGGCAGGCGCCCGACGTCGTGGTCGCCGCGATCGATGAGGTCGCCAACACGTACCGGGCGAAGTCCGAGATCAACTACGTGCGTGGTGTCCCGCCCGTGGTGAACAACCCGGTGGTCACCGAGCTGCTGCGGGACGCCATGACCGTCCGGCGGGGCGCGGAGTCCGTCGAGAGCACCGAGCAGAGTCTCGGCGGGGAGGACTTCTCCTGGTACCTCGAGCATGTGCCGGGGGCCCTGGCGCGGCTCGGGGTCCGCACGCCCGGGGAGCGCACGGTGCGCGACCTGCACCAAGGTGATTTCGACGCCGACGAGTCCGCGATCACGGTCGGCGTGGAGCTGTTCACGGCCGCCGCGCTGCTGGACGCCGCGAGCTGAGGCACAGCCGCAAGGTGCGGCACCGGAGCGAAGGGGTGCCAGATGTGCACCCCTTCGTCCACTTGTGTCACCCGGCCGTAACCGACGGCGGGAGAATGTAACCCGCCGTCGGCACGAATCGATAACGGCCGCGAGAAACCCCGTTCCTCTCCCCTTCTACGCGCGTTACTGTGCGCCGGAATCGCCACCGAGGCGGCACAAGGGGAAGCGGGCCGGCGACGGTGCCGTGGGGATGAAGGGTGCTTGCTGTGCGTCTGATATCTCGGAGGACCAAGTTCTCCCAAGCAGCGGTGACCGTCGCGGTCGTCGCACTCGCGGCCGCCGGTTGCGGCAAGTCGAGCACCGACTCGACCAGCAGCGACTCCGAGTCAGGCAAGTACTCGGGCAAGGGCATCGGCCTCGCGTACGACATCGGCGGCAAGGGCGACCAGTCCTTCAACGACGCCGCGTACGCCGGTTTCGAGAAGGCCAAGACCGAGTTCAAGGTCGGCGGCCAGGACGTCGAGCCGCAGGACGGCGAGTCCGACGCCGACAAGGTGCAGCGCCTGGAGACCCTCGCCAAGGCCGGCTACAACCCGATCATCGGCGTCGGCTTCGCCTACGCGCCGGCCGTGAAGGAGGCCGCCGCCAAGTACCCGAAGATCACCTTCGGCATCATCGACGACGCGACCATCAAGGCCGACAACGTCGCCGACATGGTCTTCCACGAGGAGCAGTCCTCGTACCTGGCGGGTGTGGCCGCGGCCAAGGCCACCAAGAAGAACCACATCGGGTTCATCGGCGGCGTGGACATCCCGCTGATCCACAAGTTCGAGGCCGGGTTCGACCAGGGCGCCAAGTCCGTCAACCCGAACATCAAGATCGAGTCGCAGTACCTCACCCAGACGCCCCAGGAGGGCGGCTTCTCCAGCCCCGACAAGGGGGAGAACGCGGCCAACGGCCAGATCGAGGCCGGCGCCGACGTCGTCTACCAGGCGGCCGGTCTGTCCGGCCAGGGCGTGATCAAGGCCGCCGCCGAGCACAAGGTGTGGGCCATCGGCGTGGACTCCGACCAGTACGCGCAGGCGGCGCTCGCCAAGTACAAGGACTACATCCTCGGTTCGGCCCTGAAGAACGTCGGCGGCGCGGTCTACGACCTGGCCAAGTCCGTCGTCGAGGGCAAGCCGCTGAAGGGTGAGGTGCGTGGCGACCTCAAGTCCGGTGGCGTCGGCTTCGCCGACTCCAACCCGAAGTACAAGGCCCTGACCGATGTCGCCGCCGCCGTCGACAAGGCCAAGGCGGACATCATCGCCGGCACGGTCACCGTCAAGACGGAGTAGCGGCGTCCCGGCCCCGCGGAACAGGGGCCCGCACGCCCTCCAGGGCGTCCCTCCAGCCCGTGCGCCCCTTGCCTTCCGCAAGGGGCGCACTGCTGTCCGTATTCTGGGTGACATCTGTGGCCACAGCTCGATAACGGACCGGACAGAAGGGGTGTTCCGTCTGGTCTACGCGCGTTACGCTGCCGCGGAACCAGCGCCTGGTTGAGGCGCTTGCACTAAGGAGTCTCGTTCCATGCGCCGGGTGTCCCGTATCGCGGTTGCAGGCGTTGCAACCGCAGCTCTTGCCGTGACTGTTTCCGCCTGCGGAAGCTCGTCCACCTCGTCCTCCTCCAGCAGCGACAAGAACCTGGGCCTCGCCCTGGCGTACGACGTCGGCGGCAAGGGCGACCAGTCCTTCAACGACGCGGCCACCGCCGGCCTGGACAAGGCCGACAAGGAGTTCGGTTACAAGAGCACGGCCGTCGAACCGCAGGACGGCGAGTCGGACGCGGACAAGGTGCAGCGCCTGGAGACGCTGGCCAAGCAGGGCTACAACCCGGTGATCGGGGTCGGCTTCGCCTACGCGCCGGCCGTCAAGGAGGTCGCCGCGAAGTACCCGAAGACCACCTTCGGCATAGTCGACGACGAGACCATCAAGGCAGACAACGTCGCCGACCTCGTCTTCCACGAGGAGCAGGCCTCCTACCTCGCCGGTGTCGCCGCCGCCAAGGCGACCAAGAGCAACACCGTCGGCTTCGTCGGTGGCGTGGACGTCCCGCTGATCCACAAGTTCGGGGCCGGCTTCAAGCAGGGCGTCGAGGACACCAAGAAGGGCGTCACGGTCAAGGAGCAGTACCTGACCGAGACCGCGCAGGAGGGTGGCTTCTCCAGCCCCGACAAGGGCGAGAACGCCGCCGAGGGCCAGATCGACGCCGGCGCCGACGTGGTCTACGCCGCCGCCGGTCTGTCCGGCCAGGGTGTCATCAAGGCCGCCAACGCGCACAAGGTGTGGGCGATCGGCGTCGACTCCGACCAGTACAACCAGGACGCGCTGGCGAAGTACAAGGGCTCGATCCTCACCTCGGCCATGAAGAACGTCGAGGGTGCGGTGTACGACCTGGCCAAGTCCGTCCACGACGGCAAGCCGGAGACCGGCACGGTCCGTGGCAGCCTGGAGAACGGCGGCGTGAGCCTGTCGAGCTCCAACCCGGAGTTCGCGAACAACACCGCCATCCAGGACGCCGTGAAGAAGGCCGAGGAAGGCATCAAGGCCGGCACCATCACCGTCAAGACCTCCTGAACCGACGGTCATAGGCCTGTCGTAGACATGGTCAAAAGGGCGCTGTAATGGCAGCGTTACGGCCACGGAACGGGGTGCGGGGAGCATGTCCCTCCGCGCCCCGTTCGCGCGGCAGAATGCTCGGAACGGATCGTGAGCGAAACGAGAACGATCAGGTCCGGGCACTATTTAAAGCAGGGGCGCTACGCGCGTAGAGCGGCCCCTTTCCCAAGGAGAGTGCGCCATCGACGCGTCCAGCAGCCCTCCGCTCACCGCTCCGTCGACAGTCGCGGTCGAGCTGGCGGGGATCACCAAGCGATTTCCCGGTGTCGTCGCCAACCACGACATCCACCTGACTGTCCGAAAGGGCACCGTCCACGCCCTCGTCGGCGAGAACGGAGCCGGCAAGTCGACGCTGATGAAGATCCTCTACGGCATGCAGAAGCCGGACGAGGGCACCATCGCGGTCGACGGTGAGCAGGTCGCCTTCGGCAGCCCCGCCGACGCCATCGTCCGTGGCATCGGCATGGTCCACCAGCACTTCATGCTGGCCGACAACCTGACCGTGCTGGAGAACGTGGTGCTGGGCAGCGAGAAGCTGCACGGCATCGGCGGCAACGCCCGTAAGAAGATCAAGGAGATCTCCGACCGGTACGGACTGGGCGTCCGTCCGGACGTCCTGGTCGAGGACCTCGGCGTCGCCGACCGTCAGCGCGTGGAGATCCTCAAGGTCCTCTACCGCGGCGCCACGACGCTCATCCTCGACGAGCCGACCGCCGTACTCGTGCCGCAGGAGGTCGACGCGCTCTTCGACAACCTGCGTGAGCTGAAGTCGGAGGGCCTGTCCGTCATCTTCATCTCGCACAAGCTGGGCGAGGTGCTGTCGGTCGCCGACGAGATCACGGTCATCCGGCGCGGTACGACCGTGGGGACCGCCGTTCCCGCCGAGACCACCCCCCGTCAGCTCGCCGAGATGATGGTCGGCAGCGAGCTGCCCACCCCGGAGACGGCGGAGTCGACGGTCACGGACAAGTCGGTGATCGAGGTCAGGAACCTCACGGTCTACGCCAGCGGCGGCGCCTCCCTCGGCGAGGCCGGCGAGCCCACCGGCGAAGGGCTCACCGAGTTCGCCGGCGGCGGAGACGTCAAACGCGTCCTCGACGACGTCACCTTCACCATCCACGCCGGTGAGGTCATGGGTATCGCGGGCGTCGAGGGCAACGGACAGACGGAGCTCATCGACGCCCTGATCGGCACCAAGCACGCCCACTCCGGCTCCATCCACTTCCTGGGCGAGGACATCACCCCCTGGCCCACCCGCAAGCGCCGCGAGCGGGGCGTCGGGTACATCCCCGAGGACCGCCACCGCCAGGGCCTGCTCCTGGAGGCCCCGCTCTGGGAGAACCGCATACTCGGCCACGTCACCGAGAAGCCCAACGCCAAGGGATTCTGGCTGGACCCCAAGGGCGCCCAGGCCGACACCCGCCGCATCGTCGAGGAGTACGACGTCCGTACCCCCGGCATCGACGTCACCGCGGCCTCGCTCTCCGGCGGCAACCAGCAGAAGCTGATCGTCGGCCGCGAGATGAGCCACAACCCCAAGTTCCTGATCGCCGCCCACCCCACCCGCGGCGTGGACGTCGGCGCCCAGGCGCAGATCTGGGACCGCATCCGCGAAGCCCGCCGCGAGGGCCTGGCCGTGCTGCTGATCTCCGCCGACCTGGACGAGCTGATCGGCCTGTCCGACACCCTGCGCGTGATCTACGACGGCAGGCTCGTCGCCGACGCCGATCCGGCGACGATCACCCCGGAGGAGCTCGGCTCGGCCATGACCGGCGCCGCCTCCGGACACCTGGAGCACGTCGAGGAAGAGACCGCCCCGGAGGACGAGGCCCGATGAAGAAGTTCGACAAGGAGCGCGTGCTCCTCGCGGTGGCCGGCCCGGTCATCGCGCTCGTCGCGGCGATCCTGCTGACCTCGGTCGTGCTGGTCGCCTCCGGCAAGAACCCGTTCGAGCCGTACCGGCTGATGCTCGAGCAGGCGGGCTACTCCGACGTCCAGGTGCTGATCCTCAACCAGGGCGCGATGTACTACATCGCCGCGCTCGCGGTGGCGGTCGGCTTCCGGATGAACCTGTTCAACATCGGCGTCGACGGACAGTACCGTCTCGCCGCGATGATGACCGCCGTCGTCGGCGCGAACATCGCGTTGCCTTCCTTCCTCCAGATCCCGCTGCTGCTGCTCGTCGGCGTGCTCACCGGTGCCTTCTGGGCCGGCATCGCGGGCGTTCTGAAGGTCACCCGGGGCGTCAGCGAGGTCGTTGCGACGATCATGCTCAACGCGATCGCCACCAGCCTCATCGGTTACCTCACCCTCTCCGACGTGTGGGGCGTGCAGCTCGGCAACAACATGACCACCGGTGAGATGAAGAAGTCCGGCTGGGTCCCCGGCATCAACCTGGGTGCCGACGTCGGCGAGATCTACGGTCTGGTCTTCCTCGCCATCGCCCTCGGCATCGCCTACTGGGTCGTCCTCAACCGCACCCGCTTCGGCTTCGACCTGCGCGCCACCGGTGAGTCGGAGACCGCCGCCGCGGCCTCCGGCGTCGACGCCAAGAAGATGGTCCTCACCGCGATGTTGATCTCCGGCGGAGTCGCGGGCCTGTCCGGCCTGCCGCTGCTGCTCGGCGACGCCCACACCTACAGCCTGACCTTCCCGACGGGTCTCGGCTTCACCGGCATCACCATCGCCCTGCTCGGCCGCAACAACCCGGTCGGCATCGCCTTCGCCGCACTCCTGATCGCCTTCCTCGACAAGGCCTCTCCGGCCCTCGACTACGCGACCCCGGTGGCGTACGAGAAGGAGATCGCCACGATCATGCAGGGTCTGATCGTCTTCGCGGTCGTCATCTCGTACGAGGCCGTACGCCAGTGGGGTCTGCGCCGCCAGCAGAAGCGGGTCGGTGCCGAACTCGCCGCGGCCGCCGTTCAGAACACCAAGAAGGAGGTGGCGGCCTGATGTCCACCGCGACCATCGCCAAGAAGCCGCAGGCGAAGCCCGGCAAGGGCGGCCGCCGTATGTCGCTCCCCGTACTCCTGCTGGTCATCGCGGGCGTGCTGATCCTGACCTCGATCGTCCGGCTGATCACCGGCGCGGACGGCATCACCTCCACCGGCCAGATGTCCACCGCGCTGCGCCTGGCCGTCCCGATCGGCCTGGCCGGTCTCGGCGGTCTGTGGGCCGAGCGCGCGGGCGTCGTCAACATCGGCCTCGAGGGCATGATGATCCTCGGCACCTGGTTCGGTGCCTGGGCCGGCTACCAGTGGGGCCCGTGGACCGGTGTCGTCTTCGGCATCATCGGCGGCGCGCTCGGCGCCGTCCTGCACGCCATCGCCACCGTGACCTTCAACGTCAACCACATCGTCTCCGGTGTGGCCATCAACATCCTGGCCCTGGGCACCACCCGCTACCTGTCGAAGTTCACCTTCGAGGACGCCCCGCAGGGCTCCGCCAAGCAGTCCCCGCCGATCGACTCGCTGGGCACCTTCGACATCCCCGGTCTGTCCAGCGCGCTGGACACCCTCAACCAGAAGCACTGGTTCCTGGTCTCGGACCTGGCCGGCCTGGTCGGCGGTCTGATCACCGACCTGTCGCCGCTCACCGTCATCGCTGTGGCCCTCGTGCCGGCCACCTGGTACGTGCTGTGGCGCACCGCCTTCGGTCTGCGTCTGCGTTCCTGCGGTGAGAACCCGGTGGCGGCCGAGTCCCTCGGCGTCAACGTCTACAAGTACAAGTACATCGCCGTGATCATCTCGGGCGGCTTCGCCGGTCTCGGCGGCGCCTTCCTGTCGATCGTCGCGTCGAACGTGTACCTGGACGGCCAGACCGCCGGCCGCGGCTACATCGGTCTCGCCGCGATGATCTTCGGCAACTGGATGCCGGGCGGCCTCGCCCTCGGCGCGGGCCTGTTCGGCTACACCGACAGCCTCAACCTGCGCGGCGGTACCACCAACGTCCATGCGCTGATCCTGCTGCTGGCGATCCTGCTGGTGTTCGGCGCGGCCTACCTGGCGTGGAAGAAGAAGTACCGCTCCGCTGTGACCACCCTCGTCATCTCGGTCGGGATGTTCCTCTGGTACACCACCACGAACGAGGTCCCGCGCCAGGTCGTGACGGCGACCCCGTACATCGTCACCCTGCTGGTGCTGTCGCTGTCGGCGCAGAGCCTCAGGATGCCGAAGGCGGACGGCCTCCCGTACCGCAAGGGACAAGGCAAGTGACCCCGGCCGTCACCGTCGACTGGGACGCCCTGCGCGCGCTGGCCCGCGAGGCCATGACCCGCGCGTACGCCCCCTACTCGGGCTACCCGGTCGGCGTCGCCGCCCTGGTCGACGACGGTCGTACGGTCTCCGGCTGCAACGTCGAGAACGCCTCGTACGGGCTCGGGCTGTGCGCCGAGTGCGGGCTGGTCTCGGAGTTGCAGCGCACCGGGGGCGGCCGGCTCACGCACTTCACATGCGTGGACGGCAAGGGCGACATCCTCGTGCCGTGCGGCCGCTGCCGGCAGCTGCTGTACGAGTTCGGCGGACCGGATCTCCTCCTGGAGACCCCGAAGGGGATCCTGCCGCTGGCGGAGATGCTGCCGCAGGCCTTCGGCCCGGATCACCTCACCAAGTAACTCCGGTGCGGCCCCTCTGACTCGCGCAGAGGGGCCGCGCTCTTCGCAATCCCCGGAAGGAAAGCCATGGCCATGGATGCCATCTCCGTCATCCGCACCAAGCGGGACCGCGGTGAGCTCAGCGACGAGCAGATCGACTGGGTCATCGACGCGTACACGCGCGGCGAGGTCGCCGACGAGCAGATGTCGGCCCTCGCGATGGCCATCCTGCTCAACGGCATGAACCGCGGTGAGATCGCTCGCTGGACCGCCGCTATGATCGCTTCGGGTGAGCGCATGGACTTCTCGTCCCTGTCCCGCCCGACGGCCGACAAGCACTCCACGGGCGGCGTCGGCGACAAGATCACCCTGCCGCTGGCCCCGCTGGTGGCGGCGTGCGGAGCCGCCGTACCCCAGCTGTCGGGCCGCGGCCTCGGCCACACCGGCGGCACGCTCGACAAGCTGGAGTCGATCCCCGGCTGGCGGGCCCTGCTCTCCAACGAGGAGATGCTGCACGTCCTCGACACCACCGGCGCGGTGATCTGCGCGGCGGGCGACGGCCTGGCCCCCGCCGACAAGAAGCTGTACGCCCTGCGCGACGTCACCGGCACGGTCGAGGCGATCCCGCTGATCGCCTCCTCGATCATGTCGAAGAAGATCGCCGAGGGCACGGGCTCCCTGGTCCTGGACGTGAAGGTCGGCACGGGCGCCTTCATGAAGACGATCGAGGACGCGCGGGAACTGGCGTCCACGATGGTGGGGCTGGGCACGGACCACGGGGTGAAGACGGTCGCGCTCCTGACGGACATGTCGACCCCCCTCGGCCTGACCGCCGGCAACGCGCTGGAGGTCCGCGAGTCGCTGGAGGTCCTGGCGGGCGGCGGCCCGGCGGACGTCGTCGAGCTGACCATCGCCCTGGCCCGCGAAATGCTGGACGCGGCGGGCGTGGAGGACGCCGACCCGGCGAAGGCCCTGGCCGACGGCTCGGCGATGGACGTCTGGCGCCGCATGATCGCGGCCCAGGGCGGCGACCCGGACGCCCCCCTGCCCACGTCGAAGGAACAGCACGTCGTCAAGGCCGCGTCCTCGGGTGTCCTGACCCGCCTCGACGCCTACGACATCGGCGTCGCCGCCTGGCGTCTGGGCGCCGGCCGCGCCCGCAAGGAGGACCCGGTGCAGGCGGGCGCGGGCGTCGAACTGCACGCCAAGCCGGGCGACACGGTGACCGAGGGCCAGCCTCTGCTGACGCTGCACACCGACACGCCCGAGCGCTTCGAGTACGCCCTCCAGGCGATCGAGGGTTCGTACGACGTCGCGGCCGCCGGTACGGAGTTCACGGCGTCGCCGGTCGTGCTGGAACGTATCGCCTGACCTGCTCCGCGGCCGGAGGCCGCTGATGTCACGGCCTTCATTCGGGTGAACGGGATCGGTGGACCTCCACCGATCCCGTTCGGCATGCTGGACTCGGTGGCGCACCGATTGGAGACGGCCGTGAGCGCACTCACCGTCAGCCAGGACCCCGAGCGGAGCTGGGACGACCTCGTCCGGTTCTGGGGGGAGATGGAATGGCCCGAGGGCAGCAAGGTGGAGATCATCGAGGGGATCATCACCGTGTCACCTGCTCCAGCGTTCCGCCACAACCCGCTGAGCACCGCCAAGTTCGGCGAGTCCCTCAAGCTCCCGGCCCCCTTCGACCTCGTCATCGACACCAGCGAGTTCCCCGTCGACTGACCTTCTCGGTCACCCCAGCACCGCCGCGATCACCACCAGCACCGGCACCGAAGCCACCGTCGACAGCAGGATCGAGTCCCGGGCCAGGCGCTCGCCCACGCCGTAGCTGGAAGCGTAGGTGAAGAGGTTCTGGGCGGCCGGGAGGGCCGAGGTCACCACCACGTCGAGCAGTTGTGGCCCGTGCAGCCCGAAGACGCCCGACGCCAGCGCCCAGGCCGCCGTCGGCTGGCCCACGGACTTCAGCGCCACCGACAGCAGGACCGGGTGCCGGTCGGCGCCCCGGCCCGGCATCGTGCTGCCGCACAGGGAGATGCCGAAGGCGAGCAGGACCGCCGGCACCGACATGTTGCCGATCAGGGTGAGCGGGTCCAGGACCGGGCCGGGTATGCGCAGGCCGCTCGCCGAGACGGTGACCCCGGCGAGCGAGCCGACCGCGATCGGATTGCGCAGGGGCGTGAGCAGCCGCCGCCACAGGGGGCTCTTCGCGTCCTCGTCCGACAGGTCCAGGATCGTCAGGGCGACGGGCGTGACGCCGATGAGCTGGAACAGCAGCACCGGCGCCACCAGCGAGGCGTCACCCAGGACGTACACGGCGATCGGGATGCCGAGGTTGCCGGAGTTGACGTAGCTGGAGCACAGCGCGCCGATCGTCGTCCGGCCCACGCCCCAGCGGCGTACCACGCCCACCGCGACGAAGACTCCCGCCGCCGCTGCCGTGCTCATCGCCGTGACCAGCAGCCGGCTGGAGAAGATCACCGACAGGTCGGCCTGCGCGAGCATGGTGAACAGCAGGGCCGGGGACGCCACGTGGAAGGCCAGCTTGGTCAGCACCTCGCGGCCGTGCTCCCCGAGGTGACCGCCCCGCCCGAGGAGATAGCCGACGCCGATGACGACCGCGATGACCGCGAAGCCGCTCAACACCCCCTGCACAGGGCCTCCTCGGCGGGGAACGGTATGCCGAGCGGTGCGGGCGGAGACGATCTGTGGCGCATACAGCCAACCCTGTGGGGAGGTCATGGCCAGGTCAATGTGATCCTCGCGGCGGTGCGGTGCGCGGCGTCCCGTCCGCGCCGGGCCTCGATGAGTTACCGCCCCGCGCCCGGTCTACCGCACGTGGACGCCATGAAACCCGCCGTACTCACGCTGGCCGGCCCCGTCACCCGGGAGGAGACGACGGGGCTGTGCGACGGTGTGCGGGCGCTGCTGGAGGCCACGGGCGCCGGGGTCGTCGTATGCGATGTGGGCGGGCTCGGACCGCAGGGGCTCGGGGCGGTCGATCTGCTGGCGCGGCTGGAACTGGCGGCCCGGCGGGCCGGGGGCCGCATCCGGCTGCGTGACCCCGATCCGGCGCTACGCGCCCTCCTCCACCTGGTCGGTCTCCGCTTCGAGCTGGAGGGGCAGCCCGAACAGCGGGAACCACCGCTTGGTGTCGAGGAAGAAGTGGAACCCGGTGAGCCGGCCGTCTGAGATCTCCAGGACCTGGACCGCCCACGCCGTGAAGCCGCCCGCCTCCGGGTCCGGCTTGTACTGGGCGAAGCCCGGCAGCCCGTTCACCTCGACCGGCAGCAGACGTGAACCGGCGCAGGCCGCGCCCAGCGTCGTCATGAAGCCCGTGATGTCGTCGTGGCCGGTCAGCCACAGGTCGAACGGCGGCATCGTCATGACGGCGTCCTCGTGCAGCAGCGCCGTCAGCGCCGTCATGTCATAGCCCTCGAACGCCGCCACATAGCGCTCCAGGAGCTTCTGCTGCTCCTCGTCCAGCGGGTCGGAGACAGCCGCGTCCGCGCCCGAGTCGTCCCGCTCCGAGAGGGTCGCGCGGGCCCGCTGCAGCGCGCTGTTGACCGACGCGACCGACGTGTCGAGCAGCTCGGCGACCTCGCTCGCCTTCCAGGCCAGCACCTCGCGCAGGATCAGCACCGCCCGCTGCTTGGGCGGCAGCTGCTGGAGGGCGGCCATGAAGGCGAGCCGCACCGACTCCTTCGCCACCGCCGCCTCCGCCGGGTCCTCCACCGTCGGCAGCACCCGGGCGTCCGGCACGGGCTCCAGCCAGGTGTGGTCCGGGTGGGGGGAGAGGGCGGCCTGGGCGAGCGGGGTCGAGTCGGTCAGGTCCATGGGGCGGGCGCGCTTGTTGCCGGCGGTCAGCATGTCCAGGCACACGTTCGTCGCGATGCGGTAGAGCCAGGAGCGGAGGCTGGAGCGCCCCGCGAACTTCTCGTAGCCGCGCCAGGCGCGGACCATCGTGTCCTGCACCGCGTCCTCGGCCTCGAAGGAGGAGCCGAGCATGCGGTAGCAGTAGCCGGTCAGCTCGACCCGGTGCTTCTCCAGCCTGATGTCGAGGTCGTCAGCCGTCGCCGTACCGTCACTCATGGTCCACCCACCCCTGTGGCCGTTCTGTCACGCGCCTGTGCGCCCAGCACTTCGGAAGCTACCGCACCCCACTGACAATGGCCCTCGGAGTGTGCGAAAGCCCAGGTCAGCGCGGTTGCTTCACGGATGTGACAGATGCCGGCGCGACCCGTACGACCCGTACGGGGCACGGGGCCGAGGCGACCCCAGCCGCCTCGGCCCCGTGCCCACCGTGCGTGCGCGGCTCAGGCCGTCGCCAGTCGCTTCTGCACCCGCGCCGCCCGCGAGCCGAACACCGTGATCGTCACGACGCCGAACACCGCCAGGACGCCGACCCCCACGGTCCCGGCCCAGCCACCGGAGTGGAAGGCCATCGCGCCGACCGTGCTGCCGGCGCTGGAGCCGATGTAGTACGCGGACTGGTAGAGGGCCGAGGCCTGGGCCCGGCCGGTGGTGGCCGTCTTGCTGACCGCCGAGGACGCCACCGCGTGGCCGGCGAAGAAGCCCGCCGTGATCAGGACCAGGCCCAGCAGGACCATGGGCAGCGAGTCGGCCAGGGACAGCAGCAGGCCCGTCGCCGTCGTGCCGCCGGCCAGGTACAGAGCGCCGCGCCGGCCCAGGCGGCCGACCAGCCGGCCCGCCGTCGACGCCGACACCGTACCGACCAGGTAGACCAGGAAGATCGAGCCGACGATGCCCTGCGGGAGGGAGAAGGGTGCCTCCGTCAGGCGATAACCGATGACCGTGTACACGCCGCCGAACACCGTCATGAACAGCGCGCCGATCGCGTACAGCCGGCGCAGCAGCGGGTCGGCGAGGTGCTCGCGGACGGTGCGGGCCAGGACCCGCGGCCGCAGCGAACCCGCCATGAAGTGCCTCGGGGCGGGCAGCAGCAGCCGGAAGGCCACCGCGCACCCCACCGCGATCACGCCGACCGCGCCGACGGCGATCCGCCAGCCCCACTCCTGCGCGATCCAGCCGGTGATGACCCGGCCGCTCATCCCGCCGACGCTGTTGCCCGCGACGAACAGACCGATCGCCGTGACCAGCGCCCTGGGGCGGACCTCCTCCGCCAGGTACGCCGTCGCCGACGCGGGCAGCCCGGCCAGCGCCGCGCCCTGGAGCCCGCGCAGCACCACCAGCCACCCCAGCGACGGGGCGAAGGGGACCAGCATCCCGACCGTCACCGCGACCGCCAGCGACCCCGTCATCACCGTACGGCGGCCGAACCGCTCCGAGAGCGCGCTCATCGGCAGCACGAACAGCGCGAGTCCGCCGGTCGCCGCCGCCACCGTCCAGCTCGCCTCGCTCGCCGCCACCCCGAACTCACCGGAGATCAACGGCAGCAGGGCCTGGGTGGAGTAGAGGAGCGCGAAGGTGGCGACACCCGCGAGGAAGAGCGCGAAACTCATCCGGCGGTAGCCGGGGCCACCGGGGGCCATGCGGGAGTCGGGAGCGGAATCCGGAGCGGAAACGGACGGGACGGCGTCCACGACGGTGGACGCCCCGGTACTGGCGGGAGACATGCTTCGACGCTATGCACCCCTCCTTCATCCGTCCAATGCATGGAATCGTCATAATCGTTCCCATGGCGCATCAGCAGAGGTCACAGGCTCGGCTGTCACCGACCGGTGACACAAAAGACATGGACGACATCGTCGCGCTGCTCGCCCCGCGTCTGGCCCACTTCGCCGGCGTGGCCCGCACCGAGCACGTCACGCGCGCCGCCCAGGAGATGCACGTCCCGCAGTCCACCCTGTCCCGGGCCATGGTCCGGCTGGAACAGGACCTGGGCGTCGACCTGTTCGCCCGCCGCGGCCGTACGGTGTCCCTCACGCCCGCCGGACGCACCTTCCTCGCCTCCGTCGAACGTGCCCTCGCCGAGGTCGAGCGCGCCGCCGACGAGGTCCGTGCCGACGCCGACCCCACCACCGGCAAGGTCGCCTTCGGCTTCCTGCACACCATGGGCGCGGAGACCGTCCCGGGACTGCTGCACGCCTTCCGCGCCGACCACCCCGGCGTCCGCTTCAGTCTCGTCCAGAACTACGGCGAGGCGATGCTCGAACGACTGCGCGCCGGCGAACTGGACCTCTGCCTGACCTCCCCCGTCCCGGACGCCCCCGACCTCGTCGCCCGCCGCCTCGACGAACAGAAGCTGCGCCTCGTCGTCCCCGCGGACCACCCGCTGGCGTCCCGTCGCCGCATCCGCCTCGCCGAAGCCGCCGACGAAACCTTCGTCACCCTCGAACCCGGCTACGGCCTCCGCCGCATCACCGACGACCTCTGCCAGGAGGCCGGCTTCAAGCCCCGTGTCGCCTTCGAGGGTGAGGAGGCGGAAACCCTGCGGGGCCTGGTCGCGGCGGGCCTGGGGGTCGCGCTGCTGCCACCACCGGCAGTGGCCCGCCCGGGAGTGGTGGAACTGACGGTCACGGCCCCGCGCGCGGCGAGAGAAATCGGCGTGGCGTGGCTGGACGGCCACCCGGACACACCGCCGGTGGCAGCCTTCAAGAAGTTCCTGCTCTCGAAACGAGGCAACCTGCTGCCCACCTGAAGGGGCGCGGGGCCGTGTCCATACGCGGCTCCGCCACGCGGGCGCGATCAGCCTCACTCACCCCGCACCCGAAAGCCGGACCGCTACCGAACACTTGCCCAGTGCTCCGCCCTTCAGGACTCCGTTGAGAAATCCGTAAACCGGCTGCCGTGCCCGTGGGTCACGCGGTGAGTTCGAGGCGGGCCACGTGTGAGGTCCTGGTCCCGCCGAGC
>NZ_JBIAWZ010000034.1:0-52719 GCF_042896175.1 Streptomyces sp. NPDC001315 | reverse complement strand
TTCCCCCACCCCCCCCCCCCCCCTCTTTTTGTTTTTACGCGGCGGTCTTGGTTTCCCCCCAACCCCCCCCCCCGGGGGGGGGGGGGGGGGGTGGGGGGGGGCCCCCCCCCCCCCCCCCCCACCCCGGGTCAGTCACTGCCGCGTTCGGCGAGGGTGTGGGCGACAAGGGCGTTGGCGTGCCCGTGACCGAGGCCGTGCTCGGACTTGAGCCATGCGACGAGTTCCATGTGCTTGGTCAGCGGCGAGGTGCGGATCAGGTCCTTCCACTCCTCGATCGGACGGCCGTACTTCTTCTCGATCGACGGGAAGTAGCTGGCGGGGC
Organism: Streptomyces sp. NPDC001315; assembly: GCF_042896175.1. NCBI lineage: Bacteria > Bacillati > Actinomycetota > Actinomycetes > Kitasatosporales > Streptomycetaceae > Streptomyces > Streptomyces sp. NPDC001315. The sequence continues at coordinate 52,397 of NZ_JBIAWZ010000034.1, read as the reverse complement.
CTTTCACCGGTGCTGTCATGGCGCGGCATCCTGTCTGTCTGAGTGCGGTGGTCTCGGGTTGTTGTTGTGAGATCGGGAGCCGGAGCCAGCTACCGCCGTGCGGTCGGGGCGGGGCGGGTCAGCTGGGCGATGGCTGCGGTGAGCGCGAGCAGTCCGAGACCAGCTCCAGCGGTGAAGGCCACGACCGTGGTGGCGGAGGCGGCGAACCCGGCGAAAACCCCCAGCGGCAGGAGGCGGTAGGCCAGGGCCCAGCCGCGCCGGCCCTGGGTGGCGAAGTGTCGCGCCAGCACGAAGAACGCGGCGCACAGTGCGAGGTAGCCCACCGTGCCGCTGAGCATGTGGACCGTTCCGTGCCCACTCAGCGTGGTCGGACCGTCCGGCGTACCGGCCGGGAAACCCGCACCGGGGTCCGCCGTGAACACCCCGGCGAGCAGGAAGGACGCGCCGAACGCGCCGACCAGGCGAGGCGCCCAGGTGCCGCCGGCGGTGTGGCCGATCGCGCGCCGCAGTCCCACCGCGCCGGCGGTGACCAGCGTGCCGGTGAGCAGGAAGCTGGCGACCTGGAGCCAGCCCAGCGAGCCGAGGCTGAGCTGGCTGATGGCGTTTCGGGTGAAGTCGAAGCCGGTGCGGGTGAGGCCCTCGATCACCCCCACCCCCAGGAACAGCGGGCCGGCCACCGCCCCGCAGGTGAGCAGCGCGCGGGTGGCGAGCGGAGTCGAAGCAGCGCGGCCGGTGAACGGCACGCGGATCGCCTGAGTCATGCGAAATCCCCCTAAGCCGAGGCACATCTCGGAACTGGACGGTTCAGTACTCCGGAACTGGACGGTACAGTACTCACATAGGAACTGGACTGTCCAGTACTGTTGGCTGCGAAGGAGGAGGCATGGAAGTGAACGAACTCGGCGGCCGCTCGGCCCGCAAGCACCACGCGATCATGGAGGCCGCGACAGCGGTGTTCATGGCGAAGGGCTACGCAGGCACGAGCATGGACGACATCGCCAAGCTGGCGGCCGTGTCCAAGCAGACGGTGTACAAGCACTTCGCCGACAAGGAGAAGCTGTTCGCCGAGATCGTCCTGGCCACCACCGACCGGATCGAGGGCATGATCGACCTGGTGGCCGGCATCCCCGCCGACGCGGACTCACTGGAGGAGAACCTGCTCCGGCTGGCCCGCCAGTTCCTGACCACCCTCACCCAGCCCCAGGTACTCCAGCTTCGGCGCCTCATCATCGCCAACGCCGACACCTTCCCCGACCTGGGCGCCGCCTGGTACGAGCAAGGCTTCGAGCGGGTCCTGGCCACCCTGGCCGACACCTTCCAACGCCTGGCCGACCGGGGCCTGCTCCGGATCGACGACCCGCTCCTTGCCGCCAACCACTTCTCCGGCCTCCTGCTATGGATCCCGGTGAACAAGGCCATGTTCCACGGCGGCCCGCAGCACACTCAGCCCGAACTCGACCACTACGCCGACGCGGGCGTCCGGGCCTTCCTCGCCGCATACCGCTGACCCCGGCCGCCGAACCGGATTACCCCCGGCGACGTGCACCTGTCCAGGGCGGCGGCCGGGAGGCCGGTACTGTCCGAGCTCGTCAACATTTCGATTCTCAGCGAGGTCCGGCTGCCGCCCAAACCCGTGAACAGGTGCTGCTCGATGCGCTCGCGCAGGCGCAGCTGGCCGGATGATGCCGGAACTACACCAGCACTACCGCGAGAGCATGGAGGACCAGCTCGGCACCCTCGGCCTGGCCCTCAACGCCGTGGTGCTGTTCAACAGCCTCTACACCGACGCCGCTGTCAAACAGCTCGCCGCCGACGGCTTCCCCGTCACCGACGAACTCCTCGCACGGCTCTCCCCGCTCCAGTACGACCACATCAACTTCCTCGGCCACTACGCCTTCACCGGCCGACCGCGCCGGGCCTGCGGCAGCTGCGCGACCCAAACGCCCCGGACGAGGGCGATGGCGAATAGCCTCGGGACGAAAGCGGTCCCCCTTGGTCACCTCCTATGACTGCGACGGACCGTCTTGCTCACGGGACTTGAGCCACTCTCGCGCGAGGAGTCCGTAGACGACGTCGTCGTCGCGTGATCCGTTGGGGAAGATCACTGCTTCGCGCAGCAAGCCCTCCTCGGTGAATCCCAGGCGGCGGGCTACGTTGCGACTGCGCGCATTGTCGGTGCCGGTCCGCAGTTCGACACGGTCCAGGCCGATGTGGCCGAACGCCTGGTCCAGGACCGCCGTGGCGGCTCTGGTGACCAGCCCCCGGCCTTCGAACGCAGCGTCGATCCAATAGCCGATCTCGCCAGCCTTCATGGCCATGTCGCAGTTCAAGCTGACCACCCCGACCAGTTGCCAGTCCCGGCCCGCCCGCACTGCGATATCGAGGGGCAACTTCGTTCCCTTAAGCCATGCATGGCCTTGGCGCTCCAGGCGTGAGCGCGTCTCGTCGAGCGTTGTCGGGTTCTCGGCATCAAACTCCGGGTCCCACTGCGCGAGGCGCTCGTAGTTGGCCATCAGCAGGGCCTGGTGAGCCTCCGCGATCGCGACCGTACGCGGTATCAGCGCCGCGTCGTGGCCGATCGGGCACGTGAACATGGCAGGGGTAACCGTCGACACTCGTTCTCCCGGGCTGGTGGCGATGATGCACAAGCCTCGGTGGCCGTCTCGGGGCGGTCAACTGGTTTTCGACGCAGCATGGTTACCCGCCTACGGCCTGTCGTCAAACGTTCGTTTGACGACAGGCGTCAAACGCATCCAATGAACCCGGACATTCCAGGACGTGGGGACGGCGCGAATCCAATCAGATCCGATGGTGATTGAGGACAGGGTTTGACGACAGACAGGGTCCATTCCTCCGCACGGAAGGGGCCTCGGTGGCGAACCTGGTCTACAAGCGTGTGTCGTCCGACCAGCAGTCGACCGCCCGGCAGAACCTCGTCCTGGACGAAGCCGGCATCGAGAACCCCGTGGTCTTCGAGGAGGATCCGGGTACCTCCAGCCGCCTCCACCCCCTGCAGCGCCCGAAGTTCGGCGAGCTGCTGATGTACGCGCGGCCGGATGACACCGTGCACATCTCCGAGATGTTCCGCCTCGTGCGCGGCACTCAGCCGAGTGATCACGGACGGGAGTCGGCGATCTTGATCATCCGTCATGTCATCGGTCGAGACAGTTACATTGGGGTCATTGAAGCCAACCCAGCCAGCCGGGTTGTTAATTTCAAGCAACCACTCGCGGCGGCACGGCCCGAAGGGCACATCAGCCCCCAGCGTCATCTTCCGGTGCGGTACGGTCTCGCGGCCCACGGCCAGCGACGGCGTCCGCGAGGGTCGCAGCCAGGTTCCCGTTGTATGTAGTGTGCGGAAATGACAAGAAGCGAGCGGCTCGGGGAGCAGTTGGACTGGCACTGGCGCACGAACCTGCGGCCGCGGCTGGACGGTCTTACCGATGAGGAGTACTTCTGGGAGCCGGTGCGCGGCTGCTGGAGCATCCGCCCACGTGGCACATCGGCCGCACCGATGTCGGAAGGTTCGGGGGATTGGACGATGGACTCCGCGTCCCCTGGCCCGGTGCCGGCGCCGGTGACCACGATTGCCTGGCGGCTGGCACACATCATCGTCTCGTGCCTGGGCTATCGGGTCGGATGGTACTTCGGCGGCCAGGACGTCGACTCCGAGACATTCGCCTACGCGGGGACCGCTGACGAGGCGCTGAAACAGCTCGATGAGATGTACGGGAGATGGAACGAGGGGGTCCGCGCGCTCTCGGACGCTGACCTGGAGAATCCGCCCGTGGTGGGTCCCGAGCGGTTTCCCATGGAGAACAGGGTCCTGCACGTCAATAGGGAACTGATCCATCACGGTGCTGAGATTTCCCTGCTGCGCGACCTCTACCGCTGGCAGGACGGAGCCATACCGCACCGAATATGAGTTTTCGGTAACCGGCGATCGATCTTCGGCAGCTCACGTGGATTCTGTGACGCTCCGTGGCTGCTGCCGACGAGAGGCCTCACGATCTTTAACCGCCTTTCTACCAGCATGTTCGAAGAAGCTTCGCCATCTTCGAACATGCTGGTCGGGGGCTCTGGCGTGATCGGTTTGCGGGGTGCTCGTGCTGGTCGTGGGCGGCAGTCTGGCGTGTAGATCGTCTGGCAGGGATGGTTATGCGGATTCCCGCCCGTCGGCTCGGGTTGCGTCCCTACGCTCCGGCGCATGACGGATCCCGAGGTGCTGGAGCGGCTCGCGACGCGCGAAGCTGGACGGACTCGAAGATCAGCTGGTCGAACAGTTGGCGGAGGTGCGGTCCGAGCGGGACCAACTCGCCGTGGCCGAGCGGGTGCTGCTGCGGATGGCCGAGCAGATCGCCGCTGAGCGGGATACTGCCTCCTCGCCGGTCGTGCACATGGCGGGGCGCGCGGTGCGGCTGGTCCCGGACCGTGCGCCGGGGTGGCCGAGTCCGCGCTGCCAGCGGAGCGCCGGTACGCTCGTACACGGGGCACCCCGTGGTGTGCCCCTCCTGCGCACTGAGCTTGGAGATCGACCTCTCCAACAAGCCCCCAGGCACTCGCCATCGGGACCCGAACGCGCGCTTTCGGGTTGTCGACCGTGAGGGACCCATACTCACCGGGGTCCGCCCAGCGGCCCCCGCGGGCCTGCCGCCGCCGGCGTCTCGGCTGCACGGTGTTGCCGTCAGGGCCGGACAGTCAGCGATCGCAGAGCATCTGACCCATCTGTTTGGCTGCACAACGTGTCCGGACTGTGCTTCAGACTTCTCGGTGCCGGACCAGGTCGCATCCTTCAGGCATCGCGGCACTCGCCGCAGGCCGCCCCGCGCAGCACACTCGATCCCACGCAACGTCCGTACCGGCCACCCCCGAGCCCTGACGCCTCGAACCCCTCAGGGTTCCTTCCACGCGCACGGAGAAGACCGCCAAGCAGCACGGTCGAAATCCAACGGCTGAAGAATGAACCAGTAGCGACGGTCATGCGAATTCACCGTGCGCATCTCGGTGGCGAGGTCGCTCACCTCTTCTTCAGGAGCATGATCGGTCCTCGCCTCGAAATGCCACTCGCCGTCGTACGGCGGGTCGCGTAGCCCCATGCCAAGCGGACCTGCAATCTGGCGTGCTCTGCTGAGAGCATCGGTTCGTGTTCCCAGAGAGCGCCAGGTCCGGGCACCGCTCCACCCGCGGAACTCTTGCGCTAAGGGCTGTCCCGCAATTGATCTTGTGCGCTCCTGGTAGCCGCGCGGCCGTTCCGATCAGCGCGCCTGGCGAAGGTTGTGCAGGTGGGCGACCCCCAGGATCGCGTAGTGGACGCCGTCGCCCTTGAGTCGGCAGTCGCGAAGGATCTTCCAGGTCTTCATGCGAGCGAAGACGTGCTCGACGCGGGCCCTGACCTGTTTGTGGGAGCGGTTGTGCTCATGCTTCCATCCGCGCAGTTCGCCGCCCGCGGGCCGGCGATGAGGGACCACCAGACCAGTGCCCTGGTAGCCGCCATCGGCGATGGTCGTGGTCCTGCCGACGGCTGCCCTCGCACCCGATTCTGCCCACGCCTTGCAGTCGTTGCGGTTGCCCGGCACTGGTCGTCCGACCGCGACGACCAGCCGTGTTTCAGCGTCGACGACCAGTTGGTGGTTGGTCGAGTACCTGGAGTTCTTGGACTGCTCGGCGATGCTGTGATCGCGGGTGGGCACCAACGTGCCGTCGACGATGAGCACGGTGCCGGCGTGGAAGCGCTGCCGCTGCTTGAGTGCCAGCAGCGGCCCGATGTGGTCGATGATCCGGTCGGCGGATGACTTGGAGATGCCGAACAGTGGGGCGAGGTGCCGCATCGTCAGGTTGGTCCGCCAGTACGCGGCGACCAGGAGCATCCGATCTTCCAGCGGCAGTGACCAGGGACGCCCTCGGCGAGTCCGATCGGCGCCTTCTCGGCGCAACAGCGTGACCAGCTTTCGAAAGTCGCGCGAGCGCATTCCAGTGAACGGTGGTATCCAGGACGGTTCCGCTGCCGTGATCACTCCAGCCACAGCGGGATCTTCTCAGGGCGGAGCACGCCCTGACCGCTCACATGGCCAGCGCGGCATGCCGCGTCGACGCGACGCTCAGGTCGTATCGCGCTTCGCCTCCGACGGAGAGGGCGGCTGCTCGTCGCGGCTCTCCGAGGTGAAGGCGTCGCGGCGAGCGAGGGTCACCGACAGAGGCAGACCCAGCCGCTCGGCTGCACGGCGCCGGACACGCACCTGAGCTCGGGTCCGGGGTCGGAAGGAGGGGAGCCGCGAGCAGCCGCAGCCAGGGCGGTGATCGTAGGTCAGCCCCTCCACGAGCACGGTCGCAACGACGGACCATGCCTTCGTGTCGCGTCGCCGGGGCGCGGCGAAGTCGTAGCCGGCGAAGACGAGCTGTTCACGACAGCCAGGACAGATGCGCTTCCGGATCGGCCAGGTGCTGCCTTTGAAGGAGAGCCGGCACGCGATGCACACGTAGTGCCGGAAGGCGCCGTTGAACGCGTGGTAGCACATGGTCCGACAGGGTACGCATCGTCCGCAGGCGGGCCCAACCGGATTCCTGGTGCCCGATGTGGCCAGTCGGCCGCCCGGTCAGTGTCGCTGTACCACACGAGGGGTGTGGACACGCGAATAGCGGGACAGCCCTTAGCTCGGACAGGAAGACGCCAGGGGCGCCACCGACCCAGTGAGGTCTTCTCAGCAACCTTACACTTGCGGTGTGTGACGGGGTGTGGGTGCCCGCTCGCGGCCTAGTTCTGCGGTGCCAGGGTGCGTAGGACATCGAACTCGTTGCCCTCGGGGTCTGCCATGACCACCCAGTTTCGGTCTGCGCCTTGGCCCACATCCGTCTTGGTGGCGCCGAGGCCGAGCAATCTGGTCACCTCGTCCTCGGTGCTGCCGTCGATCGGGCTGACGTCGAGGTGAAGCCGGTTCTTCACGGTCTTGCCCTCGGGCACCTGGATGAACAGCAGCGTGGGCGGCATCTGACGGGCCCGAACGTCCTCGACGGTCGGCACCCAGGAGCCGATCTCGACCTTGCCCTCGCTCCGGTCGATCACCTTGAAGTCCAGGACCTCGCACCAGAAGGCCGCGAGTCTCTCCGGATCGTGGCAGTCAACGGCCAACTCGGTGAACCTACTTGTCATGACTCTCCCATATAGTGCGGACGGGGCTCAGAGTAGTGGCCCGTGTCGCCCGTCCGACAGGTCCGGGATCTTCCTGACGAGGGACATCAGCTGAGCTTGACTCGCCATCAAATACGCGTCAAGCCCCTGGTAGGAACCGGTCTGCGAAGAACAGGTTCCAGGCACCGTGACGCTTCACGCGTTGACCGGTATCACCTACACCGGCGTGCTCGCAGTCGGCACGGCCACCGCCGAAACCCTCGCGAAGCTGCTGGCCGACCACCGTGGACGGCTTGGCACCCGCAAGACCACCCATGCTCTTGCCCCCTTCGAGCAGGGTGTGTCGGTCCTACGCCGGTTCCTGGACGGGACCCGGATGGCCCAGCTCACCCGCAACAACCACGTCTCCCTGCCCACGGCCTCCCGCTACCTGCACGAAGGGCAGAACGTGTTGGCCGAGCACGCGCCTGATCTGCCCACCGCCCTGGAACACGGCCGCACCACATGAACGGAGATCACGAGCCGTCACAAGATGTCACAGAGAAGGGTGCCTCGGCGCCCCCGCCACACACGATCACCCTGCCGTCCCTGAATCGCACCGCTCCCCCGGGCCCGTACTGGCTGCGGCCGTCCGCGAGTGACCGGCTTGTGCAACGGGACCCCTGTGGGAAGCCCTCGCGCAGTTGCGGCCCGAACCAGCCCCACACGCCGCGCTCGCTGTCCAGCTCGGATGCGCGGCCTCTTGAGACTTCGTGCCCGCCGACGTTGCCGGCCCCACCAGGCTTGGCGCGCAGGCCCAACTCCCCGCTGCCGGGACCGGATCCGGCCCGGCAGCGGGTGACCCACCTCGGAAAGAGCATCCATGGTGCAACGGCTTCTGCTCAGCGCCCTGGCTAGGGTGTCCGTCAGCGGCCCCGTGCTGTGCGTTCACTGTTCAGTACGCTCAAGGCCGAACGGCCCGATCTTCGCCAACCCGATGTGGAGCATCAAGGTCGGCCAGCCTGCAATCAAGATCGGTGACCCCTTGGACTAGATCATCTAATCTCCTGGCTGATCCCGTTCGGGCTGGCGCTGGGACGTGGAGCGTGTACCGGTCCACGCGCCGTACAAGCCGGAGAGAGCGACGCTCACCGTGGCCAGCGCGTTGGCAGAGACGCCGAGGGCCAGGAAGAGAGCGCCGGCACCGAGGACGGTAATGAAGACGGTCAGATCGAGCTTGCTGCGGGTGGGGCTGGGCATCACGGGCGCCTTCCAGAAGTACCGAACGGGTGGAAAGCCAGCGTGAGGGAATGGTCTGATTGTCCGTCTCTCGATGAGGCGTTGGTGCAGGTCATCGCGCGGAAGATTGAGGACAGTGCGGACACCTGCGGACGGGGGGACTGATGCAGCGCGACGGAACGACCGAAGCAGACGAACTCGCGCACTGGCTGCGTGGGATCACGAAGGGCTGGAGCGTCCGCGCGCTAGCCGAGCGGTTTCCTTACGAGCGCAATCAGTGGGCCGAGTTCCGCAAGGGCACCAAGTTGATCCCCCGTTACCTCCTTGAGGATCTCGTCGCAGCCTTGATCAAGGATCCACGCACTCGGCACTTGCAGCTGCTGAAGGGCACCGAGCTGTTGGAGGCCGCTGAGGCTGCGGCTCGTGCCCGATCTGTCGCTGCCGCTGAGAAGCCCACGGGCACAGCCCTCGAACTGCAGTTGAGGCTCGACGACGCGCGGAAGGGCGAGATCGCGGCGAAGGACGCGCTGCTCGGGACTACCCGCCTCGTCTACATGCTGCTGGAGATGGTCAGCTCCCTCCGCCAACGCTGCACGACGCTGGAACAGGAGCGTGACCGAGCCCGCGCCGCGAAGCAAGTCGCAGGAATTCAGGCCGTACAGGAAGAGCTGAACAACACCCAAGATCTGCTCGGCCAAGCGAACGACCGGCTGGACCAGGCAAGAAGAGAACGCCAGACAGCAGAAGAACTCCGCCTCCTGGCTGAACAGCAAGCGGCCGTATATCGCCGGGCTCTCGAGGACAAGAGCCGACCGGCCGCCTATACGCCCGGAGCGCGCCCCTCCGCCACCACCCCCACCGAGGGAGCCGCAGACGCCTGGTCACGAGTGAGTCGGACCCCCTTGTGGGAGTACGAAGCCCGCCTCGAAACGGCAGACGATGAACTGGCGGCGCACCAGTCACAGATGACAGCAGCACGCGAACAGATGGGGGTCGCAAGCGTCTCTGCCGGCCAAGAGGCCTCGCCCACGGTCGTGGTCGGGGAAGTCGTCCGCGATGTCCGCGCGGACACCGCGGACAGCCCACAGCACAGCAGGCCAGAGTCCTCCTCCCAGCCACGCGTCTGGGGTGGCGTGCCGCCGCGTAACGCCAACTTCACCGGCCGAGCCGACCTGTTGAAGTTGCTCCACGTTCATCTGCGGCAGGACACGGTCCTTCCCGTCGTGATCCACGGAATGGGCGGCGTCGGGAAGTCCCAGCTGGCCATCGAGTACGTCTACCGGTATCAGAGCGACTACGACGTCGTCTGGTGGATCCCCGCCGAGCAGCCCGCCCTGATCGACCAGGCCATGGTGGAACTGGCCCAGCGGCTGGGCCTCACGACCTCGATGAAGGCCGTCGGCACGGACGTGCGCGCGGTCCAGGAGGCACTAGGCCGACGGCATCCACGCGGCCGCTGGCTGCTGATCTTCGACAACGCCGACGGCCCGGATCGGATTCGCCCCTATTTTCCATTCCAGGGTGGCGCGATCATCGTCACATCTCGCGACAGGGAGTGGATCCGGGTCGCCACTCCCGTGGAAGTGGGTCCCTTCACGCGCGAGGAGAGCACAGACCTACTGCTCCACTCCGGACCGCCTCTTCACACGGCCGAGGCCGACGCCTTGGCCGAGGCCCTCGGCGACCTACCGCTGGCCATGAAGCAGGCAGCCAGCTGGCTGGGCGAAACCGGCGTGCCCGTCTCCGAGTATCTGCGTCTGCTCGAGAACAAGCGCACAACACTGCGCGAAGCGAACCCGCCGCACTACCCCTGGCCCGTCGCCGCCGCGTGGAACGTGACACTCGAACACCTGAGCCACCGCAGCCCGGCCGCGCTCAGGCTGCTGCAACTGTGCTCGTACTTCGCCGCGGACCCGATCCCCCGGTCGCTCCTCTCCGGTCTCGGAAACAATCACATCGACGACGATCTGGACCCGGCGCTTCAAGACCCTCTTCGTCTGGCACGCGCCCTCAGGGAGGTGAACCGCTACTCGCTCGCCCGCATCGATCACCCTACGAACACCATCCAGATGCACCCCGTGGTGCAGCTTGTCCTCAGGGACAATATGAGCCCCGACGGACAGTCCCGTATGCGTCAGGGCGCCCATGCCCAGTTGGCGGCCGCCGATCCCAACGCCCCTGGTGACCCGGCGGCATGGCCCCAGTACACGGCGCTCTACGGCCACGTCATCGCTTCCGAAGCGGTCAAATCCGACCAGTTCCGGGTGCGTCAGCTGGTGCTGAACCTCGCCGAGTACCTCTACCACTGGGGCGACCACGACCGGTCCCTGCAGTTCTCCGAACAAGCCTGGGAGACGTGGCTGGCGCTCGGCGAGGAGGACCAGCAGACGCTGCTCATGGGCCGGTGGCTGGGATTCACCTACTGGGCGGCGGGCAGGTTCGGCGACGCGTCGAGGCTAGCTGCCCGCCTACGGGAGATCTGCCAGGGCACCGCCCCGAATGAAGGCGACGACACCCATGAGGTCATGCTCGGAGTACGCCAGCTGGAGGCCGCCCTGTGCCGTGCGGAGGGCAGCTTCGCGGCCAGCGCCGACCTGGACCGGATCACCTACGAGCAGACCTGCACCAACTTCGGCGAGGACTCCCCGACCACACTCGCCCAGGCCCACAACGTCGCAGTGAGTCTCCGGCTGACCGGTGAGTTTCGACGAGCACTGGAACTCGACCGGGCGACACTGAACATGAAGGGACACCTGTTCGGCGAGGACGATCCGCGGCACCTGATCACCAAGTGCGATCTCGCACTCGACGCTCGTGAGACGGGCCACTACGCCGACGCGCGTGAGACGCACGAGTCGGCCTACATGACGTACCAAAACACCCTCGGCCGCGATCACCCTGTCACCATCGAGGCCATGCGCCAGCTCAGTGAGTCCTGCCGCAAGGAAGGCGACCACGCGCGCTCCCTCGAACTGGCCACCGACGCACACGCCCACTTCACCCGCCGCTACCGGCAGGACCATCCCCGCACGCCGGCCGCCGAGCTGACGCTCTCCCTTGCGCTGCGCCACAGCGGTGACCTGGAGGCCGCCCGAACCCGCGGTTCAAAGGCCTGCGAACGCTACCGGCAGGTCTACGACGGACGGCACCCGCACGTGATGGCCGCGGACGTCGACCTCGCCGTCACGCTGAGGCTGCTCGGCATGGTCAAGGAGGCGCACCGCCTGGACGAGGCGGCGCTCACGATTCTCCGCGAGACCCTCGGCCAGAGCCATCCCTTCAGCCTTGTCTGCGCCATCAATCTCGCCAGCGACCTGGCCGCGCTCGGCCGGACCCGGGAGGCGCGGCACCATGGGAAAGCCACGCTGGATCTGTGCCAGGCCACCTTCGGCGAAGACCACCCGACCACAAAGGCCTGCGCCGGCAACCTGGCCCTGGACCTCCTCACCACGGGCGGCAAAACCGAGGGGACGACCTGGGACGAATTGCGCGATGCGACCTGGCTGGCCAAGGTTCGGGACACTCGTCTCCCCCACGCCCCGCTCACCCCACCCCACCTCCAGTCCAGGAAAAGCACACGGGCCAACTGCGACATCGATCCGCTGCCGCTGTAGTCGAGTTGGCGCATGAATGCTGGTCAGGCCCACGCCGTACGCCCCACCGCGTTGAGCCCTCACCAGCCCATGGACGTGAGGGTGCCGCGGCCGCTTTCGCCTGGTGCCGCGCGCGAAGCGAGCTGAACCACGGACTGTATGGCCCCACACGAGCCCGTCGAACAATGAGCCCACGTGTATGGCACAAGAGCGACGTCAACGCCGCGCAGATCGAGCAGGCGTCGGGGCCACGCCGCGGACGAGGTTCAGTGGCTCATGAGGACCGCGCGCACAGCGTGCTCCTGAGTTTCCCGACCGCACGGGTGGCTTACACCTCCCTGACGGCGCGGTCCGTCACTCGGCGGTTGGTCGTATCGGGGATGACGTCGGCGCAGACCTGGCCGTGCTGGGTGAAGTCGTGGGCCTGCTCCACCCCGGCGGCCACCGCCCCCACCTACCAGGCCGTCAACTCGCCAACCGATGCCCCACGGATCCGACAAGAGAGCCCTTTTTGTGCGGTGGTTTGTTCGGAGCTTTGCACGGTGATCCCGGCGGCCCTCAGGCGATGCCGAGGTGGTGTCTGAGGGCGGGCCCCTCGTAGTCCTCCCGGAAGAGCCCCGCGCGGCGGAGCGCCGGCACCACGCCTTGGGTCAGCAGTTCCAGTCCCTCGGGCAGGTGACTGTGGGACAGTACGAAGCCGTCCGCGGCCCGCTCCCGGAAGAGCGTGGCCAGCTCGTCGGCCACTTTCTCGGGGGTGCCGGTGAACCCGAGGTGGAGGCTGTTCTGGCGGTGTTTGATCGCCAGTTGGCGGACGGTCTGCCGGTGGTGGGTGCGCAGCCAGGCTGCCCCACGCTGGTACCGCTCGTCCCGGAGTGCCTCGGCCTCTTCGAGGAGGGTGACGGGGATGGGTTGGTCCAGGGGCAGTTCGGCCAGGCGCAGGTGGGGGCTGAGCACTGTCTGGAGGTACGCGATCGCCTTGTCGACATCGATGCCTGCGACCCACTCCCGCTCCAGCGCCAGCGCCTCGGCCTCGGTGGCACCGAGGACGACATGGGTGCCGAGCAGGACCTTCAGTGACTCCGGATCGCGGCCCTTGCGCCGGGCCCGGTCCTTCATGTCGGCGTAGAACGCCTGGGCGCCGCGGACGTCGTCGGCGGCGGCGAAGATGACGTCCGCGTAGCCGGCGGCGAAGTCACGGCCTTCCTCGGAGCGTCCGGCCTGGACCAGCACCGGCCGGCCCTGCGGAGGGCGGTGGATGTTCAACGGCCCGTCGACGCTGAAGTGTTCGCCGCGATGACGGATCGGGCGGATCCTCGCCTCGTCGGCGAAGACGCCGGCCTCGCGGTCGAGGACCAGCGCGTCGGGCTCCCAGCTCTCCCAGAGCCCGACGGTGACGTCGACGAACTCCCGTGCGCGGGCGTAGCGCGCGGCCTTGGGCGGCAGCGGCTGGTCCCCGTAGTTCTCCTCACCGACCGTGGAGGTCACCATGTTCCACCCAGCCCTGCCACCGCTGAGGTGATCGAGGGTCGCGAACTGGCGGGCCAGGGTGTAGGGCGCGTTGAACGTGGTCGACGCGGTGCCGATGAGGCCGATGTGCTCGGTTCGCGCCGCCAGCGCCGAGAGCACGACCATGGGTTCCAGATAGTGGGGCGGGCCGCTCGCCCGCACCCGAGAGGGGTCGAGGCGCATGTTGTCGGCGCGGAAGAGCGCGTCGAACTTCGCGTCCTCGGCGGCCCGGGCGACCTCCGACAGCAGGGAGAGCGAAAAAGCCTCCTCGATGCGGCTGTTCTTCCGCCGCCAGAGCTGTCCGGCGGGCCGCCCGACGGACAGCGCGAGATGGATCCGGCGTGGCCGTTCCGCGGCCATCACCGGGACTCGTCGGGCAGCACCGGATCGATGATCGGCAGGGCCTCGGCGTGCCAGCGCGCAAAACCGCCCCTGACATGGGTGACATTGCGGTAGCCATAGGCGTTCAGCTTCTCGACGACGGGATCGGAGCCGAATTCGGAATTGCAGAAGACCACGATCTCGGCGCTTTCCGGAAGGCCGGAAAGTTGCGGAAGCAGGCTTGCCGAATCGGGGTCGAGCAGTTCGTTGGCGTGTACCTTGTCCACCTTCACCGCGCCCTCGATGTCACCCTTCGGGGCGTCCGGACGGTTCCGGCGCACATCAATGAAGAGAGCCCCTGACCGGCGCTTCTCCTCGGCCTCGTCGGGCTCGATCAACTGGTCGGCGTGGTGGATGACTCGGGTCTCCGGATTGGCCATGGCCGTGTTCTCTCCTCGATAATTTGCGATCCGGCGGAATGGGCGCCCCGTTAATGGTTCTCCATTTTCCGGGGCACCCGCCGTACCGCCTTGAACTTTATTTCCTCGGTGTCGCCGACGCAACTCCGCGGCGAATACCAAGCGCTTGAATCATAATTTCGCGGTGCATTAAATTAATGATTCGCGTGACCGCGGCGGGGGCTCGGAGGCCGCCCGCGCTCAGAAGCCGACCGGCAGCCGCGGGGTGTACGGGCGCTCCAGGCGCGCGATCTCGTCCTCGTCGAGCTTGACGTCGATCGCCCCCAGCAGCTCTTCGAGCTGTTCGACCCTGCTCACGCCGACGATCGGCGCGCTGACCGCGGGCTTGTGGAGGTTCCAGGCCAGCGCCACCTGCGCCCGGGTGAGGCCGCGTTCGGCCGCGATCGCACCCACCTCCTCCACGACCGCGCGATCCGCTTCCGTCGCCTGGTTGTAGAAGGTGGACCCCGGCTCGTCCGTCCGCAGCCGGTGGGTGACCGTGCCCCACTCGCGTGCCAGCCGGCCGCGGGCCAGCGGGCTCCACGGGATCACCCCGACGCCCTCCTCAAGGCAGAACGGGTGCATCTCGCGTTCCTCCTCGCGCATCAGCAGGCTGTACTGATCCTGCATCGAGACGAAGCGGGTCCAGCCGTGGAGGTCCGCCACGTACTGCGCGCGGACGAACTCGCGGGCGTGCATCGAGGAGGCCCCGATGTACCGGACCTTCCCGGAACGCACCAGGTCGTCGAGGGTCTGGAGGGTCTCCTCCAGTGGCACGGAACGGTCCAGGCGGTGGATCTGGTACAGATCGATGTAGTCCGTGCCCAGGCGCCGCAGGCTCGCGTCCACCTGGCTCAGGATGGCGCCGCGGGACAGGCCGCCGCCCTTCGGCCCGGGGTGCATGCGGCGGTTCACCTTGGTCGCCAGGAGGACCTGCTCGCGGACCCCGAACTCGCTGATGAGGGCGCCGAGGATCTCCTCGCTGGTGCCGTCGGAGTACCCGTTCGCGGTGTCGAAACAGGTGATCCCGGCGTCCAGCGCCGCGCGGACGATCGGCCGCGCCTCGTCCATGCCGATGGACCACGGTGTTCCACGGTCCGGGTCGCCGAAGCTCATCCCCCCGATGATCAGTCGCGAGGTGACCAGTCCGGATTTTCCAAGCCGGGTGTATTCCACCGGATTCTCTCCTTGTCGTTCGCTGTCCCACCGGCGAGCCGTCCGTCCCGGCGGGGAGGTGATGCGCGGGGCGGACGGCCGTCAGCCGGGATCGTCACCGCTCGCCACTGGGCGGGCCGGGTCCGCGCTCCACTCCGACCACGACCCCGGGTACAGCCGGGCCCGGACGCCGAAGGTGCTCAGGGCGAGGACGCCGAGGGTGGCGGCGACACCGCCGCCGCAGTACACACCGACCGCGGTCCCGTCGCCGGTGCCGGTGCCGGTGCCGGTGCCGAGCGTGGCGTACCGCTCGCGCAGCTCGTCACGTCCCCGCAGCCTGCCGTCCGCGCCCAGCTGCGCGGCGCTGGGCAGGCTCAGCGCGCCGGGGATGTGACCGCCGCCGCTCTCCCCCGTGTAGGCGCCGGCCGGGCGGGCGTCGAGCAGCCTGCCGGACCGTGCCAGCCGCGCCGCCTGATCGGCGTCGAGCGTCGGCATCGAGCCCGTCCGGACCCTGAACCCTCCGTCGCGCCGGGCGGGTTCCCCGCCGCCGAGCGGGCCCCTCGCGGCGACCCACGCGGCCACGCCGCCGTCCAGGTAGCGGACGTCGGGCACACCGGCCCAGCTGAGGACCCACCAGGCCCGCGAGGCCAGTTGGGGCTCCGCCCGGGTGTGAACGACTACGAGCGAGTCGCCGTCGATTCCCCAGCGCCGCACCTGCTGCTGGATCGCCTCCGGGGACGGCAGCGGGTGGCTGCCCGACCCCGGGTACCGCGGACCGGCGAGCTGTGTGGGCAGGTCGACGTAGTGGGCGCCGGGCAGCCGCTCCGACGGGGCGGAGGCATACGCCGGATCACGCCCGACCTCCAGCAGGACGAGGTCGCGGCCGCCGCCCTCCAGTTCCCGCAGCAGGTCCTCGGCCGAGATCACGGCGCTCCGGTTCCCGGCATCCGTCATCGCCCACCCCACAGTCCGGCCAGCACGGCGCGGGCCGTGCGGTCCGTCTCGCGCAGCGCCGGGGCGTCGACGCCTGGCGCCGGAGCGTTCAGCGAGGTCACCCGGGTATCGCGCATCAGCACGCCGAGCGCGTACAGCTGCGGCGCGGGACCGCCCCGCGTCGCCGCGTCGCCGGGCCCGCTCAGGCGTCCGGTCAGCGGTTCGGCCCGGGGGGCGGCGGTGGGCACCGGCCCGTGCGCCGACGGCAGGTGGAAGACGTCCGCGAGCCCTCGGCGGCGCAGTGCCCGCAGCAGCGGATCCGTCCCGGCGTGGAGGTTCGGTGCCGGTACGCGGGCCTCGATCACCAGGTCCGCCCGGACGCCCGAACCGCGCACGCCCGGGGAACTCCACTCCATGTGCCCGGTGACATCGGGCCGGCCGTCCGGGGCCGCGCGCGGGCCGAGGAAGGTGACCACGCCGGCGTCGTGAAGCGCCAGGAGTTGCCGCAGGCGCAGGGGCGGCGGACCGTTGTTGAGGCGGAAGGCGCGGTCGACGAAGTCCGCGTAGCTCCCGAAGTGGCTTTCGGCGGTGAGCCCGCCGTCCTCGACCGCCGCGACCAACAGTCCGCGAGCCTTGCCGAAGGAACGATGCGCCACCTTCAGGCTGCTCCCGACCCCCTTGGCGGTCTCGTCCAGGTCGGTGAGCAGTCGGCCGCGGACCGCGTCCCCGAACGCCGCCGGGCTCTCCCACAACCGCCCCGCGAGCGCCGCGTCGGCGTCCAGGTCGAGCCGGTGCCCCGGGTCCAAGACCGCGTTGGCGACCAGTTCCCGCCACTCGGCGCCGTCCGGCGGGAGTACGGCGAGTGCGTCCAGCAGCCGCGGCAGCGGGACGGCGAGCGCGTCCGGGTGCGTCCTCGCCAGATGGGTGTAGTAGTCCCAGAGGGTGTCGCGGGCGATGGCCGGGCCCAGGCCGTCGAAGCATCCCGGGCGCGCCTGGCGCGCCAGCGCCTCGCGGAGGAAGCGGTGCCGGCTGTCCCCGTCCGGCACCGCCGTGCCAGGGCGGCTCCAGTACGGAACGCCGTGGCGGGAGGTGGCGTGGAGGACGGGTTCGGTGCCCGAGGGTTCGTAGCGCAGCCCGTACGGGGTGGCGTCGTCGGGCACGAAGCGTCCGCCGCGGCCGGTGGTGAGCAGGGTGACGACGTCGAAGAAGCTCAGCCCCAGGCCCTCCACCACGACGTCCGCGCCCGGCTTGGCCTCGGTCAGGTCCTGGTCGCTCGCGTTGTCGGCGCGCAGTCGCCGAACCGCCCGCGCCGGCGGGCGAGCGGGTTCGCGACCCCGGGCGGGGGTGGACCAGCCGGTGCACAGCACGACGGCGTCGGCCGGCAACGGCGCGCCGCCGCCCGCCAGGGTGACGCGGTAGCGTGACCCGGCCCGCTCGATGTCGGTGACCCGGCCCTGCCGCCGGTCGTGTCGCACCCCCTCCGGGAGCGAACCGACGACCGTCTCGTGGCACCACCGCAGGTAGTGGCCGAGCAACACCCGCGGGGTGAAGGAGTCCGGTGTGGCGGCGCTGAGCCAAGCCGACAGCTGGGGCCGCCGGGCCAGATCGGCGGCCAGTTCCCCGCTGAGCACGGTGCTTGCGGGGCCGCTGTCACCGGCCGTCTCCGTCTCCGTCCTGGTCAGGACGGTCGCGACCTGGCGCTGCCACTCCCACAGGCTCGGTCCCGCCGTCTTCGGCCCTTCGGAGCCGACCGATGGGTCGGGCCAGACGGTGAAGGCGGACGCCGGAGTGTTCATCAGCAGGTCGGCGCACTGGTCGGTGCGCCAGATGCGGCCCGGCCCGGGCCGGTGTTCGTCGACGGAGACGATCCGCAGCCGCCCGCCGGGCGGCCGGAACTCCCCGGCGTTGGCCGCGAGCCGCTCCAGGACCGACGTCCCCCGGAACCCGCTGCCGACCACCACGACGACCCGCTCGGCCGGCTCCGCGTCCGGCGCCTCGACGGGCTCCATGACCTCAGGCATGAGCGGTGACCTCGGCCCGTCGCGCGGGGCGGCCGAGCCCGTAGTGCCGGCGCAGGGTGGTGCCCTCGTAGTCCGGCGCACGCAGGCCCCGCCGCCGCAGTTCGGGGACCAGGTGCTCGACCAGCGCGTGGGTGCCCTGGTGGAGCAGGTCCGGCTGGAGGTTGACGCCGTCCAGCGCCCCGGCCCGGAACCATGCCTCCAGTTCGTCGGCCACCGTGGCGGCGTCGCCGACCAGCAGGTTGTCCGCGCCGAGCCCCCCGCCCAGGCCCTGGGCGAACTCCATTACGGTCGCGGGGCGTTCGCGCTCCACGAAGCGGTGCACCGCCAGCAGGTGGGAACGGTAGGAGTCGGAGCTCTCCACCGGGGGCACCGGCGGAAGCGGGGCGTCGAGCGGCAGGTGGTTCAGGTCGTAGCCGCTGAACAGGGCCACCTGCCCGAGGACATGGCGGGGATCGGCCAGCCGGTTCAGCTCGGCTTCAAGCGCCCGCGCCTCGCCCGTCGTGGCGGCCACCTGCACTCGGAAGCCCGCGAAGACCCGCACCGACTCCGGGTCACGTCCCTCGGCGGCGGCGCGGTCGCGCAGGTCCGCGCGGAACGCGATGCCCTCGTCGACCGTACTGACCACCGTGTAGACGGAGTCGGCATGACGGGCGGCCAGCGCACGGCCGGCGTCCGAGGAGCCGGCCTGCACGATCACCGGCCAACCCTGCGGCGGGCGCGGGGAGTTAAGCGGTCCGGCGATCCGGAAGTGGTCGCCTGCGTGATCTACCGGGTGGATCTTCTCCGGGTCCACGTACCAGCCCCGGCCGCGGTCCTGGACGATCGCGTCGTCCTCCCAGCTGTCCCAGAGCTTCTTGACGGCCGTCACGAACTCGTCGGCCCGACGGTAGCGGTCGCCGTGCCGGGGCAGTTCGTCCTGGCCGAAATTGCGGGCGGCCGCCGGGATGGCGCTGGTGACCACGTTCCAGCCGAACCGGCCCCGACTGATCCGGTCCAGCGAGGCGGTCTGGCGGGCGACGACGAAGGGATCGGAGTAGGTGGTCGAGACGCTGCCGATCAGGCCGATCCTGCTGGTGCCCACCGCCAGCGCGGACAGCAGGGTCAGAGGCTCGAACGCCGGTGCCACGGCGGCGGGTTCCCGGGAGAAGGCGAGCTTGTCGGCGAGGAAGAGGGCGTCGAACCCGCCGCGCTCGGCGGTGCGGGCGACGTCCAGGAGCGCGTCGATGTCGTTGATCTCGGCCAGGTCGACGGAGGGGTGGAGCCACGCCGCAGGGTGCGAGCCGGCTGGCTTGATGTTCAGGTTCAGGCCGAGCGTCGCTCGCGACGGTCCGGTCACGGTGGTCTCCTTGGGGGCGTGTCTAGGCATAGAGGTCGCGCATCTGGCCGTGCATCGCGCGCCCGACGGCGTCGGCGATCCGGTCGATGGCCTCGCTGTCGTCCGGCAGCCGGAGGGTGGCGATGCGGAGGTAGCCACCCGGCGGCGGTTCCACGAAGCTGCGGCTGCCGGCGCCGACCGAGTAGCCGGCGGTGGCGAGGTCGATGAGGGTGTCGACCTCGCTGTTCACCTCGACCCAGAGGAACTGGGCGTTCGGGCCGGAGTGGGTGGTGATCCCGCGCCGGGTCAGCGCCTCGGCCAGCGCCGCCTTGCGCTTGGCGTACACGCTCCGGGCCCGCTTGAGGGTGCGAGCGGTGGTCGGGCTCTCGATGAGGTGGGCGAGCGCGTCCTGGAGGATGCGGCTGTTGACGGCCAGCCCGTAGCTGCGGTTGTCGCGGATCCGCTCCACCGCCTCGCGCGGACCGCCGATCACCGATGTCCGCAGGTCGGAGCCGTAGGAGCGACAGTACGAGCGCACCCGCACGGCCTGGCCCGGCAGGACGGTGCCGAACGTCGGGCCCGCCTCGTTGGCGAGCGGGCCCACCGCGTCGTCCTCGACCACGGTGACGTCGTCGAAACCGGCGATGACGTCGGCGAGTTCCCGGATCCGTGCGGCAGTGGCGGGCGGGGTCATGGCGTACGGGCCGGTCGGCTGGAACAGGTAGACCCGGGCGCCCCGCTCCAGGGCCGAGGCCAGCGCGGCCGGGTCTGCCCCGTGGGCGTCGGCGGGCACCTGGAACACCTCCAGGCCCAGCCGGCGGATGTGATCGAGCAGACCCGGATTGATCGGGACGTCGATCGCGAGCTTGCCGCCCGGCGCGGCCAGGGTGCCGACGCAGAGCAGCGCGGCCTCCGCGCCGCTGCCGCCCGCGATGAACGCCTCGGCGGAAAACGGCCAATCCCGCTGGGCGACCGTCTGCAGCCGGTCGGTGATGTACTGCCGGACGTTCGAGTGGAGGCCCGGGCTGTTCAGACCGGCAGCCAGGGCGTCGGCCAGGTCCGGCAACAGCTCGGGGTCGGAGGAGGCGTGGGCGAGTTCAGCCGGGCCCGTCGCCGGGGCGTCGGTGCCGGCCGGTTCGGCGGCGGCGACCGGGCGGACGGCGAGCGGATCGGCCACCACGGTGCCGCCCCTCCGGCGTGTCTCGACCAGGCCCTTGCCCCGCAGTACGGCCAGCGCGTCGTGGATGTTGCGGAAGCTCACCCCGGACCGCTCGCTGAGCGTGCGGATCGTGGGCAGCCGCGTGCCCGGCTGGATCACTCCCTCGCGGATCTTGCGTTCGAGCAGCGGTACGACGGACTCGGCGGAACCGGCCGCGGCGATCTGATGGACCAGCCAGTCGTCGTCCAGCCGCTCGGCGTCAGCGGCGTACGGGGTCTCATTCGCGTGATTGTTGTCCATCGTATCGTTCGCCCGCGCGCTCCTCGCGCCGGTCGGTCGGTGCGCCGGTCGGGCGCCATGTCCGGCCGGACCGGCGGGCGATGCCCCTCTCTTCGACTCCTCGTGGCGTGGCAGAGGGCGCGTCCGGGCCCGGAGCGACACGGGGCCGGTCCGGACGCGCCAGGTCACTGCGCCGGCACCTGATACACGTAGCCCTGCGACGTGAACTTCGTGGCGCCGATGAAGTCCTTCGACCACTCCGCCACCACGGACAGCGGGTCCACGTTCCGGTAGCGGTCAGGGTAGGCGAACGTCGCGAAGAAGAGTGGCGAGATCTGGTTGCCTGCCAGGTCGAACGCCCACGGGTTGTAGAGGAAGAGCTTGCCGTTCTTGACAG
Source organism: Streptomyces sp. NPDC001315 (assembly GCF_042896175.1). Taxonomy (NCBI): domain Bacteria; kingdom Bacillati; phylum Actinomycetota; class Actinomycetes; order Kitasatosporales; family Streptomycetaceae; genus Streptomyces; species Streptomyces sp. NPDC001315. The sequence goes on along the minus strand of NZ_JBIAWZ010000034.1, from coordinate 30,916 downwards.
CCTTCAGGTTCTTCCAGCCCGGCCGGGCGAGCAGCTTGGCGGCGATCGCCTTGTACTCGGCGCCGGACCGGCCGCCGTAGACGTTGTCGGTCTCCACCACGATGATGTCCGGATCCGCGGCCAGCACCGCGGCCGGGTCCGAGTCGATGGTGTTGCCGGGGCTGTCGGCGAAGATGCTCTTGATGTTGGCGTCGGCGAAGGCCAGCGTCTTGCCGCCCTCCTTGCCGCTGGTCTGGCCCGCCTTGTCCTCGTAGTACACGGTGGCCTGGGTCTTCTCCTGGCCGGCCCGGGCCGTCAGCGCGCTGACCTTGTCGGTGAAGGACAGCACCTTGGCGGCCTCCTTGTCGCGTCCCAGCACCTTGCCGAGCAGCTTCACATTGGTCTTCCAGTCCTGCGAAACCCAGGAGCTGACGACCAGGACCTTGACGCCCGACGACTTCAGCGAGGACTCCGCGGCCTGCCACGGCTGGTTGCCGTACAGCACCACGGCCTGCGCGCCGCTGGCGATGATGCGTTCGTAGTTGAGCGCGTCGGAACTCGCGCCGATGGACAGGCTCGACGAGAAGCCGGCGAAGTTCTCCTGGTTGATGGTCTTCTCGTCGATGCCGACGATCTGGTCGCGGGCGCCGAGGGCGAGCGCGAGGTCGACGTTGAAACCGCCGACGATGGCAACCTTGCCGACCGGGCCGTCAGGAAACTCGACGGTGCGCTTGGCGGAGTCCGTGACGGTGACGGGGGACGCGCCTGATCCCGATCCGTCAGAGCCCGCCTGCGCGTTCCCGCCGCACGCGGTCGCGAGCAGGGCGGTGACGGTCACCAGGGCCGTGGCGGCGACCATGCGCAGCCGGCGAGTGGATGGGTGGAACACTTCTCTCCTCAGGGGTGGTGCACGACGGTGACGCGGGACGTCAGGACGCGGCGGGGACGGGCAGCGGTTCGATGACGGGATGGACCTGGACGGCACCGTCACGTTCGAAGAGGTCGACCTCCAGGCCGTAGACGCGCTCCAGCACCTGGCTGTCGTAGACGTCGTTGGGCCTGCCGAACGCGACGATCCGGCCGCCCTGGAGGATCGCGACCTTGTCGCAGAAGCGGGCCGCCAGGTTGAGGTCGTGGATGGCGATCAGCGAGACCAGGTTCCGCTGACGCGTCAGATCCCGTACGTGGCGCAGGGTTTCGACCTGATAGCGCAGGTCGAGGGCGCTGGTGGGTTCGTCCAGGAGCAGGATCTCCGGCTCCTGGGCGATGGCGCGGGCGATCAGGACGCGCTGCGCCTGGCCGCCGCTCAGGGCGCCCACCGACCGCTCGGCCAGTTCGGTGAGGCCCATGTGGTCGATCGCGGCGTCGACGATCTCCCAGTCCCGGCGGCGCGGACGCATCCCGAAGTACGGCGTCCGGCCGAGCAGCACGGACTCGCGCACCGAGAGCTGGAAGGTCGGCTCCCCCGACTGCGGCACATAGGCGACCACCTTGGCGTGCTCGCTCATCCGCAGCCGGCTGAGATGCTGGTCCTTGTAGGTGATCGAGCCGGCGCGCGGCTTGTTCACCCGGGCGATGAGCTTGGTCAGCGTCGACTTGCCGGAGCCGTTGGGGCCGAGCAGGCCGACGAACTCGCCCTGCTCTATGGCCAGGTTGACGTCGTGGAGGACCGCGCGGTCGCGGGAGTAGGAGAAGGCCACGCCTTCGACGGTCAGCGTCATGACTGGGCCAGCGTCCCCTTCGAGAGTACGAGGTTGATGAAGAGCGGCGCGCCGATGAGCGCGACGACGATCCCGACCGGGATCACCACCGGGGAGAGCACCGCCCGGCCGACCACGTCCGCGGAGAGGATGAGCAGGCCCCCGGCGATGGCCCCGAACGGCAGCAGGTAGCGGTGGTCCGAACCCACCACCAGGCGCGCGATGTGCGGGCCGACCAGCCCCACGAAGCCGATGACGCCGGTGAAGGACACGACCACCGCGGTCAGCACGACCACCACGACGATCAGGGCCAGCCGGGTCCGGCGTACGTTGACGCCCAGGCTCGACGCCGCGTCGTCGCCCGCGAAGGCGATGGCGTTGAGCGCCTTGGCACGGGCGAAGAGATAGGGCAGCGTGACCACCAGCAGGACCGCGACGACCAGCACCTGGTGCCAGGTGGCGTCGTTCACCGAGCCGAAGGTCCAGTGGACGATCTCGGCCAGGGTGTTCTCGTCGGCGAAGAACTGGGTGGCCGAGGTGAGCGCCTCGAAGAGCTGGAAGAAGGCCATGCCGACCAGCAGCAGGGTGACGGCCTTCATCCGCTTCAGCGAGGCCACTCCCAGCACCATCAGCGAGACGGCCAGGCTGAACACCAGGGCGCTGAGGATCGTCACGACCGAGGACGGCGTGTGGCCGGCCTTGTTGGACAGCACGATGGCCAGCGCCGCTCCGAAGGACGCCGCCGGCGAGAGTCCCAGGGTGTAGGGGCTCACCAGCGGGTTGCGCAGCAGCCCCTGCATCACGATCCCGGACACCGACAGGGCGGCACCGGCCAGGAACGCCAACAGGGCGCGCGGCAGGCGCAGTTCGGTGACGATCACTTCGGTGGGGCGGAAGCTCTCGGTCGACGGGGCGCCGAAGAGATGAATGGCGATCACATGGAAGACGTCGCCCAGGCCGATGCCCGCCGTACCGATGACAACCGACAGCGCGATCGACAGCAGCGACACCGCCAGGCCTACGCCGATGATCACCGGCCGGGATGGCCGGCGCCACAGCGGTATGGCCTGGAAGGTTCGCGCAAGTGCGTTGCTCATAACACTCCGTGTCACAGGCGGACGCTTCACGCCCGCTGTCAGTCGGCGCGCGCGTCGGCGATGAGGTGGTGGATCACATGGCCGTTCTCGAATATGATTCGGATTGATTCCCGGCAGCAGAATGAACGGCCGCGGAAGGATTGACCGGGAATACATTGATTCGATGGGGCCGGGCACAGGAATGTGTGCCTCATGCAGGGAGAGCCGTGCGCTGGGCGCACCGGGCAGGGGGACGACCCGGTCGCCGGACCGAAGCGGCTTCAGTCGGTCAACAGCTACAACAACAGCGACAAGGGCGACAACAGCGGCGGCTGAGCCGCACCGTACACGCGCACAGGCGGCCGGTCTGCGGCAGTACGGCGGAGGGGACGGACCGCGCCATTGCCGCTGCGGAGTGCACGGTCACGGTCCACCTCCAAAATCTGATCACGGTTTGCGGTGAATCTTTTTCACTGATCCACCATCTGCGATGCATCATATGGTCGCCCCACGGAGCAATCAATGTTCGGCCGGGCGATCTGTCGTTTTTGTGCGCGGAGTTGACGCGCCGTTCATACTCGGCCCGGCGGCACATGAAGTCGCCGTCCCCCGACAGCACGAACACCCTCACCCAGTTCTCACCAGCGCATGCCGAGCTCATCTAGGCCGGCGCGTCGCTGCGCACCCACCTTGATCTTTGTCCTCGCTGCTTTTTCAAGCGGACGTGTTCGGTGAGGGTTTCGGCTCGTTTGACTGTCTTCCCGGGTTCGTGGCCTGGGCTGGCCTGCGGTTTTTCGAGCCTGGTGGGCGTCCGGGTCCGGGCCGGGAGGGTTGGGGCACACCTGCGGGACGGGCGGTCTTCACGCGGAGGTGGCGGAACCCCCTGCGGACCCGGGCCGCGCCTCACCGATCAAGACTTGGAGGGCATCGTGTGCCCCGCGCCTGGGCCTGAACCCGAACGAGCACGGGAGCATGTCGGCCTCGAAGACCGGCTCGAGCACGATCTTCAGCGCGGCCTGCACGATCCGGTCACGGACGGAAGGGATCGACAGCGGTCTCTGCTCCGCGGTCGTGCCGGGTTTCGGAAAGGGGTTCTTCGGTGCTCAGTCATCGGAACGGCGCGATGGGGTGGCTTCCGCCTGCTACCTGCTGCCTGCTGCCTGCTGCCTGCTGCCTGCTGCCTGCTGCTGTGCGACCGGCCGGGCCCCACGGCCAGTTCCTCGCCGTCAGGGAAGACGATGGTGGCGGTGGACGTGGGCGGGACATCGACAGTGATTTCCAACTGCCCGGCCTTGGTGTGCCATTCGACCCTGATGGTGCCGCCCGGGCTGTCGAAGGTGCCGCGCGCCCAGCCGACCGACGGGTGGGGTGCCGGCGCGACGACGAACCGCTCCCAGGCCACGGAACCCTCGGCCTGTCGCAATCCGAGGGTGTGGGTGTGCAGGAAGTTGATGACAGCGCCCTTGCTGTAGTGGTTGAGCGACTCGTGTGCGTCGCCGTTGTCGTCGATGCCGTCCCAGTCCTCCCAGATCGTGGTGGCACCGCGGTCGAGCATGCCGAGCCAGGACGGCGAGGTGCGCTGGAGAAGGACCTCGTAGGCGAGGTCGGCGTGGCCGGTGTCGGCCAGGACGGGGAGCAGGTCGGCGGTGGAGAGGAACCCGGTGCCCAGGTGTGTTCCGGCCTCGCGGATCAGGTCGGCCAGCCGCGCGGCGGCCGCGTTGCGCAGCTTCTCGGGTGCCAGGCCGTTGGCGAGCGCGCGGACATAACTCGCCTGGGTGTCGACGGTGGTACGGCCTGTTTCGTCGAGGAACTCCGTGCGCCAGGCGTCCTTGATGCGTTCCGCGAGTCGGCTGTAGCGGGCGGCCTCGTCGTGGTGCCCCAGGAGGCCGGCGACCGCGGCGAGCGTGGCAGTGGAGCGGAACAGGAACGCGGTGCCCACCTCGCCCTTGTCGGTCTTCATCCAGGCTTCCGGCTCCCCCGGAGCGGCTTCGATGACCGAGCCGTCCTCTGCGCGGGGCTTGGGTTCGCACCACTCGCCCCAATGGAAGGAGCCGTCCCAGATGAACTCCTCGTGGGGCAGAGGCTCGGCCGAGCGGGCCACCCGGGAGGGGTGCCGGGCCGTGCGGGCAACGGCGTGGGCCCACTCGACCCAGCGGACCATCGCCTCCCAGTTCTCGATGAGGACCTGGCGGTCGCCGTACGTCTCGTACAGGAGCCACGGTACGAGAACGATGGCGTCACCCCAGCCTGCCGAGCCCGTCATGCTGTCCAGGCGCTGGTCGGTGCGCAGCTTGATGCGCCGGCCGTCGGGCGAGAAGTTGGCGATGCGCCCGTCGTCGAGTTGGTCGTCGCAGACCGAGCGCAGCCACTTGCGGCTGAAGCCGTGGATGTCGTAGAGGCGCGTGGCGGTGGGTGCGAAGACCTGGTAGTCGCCGGTCCAGCCGATACGTTCACGGGTGGGGCAGTCGGTGGGCACGTCGACGGCGTTGCCCCTGAAGCTCCACCGCGCCACGTCGTACAGGCGGTTGAGGTCTTCGTTGCCGCAGGCGAAGGTGCCGATGGGGCGCAGGTCCGTGTGGACCACCCGCATGGTGAGGCTCGACGTGTCCAGTGGGGCGTCGCCGCGTTCCAGGAGGCGGGCGTAGCGAAATCCGTGCACCGTGTGGCGGGGCTCGAAGGTCTCGCCGGCGGTACCGGAGGAAATGACCTCGTCGTGCTGGACGAAGACGGTCACCGGGTCGCCGGGGCGCTGGCAGTCGAGGTGGGTGGTGGTCAGATCCCCGGTCAGGGGGTCGAGGTGCTCGCCGTAGTCGATCACGGTGCGGGTCCCGGCCGGGCCGAGGTCGGTGAGGATGATCCAGCCGGAGGCGTTCTGGCCGAAGTCGGCGATCCAGGCGCCGTCCTGCAGCCGGGTGAGCGAGATGCAGGGCAGGTCCTCGATGCGGCGTACGGGCGGGGCCGGGGACCAGCCGATCGGGGGTGCGGTCACCGCGTCGACGAGGACGGGACGCTGCTCGCGGCCCGCGGCGGCCGGGGCCCGGAAGTCGGTGACCTGGCCGTCCATCAGGTCGGCGCGGGTGACGGGTCCTGTGGAGGAGGTCCAGTGCTCGTCGGTGCGGACGATCTGGCGCGTCCCGTCGGCGTGCTCAAGATGCAGCTCCAGGCGGGCGGCCAGGAGTTCGCCCCAGGCGGCCGGTTTACGGAAGGCGCCGACCTGGCCGCGGTACCAGCCGTCGGAGAGCACGATCTCGAGGGTGTTGGTGCCGGGTCGGACGGACGAGGTGACGTCGGCCGCCTGGGCGTACAGGGTCTTGTCGTACGAGGTTGAGCCGGGTGCGAGTTCGGTGGTGCCGGCGCGTTCGCCGTTCACGAAGGCCTCGTACACCCCGAGAGCTGTGGAGTACAGACGCGCTCGAACCACCTCGGATGTGCTGAACGAGGCGCGCAGTGTGCGCGTCGGCCGTGTGCCGGGCGCGAGGAGCGTGGTCTGAGGGTCGTCGGCCGGGGTGATCCAGGACGCGGTCCAGTCGGCGTCGAGCAGTCCGGCCTCGAAAGCGTGCCAGACGCTCCACGTAGAGGCCGCGCTGATGGTGCGGGGGCGTACGCGCCAGCGCACCCGTTCCCCGCTGCGCAGCGGGCTCAGTGGCCAGTCGATGAGCAGGTGGCCGACGGTCAGGGCGCTTCGCACCGGCTGTCCGTCGATGTGGATCTGCAGTTCGTAAGCGTCGTCCGGCCCCGCGGCGGTCCGGGGAGGCTTCCAGGAGAGGCGGGGGCGGCTGCCGGACACCGGAAACCGGTCGCCGCCACAATCGATCGCCAGCTCGTAGGGGGTGTCAGGGGCCTTGTGAGTCATCCGGTCTGTTTCCTCCGGTGTCCGGATCTGGATCCGCCTGGATCAGCTGGGATCCAGGCGGATCCGCTGGGATCAGTGGCCGTTGGCCGGCTGCGTGTAGGTGGTTCCGTCGATGGTCGTGGTGAGCGTGCCGACCGCCTGGAAGTCGTTTCTGAGCATCACGGACGGGCCGAGTGTGAAACCGTCGGGGCCGGTTCGCTTGGTACCGGTGTGCCGGCCGGAGAGGGTCAGGTCCTCGGTCCAGGTGAGGCAGGCGAGAGCCGAGGCGGTACCCGGCGTGCAGCCGAGGGCCGTGTTGGACGCGCGCTCCACCTTCTCGGTGCCGTCGATGATGTTCGTGCCGTCGTCGCTGTAGTTGTCGTAGTCGACGGCGACGCTGAGGGGCTGGGTGCCGGCGCTGTTGTTGGTGATCTGTACGGTGGCCGAGCCCTGGGTCTTACCGCGCAGGGTGTACGTGCCGGTGGGGATCGCCTTCGCCGTCGGCAGCGTCGTGTCCGGGTCGTAGGGCATGCCCCAGGTCCTGTCGGAGACCTGCGCGGGAGTTACGGGCGCGGTGGGCTTGAAGTCCGGGAAGCGGGCGATCATCAGCCGGCTGTTGCGGCCGCCGGGTTCGGTCGAGTCGGCGCAGCGGTGGGGTGTCGGGTTGGCGCCGCAGGCGAGGTTCTCGGTGTAGACGACGGCGGTGCTGTCGGCGAGCCAAGCCGGGTCGGCGGCGGCGTTCCAGTTCCGGTCGGATCCGGCGTTGATCTGGAAGCCGTCACCGGTCTTGGGGTCGACGAGCCAGGGCGAGAAGTAGCGGCGGTTGCCCTCGTTGCGGATCCCGGCGACGTACGCGGCGGTGCCGCCGTGGGCGGTGAGCGCCGGGATTCCCGGCATCCCGGAGATGAAGTCGAGTCGGTCCGAGCCCCTGACCTCTTCGGCGAGCAGCCACTTGCCGTCGGGGGACGCCGCCATCGGGTCGGTGTACTGGGCGTTCCGGGTCACCGGCCGGGAGGCGCCGGTGGCCAGGTCGGTGACCCAGGCGTCCATGCTGTCGGAGTTCACGCTCTGGATGCCGAGGGTCGCCCGCCCGTCGGCGGTGAAGCCGCGCGGTTCGCCGACCATGCCGGCGTTGTTGAACCGCAGTTGGTTGCCCTTCTCGACGACCAGGGGCTGGTACGCGGCCGAGGAGTTGGCGAGGACCGAGACGCCGGTGAGCTCGTATCGGCTGTTCTCCTTGTCGTAGGCGATCCGGCCGACGTACGGGATCTCCGAGAGGGCCCTGTAGTCGAGGACATCCCACACCAGGTGCACGCCGTCGGGGCTCAGTCGCCATTCCCGGCCGTTGTTGATGCCGTTGCTGTCGGGCTCGAAGAGCGGTTTGTCGTTCCAGTAGATGGGGGTGATTCGGGTGTTGGCGGCGGTGCAGCGCGGGTCGGTGACCGTGTACTCGGCGCCGTCGGCACCGCACGACAGGATGCCGTTGCCCACCAGGACGCGCTTGCGGTCGGGCAGTTCGTTCGCGGGCGGGTAGGTGAACTGGCTGGTCTCGATCTCGAAGCCGTAGGACACCCCGCAGGTGAGGCACTTCCATGCCTCGCCGTTCGGGAAGGTGGCGCCATCGGTGCGGACCACCAGGACCTGCGGGCCGGTGTAGATGCTCGCGGGGCCTGAGGCCGGGGCCCCGGCGTAGGTGATGCCCAGGAACACGTACCTGGCGTTCCTGGCGGGGCCGGGAGTTCCGATGCCGCCCCAGTCGGCCGATACGCACCCGGTGGGGTGGGTGCACACGCCGTCCTCGGGGACGGTCGGTGGCACCGGCAACTCGCTGATGGTGACCCGGGGTTGACTCGCGCTTGACGTGTCCGCGGCCGTGGACACGTCGGCTGCGGCCTGGACCTGGGCGCTGGAGAGGGACGCTGCGAGCGCCAGCATGGCGGCCGCGGAGCCTCTCACGAGGGTGGAACGCATACTTCTTCGAGCTCTTATGGACACTGCAGCTTCCTCACTGGTCGTTGCCGGGTCACTTGAGCGCGCCCGCCGAGAGCCCGCTGATGATGTGGCGCTGCGCGATCGCGTAGAAGATGACGATCGGGAGCACCGCGATGAGCGAGGCGGCAAGCAGGATCTGCTGTTGCGGGGAGTCCGCGGAGACGAAGTTGGTGAGTCCGCGTTGTACGGGCATCAGGGAACTGTCGTTGAACAGGACCAGGCCCATGAGGTACTCGTTCCAGACCTGCATGGCCTGGATGACGGCCACCGCGACCAGACCCGGCTTGGCGAGGGGGAGGATGATCCGCCAGAAGGTGCCGAGCAGGGAGGCGCCGTCGATGGCGGCGGCCTCCTCCAGTTCCTTGGGCTGACTGGCGAAGAACCCGCGCATGATCAGGATGGAGATCGGCAGGCCGCCCACGATGAGGACGAGGATGTAGCCGATGCGGGTGTTGGCGAGCCCGAGCGTGATCAGCAGCTTGTACTGGGCGATGAACGAGGCCGGCAGCGGGATGATCATGATGACGAGGATCGCCCCCACGATCGCGCTCCGGCCGGGGAACTCGATGCGGGCCAGTGCGTATCCGGCCAGGCTAGCGATGATCAGGATCCCGATGACTGCGGCCGTGGTGTAGAGGAGGCTGTTGGGCAGGTACTGGCTGAACCCGCCCTCGTTCCACGCGACGGAGAAGTTGCCCCATTCGAAGGGGTGGGGAATGGGGTCGCTTCCCTTGTACAGCTGCTTGGCGCTCTGCAGGGATCCGCTCAGCACCCAGAGCACCGGCACCAGAGCCTCGAGCGCTCCGGCGATCAGCAGGGCGTACAGGGCCATCCGCGGCAGACGGTTGCGGCGGCGGCTTGGGCTCGGTGGCGGTTTCGACACCGACGGCGTATCGGATCGCTGTGCCGGTTCGAGAAGCGTGTTCATCGTCAACGTCCCTTCTCCGTCCGGGAGTCCGTGCTTCCGCCGAGCCTGCGGGAGACCCACAGCTGGACGCAGGCCAGGGCGACCAGGCACAGCCCGAAGATGACGGACATCGCGGCCGCGCGGCCGTACTCGCTGTACTGGAAGGCCTGTTGGTAGATGTGCAGGGTGGGGACCTCGGTGTGACCGGCGGGGCCGCCGTTGGTCAGCACCTGGACCGTGCCGAAGATCTGCAGACCGCTGAGCAGGGTCAGCACGCTGACGATGCCGGTGACGTGTGACATGCCGGGCCAGGTGACGTAGCGGAACTGAGCCCATCCGCGGGCTCCGTCCAGGGAAGAGGCCTCGTACAGTTCCTTGGGCACGTCCTGCCGGCCGGCCAGGAAGAGGATGAAACCGAATCCCCAGTGGTACCAGACGAACACGGCGGCGACAGCGATCACGGCCGTCTTGGGATCCGCCAGCCAGTTGTGCTGAAGACCGTCGAGTCCGACCGTCTTGAACATCTGGTTGACGATCCCGATGTTCGGGTCGAGGAACCACGAGAACATCACACCCACAACGACCGTGGAGAACACTCCGGGCAGGTAGTACACGGTCCGGAAGAACGCGGACCCGCGACGGGCCCGGTGCACGGCCAGCGCCATCACCATCGACACCGCGTTGGCGACGACCAGACCGACCACGCCGTAGACGACGGCGTTCTTCATCGAGCCCCAGAACTGGGTGTCGTGCAGCACGTAGCGGTAGTTGGCGAGCCCGATGTACGGCGTGTCCAGGCTCACCCCGTCCCAGGACTGGAAGCTCAGCAGGATGCCCTGAACGAACGGGACCACCGTGAACACGGCGATCATGGCCAGCGCCGGCGCCAGGAAGAGCCAGGCCGCCAGCACGCGACTGCGGCGCCTCACTACGCGCTCTTCTGCGCCGCGTCGAGGTCACCGAGAACCTGGTCGACCGTGCGTTCCTTGAGGACGAGGGCCTGAGTGCCCTTCTGCAGGGCGGTGTTGACCTGCTCCAGAATCTGATTCTGGACGAGCTGGATGTCGGAGACCTTCGCGGCGATGCCCGCCAGCTGCTCGGGGATGTTCTTGTCGGACACGGCGCGCGCGGAGGGGATCAGCGGGACTCCCTCGGCCCAGGCCCGCTGCTGGTCCGCGGCGGTCAGCCACTTGAGGAACTTCAGCGCCTGGGCCGCGTTCTTACTGCGGGGGTTGACCGCAGCACCCTTGGCTGCGCCGCCGACCAGGCGCGACGTCTGTGTGCCGTCATCGGCCGCGGGGAGCGGGAAGGAGCGGAAGTCCGTGAAGTCCGGGGCGGTCGCACGCGCCACGCCGACGGCCGAGGTGCCGTCGAAGATGGCCGCCACGCCCTGGGTGTTGAAGAACGCCTTCTCCACGGTGGGGTTGTCCGTGTTGCCACTCGGCAGCGAGCCGGTGGCGATCACGCCGGCGTCCCGCAGGTCGACCACGAGTTGCAGGGTCTTGCGCCAGCCCTCGCTCTTCCAGCTGTTCTTGCCCACGAAGGTGGCGTTCAGTTCCTCGTCGGTCATGTAGTTGGACGCGTAGGACTGGACCACCTGGTTGGAGAGGCTGGTCGCGAACCAGAAGGTGCCCTTCCCGGACTTCTTGATCTTCCGCATCTGATCGATGAACTCACTCATGGAGGCGGGCGCCTTGTCCGGGTCAAGGCCGGCGGCCTTGTACATCGCGGCGTTGACGAAGATGCCCAGGGCCGGGGTCTCCCAGTGGGCGCTGTAGATGCCTGGCTTCACGCCCTGCGGGTTGTCCGCCCCGAACGTCGTCGTCTTGAGCGTGGCGGGCCGGAAGGTGTCGCCCCAGCTGCCCTTCATCCGGTCGGTCAGGTCCATGGCCCAGCCGGCCTTGTAGTAGGGGGCCATGGAGTGGCCGTCGACCACCGAGTACATGTCTGGCATGTTGCGGGACTGGGAGCTCGACTGGAGCTTGGTCAGGAAGTCGGCGGGGCCGACGTCATCGATCCTGATCTTCACGCCGTTCTGCTTCGAGTACTGCTCGGCCAGCTTCTTCAGCGTCGCGGCCTGGCCGCGGGACTGGTTCATGAACACGATCTCCGAGCCGCCGCCCGAGCTGCCCGAGTCGCCGGAACCGCAGGCCGCCAGCGAGGTGGCAGCCAGGGTGGTACCGACCGCTCCCAGGAGGAAGCCGCGTCGGGAAGGTCCCGTGGAAGTGGTCGAACCCATCGGGCCCGCCGTGTGGAATCGCGTCATCGTGTTCCCTTTGAGTGAGTGGCGAAGACGTCGCGCGAGGAGCCTCCGGCCACAGAGGACCGAAAAGAGTGACCATCTGCACTCGAAATAAGTTTCTGCTGGTCGCGCTGGCGGTGAACGCTAGGGCCGCGACGCACCTTCGTCAATCCTTACCGCACGGTGAATTTTCCTGCGTGCAACCAGTCTTGATCCAGACGTGCAACCAGTCTTGATCCAAAGGTGTTTCGAAAAAAATCTCGGTGCTACGGTGCTGCGCAGTGCGGGCCACTGACCCGCCCCCTGCCCTTGGGAGAGCCATGGCATCCGAGCCTCAACGTGTCACCCTCGCGAAGGTCGCCGAGTCCGCCGGCGTCTCGGTGGCCACCGTCTCCAAGGTCATCAACGGCCGCCCGGACGTGGCCCAGCAGACGCGCGACAAGGTCCTGGACCTCCTGCGCCACTACAACTACGGCGGTAGCCGGGACGATCTGCGCTCGCACCCCACCGTGGAGCTGCTCTTCGGTTTCGAGCGGCTGAGCATCTACCACACCGAGATCATTCAGAGCGTGGTGGACGCCGGGGCGCGTGAGGGCATCGCCGTGGTGGTGAGCAGGCGCGGAGGCTATGACCCGACGGCCAATCCCGTGGCCTGGGCCCGCGGTCTGGCCGCCGCGGGACGGCGTGCCGTCATCGCGGTCACGGCGAACAGTTTGTCGGCGCCGGTCCGCGACGCCCTGAGCCGCTACCAAATGCCGCTGGTGCTGCTCGACCCGGAATCACTGCCCGACGACTCGATCGTCAGTGTCGGTGCGACCAACTTCACCGGCGGCCACGCCGCGGCCGCGCATCTGCTCTCCCTCGGCCACCGCCGAATCGCCTTTCTCGGCGGCACGGAGCACGCCTGGTCCAACCAGGCCCGGCTGCATGGCTTCCGCAGTGCGATGGAGGCGGCCGGCGCACCGGTGCTGCCCGAACTGATCCGTCACGCCGGTACGTTCCACGCCGCCGAAGGCACCGAGCACGGGACGGAACTGCTGGCCGTGGACCCCGCGCCCACCGCGGTGTTCGCCTCCTCCGACGAACTGGCCGCCGGGGTCATCGAGGCCGCCCGGCGGCGCGGCCTGCGCGTACCGGAGGACCTCAGCATCGTCGGCTTCGACAACACCCGGCTGGCCGAGGTGACTTCCCCGCCCCTGACCACCATCCACGGGCCCGTCGAGGAGATGGCGGCCGTGGCCCTGCGCACCGCGCTGCAACTGGCCGCCGACGAGAAGATCGACTCCCACCACGTCGAGCTGGCAACGCAGTTGGTCGTACGGGAGTCCACCCGGCCGCCGCGCGACTGACCCGGGCGGCCGCCCTTGGGCGCGCCGCCACCGGCCGCCGGGCTCCTCCGCCCTGGTCCCGCCCCTCCTGCAACGAGGGGCCCAATTGCCTTGCCCTGGTCCTGTTCCGCACCGCCTCCTGGTCCTGTTCCGAACCGCCTCCTGGGGCTGGGCGCCTGGCGCTCACGGCTCGTCGTTGCCGCCGACGACGCGGCGCCCACAGCCTGCGAAGCCCCCCGCAGACCCTTCCCAACGGCCCGGCCGTCCCCGAACCCCTCTGCCCCGCCACCGCTCCATGCCCGCCACCACACCGCGAAGGATCCCCCGTGTTGACCACGACACCATCCGCGCCCCGCTCCCACGGCACGATCCCGAACCCACTGCTGAAGACCTCCGGCACCGGTCTGATCACCCATGACGGCACCCCGGTCCGGCTCCGCGGCGCCGGGCTCGGCGGCTGGATGAACATGGAGAACTTCATCACCGGCTATCCGGGCAACGAGGACGCCATGCGTTCAGCGGTACGGAACGTCCTCGGCGAGCGCCGCTACGAGCTGTTCTTCGACCGGCTGCTGACCGTCTTCTTCGACGCGGCCGACGCCGCACTTCTCGCATCCAAGGGCCTCAACTGCCTGCGTCTGCCCGTGAATTACCGCCACTTCGAGGACGACGCCCGCCCGTTCGAGTTCCGCGAGGAGGGCTTCACCCACCTCGACCGCGTGGTGGAACTGTGCGCTCGACACGGCATCTACACCATCATCGACCTGCACTCCCTGCCCGGCTACCAGAACCACCAGTGGCACTCGGACAACCCCACCCACCTTCCGTCCTTCTGGACCCACCCGCACTTCCAGGACCGGGTGGTCCACCTGTGGGAAGTCATCGCGGACCGCTACAAGGACAACCCGTGGGTGGCCGGCTACAACCCGATCAACGAGCCCGCCGACGAGTCCGGGCAGGTGCTGCCCGCCTTCTACGACCGCCTCGCGGGCGCGATCCGCGCGGTCGATCCGCACCACATCCTCTTCCTCGACGGCAACCACTACTCCACCGAGTTCGACATCTTCGGCGACCCCATCGACAACGCCGTCTACACCTGCCACGACTACGCGCGCGCCGGTTTCGCCCGCAGCACCGGCTACCCCGGTCACACCGACGGCGTCTGGATCGACAAGGACCAGGTCGAGGAGTCCTTCCTGCGCCGCACCGCGTACATGCGCAAGACCGGCACCCCCATCTGGGTCGGCGAGTTCGGTCCCGTCTACACCGGCAACCCGGCCCGGGACGAAAGTTGCTCCCAGCTGCTCGCCGATCAGCTGGAGATCTACCGGCGCCACGAGGCGAACTGGACCATCTGGACGTACAAGGACGTCGGCCTGCAGGGGCTTGTCCATCTCGCCCCGGACAGCGCCTACGACCGGCAGTTCGGCGCGTTCATGGCGAAGAAGCACCGCCTGGGCGCAGAGGCCTGGGGCTCCCCCGAAGGCGCCGCCCGCGAACTGATCAAGCCGCTCGAACAACTCATCGCCGACGAATTCCCCGGCTTCTCCGCGCAGCCGTTCAGCACCCGCCAGTGGCTCGACGTCCTCATCCGGCACATCATGCTGGGCCAGCCACTGGTCCAGGAGTACGCCGAGCTCTTCCGCGGCCTCGGCGACGACGACGTACTCACCCTCGCCGAATCCTTCGCACTGGACCAGTGCGTACAACGCGACCGGCACCTGGACCTGCTCGCGAACGGATGACGGATCGCCCCGGCCCCGAAGCCCGCAGCGCACAGGGCCGGGGCACACCAGCCATCACCACCGCACCACCCGATGCGAAGGAAAGCCATGTCCCAGCTGCCCCAGCGCGTGCTGTTCGGCGCCGCTTACTACCACGAGTACCAGCCCTACGAACGCCTCAAGGACGACCTCGACCTCATGGCCGAGGCCCACTTCAACGTCATCCGCCTCGGCGAGTCGGTGTGGTCGACCTGGGAACCCGACAACGGCCACTTCGACCTCGACTGGCTGCAGCCGGTCCTGGACGGTGCGCACGAGCGCGGCATGGCCGTGATCCTCGGTACCCCGACCTACGCGATACCCCCGTGGCTCGCCCGCCAGTACCCGGAGATCGCCGGCGAACGCGGCACCGGGCAGCGCATCGGCTGGGGCTCCCGGCAGGAGGTGGATTACACCCACCCGGCGTTCCGCTTCCATGCCGAGCGCGTCATCCGCAAGGTCGTCGCCCGGTACGCCGAGCACCCCGCCGTCATCGGGTTCCAGGTCGACAACGAGCCCGGCCTGGAGCTGTTCCACAACCACGGCGTCTTCCAGCGCTTCGTCGACCACCTGCGCCACACCTACGGCGACGTGGACACCCTCAACCGCGAGTGGGGCCTGACCTATTGGTCGCACCGCCTGTCGACCTGGGCCGACCTGTGGACGCCCGACGGCAACAGCCAGCCACAGTACGACCTGGCCTGGCGCCGCTTCCAGGCCGCTCTCACCACTGAGTTCATCGAGTGGCAGGCAGACATCGTCCGCGCGTACGCGAGCCCCGACCAGTTCGTCACCACGTGCATCGCCTACGACCGCCCCGCGATCGAGGACGACGCGCTCACCCGTACCCTCGACGTCACCGCCGGCAACCCCTACTACCCGATGCAGGACTCCCTCGCCCTGCCGAACCCGCACCCCACGCGCCAGGCCGCGGCCGCGAACGAGGGAACCTGGGCGCTCTACCGCATCGCCGACCGCATCTACGCCTCCCGACAGGAACCCTTCCTGGTCACCGAGACCAACGCCCAGAGCATCGGCCCCTCGTGGCGCAACCAGTCCGCCTACGACGGACAGTGGCGGCAGGCAGCCTGGGCATTGGTCGCACGGGGCGCCTCGATGATCGAGTACTGGCACTGGCACACCCTGCACTTCGGCACCGAGACCTACGTGGGTGGCATCCTGCCCCACAGCGGCCGCCCGGGTCGGATTTACCACGAACTCGCAGCTCTTGGAGCCGAGTTGGAGACGGCGGGCGATCTGGTCGCCGCCCTCACGCCGGACGCGGACGTCGCCTTCCTGTACTCGCTGCCCAGCAAGTGGGCGCTGGAGGCCCAGCCCGCACTTGCCACGCCGGACGGTTCTGCGGACGCGCGCTCCCACGCCACCGTCTTCGACGCCTTCTACCGCGGCGCGTTCGACGCGGGCCTGCAGGCACGCCTGGTCCACCCCGGCCAACTGGAGACGGTGGACCTTCCGCCGCTCCTCGTCGCCCCGGCGTTCTATGCCGCGGACGACGCGACGCTGGACCGGCTGCTCGCCTACGCGGAGTCCGGCAGGCACCTGGTGATCGGCCCGCGCACCGGCTATGCGGACCACGAAGCCCGGGCCCGGACCGACGTCCAGCCGGCCCGCCTCGCGGGGCCCGCCGGAGTCTCCTACGACGAATACACCAACCTGGATACGGCGGTTGAGGTCCAGGGCAGCACCGAACTCCCGCTGTCTGCCCAGGCGCAAGCCCTGTACTGGGCAGATGCCCTCGTCCCGGACGGCGCCGACGTACTCGCCACCTACAACGATCCGCACCTCGGCCGCTGGCCCGCAGCCACGACCCGCCCGTACGGCACCGGCCGCATCACCTACATCGGCACGGTGCCCAACCCGGCCTTCGGCGAGGCACTGTTCAACTGGGCTGCTCCCCAGGGTGCTTGGGGCCGCCCCCACCCGAGTGTCACGGCGACGTCGGCCACCGCCCGTGACGGCCGCCGCGTCCGCTTCCTGCACAACTGGTCATGGAACCCGGTGTCCGTCACGCTGCCCGCCGCCGCGAAAGACGCCCTCACCCCCACCGTGTACGAGGCCGGCGGGTCGGTCGAACTCGGCCCGTGGGACGTGAAAGTGCTCACAGAACGCGGCTGACCCGGCTCTCACCCTCCGCTCCACCTCACCCACCATCCACTCTTACTCACGGTAGGAGCCGTATCGATGCGCTCTTCCCACCGCGTACTCTGCAATCCCCTCGACCTCCCGTACCGCTACCAGGACATACGCACCACCGACGGCACGAGCACCGGCGTACGTCGCTCTGTCCACCGGGAGGCAGCGGACCCCTCCGTCGTACTGTTCCGGGGCCGCTTCTACATGTTCGTCTCTATGTCGGCGGGCTTCTGGCACTCGCAGGACCTGCTGCGATGGGAGTACCGTCCGACCGCCAAGCTTCCCGTCCTCGACTACGCGCCAGACGTCCGGGAGGTCGACGGCGCGCTGTACATCAGCGCGTCGAGGAAGACCGACAACTGCCCCTTCTTCCGCAGCGTCGACCCGCTGGCCGACGACTTCGTCGAGGTCACACCGGGCACCTTCCCCTTCTGGGACCCGAACCTGTTCCAGGACGACGACGGCGACGTCTACCTCTACTGGGGCTGCGACAACGAAACGCCCCTCTATGGGGTGCGACTGTCCAGCACCTTCGAGCAGATCGGCGAACCGACGCCGCTGATTCTGTCCGATGTCGCGACGCACGGCTGGGAACAGGTCGGGGAGGACTACATCACGACCCTGACGCACCCCGAGCAGGAGGGAGTCCTCTCCCGGCTCCAGGGCCGGCCCTACATCGAGGGCGCGTGGATGACCAAGCACGACGGCACGTACTACCTGCAGTACGCGGCGCCCGCCACGCAGCTCAACACCTACGCCGACGGCTACTACACGTCCTCGTCCCCGCTGGGCCCGTTCACGTACTCGCTCGACAGCCCCTTCTCGTCGAAGCCGGGCGGCTTCATCACCGGGGCAGGCCACGGCAGCACGTTCCAGGACCATCACGGCAACTGGTGGCACACGGCGACCATGCGTATCTCGGTGAACGACGACTTCGAGCGGCGCGTCGGGATCTTCCCCGCGGGCTTCGACAAGGACGGGGTCCTGTTCTGCAACCAGAACTACGCCGACTACCCCTTCGTCGTCCCGGACGGACCGTTCGACCCATGGACGCCCCCGGCCTGGATGCTGCTGTCCTACAAGGCCGAGACCACCGCCTCGTCCTCCCTCCCCGGCCACGCCCCCGCGTCGGCGGCCGACGAGGACATCCGTACGTGGTGGGCGGCCGGAAAGCGCGAACAGGGCGAGTCACTGACCCTCGACCTCGGCGCGACCAAAACGGTGCACGCGATCCAGGTCAACCTGGCGGATCACCGGCTGGGCGACAGCGCCACCGAGGTCCCCGAGGGAACGGACTGGAACCGACACATCTGGCGCGGTGTCTACCCCACCCATGCGCCGGCCGAGACCGCGGTGGAGGTCTCGCAGGACGGACAACAGTGGACCGTCGTGCACGACACCCGGGGAACGAACACCGATGCCCCGCACGCGTTCATCGTGCCCGATGAGCCGGCACCCGCCCGGTACGTCCGGGTCACCGGCGGCCGCATGCCCTTCGACGGCGTCTTCGCGCTCAGCGGCGTACGCGTTTTCGGCACGAGTGACAGCGCGACACCGGCGTCGGTTCACGCCCGGGCCCGCCGTATCGACGGCCGCCGCGCCAAAATCGAGTGGGAGGCCGCCACCGGGGCCACGGGCTACACCATCCGGTACGGCCGCCATCCACAGAAGCTGTACCACAGCTGGCAGGTGCACGAGCAGACCAGTCTCGACCTGCGCTCCCTCAACGCCGACGCCGACTACTGGGTCGCGGTGGACGCGTTCGGGGAAGGCGGCATCACGCCCGGGGAGATCGTGCCCGTGAAGGGGTATGTCAATTAACGGCTGGTCTTGGTTGTTGAGTGGTCAGTTGTTGCTCGGAGTCAGACGGCCCTCGAAGGTCAAGATCCGTGAGAACCGGAAGCCGCAAGGGGCGAAGAGTCTCACTGCGGAGCGGGCTGCATACTTCCAGCTCATGCAACAGGGCTACAGCGACAACGAAGCTTGCGGAAGCCCAGCTCGGCATCATGGCCGCGGCGGGCGCCTGCTGGCGGCTCCAGGAGCTCGTCGGCGAACCTCTCGCCAAGGAGGTCCTTCTTGCCGGCCGCTCGATCGACGCGGACCGCGCCGTGACCACCGGCCTCGCAAACGAGATCGTGGACGCGCCGAAGCTGCTGGACGCGGCCCATGCCTGGGGCGACCGCACCCTCCGCGCCGCTCCCCTGGCGATCCGGCTCACCAAGGTCGCGCTGCACGCCCCGCGCGAGGCCCACCCGGCGATCGACAACATCGCCCAGGAGCTGTACACCCTCGCCGCCCGGCAGCCCTCCTACCGGGAACTCACCCACGAGTGAATGGCCCGCAGCCGCACCCACCTGGAAAAGCACTTCGGCCCGGACACCGCCCGTCAACTCGACGCCCTCATCGAGGGCCTGACTCTCCACCGCGCCCTCGCCCAGGAACCCCACGACCGCGCCCTGACCTTGGAAGCCGTCACACGCATCACCGCGACCAGCAGCCGGGCACCTGACCGCCCGTGCGGCACAGACCTGACCGATGTGCCGCACGGGCCACCAACTTGAGGGATGCGCCTGCGACGCCCCGAGGTCACCACCGCTCCGGCAGACGCTGCTGATCGCTAGGTGCAGCGACCCCTGCAGCGTCTGGAACAGACGGCTCTCGTGCGCCCGGGCTCGGGTGGCGCCGCCTTCGACCGGGGCGGGACCCCGGCGGACACCGGCCAACACGTCGCTTGCACGCAGTGTTCACCCGAGCACGCCTCGAGAGCCGGCGGACTCAGGCCCAGAAGTCTCGGCGCAGGTGACGGTCCAGGAAGTTCGATGAGACCGGTCGTCAGCACACCGCGGTGCTCGGCCTTCGGGTCGCCGACGCGGCTGGTGCGCACGGTGGTGGCCAGAGCAGGGATGCGCTCCAGGGCGTCGGTATTGAAGAAGCCATGTCCGGCTCCGTGGACGCGTACCAGGGTGGTGTCGGCTCCGACGGAGACGAGGGCGTCGAACTGTCGAAGCCGGGGGCGTCACTGTAAGCAGTCGGTGCGCGTCCCGCGTCCCATGGAATTCCGCCAACGTCCGCTACTTCCTCGCGCTCGCGGAGGAGTGCCACTTCGGGCGCGCCGCTGCCCGCCTGCACGCCGCCCAGCCCGCCTTGTCCCAGCAGATCAAGCAACTGGAACGGGAGCTGGCCATCGAGCTGTTCCACCGGTCCACCCGGCACGTCGAACTCGCCGAGGCCGGCACCTCACCGGGTACGCCCGCACGCTCGTCCCGAGGCCGACGCGCACGCGTCCACATGACGGAGTTCGCCAGCGGCCACGCGGGCCGGGTCTCCGTCGGCTTCATCAGCACCGCTCCTACGACGTACTCCCGCGCGTCGCCCGCACTGTGCGGGCCCAGCTACCCCACAACACCATGGAGCTGCACGGCGAGCTGCTCACTCCGCAGCTTGTGGACGGCCCGCTCACCGCGATCTACGACCTGGCCGTCTTCCGCTCCGGCGGGACCGCCGAGGGTATGCGCGTCACGCCGCTGCACCCCGAGCCACTGGTGGCCGTGCTGCCGGCCCGCCATCCCCTGGCCGACGAACGGAAGATCTCACTGGCCTCGCTGGCCAGCGAGTCGTTCGTCATCCACCCCTCACAGCCGCGGTCCTCCATGTACGACCACGTCCTGCCAGCCTGTGCCCGGGCCGGTTTCCAACCCTCGTCCCTCGCCGAGGTCGGCGAGACCACCACCCTCGTCGTCCTGGCGGCCGCCGGACACGGTGTGGCGCTGGTGCCGCAGTCGGTGCAGAGTCTGCGGCTCGACGGCGTGACCTGCTCGCCGAGACGGAACCCATCGACCTCGTCCTGGGCCGCCAAATACACCGCAACTCACCCGCCACACAGCAGGTCGCCTCGGTCATCGAGGAGTACGTGCGCAACTGAGGCGGGGAGAGAGCCGGAAGAGGCACCGGCCGCCTATGTCATCGACTCCATCGGAAGAGGAGGCAGGGGCCGGGTCGCGACCTCGTGGGCCTCGGCCAGGGGGAGGCCGACCATGGAAAGCATCGTGGCCGCGAAGGCGACGTCGAGGTCGTCGGTGCGGTTCTGGGAGACCGCCAGGTGGATGGTCGAGAGCAGGGAGCCGAAAGTGGAGGCGACCGCGAGGTCGAGGTCCACGACGGTGAATCTGCCCGACTCGGCTCCGCGCCGCAGGTCGCGCCGGCAGCGCGGGCCCAGGACCTCCTGGAGCTGGGGGTGCGCGATGCCGAGGCGGACCATGAACCAACCCCACAGGGGGAGCGAGGTCGCCTGCTGGACGAGGTGCCGCAGCGACGAGGCGTAGACCTCGGCCGGATCGTCCATGTCCGCCGTCATGCGGTCGAGTGCGTCACCGACGGTGTCGATGGAGTCGCGGATGATGTGGGTGACGATCTCGTCGCGGGACGAGAAGTAGTTGTAGAACGTGCCGGCGCCCAGGTCGGCGGCCTCGGTGATGTCCGTGATGCCGACGCCTTCGACTCCCCGCTGGGCCATGAGGGTCCGGGCCGCGTCGATGAGCCGCCGACGGGTCGCCTCACGGCGACGGTCCTGGCGGCGGCGCGGGGCGGGCCCCGCGGAGTTCTGCGTGGTCATCGCCGCAACTCTAGCCTCCACCGCGCCCCGGATGCACCGGCCGGGGGGCCACGGAAGAAAAAACTGAAAGGGTCTTCATTTCTGAAAGGATCTCCACTTAACATGTGGCTCGGCCGAGATGCCGTGAACCAAGGAGCGACGATGGCGACGAGCCTTACGAACCTGACTGTGCCGACAGGCGGGACCGACACCGACGTTGTGATCGTCGGCGGCGGGCCTGTCGGGACCCTGCTGGCGATCCTCCTGGGACGCCGGGGCCACCGTGCGACGATCGTCGAACGCTGGGCGACTCCGTACGAGCAGCCGCGCGCGGTCACCTACGATCACGAGATCGCCCGCATCCTCGAGACGATAGGCATCGACTCCGAGTCCGACCCTGCCGTCGAGCACCACGAGGACCTCTACTACTGGAAGAACGCGGCAGGCGAGACCCTTCTCGAGGTCGACTGGTGCTCCATGACCGAGTATGGATGGCGCACCCGGTACTGGTTCTACCAGCCCGAACTCGAGGCCCGGCTGCGTCATCTCGCCGACACCGTGCCCTGCGTGGAGACGCACCGGGGATGGGAGGCTGAGGAACTCCTGCAGGACGCCGACGGCGTCACTCTCAAGGGCACCCGTACCCTGCCCGACGGGACCACCGTCGCCGAGCAGGTTCGTGCCCGCTACATCGTCGGCGCCGACGGTGCCAACAGCTTCGTCCGCAAGGCGCTCGGGCTGCCCTGCGAGGACCGCGGCTACTTCTTCGACTGGCTGATCCTCGACACCATTCCCACCGTCGAACGCACCTGGAGCCCGGCCCACTGGCAGCTCTGCGACCCCGCCCGCCCGACCACCATCGTCCCTGGCGGCCCCGGCCGGCGACGCTGGGAGTTCATGGTGCTGCCTGGGGAGGACCCCAAGGAGCTTGCCTCCCCCACCTCGGCCTGGCAGCTGCTCGAACCGTGGGACGTCACCCCTGACAACGCGGAGCTCGAGCGCTCCGCCGTCTACCGCTTCCAGGCCCGCTGCGTCGAGCGCTGGCGTGAGGGCCGCGGCCTGATCGCCGGTGATGCCGCTCACCTCATGCCGCCGTTCGCCGGTGAGGGCATGTGCGCCGGCCTGCGCGACGCCCTCGCTCTCGGCTGGCGCCTCGACCTCATCCTCGGAGGCAAGGCCGACGACGCGCTCCTCGACTCCTACGGCGCGGAGCGCCGCGTCCATGTCCAGCACTACATCGACTTCTCCATGGAACTCGGCAAGGTCATCTGCATCGCCGACCCTGACAAGGCCGCCGACCGTGACCGGCGCATGACCGCCGAACTGGCCGCCTCCGACGGCACCCCCGTCGACACCGACATCGCCGTCCTCGGCCCTGGCCTGTGGCACGAAAGCTCCCCGAACGCCGGGGCCCTCGCCGTCCAGGGCACCGTCGAAGCCGACGGCCGCACCGGCCGGTTCGAGAACGTCGTCGGCCGCGGTTGGGTCCTCCTCGGCCGGGCTGAATCCCCGGCCGACGCCCTCACCCCGGAGCAGGCAGCCGCGCTCGCCGTGATCGACGCGCGGCTCGTCCACATCGGAGGCCCCGGCAGCGGCGCCCCGGTCATCGACACCGAAGGAACCTACGGAGCCTGGTTCGACCGACTCGGTGTCGAATTCGCCGTCATTCGGCCCGACTTCTACGTTGCCGCCACTGCGGCCGATGCCGGCCGGCTGCGCGACCGCGTCGACGCCGTCCTGCGGGGCCTGCACCTCACCACCACCGCCCAGCGGCTCTCCGTCCCGGCCTGAAGAGGAACACCATGAGCAACTTCGACCACGTCACCCTCGGTCAACGCGTCGTCCTGCGCAGCCACGGAGCGGCCCAGGCCCTCGCCGAAGAGGTCGAGCGCCGGTCTGCCGGCCGCCTCCTCGTCATCGCGGGCCGCAGCGAAGCCGACCTCGCCCGTTCCGTCTGCAGCGGACTGCCCGTGGCCGCCTGGTTCGAGGACGTCGTCCAGCACGTACCCGTGGCCGCCGCCGACAGGGCACGCGCCGTCGCCGCCGACAACGACGTCGACCTCGTCGTCTCCATCGGCGGCGGCTCCACCACCGGCTTCGCCAAGGCCGTCGCCCTCACCACCGGCCTGCCCGTCGTCGCCGTGCCGACGACCTACGCCGGCTCCGAGGCCACCAACGTCTGGGGCCTTACCGACGACCGCACCAAGACCACCGGCACCGACGACCGCGTCCTGCCCCGCACCGTCATCTACGACGCGGCCCTCACCATCACCCTGCCCGTCGCACTGTCCGTCGCCTCCGGCCTCAACGGCCTTGCCCACTGCGTCGACTCCTTGTGGGCTCCCCGTGCGGACCCCATCAACCGGGCCCTCGCCACCGAGGGCGCCACTGCCCTGGCCGAGGCACTGGTCGGCATCGTCGACGACCCCACCGACCTGGCGGCTCGGGAACGAGCCCTCTATGGCTGCTACTTGGCCGCGGTAGCCTTCGCCTCCGCCGGCTCGGGCCTGCACCACAAGATCTGCCATGTTCTCGGCGGCCGCTTCGACCTCCCGCACGCCGAAACCCATGCCACCGTGCTGCCCCATGTCCTCGCCCTCAACGCCCCCCATGCCCCCGAGGCCGAGCGGCGGCTGGCCCGCGTCTTCAAGGCACCGACCGCGGTCCAGGGCCTCGACCAGCTCCGCAAACGAGTCGACGCCCCCCGAGCCCTGCGCGACTACGGCTTCCGCGAAGAGGACATCCCCTCGGCCGCCGAGGCAATCCTCCCGGCCGTCCCCTCCGCCAACCCCACCCCCGTAGACAAGAACAACCTCACGGCACTGCTCCACGCCGCATGGGAAGGAACCGCCCTGTGACTACCGGAACATCCACGGAGATCACCGCCGAGCAGACTGCCCGCGAGCAGGCCCTGGTCGACGAGGTTGCCGCCAGCTTCGAGAAGGCTGCCAACCCGCGCCTCAAGCAACTGCTCCAGTCGCTCGTCCGTCACCTGCACGCCTACGTCCGCGACGTCCGCCTCACACAGGACGAGTGGGAGACCGCGATCCGGTTCCTCACCGACGCCGGCCACATCACCGACGACAAGCGCCAGGAATTCATCCTTCTCTCCGACGTCCTCGGCATCTCCATGCAGACCATCGCCGTGAGCAACGAGGCCGTCGCTGACGCCACCGAAGCAACCGTCTTCGGCCCCTTCTTCGTCGAGGACGCCCCACACATCGAACAGTGCGGCGACATCGGCGGCGGCGCGCCCGGCACCCCCTGCTGGGTCGAAGGCACGGTCCGCGACACCATGGGCACACCGCTCCCCGGCGCGCGCATCGAGGTATGGGAAGCCGACGACGAGGGACTCTACGACGTCCAGCACAGTGACGGACGTGTCTACGGCCGGGCCCACCTCTACTCCGACGACCAGGGCCGGTTCCGGTTCTGGGCCCTGCAGCCGACCCCGTACCCCATCCCGCACGACGGACCGGTCGGAGCCCTGCTTGCCGCGGTGGGCCGCAGTCCGATGCGCGCCGCCCACCTGCACTTCATGGTCACCCACCCAGAACATCGCACACTGGTGACGCACCTCTTCGTCGACGGCGACCCACAGCTGGAGACCGGCGACTCCGTCTTCGGCGTCAAGGAATCCCTCGTCAAGCGATTCGAGCCGCAAAAGGCCGGCACGCCGACACCCGACGGGCGTGCCCTCGAAGGGCCCTGGTCGCATACGAAGTTCGACATCGTCCTTGCTCCGGAGCGTCATTCGTGAGTCCCTGCCTTCATACCGCCTGGACTCCCCTCGGAGGGACTCGCCGGCCCACGGACAGTACACACGCCCATCGGTGAGCCATGCCGAACACCGCGTGCGGGAGGAATCCACACGGACGGAAGGGGCGGGGACCGGCTGGGCGGCGTCAGCAACCCCACCGGTCCCCACCCTCATTGAGGTGATCTTGAGCCGGACGGGGAATGTGGCGCGCCTCTGCAGCAGGAAGCGCAGAGGCGCGCGGGCTTTCCGTGCGGGGTGTGCGGGTTGGTGTCCGCGGGCCAGGTCAGTAGCCGACAGTGAAACGGCGCTGGACGAACCGCGGTAGTTCCGCCTCGTCCACGAGGGCGATGGCTGCGTCCTCTGCTGAGATCCGGCTGTGTCCGTCGGCGTCGAGGACCGGCTGATCGGCGCCGACACGGAACCGTCCCGTTCGTTCGCCCGGCGCGATGTCCTCCGCCGGGCTGAAATAGGTCCACAGCCGGTTCGAGGTGCGCAGGACGTTCAGGGCGTCCCGGTGGCCGCGTACTGCGGCGGCGTACTCTCGCGGCAAGCCGATCGCGTCGAGGGCCTCGTGCAGGAGGTCGTCGGAGTCGGCCCGTGTGATACCGGGCGCGATCTCCAGGCTGCCGGCGCCGCCGATGACGATGAGGCGGGTGCGGGGGTGACTCTCCAGCGCCTTGAGGAGTGCCCGCGCGGCGGTCGCGTAGACCGTGGGATCGGCGATCGATTGCGCCACGGTGTCGGCCATGTCCTGGGCGGCGTTTCCCGGCTGGAATCCGCTGACCAGTACGTCGAGGCCGGGTATGGCGGCGGCGACCGACTCGGCGTCGAGGACGTCGATGCTGCTCCAGGTGACGTGCTCGCGATCCTCGTCGATCTGCGTGGCGTCGCGGCTGAAGGCGGTGACGTGGTGGCCGCGGTGGAGGGCTTCGATGACGACGCGGCTGCCGATCATGCCCGTGGCCCCGATGACTCCGATGTGCATGGCTGTCCCTTGATAGGTTGCGCCGCTTAACTGCACGGCGCATAAAAACTATACGGCGTGCAGTAACTGAGCAAGGCTCATTCACGTGACGCTGTAGAGTCGCTTGCTATGGGAAGCAGCATGGGGCGCCGCGAACGACTGCGCCTGGAGACGACAGCCGAGATCAAGAAGGTCGCCCTGGAACTGATGGCCACGGGCGGACCCGACGCCATCACGCTCAGGGCTATCGCGCGCGAGATGGGCATGACGGCGAACGCCATCTACGGCTACTTCGCCACCCGAGACGATCTTGTGACCACGCTGATCAACGACGTCTACACCTCGCTGGCCGAGACCGTGGATGCCGCATGGAGCGACTCCCTCGAGCGTGATCCGGCCGCCCGGATCCAGGCGTGGGCATGCGCCTTCAGGGACTGGGCGCTGGCCAACCCTGAGGGGTTCCGTCTCATCTACGGTGATCCTGTTCCCGGATATCGCCCGCCTGAGGGCGGCGCCGCCCCGGACGCCGCGCACCGTGTCTGCACCGGCATCACCGCCCTCGCGGATGCCGCCTGGCCACAGGCCGAACACCACTACGCCGACAGCGACTTCGACTGGTTCGACTTCGACCCGGGCCTACTGGACAAGGTCCGCCCGGCATTCCCTCATCTGCCCCCGGCTGCCGTGGCCCTCGCGCTGCGCATTTGGAGTCATCTGCACGGCCTGGTGTCGCTGGAGGTCTACGGCCATCTGCAGGCCCAGGCTCTCAGCCCGGAAAAACTCTTCCGCGAAGAACTGGCCCAACTCGTCCGCTCGCTGGACCTCGTACCAAAGAAGTAGCGGCAGGACGCCAGGCGTAGGTGAGGGAATGTGTCCACGTCGGCCGGTTCCACGGCTGTACACAGACGCCGGTGCCGGTTTGCGGCCTCGTCCTACCGCCTCCACGATGAAGGCATGGTTCCCGTCGGCCCTGCCGAACGTTTCGACGCGTTCCGGGCCCTGGCCGACCGGCGTGGACGGCGTGGACGGCGTGGAGACAGGGTGATCGAGTCGTTGGCCGAGGCAAGGGCGGGAGCGGCGGACGGCCCCGAGGTCTGGGCACCGGCTGTCGCCGCCCGTCTCGGACTGCCCGCCGCCGCCGCGCTCGGACCGGCCAGCTACTACGCGGACCTCGCCGCCCCGCACCGCGACCGTCATGTCCGGGTGTGCACCGCGACGGCGTGCTCCGCAGCGCAAGCCGGACGGCACCTCGCCGATGTGGAGCACGAGCTGGGCGTCACCCCCGTCACGATCTCGGCGCCCGACGGCGTATCGGTGCAGGCCGTCCGCTGTCTGGGCTACTGCTATACAGGACCCGCTGCGCTCAACGGCGAAACGCCCTGCACAGGTCCGGCCCTCGTCGATCAGCTCGCCGGGCGGCAGCTACCGCGGACACCGGAGATCCCGGCGGCCGACAACACCGGCGACCCGGCTCTGCTGGGCGGTGTGGTGTCCGGTGAGCCCGCGTGGCAGGTGTGGCCGAGGCCGGTGACGGCGCGCACTCCGGACGAGGTTCACCGGGAGGTGGCGGCATCCGGGCTGCGGGGGCGGGGCGGATTTTCGGGTGGCCGCGAAGTGGGAGGCGGCCAGCCGCGCACCCGGCACCGTGGTGGTTGCCAACGGCGACGAGGACCGTAACCCAGACCACTGACACCACCCCTCCAACAGGACTCCCCCGCAGATTCGCCGGACCCGCGTCGTCGCCGACGCCCACCCTGGCCTGCTGCGCCGGCAGGAACCCCGACGAGGCCTTGGGCGATGTGGGAAATCGAGCGCAAGTACAACGTGTCCTGGCGGATGGCCAGCGTCGGCCCGCCAACCGCCCCTATTTGGACGGAGGTTCTGGCGGTTCCCACTGGTCAGTGCCGACCGGGGAAGTAGCATAGGTGCGTGGGCTCGGAGTCAGGGGGAACATGCTTGAACTCACTGAGATGATCCGGGAGTTGCGCCGGGAACTGATCGAGGCGACGGCCGATGGCTCCGGTCAGCCGGTCCGCTTCGAGCTCGGCCCCGTGGAGATCGAGGCGACAGTGGCCGTGTCCCGCGAGGCGGGCGGCAGCGGCAAGGTGCGGTTCTGGGTCGTCGAGGCCGGCGCCGACGGAAAGTACGGGCAGGCGGCCACGCAGCGGATCACCCTCACCCTCCATCCGAAGACCATAAGTGCCGACGGGACAACACAAACGGCGCTGATCGGCGGCAACAGGGTCCCCGGAGAGCGGTGACTGCAGCATGCCTCCTCCCGTACCGCCCGGCCTGCGCGTCGAGTACGCGGCCGAGGTCATCGTGGAGCTGGCGGACGGCGAGGGCCGACGTGGATCCGGCTATCTCATCGCGCCCCGGAAGGTTCTGACCGCACGCCACGTGGTGAGGAACGCGACGGCCGTGCGGGTGCGCTTCAACGCGGACCGGCCGGGCCGGACGGAGTCCACGGCCACCGTGATCTGGCAGCACGCCGAGAATGACATCGCAGTACTGGCCGTGCCCGAGGCGCCCCCCGCCATTCCCACCGAGTTCGGCAAAGTCGGTGAGCGCGACGCCGTCATCCACGCCGGCGCCGTTGGCTTCCCCGCCTTCAAGATGCGCACCGCGCCCGACGGCTCCCGCTACCGGGACGCGGAGCACGTCCACGCCACCTGCGCGGTGCTGTCCAACCGCCGCGAAGGCACCCTCGACCTGTCGGTCCCCCCGCCCGCGCCCCAAGCGGACGGCTCCCCTTGGGCCGCGATGTCGGGAGCCGCCGTATTCAGCAGGGGACGCATCGTCGGAGTGGTCGCCGAACACCACCTGTCCGACGGCCCGGGGCGGCTCGCGGCGAGCCGGGTGGACCGCTGGTCGGAGCGGCTGAGCGAGAGCGAACTCGCCGCACTGGAGATCGTGCTCGGTGTCGGACTGCGGCCCGCTGACCTCGAGGACGTCGTACCTCCGCATCATCGTGAAGCGACACTCACCGCGTTCACGGCGTACCTGCAGGACCTCGCGCCGACCGAACTCCTGGACCGGCAAGACGAGCTGGAGCGGTTGGTCCGCTTCTGCGCGGGCCCCCATCCGTACCAGTGGATCCAGGGCACGCCATGGGCCGGCAAGACCGCCCTGACCTCGTGGCTCGCACTGCATCCGCCGCACGGAATCGTGCCCGTGTGGTTCTTCGTTTCCAACCGACTCGCGGGCAATGCGGACAGTCCCGCCTACGTCGAAGCCCTCATCCAGCAGTGCGCCGCGCTGGCCGGCCGGGACGCCATCGGCACCACCGCTCAGACGGCCCGGGCGGGAGAGCTCCGGCTGCTCCTGGCGGAAGCGGCGAAACGCGTGGCGGCACAGGGCAGCACGCTCCTGCTCATCGTCGACGGGCTCGACGAGGACAGGTCGACCGGGCAGAGCATCGCCTCCCTGCTGCCGAGCAGTCCCCCGGACCACTTACGGGTCCTGGTGACCAGCCGCCCCCATCCCGGCCTGCCCGGGGACATCGCCCCCGACCACCCGTTGCCGAGCTGCCCGGTGCTGCGGCTCGAACCGTCGACCGCCGCCCGCAACATCCAGCACGAGGCCACCCTGGAGATGGACGAGGCGCTGCGGAACGACGAGTTGACCCGCGACCTCATCGGGCTTGTCGCAGCCGCGCGCGGCAACCTGACGGTCCGAGACCTCCAGGAACTCACCGAACGCCGACGGTTCGAAGTCAAGCAACGGATCGACGGCCCCCTCAGACGCATCCTGCACCCGACCGGGAGCCCCACCGAGACCCTGGCCACCCCGCCGGAGCAGGGCGGCTCACCCGCCGCCCGGAGCGAGCGAGGGTACGGGTTCACCCACGACACCCTGCTCGTGGCCGCCCACGACAAGCTGCAAGACGAGATCCCCGAGTACGAGGCGCGAATCAAGGCTTGGGCCGACAACTACACGGCGCAAGGATGGCCCGAGGGCACCCCCGATTACCTGCTGTCCGGCTATGCCCATCAAGTCGCCTCCCTGGGCGACACCGAGAGCGCGGTGCAACTGGCCACCGACGCAAGGCGCATCGACCGCATCCGCGAGAACATCGGCATCGGCCCGGTGCTCGCAGAGAACACCTCCGTCGAGTCGGCCACCGACAGCGAGGAGCACCTGACCGCACTGGCCCGCGCGCGGGAGCGGGCCGTGGAACTCGCGGTCCACGGCCTCGACGAGACCTCGCCCGCGCGCATCCTGAACGATCCGCGCGTCGAGCGCGTCTCGGGCGACCACACGGCCGGCATCTACCGCAGGGTCGACGACCGGGACGCGACCGACGGGCCGGTCCCCGAGACGTACTCCTGGTCGAACCTGGCTCTGGGCAACGCGGCACGGACCCTGTGGCTGCTGTTGCTGCCCTTCGTCGCGGTCAACCTCGCCCACTGGGCCAAGCCCGGCGGCAACCAGCGGCCCACGGCCCGGCGCGCGTACGACGTCCTCGTCCGCCTCCTCGGCCTTAGCCTGACCGTGCTACCGGCCGCCGTCGTCTGCGAAGTGGTCCTGGACCTAGGGCCTGTTCTGAGTTGAGATCACGGATCGGTCATTCCCGCTTCGGGAGGGTGCTGGATGCGGTAGACCGGTTGCGTGACTCGTGGTGATCT
>NZ_JBIAWZ010000033.1:0-73323 GCF_042896175.1 Streptomyces sp. NPDC001315 | reverse complement strand
CCGTCCGCTGCCTGCCCCTACCCCGTCGCGGTCATGCCCCGCACACGAAGAAGCCCCTGCTCATCGAACAGGGACTCCATTTGCCACAACGCACTCATTCGCGTTGGCACCGTTCACCCAGGTCACGACTGGTCCTTCGTGCGTGCGGCTGAGGCTTGCCGGGTGTCTGCGCCGCTGCTGACGTGCCGCTGGGTCTCCTGGGGGCCGTGCCAGTCCAGGCAGACGGCGGTGGCATCGTCTTCGAGCCGGCCGTCGGCGGCGTCCCGGACCGCGGACGTCAGCGCCAGCGCGGTCTCCCTCGGGTGCAGATTCCGGGTGCACCCCAGCAGGGCGGGCAGATCGACCTTCTCTCCGTGACGTTCGAGCATGCCGTCGGTGAACATGAGCAGACGGTCACCGGGCCGCAGGTCGAGGTCCTGCACACGGTACGGGTGGGGAGTCAGCTCAGACAGCCCGAAGGGATGGTCCACCTCGCAGGCAATCGTCTCCACAGCCCCGTCGCGCATGCGCAGCGGCCAGGGATGACCGGCGTTGACGAACCGGGCCCGCCCGGTATGGAGATTGATGCGCAGGAGCTGCCCGGTGGCATGACCGTGGCCGTGTTCGATCAGTGCCTGGTCTGCCCGGTGGGCCTGTTCGCCGAGGCCGGTGCCCGCCCGGCGGGCACCGCGCAGGGCGCCCACCAGGACCGTGGCGGCCAGGGCGGAATCCATGTCGTGGCCCATGGGATCGGTCACCGACACGTGCAAGGTGTCGCGGTCCACGGTGTAGTCGAAGGTGTCGCCGCTGAGGTCCTCGGAGGGCTCCAGGTTCCCGCACAGGGTGAACTGTGCGGCCTCGCACGACAGCGACAGGGGCAGCAGCTGGTACTGGATTTCAGCCGCCAGGGTGGCCGGCTTGGACCGTTTGCCCCAGGTGTAGAGATCGGTGAAGCGGCCGTTGGCGATCACGATGTAGGCCAGGATGTGGGCGGCTTCCCCGACTGCGTCGATCACGTCCTCGCCAGGGCCGGTCGGCAGGAGCAGTTCCAGCAGCCCGATCGCATCCCCGCGGTTGGTGACGGGCACGATCACCCGCTGCCCCTCGCCGGTCGCGTCCTGATACAGGCGCTGGGTACGGATCACCTCCTCGTAGACACTGCCGAACAGGGGAACCCGCTCGGCCTGCCGCCCACCCTGAGTGGGAGCGGTGGACAGCCGAGCCACCGCCTTCCCTGTCAGGTCCACGATGAGGAAAGAGACCTTAGTGGCCTCGAAACGCCGCCGCAGGCCCTCCGCGATCACGTCGACGGCGTCCGCCGGCGCCGCTGTCTCCGCTGCTGTCAGCAATCGGGTGAGCCCACTTTGTCCACCGCTCACGACCGCAGTCCCTTCCGCAACCCCCCACCAGCTTGGTAATAACCGCAGTGAGCGTCAATCCGTGAACAGTCACGCTCCGGCGTTCGCCCGCGGACGGGGCCGCCACGGCTGCTCTGTACAAAAGCGGCTCGACGGGCTCATGTCTTAGGAGACACGCCAGAGTCTGGATAACGATGGCTGGAGAGCGCTGCTCTCTCTGGATGCCGGGCGTTTGGTGTTGCGCTCGCGCAGGGACAGGAACCTCGCACCTTCCTTCCCCGAGGTTCGTTCCGGGCACGGTCCAGCTGCCGACGCGACGGCCCTGGGCGGCGAGCTGGTCGTACGAAATCCAGCAGGCTCGCCTTCGAGCGACTCCAGGGTCGCCTCCAGCGGCGCGGTGCCGGCGCTGCCCGGCGGCCGAGCAGTGGCCCGCCCACTTCGTCGCCTTCGACTTGTTGCGCCTGGCGGGCACCGACACGACCAGGTGGCCGTACGCGGGCGCCAGGGCGGCTGCTCCGGAACGCCTTTTTGCCGAACAGAACCTCACCACGCCGTGGGCGCTGTGCCCGTCGTTCCCCCGCTGACCTGGGGATTCACGAAACTGCGGACAGGGCCCTGAAAGCGGCCAGGGCAACTTGTCGCCCCAGCCGGACGGGAGCCGACCCGCAGGTCCACCGCGGCCCGGTCGGTGAGGCGGGGAGCAAGGCTGCGGCTCAACCGGGCGAGGGCCTCGTCCACCTCCAGAGTCTGACCGAGCACGTCGGGACCAGCCGTCCGTCACCACGCAGGCACCTGTCGTCGTCCCCGCGTGCCGCACGCCTCCCGGCCAGCGCCCACAACAGCGGGCAGCGCTCCCGCGGGACGAGGGCACCTCCCGGGTCACGATGGCACAGATCGCGTGGAACTCCCCGTCGCCACCCGCCACACCAACGGCGGGGCCATGGGCGCCATCGCGGGGCGCCGTCACTGCGGTCACGTCAGCGGCTCCCCCGGCTCGTTGGCTGAACCGGAGGAGCCTGAGTCGAGCCGGCCCCATGGATGCGCTGCTGAACGCGGCCCACCTCCGGGTCCCCCTCCCGAGTCCCCCGCACCCGAATGCCTGCCGCGATGTGCTGCAACGGATCGGACGCCTCCTGCGCGGTCGGCAGCCGCCCGGCCGACAACAGCAGCGGGCCGGCGCCGCAAAGCACCCGGGACAGCGGGCCCGTCACCGTCTCCGGCACCGGCGGCAACGGTCCCGTCAGGCCGGTCAGAGCGGCATTGGGGTCACGGTGCGAGACCCAGACCCGCTCGACGGCGCCGTCCTCGTCCATCAGATCGGCCGCGGACCAGTCCGCCAGTCCCGGCACCAGCACGCGGCACACCCGCCTGAGCCCCTCGACCGCGTCCAGCGTGCTCGACAGCGCCGCCGCGCTCCGGGTGGCGAACGCCAGCCGGTCGAGCGCCGCTCGCAGCGCCGCGTCCGCGTCATCCTCGTCCATGGCGACCACCTGCCCGCCTGGGGGCCCCGCGGCCGCTTCCGCCCTGGGAAACCAGCTTGCCGGACGACGGTTCGCGGGGCCTGTGCCCGCGCCGCCGCTCATGCCGCGTCGCGCCAGGCGGCGATACCGGTCACCGTGACCGCGACGGTGACCGGCTCCGCGGCACCGTGGGTGGCGAGGTGGGTGACGAGGGCGGCTGTCACCCGGTCGTGGACGATTCGGGCGATGTCCAGCGCCCGCCGACCCTCCGTCAGGACGCAGCGCACCTCGATGTGCCATCCCGAACCGTCCGGCGCCCGGTCGGCGCGAACGCCGGCCTCGGGCGGCGTGGTGTCCGCCCGGGTGGGCGCGGCGGCTGCCGCGAGGCGCCGGGCGAGGCGGGGCTGCAGGGCGGCCACGCCAGGAACCGCGAGGGCTGCCTCGGCCGCGACGCCGAGGAGCGCGGTGGTGCCGGTGGCGGTCATCATCCGCCACCGCCCGTCGGGAGGCGGGGACCGAGGGTCGGTCCCGGTTCCAGTACGTCGGCCACGGTGATGTCGACGGCTGTCACCGTGAGCCCCAGGTCCTGTCCGGCCGAGTGGAGGACCGATCGGCGTACCTGGTGGACCCGGTCGGGCAGCGGGCGGTCGAGGGCAGCGGCCAGGGTCATGGTCACCCGCACGTCGGTGCCGTTGCCCTCGTGTACGAGCCGGCAGGTCGCGGCCCTGGCACCGGGGACCGTGTCCGCGGCCCGCCTCAGCACCTTGGCCGCGGCGCTCTCGGCGATCCGCAGGTCCCGGTCGGGGTCGGCCAGGGGCAGCAGCCGCCCGAACCGGACCTCTGCCCTGACGACGTCCATGACCCGGTCGGCGAGTGCGTGCAGGCCCGGAGGGTCCTCGTCGCGCAGCGTCCGGGCGGCCGCGTTCACCGTGGCCAGTCCCTCGACCGCCTCTCGGCAGTATGGACAGGACACCGGGTGCGGGTCCGCGGCCGGTGGTGCGTCCCGCGCCTGTTCCCAGACCCGGCTGAGCAGGCGGCCGCAGGGCAGTACCTCATCGCCTGCGATCGGGGGCACGTCGGCGGCGGCCCAGCCGTTGCGGGGCCCGTCGGCTCCGGGCGGTTCGGGAGGCCGCGTGTGCGGGTCGTCTAGCGCCATGAGCCCATCGCCTCCTGCAGGGATCGGCGTGCCCTGAACAGTCTGCCGCGTACCGTCTGCTCGTCGGTACGCGTCACGTGCGCTATCTCCTTGTAGGGCAGGCCCTGCACCTCCCTCAGGATCCAGCAGACCCGCTGTCCGGCGTCCAGCTCGGCGAGCGCGCGGAACAGGGCGGCCATGGCCGCGTCCTCCTCGGCGGTCCGGGCGGGCTGGCTCCACGCGTCGCCCGCCGCGGGTTCGGCGACGGTGTCCAGGGAAAGAGGCGGCGGCCGTCGGTGGCACATGGTCTGGCAGCGGTTGACGGTGATCCGGTACATCCAGGTGTGGAACTCCGCCCTGTGGCGGTATTCCGGCAGGTGGCGCCAGGCGCTGACGAAGGCGTCCTGAACGGCCTCCTCGGCGTCCTGGGGGTTGCCCAGCATGCAACGGGCCAGGGTCAGCAGGGACCGGCTGTGCCGCTGGACGAGAACGGCGAAGGAGTCCTCGTCTCCCTCGGCCGCCCGTACCGCCAGCAGGCGGTCGGGCAGGTCGCACCCCAGTCGTGGGGAAGCAGTGCGTTCGATCATGACGCTCCCACGCAGGCTCGGAACGATCGTGTACCCCCGATACGAGTTGTGACGCACATCACATGCCAGACGCGTGAGGATTGGGCCGCCCGGTATGTCCAACGTTCGACGGGCACCATTCCGGTGTCCGGCCGACCGATCGAGGCGACCGCCATGACGGACAACATCACCAGCGTCGGCGGGGGCAGCCGGCCCGAAGCGGGCGTGAGCGCGCTCAAGGGCCGCACCGGGGCCGGGGCTCCGGCCGAGACACGGGGCAGGACCACCATCGCGGACGGTGTGGTGGCCAAGATCGCGGGCATGGCCGCCCGCGAGGTACCGGGCATCCACAGCCTGGGCGCCGGCATGGCCCGCGCCTTCGGAGCCATGCGGGAACGCGTCCCCGGCGCAGGCGGAGGCGGAGCGGTCACCCGCGGCGTCAAGGTCGAGGTCGGGGAACGGCAGGCCGCGGTGGACCTGGACGTCGTCGTCGAGTACGGCGTCTCCATCGTCGACGTCGCGGGCGGCGTACGCACCAATGTAATCGGCGCCGTGGAGCGGATGACGGGCCTGGAGGTCGTCGAGGTGAACATCGCCGTCGACGACGTCCACCTGCCCGACGACGAGGAGGAACAGACCGGACCGGACGAGGGCCGCGTGAGGTGACCGCTGCCGGGAGCACCGCCGTGTCCTCGGGCACGAGCGGATGATCACGGCGGGAGGGACGCTCGCGAGACGGGTGAGTGCGAGATGAACACAGCAACGACGGGACTCGCGGCCGGTATGGCCCTCGGCTTCGCCGGCTACTTCGGCGGCTTCTGGGCGTTTCTGCTGGTGCTGGTCCTGGGTGCGGCGGGGCTGATCGTCGGCCTCGTCGTACAGGGCGACCTGGACCTCCGGACACGGAGGCAGCGGTGAAGACCCGGCCCGGTTCCCCCGGTGAGGGGTCGGGCCCGCCGGCGCCGGCCGCCGGGCTGCCGCCCCCGGCCGAGCGGGGCGCCACCGTCATCCCGGACAGGGTGGTCGCCCGTATCGCCGCGCAGGCCGCGCGCGCGGCGCAGGCGCGGCGCGCCGCGGTACCGCCCGATCGGGGCGGACCTGCGGCACCCCACGCCTCCGCCGCCGTCCGTACCGGATCGGTGCGCCTGCATCTGACCATGGACCTGCCCTACCCCACCGACATCCCCCGTGTCTGCGAGCGGATCCAGCGGGACGTCGCCGAACGGGTCGCCCAGCTGACCGGGCTGCGAGTGGGAGAGGTCCTCCTCACCGTCCGGCGGCTGGTGACCGCCACCGACTCGAGCCGGGGGCGGGTCCGGTGAGCGGCCGGGCGGCCCGGGTCATCGGGCACGCCGTGCAGGAAGGGCGATCGCGATGACATCCGGTCCACGTCCCCCGGGCCGCGGCTCCGAGTCGACCACGCACCCTGCCGCGGTGCCCCTGGCGAAGGAGCCCGACCCTCCCGAACGCGACGTGTCCACCTCCGACCTCACAGCCGGTGAGCGCGAAGGAGGACACCGAACACATCGCAAGTGGTCCGCGCGCCGCGTCACGGCGGCGATGGTCGCCGCGGTGATCCTCGTGGCCGCGGTCGCGGCGCTCGTCGACGTCGTCGCCGTACGGGTGGGACGTCCGGCGGCGGCCTGGCGGCGGCACCTGGCCGACGAACTGGCGACCCGCCCGGTGGACGACGTGTGGATGCTGACGGGGGCCGCCGTGGCCGCCGCCGTCGGCGTCTGGCTGATCGTCCTGGCCCTCACCCCCGGTCAGCGACGCTGGCTGCCCCTGCGCTCACCCGCCGGCTGCCCGCGATTGCGGGCCTTCGTGGACCGCAACAGCGCCGCCGTCCTGCTGCGCGACGCCGCCATGCGGGTCCCCGGAGTCGGCGCGGCGCACGTCATGGTGGGCCGCCACCGCATCAAAGCCCGCGCGGACGTCCGCTTCCGAGACCCCCGACAGGTGAAGGACGACCTCACCGCCGTCCTCGCCGAGGAGCGCGACCGGCTCGCCCTCGCCCGTCCTCCCCGCATCGCCGTACGGACGCGGCGACGCACCCGCTGACACAAACCCGGAGCACCGGAGCCCGCCATGACGCCGCGATCCGCCCTCAACCGCACCCTGCTGGCCCTCGCCGGACTGGTTTTCCTCGGCGGCGGACTGCTCATCCTCTTCGCCGGGCTCGACCTCTACCGGCGGCACGATCTGGCCCCACCCGCCGGCTGGCCCCTGACCACCCCGGCCGACGTCCTGCTCGGCTCCGCCGACCGGGCACGCTGGAGCAGCCAGGGCTGGTGGTGGTGGCCCGCGGTCATCGCCGCCCTCGTCCTCACCGCCCTGCTCGCCCTGTGGTGGCTGCTCGCCCAGTTGAGCCGACACCGCCCCGGCTCACTGCCCGTCGGCGGCACACCCCCGCAGGAAGGCGTCGAACTGCGCGACCGCGCACTCAGCGAAGCGATCGCGAACGAAGCCGGTGCCCTGCCAGGGGTAGGCCATGCGGCCGTAGTCATCACCGGCCGACCGGCCCGCCACCGCACCCGCATTGACCTCACCCTCACCCCCGAGGGCACGCCCGGCGCCACTCTCGGTGCCCTGTGCGAAGGCCCGATCGGCACCGCGCGTCGGTCCACCGGCCTCACCGACATGCCCACCGAGGTCCGCCTACAGGTCAGCCGCCACGGACCACACCGTGTGGAGTAAGGAGGAGATCGGCCGTTCCCGCCGACACCCTTGCGGCCCACCGCGGTTC
Organism: Streptomyces sp. NPDC001315; assembly: GCF_042896175.1. Taxonomy (NCBI): domain Bacteria; kingdom Bacillati; phylum Actinomycetota; class Actinomycetes; order Kitasatosporales; family Streptomycetaceae; genus Streptomyces; species Streptomyces sp. NPDC001315. The sequence goes on along the minus strand of NZ_JBIAWZ010000033.1, from coordinate 66,079 downwards.
GCGGGCGCGCCGACACCACTCCCCGAAGGAGAGATCATGATCATCCTGGGCGTCATACTGCTCGTCGTCGGCTTCCTCACCGGCCTGTCCATCCTGTGGACCATCGGGATCATCCTGCTGGTCGTCGGAGCCATCCTGTGGATCCTCGGCGCGATGGGACACGCCGTCGCCGGCCGACGCCACTACTGGTAGGCGGGATCACTGCCCTGCAGGGCAGTCATCCATGCTGCGGGCAGGCCGGCAGACGGCGCGGACCCCACCAAGATGTTCGCGGCGGCGGACGACGACGGCGAAGAGGTCGATCCGCCTGAGGCCGCCGCCGGTGCCGGCCAGCCGCCGCGGCTCGGACGCGGGGCGCCCGGTGGCCGTTGTGCCGGTCCTCGCCGCACGAGCGCACGGCCGACTCGTTGGGGAGTCGGTGGATCGGCCCCCACGGTCCGGGCGGAAGTTCCCCACCGCGTCGGCCGGTGAGTCTCCGTCGGGAGTTCGTATGCACAGCACCTTCGTGAGGATCCGCCCGAACGTCCCCCGGGGCCACGGCGATGACGGGCGGTGAGCGGCAAGGACCCGCGGAAGGCTCCACCCGGTCGGAGCACTTCGGGGAGGAGTTTCTGGGAGTCCTGCTGGACCAGGGGCACGAGTTGCCGCCGCACGAGCTCGGTCCGCTCGTCGCACGGCAGATCGGCAGGCTCGACGGCCGCGAGACCTCTTTCTTCCTGCAGGACTACGGCCAGGTGTGGCTCGTCCCCCTGCCGGGCGACGGGCTGGCGGCCGGGGAACCGCAGCCGATCGACGGCTCCGACGCCGGACGCGCCTTCCGGGAAGCGCGTCCCGTCGAGGTTTCGCAGGCCGACGGTGTGCGGGTCTATCTGCCCCTGCTGGACGGTGGCGACCAGGTGGGCGTCATGGCCGTCACCCTGGACCGTCTCCAGGACGACGAGCGACGGCTGCTGCGCAGGCTCGCCTCACTCGTGGCCGACATGCTGGTGACCAAGCACGGTTACACCGATCTGTTCTTCCGGCTGCGCCGCAGAGAACCGATGAGTGTGGCGGCGGAGATCCAGTGGTCGCTGCTGCCACCGCTGGCGATGTCCACGCCCCGGGTCGAGCTGGCCGGGATGCTGGAACCCGCCTACGACGTGGCCGGCGACAGCTTCGACTACGCCCTCAACGGCGATGTCCTGCATGTGGCCATGGTCGACGCGATGGGCCACGGACTGGACGCCGCCACGATGGCCACGGTGGTCATCGGAGCCTACCGGCATGCCCGGCGCATCAGCGTCGGCCTGTCGGAGATCTATACGTTCATGGACCGGGCCGTCGCCGATCAGTTCGGCCCCGACCACTTCGTGACCGCTCAGATGATGCGGCTCAACACGGCAACGGGCAGGCTTCAGTGGGTCAACGCCGGACATCCCGCTCCTCTGTTGATCCGTGGACACCGTGTCGTACGACGGCTGCAGGGCCCGACGACGCTGCCCGTCGGCTTCGGCGGTCACGAGCCCCGGATCAGCGAAGTGGCTCTCATCCCCGGCGACCGGATCCTGTGCTTCACCGACGGACTGATAGAGGAGCGCGATGTCGGCGGTGAGGAATTCGGTGAGGAGCAGCTCATCGGGTGGGTGAACCGCCTTGAGTCCACGGCCCAACAGATCCGGACGGTGGCGCGCTCCCTCTCCCACACGCTGCAACGGGCGCGGGGCGGGATCACGACGGACGATGCGACGCTCCTGCTGATCGAATGGCGCGGGAGCGCCACCGACGACCTCGCCCTCCCGGAGTGAGCCAGCCTCGCACCCCCAGGGAAAGGCCGACGGCACGCAGCCTTTCCCCCACCGCCGATCTCTCACACTCCTGCTGCCGCGGTGGGCACGTGACGGGTGACCGGTCCGTCAGGAGTGCGTGAGGCGGGGTGGGGGGCGTCGTGTCCGCCTTCGGAGTCCCAGACCGCCTCCCGGAGCGAGTCCGAGTCGGCCGCTGCCTCTGCCGCGGCCCGGAAACGTTCGGCCTCATGGATCAGGCCGGTCGCCGTGAGGCTCCGCAACGGGTCGGTGGCCGTGGCCATGAGCCGGGCTGCGGTGGCCCGGGCTGTCTCCGGTGGGATCACCAGCAGGTCCCAGCGGCCGAAGGTGTGGGACAGCAGCAACAGCTTGTGCGGGTCCTGCCCGGCGTTGGACCAGCCGACGCGTACCATGTGGCCGTGCGCGGGCACTTCACCCGGGATGACCGGCCACAACGTGCGGCTCACCGCTATCCGGGTGATCCGCCCCCACAGCGGGTCGAGCCATTCGACGAGCGCCGGGAGCTCCTCCGTCAGGTTGCGCGAACGGGGCCACCAGGCACCGTCGATCAGGGCCGGAGGGGCGCCGGCCCGCGCCAGCGTGAGTCGGAGCGGTGACGAAGAAGGAGCCCGGCCTCCGACTGCGGGTGTGAACGGAATGGTCGCGGTCATGGCGGGGACCCAACCCCGGGCCGGTCACGGCCGGCCCGGTTGTGATGAATCGCCGAGAACGACCCGGCGTGGAAGCCGGTGTACGAGATGCTCTCGGTAATCACCAGGATACTCCCCGCCCGCGCCCGGCGGACCGATGCGGAGCGACGGGTTGAACAAAACACGAGGAAAACCTCCCGCGCAATACAGCCAAGGAGTGCCGGCCAGGGCATGCGAGCCGTCGGGCGTGAGACCGGTCCGGTAGCCGGCGTACGACGTGCCCCGGCGCCCTCAGCCCACTGCCCGCCGGTATCGACAGCCGCTTCACGGATCCGGCGGCGCCTCCACAACCGCCCCGGCGTGTGCGGAGTACCGTGGACAGCACCGAGGACATTTCGCACACCGGCTTCCACGCCGGGTCGTTCTCGGCGAGAGACGAAACCCGGGGCGCCGCCAAGGCGGCCCGGAGACGGGTCCGCATCATGTCGGCGACCTTGCACCAACTCCTGCCACACCACGAGCCCGTCGCAGCCCCGGCCGTGCGTCTCGCGCTGAAGACCGACGGCCCGTCGCGCGGCCTCCTGGACGGTGCCTGGTGGCCCCGCTCCCGAGACCTGCTGAGCGAGCTGCCCGCACTGACCGATGTGCTGGACCCTCTGTGGGGCCGCATCACCCGCATCGCCGTCAACCCGAAGTACTGGCCGGTCATCCCGCACGAGATCCCCGTGGGCGGTCATGTCGTCAAGGTCGGATGGTTCACCCCGGAGATCGACCCGCACAAGCTGCTGCTGCTCTCCTACGGCACCGGCCGCTGGGACCTGCTGGTCATCCCGCCCGAGACCGAGACGGAGTCGGCGGCCCGCCTGATGGAGGCCGCGTCCGACTACGACGGCCCACCGCTGACCGCAAGCGCTCTCATCGCCGCGGACGAGACCCGGCACGCCGTCTCCGCCGCCGACCGGCCACTCGAACCCGACGAGGCAGGGAAGTACGGGGAGGACGGCCCCGCCTCAGCGGCCGTTCCGGCACGGACGGATCGCGCCAGTCGCCTGGTCATCGGCATGTGAGACGGCCGCCACGACCGGTGCCTTCCCGGGTTCCGGACGTGCCTCACGAACCGGCGCAGGCACATGCAGGGGTATCGACCGGCGGATCCCCACCCCCGGTCCTCGTCCCGAGGAGCAGCCCACGCAAGCCCTGAAGGGAGTGCTGTTCCGCTTCGGCCGACTCGTCGGAACACGCTCCCCGGGGCTGCGGTTCATCATCCCTTTCGTCGACGCCCTGCACCGGGAGTCGCTGCGGGGCGTCACCATGCCGATCCAGTCCCAGGGCATCATCACCAGGGACAACGTGAGCGTGGACGTGTCGGCGGTCGCCTGCTTCCGGGTCGTCGACGCCGTGAAGTCGGTCGTCGCCGTGGAGAACGTCAACGCGGCGATCAACCAGATCGCCAGACCACTCTGCGGAAGGTCGTCGGCCGGCACATGCTCGGCGAGACGCTTTCGGAGACGGACGGGATCAAACTCAACCTGGACATCCGCCAGATCCTCGACGTCACCACCGTCGACCGGCGTGTGCAGGTCACGCTCCCTGGCGCTTCAACTGCGCAATCTCCAGAGCCTGGTGGAGATCGGTGTCGACCAGAACACCACCGTCGTCTTCCCGGCCCCCCCTCATGAGCACGATCGGCGAGCTCGGCTCCTTCCTCGCCCGGGAAACCGCTGCCGCCGCACCCGCCGTGGCAGCGCCACCGGCCGGCACCGGCCGCACCGACAAGTCCCTCAGCGCGGCAGGCAGCGCGCCGTGAAGCCGACTACGGCCCGAGCTACCCGTGGCATCAGGGAGGATTCGTGACCATCGCCCGTCGCGCGCGTCCTCCGGGCACCGGCTGATGATGGGGGTACGGCCGAACACGCGGAGCTGATCATGACGGGTTGGCGGGTCAGGGACTACACCCAGGACGATCTCGAAGCGGTGATCCGTGTCGACATGCAGAGCGGCACGACCGAGGAGCCGCCGCTCTTCCCGCTCTCGGACGCCGTGACGGCCCTCCAGACCCGCCACCCGGCCGTGGTGGCCACGGCCGACGACGTGCTGATCGGCGCCGCGGTGAGCAGGGTGGAGGGCGAACGGGCATGGATCCTGCGCATCTGCATGGCGCCCGGCTGGCGGCAGCGCGGGCTGGGGAGTGCCCTGATCACCGCCCTTGAGCAACGGCTCTTCGCCGCCGGCGTCCGCGCGGTGCACGCCGCCCTGCCCGAGGGCGAGACCGGTGCCACCGCCCTGCGCAACTGCGACTTCGGCGCCCGCCCCGGGCTGGTCTTCTTCGAGAAACGCGGACCGGTGACCCCGCAGTCGGCCGGCACGCTGTCCTCGCTCGGAGCGGAGCTGCCGCCAGGGGGGCTGTGGCAGAAGGTCGCGGGCATGCAACGGGAGAAGCAGCTCATCGAGCGGCGCCTGGTCCTGCCGCTGGCCCATCCCGAACTGGCCGCCCAGCACGGAGTGGAACTGCCACGGGCGGTGATGCTGTTCGGCCCGCCCGGGACCGGCAAGAGCACGTTCGCGCACGCGATCGCCAGCCGCCTGGGATGGCCCTTCCTCGAACTGTTCCCCGCCCGTCTGGCCGCCGAGTACGGCCTGGCGACCGGGCTGAACCGGCGCTTCGACGAGATCGCCCGGCTCGACCACGTCCTCGTCTTCATCGACGAGGTCGAGGAGGTCGCCGGCGAACGCGGCGGCGCGGACGCGACCGCTGTCGGCGTCGTCAACGAACTGCTCAAGGCGATCGTCCGGTTCCGAAGCCAGGACGGACGGCTGCTCGTCTGCGCCACGAACAACGTGACCACGCTCGACTCCGCGTTCCTGCGGCACGGCCGCTTCGACTACGTGCTGCCGATCGGCCCTCCCGACCACACCGCCAGGACCGCGCTGTGGGAGAGCTACCTGGCCCGAGCAGGCGCACGGGCCGACAGCGCGGTACTCGCGTCCGCCAGCGAGGGGTTCACCCCCGCCGACATCGCCCACGCGGCGCGCACCGTCTCCCAGGCCCAGTTCGAGCGCACCTTCGACACCGGAACCCGGACCACCCCCACCACCGACGACTACCTGGACACGATCCGCGACACCAAGCCCACGGTCAGCGCTGCCATGGCCCAGGAATTCGCCCAGCAGACGGAGGAGTTCGCCCGCATCTAGCGTCCAGGCCGGTGGAGAGTCGATCTGCGACGGACGTGTCAGGCCGGCGTAGGTGGCGTGTCGCTGGCCGTTTCGATGAGGATCTGCCTGGCCTCGGTGACGTTGTCGGCCCGTACGGCCCTGGCCATCGCGGCGCGTGCCGCGTCGGGCGACGTGTCCGGAGGGACCAGCATCAGGGAGAAATGGTCCCGCTCGCCCCGGCTGATGAGGACGGTGTCGTCACCGACCGGGAAGGAATCGATGTGGACGGCTCGGCCGTCGACCATCACCCGGGTAGGCAGTCCGTCCCAGGCGCTCCCGTCCAGACCGACCCGGGTGATGAGCCCGAGATGCTCGGTCAACGCGGAGATCAGCGAGGGGAGCTCGGCACCGATGTCCCGGGACCGCGGCCACCAGGCACCGTCCAGGATTCCCTCGCGTGCGTGTGTCGTCTCCAACCGCAGCAGGGCAGTCCCCGGTCTCACCGACCGGTGAACGGCGTCCGGCAGGAGCCGGGGGAGGTGGTCGGGGGTGTCTGAGTCGGCCATGATGTCCGCCCGTCCGCGAAGGTCAATGCGACCGCAAGGCATGCGACCGCGATACGACCCTGCTCGCTCACCGTACTCCGTACGACGCTCGCGCGAGCGCTTCGCCGCAGGGCGCGGTTACGGAAACAGGCAACGGCTCCGGCGTATACCCGCCGGAGCCGCCCTTCCGGGTCATTGCACGTGAGCGTGCGCCGACCCGCTATTCATGTTACGCCAAAGGGATTAATCCGACATGAACCATCTTTGCGAAGGTTCGCATCGGTCCGATGAGCCGACGCGGCGGCTCAGCCATGCCCTTCCTCTTCCGTCTCCATCTGCCGGATCCCCTGGTGCGTCAGCGTGATCATCGCGGGCGTGTTGCCCCTCCCCCAGTCCACGACGACCCAGCCTTCACCCGCCAGGTACGTGCAGGCAGCGGCCATGTCCTGCTCAGGGATGCCGAGGTCGGTGCGGAGCTTCGCCCCATCGACGCCCAGGAGGCGATTGCCTTCGGCGGCTTGGTACAGAGCCTGCATGATCCTCTCGCGGTACGTCTTCCGGTCTCGCAATATCGCCATGACGCGCCTTCCTCTACCGTCCGTCGGGCCGAAGTCGATGTCATCCGCGGCCGCCGTCGCGGTGGGGCGCATCGGAACGCTCGCGTCCACCGTCGACCGACGGCGCCTCCGGGGCCGACGCCCGATCCCCGGCAGGACATCGCTGTAGTGGAAGGCAGCAATCCGTTCATCGTGCTGACCATTGAGCTGGTGGATCAGAACGACTCCGACGGCGATCAGGACGAGCAGCACGGCCACGGCGATGACGAGCATGGGATCTCACCTCCGCCGACCGGCGGGCGAAGGCACTGCCGAGCCGATGGGCCGGGGGGGGGCAGGGACGACGGTAGACCTGCTCCGCCGTCGGCCTCCCAGGCTTCTTCCCTGTCTCGTGCATCGATCCCGTCTGCTGCTTGCTCCCGGGCCGAGGCATCGACGCCGTCGCCGACCATCAGCTGCGCGGCGGCATCCGCACCGGTTTCCGGCGGAATCACCAGCACGTCCCAGCGGCCGTCAGCGGAGAAAAGAGTGAGCCTGTGGGGATCCTGCTCCTCGGTGGACCAGCCCACCTGCACGGTGCGCCCGGCGTAGGACACCCAATGCGGCAGGACGGGCCAGTACGCCGGGTGCACGGTGACACCCGTGATACGACCCCAGCGATCGCCCAATGCGGCCGTCAACGACGGCAGCTCACGGGTGAAGGCACGGGAGCGAGGCCACCACATACCGTCCAGCCCGCCCGGCGCGGGCGTCAGGGACAGCCGGGCCGGCTGCGGCGGCGCACATGTGCTCGATGTCGTACGGTCAATGGTCACGGCCATGGCGCGGACCCGTCCCCGGGCTCGTGGGTGCGGCCCGGCGCTGTCGATCACCGGGAACGGCACCCGCAGCGGAGCCGGTGCGCGAAGAACTCCCGGTGTCTTCACACTACTCCGCCCACCGGTCCGAAAAGCCCGGGATGACCAGGCAGTTTCCTGCCTTCGGGACCTGGTCGCCGGTGCCGATGCCGGTCAGAGCCAGTCCTTGCGCTTGAACGTCAGATACAGCAATGCGGACAGGAGCACGATGACGGCGGCGGAGGTGATGAATCCCGACTCGCGGCCGAAACCGGGATAGGGGAGGTTCTGGCCGTAGTAGCCGGTGATCGCGGTGGGTACGGCGATGATCGCGGCCCAGCTCGTCACCTTCTTCATGATCAGGTTCATGCTGTTGGCCTGGACCGAGAGGTTCGTCTCCATGACCGAGGCCACCAGGTCCCGCAGTGATTCCGTCCACTCGGTGGCACGCAGCACGTGGTCGTAGACGTCCTGGTAGTACGGGGCGAGAGGGTCGTTGATCAGGTGCAGGCCGGGGCGCATGAGGGTGTTGACCACCTCACGCATCGGGAGCACGACGCGGCGCAGCTGGACGAGCGACTTACGCAGTGCGAAAACCCGGCGCTGCACGGCTTCGATCTCACGGCGCCCGGCCGCGAAGAGCAGACCCTCCAGCTCCTCGATGCTGTCGTCCAACTGCTGGACCGCGGCGAAGTGTCCGTCCACGAGATGGTCGAGCAGACCGTGCAGCAGGAATCCGACGCCGTGGCCGGCCAGGTCCGGGCTCTCGTCCCAGCGGGCGACGACGTCCTCGATGTCGACGCCGTCGTCCTTGCGGACGGTGATCATGGCCTGGCTGGTGAGGAATACGGCGATCTCGCTGTACGTCAGTTGCGCACCGTCCGGGCTGACGGTCACGGCATAGGCGCTGAGGAACTTGTGGGTGCGATAGCGGTCGAGTTTCGGCCGCTGTCCACGGTGAGCGGCATCCTCCAGAGCCAGTTCGTGGATGTCGAACTCCTGACCGAGCAACCGTCAGCCGGGAAGGACACTCCGACACCATGACCACGCATGCCCCGCGCCGTCGCCCGCCTCCCCCCGCAGGTGGCAGTGATTTCGCCCGCCTGTCGAAGAAGATCGCCGAGGCCGGCCTGATGAACCGGCGCCCCGGCTACTACACCGTCCGGTCCGTCGTCGTGGCCGTCGCCTACGCCGGGGGCTGGAGCGCGTTCGTCGCCATCGGCGCCAGGTGGTGGACCCTGGCGCTCGCCGCGTTCCTCGCCGTGATGTTCGGGCAGGTGGCTCTGCTCGCCCACGACGTCGCGCACCGCCAGGTCTTCCGCCGGCGCCGGCCCAGCGAGACGGCCGGCCGCATCGCCGGGGCCGCGATCGGGATGGGCTACGGATGGTGGCAGGACAAACACACCCGCCACCACGCCAACCCCAACCACGAGGACCTCGACCCCGACATCGCCCCGGACCTGCTGGTGTGGTCCCAGGACCAGGCCCGCGCCGCGACCGGACTGCCGAGGATCGTCGGCCGTCGGCAGGCGTTCCTCTTCTTTCCCCTGCTCCTGCTCGAAGGGGTCAACCTTCATGTCTCCAGCGCGCGAGCACTGGGCAACCGCACCCTGAAGAACCGCGCCCTGGACGGCACGCTGCTCTACGGGCACATCGCCGCCTACCTGACCGCACTGTTCCTCGTCCTCCCACCCGGCATGGCGATCGCGTTCCTGGCCGTCAACCAGGGCCTGTTCGGCCTCTACCTCGGCTGCCTCTTCGCCCCCAACCACAAGGGCATGCCGACCCTGACCGGCAACGACCGCCCCGACTTCCTGCGCCGGCAGGTCCTCACCGCACGCAACGTACGCAGCAGCTGGTTCACCGACCTCGCCCTGGGCGGCCTGAACCACCAGATCGAACACCACCTGTTCCCCAGCATGCCCAGCCCCCACCTGCGCAAGGCCCGGTCCATCGTCCGCTGCTACTGCCAGGACTTGGGAGTCGACTATCTGGAAACCGGACTGATCGCCTCCTACCGGCAGGCACTCGCCAGCCTCCACCGAGCAGGAGCGCCACTGCGGCGAGCCCGTATCAGCAGCGCCCGAGCATGACGCACCGGCGCCGACGGTAGATGATCTCGCCGCCCTGTCTGAACCAGGAGGCAGTCCCGTCGAACCGCTTGCATGAGTCGGCAGCTGTAACGCATCCAGATGCCCTTGCCGTACTCCAGCGCCTTGTCCCGGTGCCCGGCTGAAGTGATCCGGTGAGACCCAGCGGCTGGAACAGCCCCGTCGGCTTCCCGGCGCGGCTGCGTCGTCTTACGGCTCCCCTCCCAGATGGGCGCAATCGCAAATCCAGCGTCCCGCCAGCATCGCAGGAGCGCGCACTGTGTGCGGAGCCGAACGCGGTCATGCGCGCAAGCACAGTCGAGATCACGGCGAAGCGCCGCCGGAGCGCTCCGGCGGGGCTTCGTCTCATGGCTCCGAGCAGAAGCCCCGTCGGGGGATGGTTCCCGGAAGGGCTTCACTGCTTCGCCCTCTCTCACGCCGCTGTCACGAACTGAGCGGACACCCGCGAACCATAGGGACCTGACCTGCAATTTTATGCGCGCCCCGGAGCGGCTGGACACCCATGGACGATCGTTACGACCTGTGCCATGTGGTACCCAGTGAGGGACCGAGAATCAGGACCGGGGCGTCTTCTGGCCCGTCAAAGCGGTATTGCAGGGTGTTCATCGGTGTCTCACTCACCCGCCTGACCCTCTCATCTGTCACGAGATGTCACATCGCCGGGGTGGCCTCCAAGCGGTTCGGGTTGCAGCATCGAGTGTGGCGGCACCGACGAGAGCCGGACGCCCGGTTGCAGCTGCCGGTCCACAACCAGCAGCCGGACTCCGCATCCACCTCAATCTTCCTGGCCATACGGCTCGGCAAGTCGTGGATCACAGAGCCTCACACCGTGAGCCTGCTCCTCAAAGCAGTTGGCCAGAGGTGTGAAGCACGTCGAACACCATCTGGTCCACTGCCGAGACCCGCGCACGATCGCCATAGCCGAACCAGTCCGACTCTGCGATCTCCCTTGAGGCAACCAGCGGACCGGTGTACTCGGCGGTGTAACAGATCATCCGGAACTCGGTGCATCCGTCGTAATCCCTCCGCGTCTCGAAGGTGCCGACGTGCACCATCGTGGCCGTATCGACCCGGGACTGGAGTTCCTCGGCGATCTCGCGCGCCAAGGTCTCGGCATCGGACTCACCCGGCTCCCGCTTCCCGCCCGGGAAGTAGAAGACATCCACACCCCGGTTGCGCGTCACCAGCACCCGCCCGTCACACACCAGAACCCAGGCCACCTTCTCCGGAACGACCTCGATCTTCCCCATCACCGGACCCTACCCATCCACACCGACACAACAGCAGGACCACAAGGTTCCAGCACCACCGCAACCACCGAATCGATCACCAGGCCAACGGGGCGATCCCTACAACCCCGCAACGACTCATGGGTGAGTATTTCCCTCGGAGCGAGGACTGCTCGTCCGGTACACGCCGGACCGCAGCATGGCGGTCACGGGACGGCTGGGCCTTCCGGTTCGGCGGCCTCGCCCACCGGAGTCCAGGCGTTCCGGGCGATGTCGAATGCCTTCTCCTCGGTGCCGACGGTCATGTCGACGATGGTGGAGCAGTCGTTGCCCTTGACCGAGTAGACGGCGGGGATCTCCAAGGTCGGCCAGCTCTCGTTGCCGACGACCTTGAAGCAGACCTTGCCGCTGTTGTGGCGGGCCGGGAGCTCGAGCTGCCCGGTGCCGACCACTCAGTCGGCGAGCGTGATGTGGCCGTCGCCGCGCTTCAGGACGAGGTTCTTCTCCGCCAGGATCTTGTCGGCCTGCGGGCAGTCGAAGTCCTCCACGGCATGGCCGGGGGTGCTGTCTGCGACGCTCGCCGTGTCGGCCTTCTCGGACGGCGGGACAAGGACACCAGCGGTCGTGGCGAGTACGGCAAGTGCGCCTGCCGCCGCCGCGCCAAGAATCCGCGCAACAAGTCGATTTATTCGCCCTTCACAGCCATTACGCCATGTTCCCTCATTGCACCCCCCGCCTCAAAAAGGGAATGGCAGACATGCGAAATAACCCTCATATCGAGGGGTGTCGCAGCCACCTCGTAAAGGCTCGCCCGACCTCTCACCGCGAGGGCTGCAGACCTGCACGGTCTTCACGAACGCAACCATGGCAACACAAGGCGGAGCGCTGGTCAACCGTCAAAACCCGCTCGAAAAACGGATATTGACGACGCGTCAGACGTGACGTTCACCACTCCCCGAAAGGGTTGCGCGGAAAGAAGCGACAATTGAGCAACACCTCGCGTGGCGCCTACGACCTTCCCGGTCCTTTGCCTCCACTTTTACTGTGGTGAGTTGGTAGGGTCACCGCCATTCATCGACGTTCCCACGTATACCCATGCCGGATCCTGCCCGCGCGGTTTCAGCGGAGCTCATCCCTCTTCTCACGCGAGGAAATCCCTTTATGCAGACAAGTTTCTGGAGCAGACGCCGCGTGCTCGGTGCGCTCGCCGCCGCGACCGCCGTCGCGGCCACTCCTTCGGTCCTGATGCCGGCCACCGCCGCTGCCACCGAAGGCACCGCACCCGAACCGGTGCCGCTGCCGGACACCGAGCGCGCCAAGGTCGTCAGGGCGTGGCTGACCGGTGGCAAGGGCGTCAAGGCCGCCGCCGCCGTGGCCCTTTACGGTTCGGACGCCGACATCCAGACCTTCCTCGCCGAGACGCTGCCGAGGCAGACCGTGGAGGACAACCGGGTCGCGATCGTCCGCAGCCTGGACCGTGCGGGCAAGGGCCTGCGTCGGGAGGCTGTCGCCGCCCTCGACAACGGCGACGCCGCGATCGCCGCGTTCCTGAAGGACAGCTTCAAACCGGCCATCCTCGAAGATCTCCGAGTCGCCACCACCACCGTCTCGACCACCGGCGGCAAGGCGGTGGTGCGCAGCGCCAACACCGCCCTCGACACCGCCACCGAACCGGCTCTCATCACCTTCCTCACCGACAAGCAGTACGACTCGCGCCTGGAGGACACCCGGGTCCAGGTCAGCACCATGCTGATGACCGGTGGCCCGGAAGTGCAGAAGTACGCGAGCCGTGCGCTCGACGGCGCCGCGACCGATGTGGAGTGGTTCATCGAGACCGGCCAGCACATCGCGCGCGCACGTGACCAGGAGTCGGCGACCATCGAGGAGTTGGTGGCCCTCGTCGAGCGCGAGGGCAAGCGCGCCGAAAGCGAGACCAACCTGGCCGTGGAGGCCTCGGCCCGCGCCGAGACCGCCGCCGGGAAGGCCAAGGAAGCCGCCGAGAAGGCCGCTGCCGAGGCGTCCGCCGCCCAGAACGATGTGCAGAAGTCGGCGGCAGCGGCCCGTAAGGCGGCGAGCGCGGCGAAGGGCGCGGCGGACGCCGCACGCAACGCCATCAACGCCTCCAATGCCGCGGTGAGTGCATCCCGCCGCGCCTCCTGGGCGGCCACCGGCGCCGCTCAGGCCGCCTCGAAGGCGGGCAGCGCCGCGGCCCGTGCCTACAAGGCAGCGATAGCCGCCTCCAAGGATGCGGGCAAGACGGAGGAGGCCAAGAACGCCGCGGTCGCCGCCAGGAACGCGGCCGCCAAGGCCCGTAGCGCCGCCCAGGCCGCCGACAAGGCCGCCATCGCCGGCGATGCGTCCGCGGCCGCCGGCCGGGCCGCCGCCTCCGCCGCACGCAACTCGGCCGCCGCCGCCACAGCTGCCGCCGAGGCCGCCGCCGCCGCCGGTGTCGCCCAGTCGGAGGCCGAAGAGGCCAAGCGTCAGGCCGCCATCGCCACCACTGCCGCCAACCGTGCCACCAACGCGGCCTCCACCGCGCAGGCCCTGGCCAGCACCGCCGCCACCGCGGCCCGCACCGCCCGCGACGCCGCCAACTCCGCCGCCGACCACGCCGACAAGGCGGCAGCCGCCGCCGAGGAGGCCGTGAAGTACGCGGGCCAGGCCATCGACTACGCCAACAAGTCGACCGCGCACGCCGATGAGGCCGTGAAGGCAGCGAACGTCGCCACCAAGGCCGTCACCGACGCCATCGAGGTGGAGAAGAACGCCCGCGCCGCCGAGGCGCAGACCCTGGAGCAGGACAAGCAGCAGGCGATCGAGGAGGCGCAGCTGCTCGCCTCCATCGAGGCGACCGAGCTGTCCGACGTCCGCGACAAGCGGCTCCTGGCGGACCGCACCACCCAGGAGATCAAGGACCTCACCACCAGGGCCGAACAGGCCCTGTACTCCGGCGATCTGGCACTCGCCGCGACCCTGGGGCGCAAGGCCGCGATCGGCCTGATCGACGCCCGGGGTGCCTGGACCCGGCAGGCCGCCCAGCACGCCTTGGCCGGCTCCGACGACGACATCTTCGCCTGGATCGACCTCGACCGGGCCGTCGCCCAGGGCCAGGACGACCGCGAGACCACCCTCCATGTGGCGACGATCGCCGCACCGAAGATCGCCGAGGCCGCCCAGCTCGCCCTGGAGAGTTCCAGCTCCACGGCCGTCGGCGACTTCCTCACCAGCGGCATGAAGAAGGCCTCCGACGAGGAGCTGCGCGTCGCGATCAGCAAGATCATCTCCGATGGTGCGGGCAAGGCCGTCACCGCCGCCGCCAACAAGGCACTCGACGAGAACACCACCGACTCCCTCAACTACTTCTTCGACCACGACTACCCGCTGGCGCAACAGGAGGACGACAGGGTCCTCGCCAGCCAGCTCATCGCCACCGCCGGCGCCTTCACCAAGGCCTACGCCGAGGTCGCCCTCGAGGGCCCGGCGTGGATGCTCCGCAACTTCATCTCCGTGGTGCAGTTCCGGACGGCCCAGCTCGACCACGACACCGCCACCCATGTCGCCGCGATCCGCGGTGCGATCGCCGCCGCCGCGAAGATCGCCGAGCAGGCGCAGGAGAACGCCGCGCTGGCGACCAAGGCCTCCTACGAGGCCCGTAACAACGCCGCCAAGGCCCAGGAGTGGGCGGACAAGGCGATCGACTCGGCCGCCAAGGCCGACAGTTACGCGGACGAGGCGCGAGCGAACGCGGACGCCGCCGACAAGTCGGCCGCTGACGCCCAGGCTTCCGCCGACACCGCGAAGGCGGCTGCCGCGACCGCCCGTAGCGCGGCCCGTTCGGCCAACTACTCGGCCAACAAGGCGATGGACTCGGCGCGGGCCGCCCTCAAGTCCTCCGCCGACGCCCAGGCTTCGGCCAACGCCGCCCGTGCCGCCATGCTTGCCGCACAGGCGGACGCGAAGGAGGCCGCCGCCGCGTACTCCGACGCCAAGCGGATCGCCGCCGAGAAGCACCGGGCCGAAATGGCCGCCAAGGCCAAGGAAGCCGCCGAATTGGCCAAGGCGGACCGCGACGCCAAGCGTGACCCCGCCGCCAACGACCGGAACAACCAGGTCAACCCCAACGGCACCAAGGACCCCGCCGACTCCGACGAGTGGTGGAACGACGCCCAGTTCTATGCCGACGCGGCCAACGCGGTCAGCATCGGCGCCGGCTTCCTGGCCGCCGGCTGCACTCTCGCGAGCGTCGTCTTCCCGCCGGCCTTGGCCGCGGCCGGCTTCTTCGCCGGCGTCTCCACGGGTGCGAGCGCCCTCGGCACTCTCTTCACCGGCATCGAACACGGCTTCACCAGCAGCGAGTTCTGGTGGTCCGCCGCCGGCACCGGCCTGAGCCTGGTCACCTACGGCCAGTCCAAGTGGCTGGGCGCAGCCGCAAAGTCCGGCGGCAGTCTCGTCAAGCCCGTCATCGGCGAGATCACGCACGTTGCCGAGGACAAGATCTCCAGCATCACCAAGGGCCTCTACGACCTGGTCAGCTGACGAGTGCGTTCCTTTCGTCCGGCCCTGACGCGGTAGAGCGCGGCCCACCCACCGCTGCCCCGGGGGGCACCGCATCTCCGGTGCCCCCCTTCCACCTCCGCCAAGACAAAGAATCAAGGAAGAGAGATCTGACGCACATGCACGAGATACGCCCCAGAGGCGCAGCTCGAATACGGGCCCGGTCGACCGTACTGGCCGTACTGACCGCGGTGACGCTGGGACTCACCACGGCGGGTACGGCCACGGCACAGCAGACCGCGGACGAGAAGCCGCGGCAGGTGGGGAGGGTGGACCCGCCGGACCGGGCCGCCGCTCCGGCCCCCGCCACCGTGACCAGCGCCTTCCCCAAGCAGTCCGGGGAACGCTGCGAGGCTACGAAGGCAGGCTCGAAGGAGCGCCGGGCGGGCGCCGTCGAGGCGTGTGTGAGCACCAGCCCCGCCCTGGCCCCGCGTACCACGGCACAGCCGCAGAGCCTTGCCGCCACTGCCACTGCCGCCGGCAGCTGCTCCGTCACCAGCCCCGGCAACTACTCCTACGAGCGCTTCGGTTACTGCGTGACCGGCGTGAACGTCCTCTACATCCTGCGCGACAGCAACGGCGCGGAGATCGGGAGCGGCACCCTGACGATCTCCACCAGTGCGTCACTGCCCGCGAGCGGCACGACGTGGAGCGAGCAGGTCACCGTGACGATGACCTCCGCGATCGGCGAGGTCACCGCTCTCAACGCCAAATTCCGCGCCGCCTGCGGAACCGGCTGCACAGCGACGAAGACCGCGCCGTGGTACGGCGGCGACCTGGTCGTGGGACAGTCCCTCACCGGCACCGTCACGTACTCCTCGTCCCCCGCGGCGGGCGCCGTCGCGGAGTTCCTCACCTCGTACAAGCTGTACGTGACCTCCCCGGGCGCCACGGCCGTCGACCCGAACGCCTCGTGGGACAACCCCCGCAAGATCCGCTGTGACAACGCGGTCGGGGGCACCTCGACCGCGGGCTGCGCCGTCCCCTCGGTCATGCCCGTCGTGCCGATGAGCGCGCAGAGCTCCGACGCCGGCGGCGCCGTTGCCGCCTACGCGTGGGCGCAGAAGAACCTCAACGGCGCCTGGGGGAAGAAGGGCAGCCCCCTGACCCGGTCGACGAGCGGAGTGGCCAACCGCACCGCCAGCACGTGCGGCGGCTTCACAGCCCAGACGGAGCTCGTCGACAGCGACTCCTGCGGTGACTTCCCCTTCGGCGAGGCGAAGGAAGGCGGTGCCGCCGGCGCGCAGTGCGTCGAGGTGATCCCCAATCTCGGCAACGGCGAATGGGACACCTACATCCTGAACGACGCCCATGTCCTGGACCCCGCCTCACCCTGCGTGCAGGCCCATGTCACGCCTAACGACAAGCAGTTCGCCGACACCCAGCTCGCCGACGGTTTCAAGAACCAGCGGGTGATCGACGCCGACCAGTTCGAGCTGACGTTCTCGTTGCCGGACACCGGCCCGCAGGCCAGCTGCCTGAACGACCCCCCACCGGCCGGCTCGCTTCCCAACGGCGACGGCTGGTTCAAGAACACCACCGAGGCGGTTCCGCTCGTCAACCAGAGCGACCCGGCGGGCGGGGCCGGAGAGAGGCCGACCCAGGCACAGGCATGCCTGGGTCGGCAGACCAGTGGGGGAACCGGAACCAGTGATCCCGTCACCGGCATGAAGGACGCGGAGGCGTTCAAGAAGGCGAACAACCTCACCTACGGCCAGTCCCGGTGTCATCTCATCGCGAGCATCCTCGGCGGAAAGGGCACGAGTGCGCTCACTCGGTTCAACCTCGTCCCCTGCTGGCAGAGCGGGATGAACACGGGCACGCCCAGCATGCGGACCTACGAGACCATCGCGCAGAAAATGATCAAGGACTCCGCCTCCGGCCTCGGAACGAACGACGCGGTCTTCTATCAGGTGACACCCGTCTACAAGGACGCGAACAGCACCATCCCGGTGGGCGTCACGATGATCGCTGATATCGAACGTGCGGACGGGACGACCGAGGAACTGTTCCCCAACGTCTACGTCACCAACACTTATTCGGACACTGGGTTGTACAACCTCGGTAACTGATCCCACTCAGTTCGCGCCAACGGGAGCCTGCATGAGTTTCACCACCCCACCGCGGCCGTTCGACATCACCGCGCTCTTCCCTCAGCTGGCCCCGCTGGCGCGCACGGCGACCCGGCTGCACCCGCGCCCCGGGGCGCCGACGGTGCACGACAGCTCCGTCGGCGGGCCACTCCTGTGGCCCGCCGACGAGCCGTGGCCGTACTGCGACGAGCCGCACGACAGTCGCGCGGCGCCGGTGGTCCACTCACCGGACGACATCCGGCTGCACCGCCGCGTTCGCGCCGCATCGGCCGAGCGGCTGCGCCTCGACCCTCAGGCACCCCAGTGGACCCCGGAGGAACGGGAGACCTTGGAGCGGATCAGCGCGGGCCGCCCGTGGTTCGACGGCCCGATCCCCCTCCTCCCCGTCGCCCAGCTCTACGCCCACGACGTCCCCTTCCCATGCCCGCCCGACGCGGACCTCCTCCAGGTCCTCTGGTGCCCCTTCGACCACAAGGAGACCGCCCACCCCCGAACAGCCCTCTTCTGGCGCTCCTCCGCCACCGTCACCGACGTCCTCGACGCACCGCCCGAGCCGCCGATCGTCCAGCTCGACTACTACCTCCCGGAGCCGTGCCTGTTCTCACCGGAGCAGGTCACCGAATTCCCCAACCCCAGGGAGCTGGACAAGGAGCTCCGGGACCGGCTGGACGACATGAGCCGCTGGGAGACGATCGACCCCGCGCGGTACAACACGTACGCGGACGACCCGGGCGAGCTCTACCTGAACAACCTCTCCACCGCCCCCGGCTGGAAGACCGGCGGCTGGACCCTCTGGGACCGCATGGACCCCGTGCCCCGCCCCTGCCCCGAGTGCGGCACCGAGGAGGTCCCGCTCCTGACCATCGCCTCCTTGGAATGGGACGGCGGCAGCGGGACCTGGATCGCCGAGGAGGACCGGACGAACCCGGCCCCGCCTCCCCTGGGCGCCCAGGACGGCAACTTCACCTTGATCGACATCCTCGGCGGCTACAACCTCCAGCTCCACGTGTGCCCGAAGTCCCCGGGCCATCCCCACATCGAACTGGCCCAATGACCGGTCGCGCAGGACCGAACCTGCCGATGCAGGTCGGTATCTGCGCCACCTTTGCTGCACAGCAGCGGACGCTGTCGCTCCTCGAACCGGCAGTACGGTCCACCCGGACCGTCGGTTCCTCACCGGCGAGCGTCCGCTCGGCGGTCTCGGCCTGACTCGTCTCACTCGCCGCTCCACGCCAACCGCCGATTCCAGGAGCCCGACCGCCGGGCCCCCGGTCCTCACACCGGGCTGCCGCATTTCACCGGCGAGTGCTCACACCACATGCACCGGATGCCGGACCACCGCGTCGAAGAGGTAGCCCTGCGTGTTGACGACCGTGGTGTCCGGCTGGGTGCGGCCCGCGCTGTCGGTGGCCCGCGCCAGCAAGGTGTACGAGCCCGTGGCCGGCGGGCGCCAGTCGGTGGACCAGCGGACCCAGCCGGCGCGCTGCGGGGCGTCATGGAGACGGGCCCTGCGCCAGGTCGTCCCGCCGTCGGTGCTGACGTCGACGCGAACGATCCCGCCGGCACCGGACCACGAGCGGCCGGTGAGGCGGTGCTCGGCGCCCGCGTCGAGGCTCGCGTCCCAGGCCAGCTCCCAGGCGCTCTTGACGGTCTGCCGGGTCAGCGGCGCGCCGCCGTCTTCGGGGTGGGCGGCTCCGAACAGGCGGTAGAAGTCGGTGTTCCAGGGCGAGTAGAGGGGCTGGGCCGACACCTCGATGTCGCCGACCCACTTGATCGAGGCGATGCCGATCCAGGACGGGACGAGGACGCGTACGGGGTAGCCGTGGTCGTACGGCAGCGGTTCGCCGTTCATCTCGTAGGCGAGCAGGACGTCGTCGAGGGCCTTGGACAGCGGCAGCGGGCGCCGGACCCGGCCGAGGTTCGTGCCGTCGGCGGTCACGTAGTCGGGGTCGAGACCGCGGGGCATGACGTCCACGGCGTGCCGGCCCAGTCCGGCCCGGCGCAGTACGTCGGCCAGGCGCACCCCTCGCCAGCGGGCGGTGCCGATCGCGCCGAGCGTCCAGGCCGTGCCGGTGACGGTCTGGCCCTGCTGGCCGGTGAAGAAGCTGCGGCCGTTGCCCGCGCACTCGACGAACGCGGTGCGGGTGACGGCGGGGAACTTCTTCAGGTCGTCGAGGGTGAACTCGACTGGTTTGTCGTGGGTGAGGCCGTCGCCCCAGAGGGTGAGGGTCCAGTCGGCGGCGTCCAGGACCGGGGTGGAGGTGTGGTTGCGGACGAAGAAGTGGTCGACGGGGGTGTGGTAGCCGGTGCCGGCGAGGGAGGCGAACTTGGTCTCGGCGTTGGTGCCGCGGACGGTGAACCAGTCTTCGGGGAGCGGTTTGACGATTCCTCCCGCTGCGGCCGCGGGTGCGGCGAGGGCGGTGGGAACGGCGGCGGTGGCCAGCCCGGCGGCGGCGAGGAGCCGGAGCAGGTCACGCCGGGAGACACCGTCGGCGCGAGCCGCACCGGCGAGCCACTGGCGCAGTCTGCGGCGGTCGTAGGCGGATTCGGGGGTGGGCATCGGAGAGGTGGGCATGGGAGGGCCTGCCTTTCAGAGCTTCTGAGGGCGGGGTTGAGGCGCGTGGGGGGGCCTGAGTCGGGACGCGGTTACGGCGTCACAGCGCGCGAGACGTACGACGCGCAAGAGGCCTGCGGCGCGCGACAGGCGTGCGAGGCACGGTGACGCGTGCGAGGCAGAAGTGGGGAATCAACAACAGCCGCGCGACAGAAGGGCGCGGTACCGCGGGGCAGGGCGGTGGTTGTTGAGGATCACGGGCGACATCGTACGAGGGTACGGGCCGAGTCCGCAGGTGGTTGGGCCATCCGACCATAGGGGCCCGCGGGAACTCCGGGTCCGTCTCCCTGCCCATGACACCGTTCCGACCGTGTTGTGGGCGCCGGTCGGGCGGCGGTCCCGCAGTCGCCAGGAGGCCGGCCGCTCAGAACTCGCCGGTGCCGCCCAGGCCCGTCAGCGCCCCGACCGGGTCGTGGTCGGGGGTGCCGCGGGGCCACCAGTCGTCGTCGCCGGGTTCCGATTCGTAGGCGTACCACAAGCCGTCGCGACCGAAACGGAGTTGGACCTGGCCGTGGGGGTGGGTGAGGCGGTTGCGCGCCGGACGGAAGGCGGGCAGATCGGCGGCGAGGAGGAGCGGGCGGGCGCGGTCGAACCGTCCGGCGGGCGGGTCCCAGGGCTCTTCGAGGACGGCGAGGCCGTCGAGCCCGCCCTGCCGCCAGGCGGCGACCGCACGGGCCAGTTCGGCCGGGGTGCGGCCGGCCGCGGAGGCGAGCGAGGAGTAGAGGGCGCGGGTGCCGGCGGTGAGTCCGGAACCGGGGCGGGCCGCGGCGAGCCGTACCGCGTCCTGCCACAGCGTCAGTTCGCCGGCCTCGTCACGTCCGGTGCTCAGCAGGGCGTAGGCGCGCGCGGCGGCGTCGGTCGCCAGCTGGTCCAGCGCGAACGGGTCGGGGCCGCCCGGCGCCGAGGGGTAGGCGGGGGGCTGCTCGGGATGCGCGGGTACGGGCAACGGGGGTGGGAGTGGCGGAAGGTGGCGGGCTATGAGGGCTTCAGTGGCCCGCACCCCGGGGAGCTGCTGCGGTTCCCTTTCCTGGGCGGCGCGGGCCGCGCGGGCGGCGTTCAGCCGGGACAGGGCGTCGAGCAGCTCGCGTTCGCCGCGGCCGCGCAACAGGAGCAGCACGAACGGGTCGGCGTCCAGTAGGCGGGCGGTCTGGTAACAGAGAGCTGCCGCGTGTTTGCAGGGGTGGCCGCGATCGGGGCAACTGCAGTGCGGTTCGAGGTCACCGGGGCCCGGGAGCAGCCCGACCCCGCAGTCGGCGAGGGACTGGGGCATCTCCCCGTCGAGCAGCGCGGCAATGTGCCCCGGGCGATCGGCGGCGGCATCCAGGAAGCGCTCCCAGTCGGCGTCGTCGAGGGTGCGCAGCCGAACCTGGACGCGGTACGGGCGGGGACGGCTGCCCTGCACGTACGCGAGCACGAGCCCGGGCGTCACCGTGATCGCGTCCACATACCCCTGCTCGGCATAACCCCGCCCACGCGCAAGCCGCTTGACGTCCAACGCGCCCTCCTCCAGCGCGGCGACCCAGGCATTTCCCCACCAACTCTCGGCGAACCGGCTGTCACCGTCAGAGGCGAGGGGTGGGAAGGCGGAGAAGGTTCGGCGCAGGTCGCCGTCGCGGCGGGGAGAGGCCATGGAGGGGGGGACGCGGGGGGTGGCTGGGGGTGTGAGGGATGTGGTGGGTGCGGGGGTTGCGGGGGACGTCCGGCGTGAGTGGGGTGCAGGGGGCGCGAAGGAAGCGGAGGGCGCGAAGGGGGCGGGAGGTGTGGATGTCCCCCGGGGCGTGGAAGAGAGGTGGGGCGCGGGGGCCCTGCGGGCGGGAGGCGCTGTGGGCAGGGAGGAGGGGCCAGCATCGGAGGGGCCCGGGTCCGAGGGATGGGTGGCCGACAGCCCGGCGACCGGGGAATCGGAGCCCGAGAGGCCGAGGGCCGGAGAGTCAGAGTCCGACGGACGGTTGGCCGACAGCCCAGGGACCGAGGAATCGGAGCCCGCGAGGCCGAGGGCCGGTGAGCTGGAGCCCGAGAGGCCGAGGGCCGGAGAGTCAGAGTCCGACGGACGGTTGGCCGACAGCCCAGGGACCGAGGAATCGGAGCCCGCGAGGCCGAGGGCCGGTGAGCTGGAGCCCGAGAGGCCGAGGGCCGGAGAGTCAGAGTCCGACGGACGGTTGGCCGACAGCCCGGCGACCGAGGAATCGGAGCCCGAGAGGCCGCCTTCCGGTGAGCCGGAGTCCGAGAGGCCGCCTTCCGAGGCGCGGCCGAGGTCCGGGGAGCCGGAGTCCGAGGGAGCCGGGGAGTCGGGGTCCAAGGAGACGCCTACGTCCGCAGAGCCGGAGTCCGAGGCGCCGGTGCCCACAGGGGCCGACGCGTCGGACGGCATCCGGAAGGCGTCGGCGAGCATCTCCCGTAGTTCACGGGCCCGGGCAGCGGGGGTGCGACCCTGCGCTTCGCCATGGCGCCGGGAAACAGCGGGCTCGGGCCGGGCGGGCCGGGGCGCGGACTCGGGCCGCGTCTCTCCGGCGTCCGCGCGGGCCTGCCGTGCCTCGGCGCGAGCGGCCCACAACGCCTCGCGGGCGACATCCGCAGGACGCGCGCCTCGCGGATCGGGCTCCCCCTTACCGGCCGTGGCACGGGCGTTCGCCGAACTGTCGGAGGTCCGGTTCAGCGGGTCCGCCGCGTCACGGTCACCGGGACTCCCCGGGCGCGTGGCCTCCGCCGCTTCAGGGCTCCCCGTCGCCCTCTGCCCGTCCCCGGAGTCGGCTGCCCACGTGCTCTCGGGCGGTGCGGATGTGCCCATCCCCGTGCCGCTGTCGGTGCCACTGTCGCTGTCCACGAGCGCGCTCGCGCCGCGGCCGGCGGACACCGCTCGTCGCAGCGCCTCGCGGGCCGCGTCGGCCGGTCCCGCGCGACGGCCGGTGGTCTCCCTGGTCGCCGGGCGTCGTCCCAGGGGCTTCACGGCCCCCGGACGCCCCGTACGGCCCTCACTGTCCGGAAGTTCCGTGCGGTCCGCGCGACCCGACAGGTCTCGACCGTCCCCCCGCTCGGTCCCGGCCGCCGCCAGGTCGCCGCCCCCGTCGCTTCCCCCGCCTCCGCGCTCGCGCTCGCGCGCGGCCCGCAGGGCCCGGCGCGCGGCATCTGCGGGTCGCGCTTCTGCGGACGGCCGCGGTGACTCGTCCGGCGACCGGCCGTCCTCCACCGGTGTCTCCTCCGCGCCCATCACGCCTCCCTCCGCAGCGACACCAGGTCGGTCAGCTCACGGTCCGTCAGTTCCGTGAGGGCCGACTCGCCGGAGCCGAGGATCGCGTCGGCGAGGGCGCGTTTGGACTCCAGCATCTGCGCGATGCGGTCCTCGACCGTGCCCTCGGTGATGAGGCGGTGGACCTGGACCGGCTGGGTCTGGCCGATGCGATAGGCACGGTCGGTGGCCTGTTCCTCGACGGCCGGGTTCCACCAGCGGTCGAAGTGGACTACGTGGCCCGCGCGGGTGAGGTTGAGGCCGGTGCCGGCCGCCTTCAGGGACAGCACGAGGACGGGCGTCGCACCGCTCTGGAAGCGGTCCACCATGCGCTCACGCTCCGGTACGGGTGTACCGCCGTGGAGGAGGTCCATGGGGATCGCGCGGGCGGCGAGATGGGCGGCGATCAGGCGGGCCATGCCGACGTACTGCGTGAAGACGAGCGCCGAGCCGTCCTCGGCCAGCAGGGTGTCCAACAGCTCGTCGAGAAGGGCGAGTTTGCCGGAGCGGGCGGCAAGGTGGTCGCCGGGGGCGGACTCCTCCTTGAGGTAGAGCGCCGGGTGGTCGCAGATCTGCTTCAGGGCGCCCAGCAGCTTCAGTACCAGCCCTCGGCGGGCAATGCCGTCCGCGGTCTCGATGGCGAGCATCGACTCACGCACCACCGCCTCGTAGAGCGCAGCCTGTTCACGGGTGAGCGGGACCGGGTGGTCGGTCTCCGTCTTGGGCGGAAGTTCGGGGACGATGCCGGGGTCGGACTTCTTGCGGCGGAGGAG
The DNA here is from genome assembly GCF_042896175.1 of Streptomyces sp. NPDC001315. Lineage (NCBI taxonomy): Bacteria > Bacillati > Actinomycetota > Actinomycetes > Kitasatosporales > Streptomycetaceae > Streptomyces > Streptomyces sp. NPDC001315. The sequence continues at coordinate 41,954 of NZ_JBIAWZ010000033.1, read as the reverse complement.
GAAGGGCCGGACCAGACGGGCCAGCCTGGTCACCGCCTCCTCGTCCTCGCCGTTCTCCACCGCGCGTGCGTGCCGGGCGCGGAAGGACTTCAAGGGGCCCAGGAGTCCGGGTGTCGTCCAGTCCAGCAGGGCCCAGAGTTCGGAGAGGTTGTTCTCGACCGGTGTGCCGGTCAGGGCGACGCGCGCGGGGGACGGGATGGTGCGCAGCGCCTTGGCCGTCGCCGAGTAGGGGTTCTTGACGTGCTGTGCCTCGTCCGCGACGACCATGCCCCACCGCTGCTGGGCCAGCGTCGGTGCCGTCGAGCGCATCGTGCCGTACGTCGTCAGGACGAAGCCGCCTGCCAGGTCGTCGAGGGTGCGGTCCGGGCCGTGGTAGCGGCGGACGGGGACGCCGGGCGCGAACCGGGTGATCTCCCGCTGCCAGTTGCCGAGCAGTGAGGCCGGGCAGACCACCAGGGTGGGTTCGCTGTGGGCGCGCTTGAGGTGCAGGGCGATGAGGGTGATCGTCTTGCCGAGTCCCATGTCGTCGGCGAGGCAGCCGCCGAGACCGAGGCCGGTCATGAGGTCGAGCCAGGCCAGGCCGCGGAGCTGGTAGTCGCGGAGGGTGGCGTGCAGTCCGGCGGGCGGCTCGGCGGGCCGCACTCCGGCCGTCAGGCGGTCGCGCAGAGCCGCGAAGGCGCCGACCGGGACGGCCTCGACCGTCTCGCCGTCGACCTCCGCGCTGCCGGTGAGCGCGACGGACAGTGCGTCGACGGGGTCGAGCAGGCCCAGTTCGCGTCGGCGGGCCTTGCGGACGAGGGCCGGGTCGACCAGCACCCACTGGTCCCGCAGCCGTACGACCGGGCGGTGGGCCTCGGCGAGCGTGTCCATCTCGGGCTCGGTGAGCGGGTCGCCGCCGAGGGCCAGCTGCCAGCGGAACTGGAGCAGGTCCTCGCTCTCGAAGAAGCCGGTACCGTCGGTCGCCGAGCCGGGCGCCGACCGTACGACCGCCGTCGCGGTCAGGTCCTGTGCCAGGTCGCGTGGCCAGTGCACGGCGACCCCCGCCGCCGCGAGCCGGGTGGCCGCGACGCCGAGCAGGTCGCCCAGCTCCTCCTCGGACAGGGCCAGGACGTCGGGTGCGTCCTGCTCGGCGAGCCGGTCCAGCGGCGGCCAGACCCGGGCGGCGCGCCGCACGGCGAGGGCCGCGTCGACGCGCGCGCGTGGCCCGAAGGCCGCGTCCGCCTCGCCCGCCCACAGGGCCGCCGCGTCGGCCACGAGGGTGGGGTCGGCGAGGCTGTGCACCTGGACGATCGCCGCGCCCGCGTTGCGGGCGATGTCGCCGCTGTCGAACAGGTCGGACGCCGACAGGTCCAGGCGCAGCGAGACGCGCACGCCCGCGTCCATGCCGGCGGCGACCTCGGCGGCCCAGTCCTGGGCGTCGGGCAGCCGCTGGGGCCGGCGGTCGGCGAAGGGCTTCCCGGAGGCATGGGGAGCGGCGGGGGTGCGGGGCAGGGTGTCCGCGACCGCGTCCAGGAAGGAGCGCATCAGCGCTTCCGGTTGCGGCAGCCGGAGCGGGCCGGGGCCGGGCAGCGGGACGGCATGACCCTCGTACGGCAGGGCTGCGGCGACCGCCCGTAGATGGGCGATGTCGTCGGGGTCCAGGGGGCCCGCCCGCCAGGCGTCGTGGCCGGTGGGGGTCAGGCCGGGCAGCAGCCGTCCGCGGGCGGCGAGCCGCAGCGCGTGCAGGGCGGCCGCGCCCCAGCAGACGGTGGCGGGGTGGGCGGCGGGGTCGCGGCGGGCGCGCACGAGCAGGGGCAGCGCCTCGCCGACGGGCAGTGCCAGCGCGGGGGCCTGCCTGCGGCGGACCGAGGCGCCGTGGCGTCGTACGACGGTGAGCTCCGTGGGTTCGGCTCCGTCGGCGGGCAGCGGTCCGTCCTGCGGGTCCCAGAAGGCGACGCGTCCGTCGCGCGGGAGGGGCGCGGGCAGGAAGACGGCGGCGAGTCGGAGGGGAACGGCCCCGGACTCCCCCATACGCTCGGCCACCGCGGCCGTGTCGCTCATACGCTCTGTTCGCCTCCCGCCCGTGTGTCGGATCAGACGTCTTCGACTCTACGGGCGGGGTCTGACAATCGGCTCCGGGGACCGGCCGGGCCCCGCCGGATCAGGGAACCGTGCGCGCGACGACGTACACCATGGGGTATATGGGGTTGCCCCAGTTCACGACCACGTCGTGCGTCGGCTGCGGGTTCTTCTGCTCGTGCACGAACCCCCAGTACGGGCCCTGACGGGCACCAGGACCCGCGAACGTCCAGCCGGTGACGTCCTGGTCGCGGTCGCTGATGGCGATGTCGTCCTTCTTCAGCTGCTCCTGGCTGACGCCCAGCTTCTTGAGGAAGGCGTTCAAGCCGACGTTCGTGGTCTGAAACTGCACGTAGAGACGGCTGGTCTTCCAGTTGTTCGTCTCGTAGTACGCGACCTTGTTCGCCGGGTGCGGGACCGGCACCTGGTAGAGGCGGCGCTGCACCCTCGACGGCCAGCCCTCGGTCAGGCCGGTCGCCGAGTACTTCGCCTCCTTGTCCTTGCCGCTGTCGCGGCTCTGGTTGGCGGAGATCACCAGGTAGCCGGCCGGGACACCGATGAGCAGCACGATGATCAGCAGGGTGAGCGCCCGGCGGTGGATCCGGTGACATCGGTCCTCGGCCGGCCGGGCCGGCTCGGACGGGGCTGCGGCCTGGCGGGGCAGCGAGGCGGTCATGCGGTGTCCTGGGTGCGGCGGGACTCCGCGTACCGCTCGTAGCGCTCGTACCGCTCCACCCGGCGCCGCTTGGCGCGGCGGAAGCGACGGGCGACCAGGCGGGCGAGGTCGGCGGCGCCGACCATGCCGGCCTCGGGGCCGAGCTGGGCACGGACGATGCGGGCCTCGGGGCGGTAGCCGCGGCCGGTGAGCTGGCGCTTGAAGGCGTCCCGTGCGGGGCCGATCAGCAGGTCGTCGGCCGCGGAGACGCCGCCGCCGATGACGAAGCAGGAGGGGTCGAGCGCGGCCGCCAGGTTCGCGATGCCGACGCCGAGCCACTGGCCGATGTCCTGGAGCAGCTCGATGCACATGGCGTCGCCCTCGCGGGCCAGCTCGGTGATCATCGGGCCGGTGATCTCGGCGATGTTGCCCTTGACGTGCTCGATGATCCCGTACGCCACCGGGGAGTCGGCCGCGGCCAGCTCCCTGGCCTCCCGGACCAGCGCGTTGCCGGAGCTGTACTGCTCCCAGCAGCCGCGGTTGCCGCACGGGCAGCGGTGGCCGCCGGGCACCACCTGCATATGGCCGAACTCGCCCGCGACACCGTACTTGCCGCGCTTGACCTGGCCGTCCTCCAGGATCGCGCCGCCGATGCCGGTGCCGAGCGTGATCATGACCAGGTGGTCCTCGCCGCGTCCCGCGCCGAAGCGCCACTCCGCCCAGGCGGCGGTGTTGGCGTCGTTGTCGACGAGCACGGGCACCGACAGACGGCCCGAGAGGCGGTCGCGCAGCGGCTCGTTCCGCCAGGAGAGATGGGGGGCGAACAGGACGCGGTTGCGCTCGGCGTCGACCCAGCCGGCCGCGCCGATGCCGACGGCGTGCACGTCGTGCCGGTCGGACAGGTCCAGGACCAGTTCGACGATGGTGTCCTCGACGACCTTCGGGCTCTTGGACTTGTCCGGGGTCTCCGTGCGGAGCTTCTCCAGGATGTTGCCGTCGGCGTCGACGACGCCCGCCATCACCTTCGTACCGCCGATGTCGATGCCGACCGTGGGCACACGAGGTGCGGTGAGGTGCGAGCGGCGCTCGCGTGTGCCCACGGTACGCAGCACGGGGGCGCGGCGGGAGCCGATGGGGGCGCTGAGGTCGCGGTAGGTGCTCATCAGGCCCGATTCTGCCTCACCGCTCCACCCGGTGCCGTACGGGGGAGCAGCGGGGTGTGCGTTGTGGCTGGTCGCGTCCGGACGGCGGAGCCGCGCATCGATATTGCCCCGCGCCCTATGCGCGCTGCAGTTCGTGGCGTAGATCGTCCAGCTCGTTTCCGCCTGCCATCTGGCTTGTCAGCTCGTCCAGAGTGATCCCCTCGCGCGTGTGGTTGCCCACCATCGTGCCGCGCTTCAGAAGCACGAAACGGTCGCCTACCAGGTACGCGTGATGCGGGTTATGGGTGATCAAGACAACACCCAGGCCCTCGTCCCGTGCCGCCGCCACATACTTCAGGACCACGCCCGACTGCTTCACGCCCAGCGCCGCCGTCGGTTCGTCGAGGACCAGGACCTTCGCGCCGAAGTGCACGGCCCGGGCGATCGCCACGCACTGACGTTCGCCGCCGGACAGGGTGCCGATGGGCTGGTCCACGTCGCGGAGGTCGATGCCCATGCGCAGCAGTTCGGCGTGGGTGGTCCTGCGCATGTGCTCGACGTCCATGCGCTTGAAGGGGCCGCTGCCCTTGCGGGGTTCGGAACCGAGGAAGAAGTTGCGCCACACCGGCATGAGTCCCACGACGGCCAGGTCCTGGTAGACGGTGGCGATGCCGCGGTCCAGGGCATCGCGCGGGGAGGACAGGCGGGTGTCCTCACCCTCGATGCGCAGGACGCCTCCGTCGTGGTGATGCAGCCCAGCAATGATCTTGATCAATGTTGATTTGCCCGCACCGTTGTCGCCCAGGACGCAGGTGATCTCGCCCGCGTGCACCTCCAGGGAGACGCCTTCGAGGGCGCGGACGTTGCCGTAGTGCTTGCTGACGTCGGACAGCTCCACGAGCGCCGTACGTTCTGTGGTCTCCGTGGAATGCGTCACTTGGTGGCCTCCGCGCGCTTGCGGACCCAGGCGTTGAGCAGGGTCGCGAGGAGCAGCATCGCTCCGAGGAAGAACTTGAACCAGTCGGGGTTCCACTCGGCGAAGACGATGCCCTTGCTGGTCATGCCGAAGATGAACGCGCCGACCGCCGAGCCGATCGCGCTGCCGTAGCCGCCGGTGATCAGGCAGCCGCCGATGACGGCCGCGATGATGTAGATCAGCTCGTTGCCGACGCCCTCGCCGGACTGGACGACGTCGTAGGAGAAGAGCAGGTGCTGGCCCGAGATCCAGGCGCCGAACGCGACGCCCATGTAGAGGCCGATCTTGGTCTTGTCCACGGGGACACCGACCGCGCGGGCCGCGTCCTCGTTGCCGCCGACCGCGAAGATCCAGTTGCCCGTGCGGGTGCGCAGCAGGATCCAGGAGGCGACGGCGACCAGGCCGAACCACCACAGGATGGTGATCTTGAAGTCGACGCCGCCGAGGGTGAGGGTCGAGGCGAAGACGTCGTGCGCCGTCGGGAAGCCCTCCATGTCGGCGATCGTCTTGGTCGAGACCGTACTGTCGATCAGCTTGGTGAAGCCGAGGTTCATGCCGGTCAGCATCAGAAACGTGCCGAGCGTGATGATGAAGCTCGGCAGGTTGGTGCGGGTGAGCATGAAGCCGTTGAAGGCGCCGATCGCCAGGGTGACGAGCAGGGAGACCCCGACGCCGACCCAGACGTTCGCCGTCATCTGGTAGCTGAACATCGACGAGATCAGCGCGGACGACGTCACCAGGACGCCCGCCGACAGGTCGAACTCGCCGCCGATCATGAGCAGCGCGACCGGGACGGCCATGATGCCGATCGTCGAGGCCGCGTACAGGACCGTGCTGAGACTGGAGGCACGCAGGAAGCTGTCGGCCGCGAACGCGAAGAAGACGAAGACGGCGATCGCGCCGACGACCGAGCCCAGCTCGGGGCGGCCCAGCAGCCTGCGCAGCGGAGAGGTGTGCAGAATCCTTTCGTCAGCCGTCGCGCTCATCGGGTGCCCCGCTTCGTGTACTCCTCCAGCGTGGCGGCCTGGTCCTTGGTGATGATCTGCGGTCCGGTGAACACGGGCTGGCCGCCGCCGAGCATGTTGGCGTTGTACCTGTACAGCCACAGCAGGTCCACGGCCTGGTAGCCCTGGAGGTACGGCTGCTGGTCCACGGCGAAGCCGAGGGTGCCGTCCTTGAGCTCGGCGGCCACCTTGGCGTTGAGGTCGAAGGTGTCGATCTCGGCCTTGCTGCCCGCGTCCTGCCGGGCCTTCACGGCGGTGTCGGCGTACGGCGCGCCGAGGGTGACGACCGTGTCGATCGCTTGGTCGGCCTGGAGCTTGGCGCTGATCGCGGACTGCACGTCCGGCATGTTGGTGCCGTTGACGTAGAGGTTCTCCAGCTCTCCGTCGAAGGTCTTCTTCACTCCGGCGCAACGCTGCTCGTGGCCGACGTTGCCCTGTTCGTGCAGGATGCAGACGGCCTTCTTGCGGCCGCGCTTGTTCAGCTCTTCGCCGACGGCCTCGCCGGCGACGGTCTCGTCCTGGCCGATGTGCGCGAGCGCGCCGAAGGCCTTGGACTCGGCCGAGCCGGAGTTCACGGTGATCACCGGGATGCCGGCCTTCTCCGCCCGGGCGACGGCGGCCTTCATGGCGTCGGGCTTGGCGAGCGTGACGATGATGCCGTCGACCTTCTTGTCCACGGCCGCGTCCACGAGCTGGGCCTGCTGCTGGGCCTCGTCGTCGTGGGAGTACAGGAAGTTGATGTTGTCCTTGACGGCGGCCTGTTCGGCGCCGCTCTGGACGATGTCCCAGAAGGTGTCGCCGTCTCCCGAGTGGGTGATCATCGCGAAGGTCCAGCGGGGTGTGTTCACCGCCGCCTTGCCCTGTGCCGCGGCGGCCTTGCGGGCGTCCTCGGCGCGCTTTCCGCCGGTGCTGCTGCACCCGGCCAGGGAGACGCACAGTGCCCCCGCCAACGCGATCCCTGCCCAGGTCCGAAACCGTGCCACGAGGCGGTGCCCTTCTTGCTGTGTTCAGTGGTACGCAAGGGGCGGGCAGCCTCACCGACGGTGACACCACCTACCCCAAACGCCCCATTATGGAGCACAGGGACCACACGCCTGGTGACCGGGGACCGCAAGACGGTCGCATTGTCCGGACAATGCGACGAACGCGGGCGGGGGACAGACGGGAGACAGGAACCGAGGGCAGGCGGGAGACAGGGACCGAGAACGGGCGCGGTTCAGGGCCGTACGAGCAGCTGGAACTCGAACGAATAGCGGCTCGGCCGGTAGATGTGGTCGCCGAACTCGACCGCGCGGCCGGTGTCGTCGAAGGTCGTGCGCTGCATGGTGAGCAGCGGGGCGCCCTCCGGTTCGGCGAGCCGCTCGGCCTCGGCGGCGGTGGCGGCGCGGGCACCGATGGACTGGCGGGCGCTGTGCAGAGTGATGCCGGCGGCGCGCATCAGGCGGTACAGGCCGGTGGCCTCCAGCTGCGCGGTGTCCAGGTCGAGCAGGCCGGGCGGCAGGTAGTTGCACAGGTACGCCATAGGCTCCCCGTGCGCGAGGCGCAGCCGCTCCACTCGGTGCACCTCGCTGCCCTCGGCCACGGCGAGCGCGGCGGCGACCCCGGCGGAGGCCGGGACGACGGTGTTGACGAGCACCTTGGTCGCCGGGCGCTGTCCGGCCGCCTCCAGGTCGTCGAAGAGGCTGCTGAGCTCCAGCGGGCGCTTGACCTGGCTGTGCACGACCTGCGTACCGACGCCTCGACGGCGCACCAGCAGGCCCTTGTCGACGAGCGACTGGATGGCCTGGCGGACGGTCGGCCGGGACAGGCCGAGCCGTGCGGCGAGCTCGATCTCGTTGCCGAGCAGGCTGCCCGGAGTGAGCGTGCCGTGCTCGATCGCGGCCTCCAACTGCTGGGACAGCTGGAAGTACAACGGCACGGGCGAACTCCGGTCCACACTGAGCTCGAGCTGCACGGGCGGGTCCACATCTGGTTTCGGCACGGGCCGAGCGTAGCCCCGTGGCCGGTTGACGGGAAGTCGTGTAGTTCGATTGTCCGGACATGCACATTGACAGGGTGCCAGGTCTGCCCTCAGTTTGTTCACATGCGCATCGGCGTCATCGGTACGGGTCGCATCGGCACGATCCATGCGAACACACTCAGTCGCCATCGCGAGGTCGGATCGCTGATCCTCACGGACGTCGACCCTGCGCGGGCCCAGGAGCTGGCGAACCGGCTGGGCGAGACGGCGGCGCCGGGGGTTGACGAGATCTTCACCTGGGGCGTGGACGCCGTGGTGATCACTACGGCGACGTCGGCCCATGCCGAACTGATCGGCCGGGCAGCGCGCTCGGGGCTTCCGGTGTTCTGCGAGAAGCCCATCGCCCTCGACCTGCCGGGCACCTTGCAGGCCATCGCCGAGGTCGAGGTGGCGGGTACGGTCCTCCAGATGGGCTTCCAGCGCCGTTTCGACGCGGGCTACGCGGGTGCGCGCGAGGCGGTCCGCTCGGGTCGGCTCGGCCGGCTGCACACGGTCCGCGCCGTGACGTCCGACCAGGCCCCGCCCCCGGCTGCGTGGCTGCCGCTGTCCGGCGGGCTGTACCGGGACACGCTCATCCACGACTTCGACATCCTGCGCTGGGTGACGGGCCACGAGGTGGTGGATGTCTACGCCGCCGGGTCCGACGCCGGTCCCGCGATGTTCCGCGAGGCGGGCGACGTCGACACGGCCGTGGCCGTCCTCACCCTCGACGACGGCACGCTGGCCACCACGACGGCGACGCGGCTGAACGGCGCGGGCTACGACGTCCGCATGGAGCTGGCCGGGGAGCTGGATCAGATCGTGGTCGGCCTGGACGACCGCACGCCGATCGCGTCCACGGAGCCGACCGGGCCGCCTGCCGCGGACAAGCCGTGGACCGGTTTCCTGGAGCGCTTCGGACCCGCGTACGAGGCCGAGCTGTGCGCGTTCGTCGAGGTGGTGCGGGGCGGGTCGGCCAATCCGTGCGACGGTCGCGAGGCCTTGCAGGCCCTCAGGATCGCCGAGGCCTGCGACGTGTCCCGACGGGAGCGCAGAGCGGTGAGTCTGGCGGAGATCCCGGGCGGGGTGGCTTCGGCGTCGCGGTGAGCCGACCCGCCGATCACAGCTCGCCGATCACAGTTCCGCGGGCGGGGTGTCCTTGAGGACGAATCCCACGCCGACGAGCAGGTGCTGCGCGCCCTGCGGGCGGGCGCCGGATGAGGGGCGTCCGCGCGGCCGCTGCGGGACCGTGAGTCCGTGCACCGACGGCATCCGGACGTCCATGAGCACGACGTGGGGGCGGGTGCGGTCGACGAGCGCCTCGACCGCCCCGCCGTCGGCGGCCTCGCGGCACCCCGGACTTTCGGCGCGGCCGGCGGGGCCGGCGGGAGACTTCCGTCGCAGGTGCCTCGCCCCGCGGCCGATGCGTGTGGGGAGTCCGCGGGGCGAGGGGCTGGGCATGAGACAGCTACTGGAGCTACTCGGATTCATCGCCCTGGTGCAGGGCGTCCTGTTCATCGCCCTGGTGCGGGGCGTCCTGGGCCTGGTGCACGAGTTCGCCCCTCGGCATGCGGGTCTCGTGCAGCGGCTGGGCTTCCTCGACGGCTACGAGGTCTACGCGAGCGTCGCGCCGGTCGTGCCGGCGTTCGCGCCGTTCGCGGCCGCGGGGAGCCGGAGGTCCGGCTGAGTGGGGGGTGGACCTCCGGCCGGTCGCGCCGTTCCTGCGTGGTCAACCATGATCGGGCAGTCGGCTCAGCAGCCGTAGTTGATCAGGTTGAAGGTGACGTAGTGGTCCGCGGTGTAGTAGTCCTCGTCGGTCTTCTGCCCGGTCACGATGCGGCGCGCTCCGCGCGTCGACGACCCGGGGGTCTTCACCGTGTACTCGTGGTAGTAGCCGGTCGACTGTGAGGGCAGGACGCCCTCCCGGTTCTGGAAGACCGCCCCGTCCTGCGAGTACGGGAACGGTCCGCCCTGATCGATCAGCTCGAGCGTGTCGTACGCCTGGGACGGCAGCTTGGTGTAGCAGACGCTGCCGACCGCGGCGTGCGCCGTCGTGGCGGAGACGGTGCCGCCGACGAGGAGGGCGGACAGGACGGCGGCCGAGGCGCCGATGCGGGTGATTCGTGGGGGGAATCTCATGCCCTCATGATGACGCGCGTAGACCGTGGCATGTCAATGTCAACCTCACAGATTTTCCCGTCAAGTCCCATGAGTTTTCGGGAAGTTAACCTGCGCCAGCCGTTGTCCGGGAGTTCGTACGAGCCGATCGCCTCAACCGGCGTGGGTCGAGAACAGCCCGCCCGTCGGGCCCTGCTTGTCGCCGCCCTGGGCCTTCTTCAGGGCGTTCGCGAGGCTCTCGATGGTGAGGGACTGGAGGATGACGCGGCCGTTGCCCTCCAGGGTGGCCAGGGACAGTCCCTCGCCGCCGAAGACGGCGTTCATGATGCCCTGGCGGTTGAGGCCGCCGACGCGCTGGACGCCGTACTGGATGCCCTCCTCGAAGGCGACGACGCACCCGGTGTCGACCTCGATGCGGCCACCGAAGTCGGCCGGGTTCAGGTCGATGAAGTTGCCCGCGCCGGCGATGATCACCGTGCCGTGGCCGGTGAACTTCTCCAGGACGAAGCCCTCACCGCCGCTCCTGCCGGTGCGGCCGCCCTGGAAGGCGATGCCGAAGTCGACGGAGGACTCGGCGGCCACGAAGGCGTCCTTCTCCGCGAACCACGCGCGCCTGCCGTCGAGCTCCAGGGCACGCATCTCGCCGGGCAGCACACCGGCGAAGCCCACGGTGCCCTCGCCGCCCTGGGCGGTGAAGTACTGGAACGCCAGCGACTCGCCCGCGAGGGCGCGCTGGCCGACCTGCATGGCCGTCCCCATGGCCTGCCGCAGCAGCCCGCCCATGCCGCCGGAGCCGCCCGAGCCGCCGCCCTGCGACTGCCCGCCGCTGTTCGACGGGCCGCTCAGGCGGGTCTCCATGGTCACGTTCGTCGTCTTGAACAGGAACTTCCCCGCCTCGCAGTACACGGTCTGGCCGGGGGACAGGTTGACGACCGCCATCTGCATGGCGTTGCCGACGATCTCTTGCTTAAGGGTCACGAGGACAGAACGCAGGACACGGAGGGAAGAGTTCCGGCCATGTGACATCGGTGTCCGTTCGCCGCCAGCACCTCGGGGGTGATGCCGCTGGGATGGAGCCATGACCTCACAGGGAATTCTGGACGGCAAAGTGGCTCTGGTCACCGGCGGCAGCCGGGGAATCGGCGCCGCGACGGCGCTGCGGCTCGCCCGGGAGGGCGCCGACGTGGCCGTCACCTACGTGAACGGAAAGGGGGCGGCCGAGGACGTCGTACGGGCCGTCGAGGCGTTGGGGCGGCGGGCGGTGGCCCTGCGCGCGGACTCCGCGGACGCGGACGAGGCGGCGGGGGCCGTGGAGCGTACGGCGCGGGCGCTGGGCGGGCTGGACGTGCTGGTGAACAACGTGGGTGTGGGCCTGCTCGGGCCGCTGGAGAGCCTGACGCCCGCCGATGTCGACCGTGTCCTCGCCGTCAATGTGCGCGGCGTGTTCCTGGCCTCCCAGGCGGCCGCCGCGCGGATGGCGGCCGGTGGCCGGATCATCACCGTCGGCACCTGCATGACCCAGCGGGTGCCGGGCCCCGGCGGAACGCTGTACGCGACGAGCAAGGCGGCCTTGATCGGCCTGACGAAGGCCCTGGCCCGGGAGCTCGGCCCGCGCGGGATCACGGCGAACATCGTCCACCCCGGTCCCGTCGACACGGACATGAACCCGGCGGACGGCCCGTACGCGTCCGGCCAGGCGGCGCTGACCGCGCTCGGCCGTTTCGGGACGGCCGACGAGGTGGCGTCGACGGTCGCGCACCTGGCGGGAGCCAGCTACGTCACGGGTGCGGAGTTCGCCGTGGACGGCGGCCACGCCGCCTGACGCGACGTGGAGCACGTCGGCCGGTGCTTGTCCGGCCGGCGTGCGCCACGCGCGCGTGGGGCGGGTCAGCCGCCCAGCTCCTGGTGGCGGGCCGCGAGGCGGCTCGCGCCGTCCTCCGTCAGGGAGCCGAACAGACGCAGCCGGGAGATGCCGCCGTCCGGGAAGATGTCCACGCGCGCGTGCGTGCCGACGGCGGGGGCCGGCAGGACGAAACGGTGGTTGGTGTCGGGCTGGAGGCTGGTGCGCGGGAGGATCTCGCGCCAGTCGCCCGCCCCGCCCTCACCGACGTCCCGCACGGACACCGACGCCCAGCCGGCGCTGTTGCCCTTCAGGTAGGCGGTGTCGATCTCGATCGCGCGGATCTGGGACTGGGCCGCCAGCCGGTAGCGGATCCAGTCGTTGCCCTGGTCGCGGCGGCGGCGGGTCTCCCAGCCGTCGTCCATCTTGCGGGAGCGGCCCGGCTGGATGGTGTTCGTCGCCGGGGAGTAGAAAAGGTTCGACGCGTCCTCGGCCCGGCCGCCGTTCTCCAGGGCGACCACGTCGAAGGTGCCGAGCACGGCCAGCCACTCCGGGTCGGGTACGACCTCGCCGTACACCCGCAGGCGCGCGATGCCGCCGTCGGGGTGCTGGTTGACGCGCAGGTGGGTGAAGCGCTGTTCGACCGAGACCGCGAAGCCGTTGGCGGCGTGGCCGCCGACCGGTGTACGGGGCACCAGCGTCGTCCACTTCACGTCGCCGGAGAGGAGCTCCTCCGGGGACGGGGAGCCCGCCACCGAGGCGCCCTCGACGGACACCGCCTGGGGGTAGTTGCCGCGGAAGTGGGCCGTGTCGACGACGATGCCCCGTACGACACCGGGCGCGCCGAGGCGGACCAGCGCCCAGTCGTGGTCCTCCGCCGTCGGCCACGGGTGCTCAGCCGAGGCGCCGCGTCGGCGGCGCGTCTCCCAGCCGTCCATGATCTTGCCCTTGTGCCCGAAGTGCTCGGGGTCGAACTCGGCCGGCCCGGGCAGCAGCAGGTTCTCGCGCTGGGCGAAGAACTCGTCGTTGGCGGCGATGACACCGGCGCCGAGCTGCCGGTCGGCGAGGTTGGCGTGGTGGGTGAAGGGGAAGTCGGCGGTGCGGTAGTCCGCGTACGGGTCGCCGCCTCCGTAGGGGTTCGCGTCGCCGGTGAAAGTCGGAGTCGCCGTCACGGTGATCAGGGGTTCCTTTCGGGAGTCGGCCGCTGCGGGTGCGGGCGGGTCAGGGGGTGCGGGTGAGGAGCCGGCCCTTCGGCTCGGTGAACTCGCCGTCGGCCACGATGCGTTCGCCGCGCAGCCAGGTGGACCTCACGACGCCGTACAGGGTCCGGCCCGCGTACGCGGTGACGCGGTTGCGGTGCTGGAGGGCCGCCGGGTCCACGGTGAAGGCCTCGTCGGGCGCGAACACGGCGAAGTCGGCGTCGCGGCCCGCCGCGACGGCGCCCTTGCGATCGTCCAGCCCCACCAGCTGCGCCGTACGCGTGGACATCCAGCGGACGACGTCCTCGAGGCCGTGGCCGCGTTCGCGGGCCGCGGTCCAGACCGCCGCCAGGCTCAGCTGGAGGCCGGAGATGCCGCCCCAGGCGGTGGCGAAGTCGTCGGTCTTCAGGTCGGCCGTCGACGGCGAGTGGTCGGTGACGACGCAGTCGATCGTGCCGTCCGCGAGCGCCTGCCACAGCAGGTCCTGGTTGGCGGCCTCGCGGATGGGCGGGCAGCACTTGAACTCGCTGGCGCCGTCGGGGACTTCCTCCGCGGTCAGGGTCAGGTAGTGCGGGCAGGTCTCGACGGTGATGCGTACGCCCTCGGCCTTGGCGGCGGCGATCAGCGGCAGTGCGTCGCTCGACGACAGGTGCAGGACGTGCACGCGCGCGTGGAGGCGCTTCGCCTGGGCGATGAGGCCGGCGATGGCGGTGTCCTCGGCGTCGCGCGGGCGGGAGGCGAGGAAGTCGGCGTACCTGGGACCGCCGTGCTGCGGGGCGGCGTCGAGGTGGTGCGGGTCCTCGGCGTGCACGATCAGCAGCCCGCCGAACCCGGCGATCTCCGCGAGCGACCGCGCGAGCCGGTCCTGGTCGAGGTGCGGGAACTCGTCCACGCCCGACGGCGACAGGAACGCCTTGAAGCCGAAGACGCCGGCGTCGTGCAGCGGGCCCAGGTCCTTGACGTTGTCGGGCAGGGCGCCGCCCCAGAAGCCGACGTCGATGTGGGCCTTGTCGGCGGCGACCCGCCGCTTCGTACGGAGGTTGTCCACGGTCGTCGTCGGCGGGAGGGAGTTGAGCGGCATGTCGACGAGGGTGGTGATGCCGCCTGCCGCCGCCGCGCGCGTGGCGGTCCAGAAGCCCTCCCACTCGGTGCGGCCGGGGTCGTTGACGTGCACGTGGGTGTCGACCAGGCCGGGCAGCAGGACGTCGTCGCCGAAGTCCTCCAGGCGCGCTGAGGACGGTACCTCGGCGTCGTAGGGCAGTACGGCCGTGATCTTCCCGGCGGAGACGGCGACCGAAGCGGCACGCGTCCCTTCCGGAGTGATGACGCGCGTCGAGCGCAGCACCAGTTCAGCGTCGGACACCCGGACCCCTCTCTCTGCCGCCGTTCGCTTCCGAGACGCGGGATTTACTTCCACGTAACGGAATTCAACGTTCTGTTGAAGGAGTCTTCACTCCCACCCTCCCGCCGTCAAGAGCACACTTCTCCACAGTGCGCCGGACGCGACCGCTCTGGACGTTTCCACAAAGCGGAATTAGAATTCCAGCAGGCAGAACGTAGCTCCACACAAGCGGGGAGTCGACCGACCGCCGGGTAGGCTGCTGCTCCCCCTGCCACCGAAAGGAACGCGCCGTGCCGACGTCCAGCGCCAGCACCACCGACTCCGCCAAGTCCGCCAGTGGTGGGGTCCAGTCACTGGAGCGCGCCTTCGACCTGCTGGAGCGGATGGCGGACGCGGGCGGCGAGGTCGGGCTGAGCGAGCTCTCCGCGACCAGCGGGCTGCCGCTGCCCACCATCCACCGCCTCATGCGCACCCTGGTGGCCTGCGGTTACGTACGCCAGCAGCCCAACCGCCGGTACGCGCTCGGCCCGCGCCTGATCCGCCTCGGCGAGTCCGCCTCCCGGCTGCTCGGCACCTGGGCCCGCCCCTACCTCGCCCGCCTGGTCGAGGAGACCGGTGAGACGGCGAACATGGCGCTGCTCGACGGGGACGAGATCGTGTACGTGGCGCAGGTGCCGTCGAAGCACTCGATGCGCATGTTCACCGAGGTCGGCCGGCGCGTCCTGCCGCACTCCACGGGCGTCGGCAAGGCCCTGCTCGCCGGCTTCCCGGACAACGAGGTGAGCGCCCTGCTCGCCCGCACCGGCATGCCCGCGGCGACGGAGAAGACGATCGTGACGCCCGAGGGCTTCCTCGCGGCGCTGGAGGACGTACGACGCGCCGGGTACGCGGTCGACGACAACGAACAGGAGATCGGCGTGCGCTGCCTCGCGGTCTCCGTGCCGGACTCCCCCACCGCCGCCGCGATCTCGATCTCCGGCCCGGCGGGCCGGGTCACGGAAGCGGCGACGGAGAAGATCGTGCCGGTGCTCCAGCAGGTGGCCGCCGAGCTGTCCGAAGCCCTGGCCAGCTCGGGCGGCGGCAACGGCGCGTAACGCGGCCGGAGACGCGCCGGACGTCAGCGGCGTGGGGGCTCACCGAAGACCTCCACCGCCGTGCGGACGTCCGACAGCCCCTGCGCCAGGGCGCTGACCGAGCCTATGGCGCCCGCGATCAGCAGCAGCGAGCGACGCAGGTGCGGTATCTCGGGGGCGCCCCCGAGAGCCATGGCGTTCAGTGCGGCGAGCTCCTCCTCGGCGATGCCCCGGTCGGGGAACTCGGCAGGGTGAGCGGCGAGTTCGCGGCGCAGCCGGGACACGGCGGAGCACAGCTCCGTCACCCGCGGATCGTTGTCGCTCCCGGTCACAGGCCTCTGCTCCACACTCCGCAACACAGTCCTCCCCCTCGCACGTCGTTGTGCGCGTTCCGTTCTGCCGCATGCCCCGCACCGGGCGCTGGTCGTGCGCCCGGCCGGTCCGTGAGGGCGCCCAGTAAACGCCACGCGAGCCCGCGGACGCCAGTCCGGCGCGTCGTCAACTTCCTTGCGTCACAGGGCCGTCGTACGGCTGTCGTGGGCCTAGAGCGCGCCGCGCCACACCTTCACGTCGAGGGTGACGTAGCGGCTCGGGTCGGAGTCGGGTGAGAGCCCCTGGTAGGTGACGAGGCCGACGTCCCCGGCGTCGGTGAGGACGCAGATCTGCTGTCCCTTGGAGAGGCTGTCGGTGCCCACGCTGGAGGCGTAGCGGGTCTCCGTGCGGCAGGTCTCCAGCGTGCCCGCCTCCGAACGGGAGAGCAGGATGAGCCGGCCGTCCGTCTGGATCGAGTCCGACTGCCAGCTGTAGCCGACATCGCTCTCCGAATCGTCCCCGACCGGCCTGAGCGCGTCGTCGGTGAACGTCAGGTGGTAGCTGTCGACGACGTTGACGCCCCTCTTGTCGAGGTCCGGCGCCGCCCCCGCGTCCACCGTGCTGCTCGCCGTTCCGGTCGGCTCGGGACTCGCGCTCCCCTGCCCGTCGTCGTCACCGGGCGTCCCGTCGTCACCGGGTGTCGTACTCGGGGTCGTGTCGTGTCCCGCCGGGCTCGCGGTGTCCCCGGCGCCCTGGGCCGACTGCGGGTCCTTGTCCGAGCCGTCGTCCTTGGTCAGGACGTACGCCGTCCCGGCCCCCGCCGCCGCGAAGACGAGGATCCCGGCCACCGCGGCCGCGACGAGGCGGCCCTTCCGGCGCGCCGGAGCGGGAGCGGGCACGGTCACGGCGGCCGACGGCTGGGTCGGCAGCTGGGGCACGGGGGTGGGCGGCGCGGTGGCGGGCCACGGCGCGGCCGGGCCGAAGCCCGGCGGGGGCGTGGTCGGGGTGGAGGCCTGCGTCGGCACGTAGCCGGCCGGCGGCGCGGCCGGTACGGCGGGAGCCATCGACGGCGCCGGCGGCACGGCCGGCGCCGCGGGCGGTGCGAGCGGCGGGGCCGGGGCGGCCACGCGGGAGGTGATGTCCGCGGCGACCGCGCTGGGCAGCCACTCCTCCGGGCGGCGCAAGGACGTCTCCGCGTTGGCCGCCTGGCACAGCGTGATCACGTCCATGACGGAGGGCCGGGCCGCGGGGTCCTTGGCGAGGCAGCGGGTGACGAGCTCCCGCACCTCGTCGGGCAGCGCGGTCAGCTCGGGGTCCTCGTGGACGATCCGGTACAGCACGCCGTGGCCGGTGCCCTCCCCGAACGCGGGGGTGCCGAGGGCCGCGTAGGCGGCGACCTGGCCGAGCGCGAACACGTCGGTCGCCGCGGTGACCTCCCGTCCCGCTGCCTGCTCGGGCGCCATGAAGGACGGGGTGCCGACGGTGACGCCGCTGCTCGTCAGCGAGGTCGCGTCCGCTGCCCGCGCGATGCCGAAGTCGATCACTCGGGGACCGTCGGAGGCCAGCAGCACGTTCGACGGCTTGAGGTCGCGGTGCACGATGCCGGCGCCGTGGATGACGTGCAGCGCCTCCGCGATCCCGGCGACGAGGAGCAGCACCGTGGGCACCGGCAGCGGCCCGTGCGCGCCGACCGCGTCGGCGAGCGAGGGACCGGGGACGTAGGCCGTGGCGAGCCAGGGCCGCGGCCCCTCCGTCTCGGCGTCGATCACGGGCGCGGTGTAGAGGCCCTGGACCCGCTGAGCGGCGTCGACCTCGTGCTTGAAGCGGCGCCGGAACTCGGGGTCCTCGCTGAACTCCGGCCGGATCACCTTGACCGCGACGGCCCTGCCGCCGGGTGTGTACGACAGATAGACCTTGCCCATGCCGCCCGCGCCGAGCCGCGCGGAGAGCCGGTATCCGGCGACCGCCTCGGGGTCCCCCGCCTCCAGCGGCTTGAAGACTCCCTCGTTCGCCGCCGCATTCGCTGCCGAGTCCAACTCACGCTCCCCAGTGCCCACTTCGTCCCCGGTCCTCGTATGGCGTCATCCAACCCCATGCGCCGCTCCGGCCACCACCCGCACGATGCGGTATGCAGGGTCCATGACGACACCTGAGACGACCCGGGAGACGCCCGCGGTTGCGGGGCTGCTGCTCGCCGCGGGCGGCGGACGGCGGCTCGGCGGCCGGCCCAAGGCACTGCTCACGCATCGGGGGCGGCCGCTGGTGGAGCATGCGGTGGCGGTGCTGCGTGCGGCCGGGTGCGACCGCGTCCACGTGGTCCTGGGGGCACAGGCGGCCGCCGTACGGGAACGGGCGGAACTCGGCGACTGCGTGCTGGTGGACAACCCGGAGTGGGAGCGGGGCATGGGCACCTCACTGCGGGCCGGACTCGACTCGCTCACCGGGACGGGCGTACGGGCGGCGCTGGTCTCGCTCGTCGACCAGCCCGGCATCGGCGCGGAGGCGGTGGGGCGGGTCCTGGCCGGGTTCCGGGACGCGACGTCCCTGGTCTCGGCCGCCTACGAGGGCGTGCGCGGCCACCCCGTTCTGTTCGGCGCCGACCACTGGGCGGGCATCGCCGCGACTGCGACCGGGGACCGGGGGGCACGCGGCTACCTGACGGAGCACGCCGAGGCGATCACGCTCGTCGAGTGCGGGGACGTGGCCCGGCCGTACGACATCGACACGGAAGCCGACCTGGTCCACCTTGAGTGAGCGGGATGGCACCGAGCGCCACCTTGCCTCGACTCGGAGAATCTCGACATCAACAAAACATTGAACTTCCACCATGAGGAAACTAGTATCCACTGTTCAGAAGCGCCCGCCCGCTCCTCGGGCGTTCCTTCCCCTACCCGGGTCGACTGGCACCCGGTGCCACGCTCGCTGAAGGAAGTGACAGCTCATGTCCGCACCAGCGCCGTCCCCGCTGGCCATCGTCGACGCCGAGCCCCTGCCCCGGCAGGACGAGGTTCTCACCGACGCCGCGCTCGCCTTCGTGGCCGAGCTGCACCGGCGTTTCACGCCGCGCCGGGACGAGCTCCTCGCCCGCCGAGCGGAGCGCCGCGCCGAGATCGCCCGCACCTCCACGCTCGACTTCCTCCCGGAGACCGCGGCCGTCCGCGCGGACGACTCCTGGAAGGTGGCCCCGGCCCCCGCGGCCCTGAACGACCGCCGGGTGGAGATCACCGGCCCCACCGACCGCAAGATGACCATCAACGCCCTCAACTCGGGCGCCAAGGTCTGGCTCGCCGACTTCGAGGACGCCTCCGCGCCCACCTGGGAGAACGTCGTCCACGGCCAGCTCAACCTGAGCGACGCCTACACCCGGAACATCGACTTCACCGATGAGCGCACCGGAAAGTCGTACGCCCTGAAGGCCGATGCCGAACTCGCCACCGTCGTCATGCGCCCGCGCGGCTGGCACCTGAACGAGCGTCATCTCGTCGACGCCGACGGCACGCCGGTCCCCGGCGCCCTCGTCGACTTCGGCCTGTACTTCTTCCACAACGCCCAGCGCCTGCTCGACCTCGGCAAGGGCCCGTACTTCTACCTCCCGAAGACGGAGTCGCACCTGGAGGCCCGCCTCTGGAACGACGTCTTCGTCTTCGCGCAGGACTACGTCGGCATCCCCCAGGGCACCGTCCGCGCCACCGTCCTCATCGAGACGATCACGGCGGCGTACGAGATGGAGGAGATCCTCTACGAACTCCGCGAACACGCCTCCGGGCTGAACGCCGGGCGGTGGGACTACCTGTTCTCCATCGTCAAGAACTTCCGTGACGGCGGGGCGAAGTTCGTGCTCCCGGACCGCAACGCCGTGACGATGACGGCCCCGTTCATGCGGGCGTACACCGAACTCCTCGTCCGCACCTGCCACAAGCGCGGCGCGCACGCGATCGGCGGTATGGCGGCGTTCATTCCGTCGCGGCGCGACGAGGAGGTCAACAAGGTCGCCTTCGAGAAGGTCAAGGCGGACAAGGACCGCGAGGCGAACGACGGTTTCGACGGGTCGTGGGTGGCCCACCCGGACCTGGTGCCGATCGCCATGGCCTCCTTCGACGCCGTGCTCGGCGACAGGCCCAACCAGAAGGACCGGCTGCGCGAGGACGTCCACGTCGAGGCGGCCGACCTGATCGCCGTCGATTCGCTGGACGCCAAGCCGACGTACAACGGGCTGGTCAACGCCGTCCAGGTCGGCATCCGCTACATCGAGGCCTGGCTGCGCGGCCTCGGCGCGGTCGCGATCTTCAACCTGATGGAGGACGCGGCCACCGCCGAGATCTCCCGTTCGCAGATCTGGCAGTGGATCAACGCGGGTGTGGAGTTCGAGAACGGCGAGAAGGCCACGCCGGAGCTGGCCCGAAAGGTCGCGGCGGAGGAGCTGTCGAACGTCCGCGCGGACATCGGCGAGGAGGCCTTCGCGGCCGGCCACTGGCAGCAGGCCCACGACCTGCTGCTGACGGTCTCCCTCGACGAGGACTACGCGGACTTCCTGACACTGCCCGCCTACGAGCAGCTCAAGGGCTGAGCCCTCAGCACCCTCACCTGTCCGAGTGGCCCAGGGACTTCCCCGGGGCCACTCGGTCGCGTACGGCCTTCTTGACCTCCGTGGGCTCCGGGAAGCCCTGCTCACGCCGGTCCCACACCATCTCGTCGTTCACGCGGACGACGAAGACCCCGCCCTTGCCCGGCTTCAACGACAGCTCGGTCAGCTCGGCCTCGAAGGTCGTCAGGAGCTCCTGCGCCAGCCAGGCGGCTCGCGGCAGCCAGCGGCACTGGGTGCAGTACTCGATCTCCACGCGCTGGACGTCCGTCATCCCAGGTGCACCGACCAATCCTGTTCAGCGGCCGGCTTGCCGTGCAGGTCGGGGACCCGCTTGAGCCAGTTCGGCCGGCCTTCCTGTGTCTTCGCCGCCCGCCGGGCCTCCTCGGCGGCGAGCTCCTCCCGGCTGGGGAAGTCGGTGGGCAACCAGGCCTCGGAGGCCCGCACGCGCGCGTGGAGGTGATCCACGTAGGCGGTGCGGGCGTCGTCGGGCGTGGCGAAGTCCGGCTCGCCGGCCAGCCAGGCGTCGGGGACCTCGGCGACGACCTCGCGCAGCAGTTCCTCGGTCACCCTGGGGGCCAGTTCGGCGTCGGCGGCCCGGGTGTCCGGCGCGTACTGGCCGAGGGCATGGTGCCGGAAGTCGTACGCCTTCGAGGGCGCCGCGGCGTACCAGCGGTGGTGGAAGACGAGCGCGGCCCCGTGGTCGATGAGCCACAGGCGCGGGGGCGCGGTCCCGAACGTGGGCCACACCATCAGGTTGGAGCTGTGGACCGTGCGGTCGACGTTCACGGTCAGGGCGTCGAGCCAGACGACCTTGCCCGCCTCCAGCGGATCGACGGGGAACGTCCTGGCCACCTCGGGCGTGAAGTCCTTCGCGCCCGGCAGGTAGTCCATGCCGAGGTTGACGCCCGCGCTGGCGTTCAGCAGGTCCCGGACCTCCTGGTGCGGTTCGTGCGCGCCGATCTCCGGGTCGAAGCGCACCAGGACCAGCTCGGGGAACCGCAGCCCGAGCGCGCGGGCCAGCTCACCGACGATCACCTCGGCGACCAGCGCCTTGCGGCCCTGCGCGGAGCCGGTGAACTTCACGACGTAGGTGCCCAGGTCATCGGCCTCGACGACTCCGGGCACGGAGCCGCCGGACCGCAGAGGGGTCACGTATCGAACAGCAGTCACATCCCGCAGCACACCGGCCAGGGTAAGCCAGCCGCTCACCCTGCCCCGGCCAGCGGGTTGGACAGCGGCAGGTAGCGCGCCTCCGCGCCGTCCGCGCCGGTCCAGCGCAGCAGCAGGTTCGTCTTGCCGGGGAGGGTCGGCGAGGCGAGCAGGGCCTCGATCTCGGGGAGGTCGTGGCGGGCGAGTTCCCGGCGGGCGGCGGGCCAGGGGTCGAGGCCGGGGTGGCGTTCGGCCAGGGCCCCGGCGACCTCGGTGAGGTGGTTGACGACCAGGCAGTACACCAACCGCTCCCAGCCGGCCGCCCGGGACACGTCCGGCAGCAGCTTGACCCCCTCGGCGTCCCGGAACAGCGCCTGCACCGGCGTGCCGTCGGCGTCGACGGCGACCAGCGTGTTCTGCAGGTGCGCCTCCAGTACGACGCCGTGGTCGGCGAAGGCCGCGAGGGCCGGGGGTACGACGGCGCCCAGGTACGCCCCCCACCAGGCCGCCGGGTCCGCCGTACGGTCCAGCGGGCTGCCCGCGAAGCCCTCCACGAGGCCCGCTGCGAGCAGCGGCGTCGCGCCGGGGCGGACGTGGTCGCGCAGTCCGTCGCGGACCAGCACGGCCAGCTCCTCGAAGGCGAAGTCGGCGGTGCGGTAGCCGCGGTCGCTCAGCCAGGCCGCGGATCCGTCGGTCGACGCGAACGCACGTGCGACCGCGGCATCGGTGCGGCGCAGTTTCAGCAGGTCGTGGCGCCACAGCCGACGGATGTCGTTGGTGATGCGGACGTCCAGGCTGAACTTCAGGAACAGGTCGCGCTCGGGGGCGTACAGCGTGCGTATCGCGGCCGTCGGCCACGCCTCGGACGCGGTCGCGCCCAGCCGGATCAGACGGCCGTCGGCGAAGGCGGGGGCGAGTTCACGGCCGACGAGGTCGAGCTGCCAGGGGTGGGCGGGCAGCAGCCGGTACCCGGGCGGGGCCTCGCCGAGGGAGTCGAGGGCCGAGGTGTCGCCCTCCTCGACGACGGTGTCCTCGCGCACACCGAGCAGCACCAGCGGGAAGCGGGCGTACGCCTCGGGGGCGTACGGCAGCCAGCCGGCGACCGGGCCGCCGCCGCGCGCCTTCGGGGCCGGGTGGTGGGGGTGGCCGGTGATCAAGGACTGCTCGGAGCGCAGGTAGAGACCGTCGGGCGGGGTGGCGCGGGCGCGGGCCGCGAGCAGTGCGGCGACCGCCTCCCGGCTGTCGATCATCTCGGCGGGCAGTTCGTGGTTGGACAGGCCGGTGTGCCCGCGCAGCTCCTCGGCGACGAGTTTGACGAGCTCGGTGTGGCCGAGGCGGTGCCAGGCGCCCGCCGCGTGGACCTCGGGTTCGGCGGGCCGCCGCGTCCCGCGCACCCGCAGCAGACGGCCGCTGGGGAGCCGGTGGACCGGTCGCCCGCCGGGGTCGTCCAGCGGGCGGGCCACCTCGCGCAGCAGACAATTGAGCAGGGGCGCGGCCGCGTACGCGTCGGCCAGGTCGGCGACGCCGTCGAGCACCGCGGCGGCGCCGTGGTGCGGTACGGCGTCGCCGCCGGCGTGCGGAGGCAGGAGGTCCACGCGATCCACTCGTTCCCTAACGGTCCAGTCGGGCGGAGACGATCAGTATCGCTGTCCTCACCGCCCGCCGTGACGCCCTACTCGTACCCGAGGAGCCCGACCGTGTACCGACCCCCCAACGCCGAGGCCGAGGTCGCCGCCGAACTGGCCGCCGTACGCCCCGACCTCGTGTCGCGGTTCGCGGCCGAGCTGCCCGGTGCCCGGGCGGCCGTCCTGACCCGGCTGTGGCGTGCGCTGACCCATGAGCCGCTGCCGTGGATCACCCGCCGCGAGCCCGGCCGGGACGGGGTCGCCCTGCGTCTCTCCGACGGCCGCCGGCTGCACGGCCCGGCCCCGGACCCGTACGCCACCGCCGCGTACGTCACCGCCGTCCGACTGGAGGAGGTGGCGTACGACCGTCCGGAGCTGCTGCTCACGGCGCTCGCCGTGCCGCACGGCGCGGCCTTCGCGGCGGAACTCGGTCACAGTGTCGCGTCGCTGGCGCTGTCCCGGGCCGGTCAGCCGGACCACACGGACGAGTGGCCCGCGAGCGGATGGGAGTGGGAGCAGCGGGTGGTCGACGGGCATCCGTTTCACCCCAACTGCCGTTCCCGGCCCGGTTTCTCGGTGGCCGAGCAGCTCGCGTACGGGCCCGAGCACCGGCCACTGGTCGAGCTGGGGCTGGTGCCGGTGGCGGCCGACGAGTGCCTGGTGACGGGCGCGTGGCCGGAGTGGCTGCGGGACGGGGAGCGCGTGGTGCTGCCGGTGCATCCCTGGCAGGCGGCGCACGTGCTCGAGCGGGCCGGTGACGCCGGGATCGCCGCGCATCCGCTGATGTCCCTGCGCACCCTCGCCCTGCCCGGCGGGCCGCACGTGAAGACGGCGCTCAGTGCCCGGCTGACGTCCTCGGTGCGGGACATCTCCGTCTCCTCGGTCTCGATGTCGGCGACCCTGTCGGCGTTCGCGCAGGCGCTGGCGGCGCGCACGGACGGCCTGCTGCACGTCACCCGCACGCTGGGCGCGGCCACGGCGAACTCGCCCGACCTGGCGGCCGTGCTGCGGGAGTCGCCGCAGGTGTACGCGGCGCCGGGCGAGCACGTGGTGCCGGTGGCCGCCCTCGCCACCACGAAGCTGCCGCAGTCCCCCGGCTGGCTCGCCGAGTTCACCCGGCTCGCGCTCACGGTCGGGCTGTGCCTGCTGGAGCTGGGTGTCGCCCTGGAGGCGCACGGCCAGAACCTCCTCGTGGTGCTGTCGGAGACGGGCACCCCGCTACGGCTGGTCTACCGCGACCTCGCCGACATCCGCGTCAGCCCGGAGCGGCTGGCCCGGCACGGCATCCCGCTCCCCGAGCTGACCGGACGGATCGTCACGGACGACGTGACGACCCTGCGGCGCAAGCTGTTCGGTTCGCTGGTGGCGGGCGCGCTGGCCGGGACGGCCGGGTCGGCGGGCGCGCTGCGCGAGGCGCTCGAGACAGCCGTACGGGATCTGCCGCGCACCCCGGACCTGGTGGCGCTGCTCGAAGGGCCGCTGCCGACGAAGGCGTTGACGCTGATGCGGCTGTCGCCGGGGGTGGCCGGGGACCAGTGGGCGCAGCTGCCCGGTCCGTTCGGGACGGGCCCGTTCCGAGGCGAGGCGAACCCCGCTTTGTGGCGAGGCCTGTCTGATCAATAAGATCCGCCGATGATCAGAACACAACGGCTGGCGGCGGGGATCTGCGCCCTGCTCGCCGCGCTCACGGCCGGGATCGCGTTCCCGGCCGGGGCGGTCGCCGACGAGACCACCGCCGACGCACCGAAGGTCGACCTCGTCCTCGACGTGAGCGGGTCGATGCGCGCGAACGACATGGACGGCACGTCGCGGATGGCCGCGGCGAAGCAGGCGTTCAACGAGGTGCTGGACGCGACGCCCGAGGAGGTCCGGCTCGGGATTCGCACCCTGGGCGCCAACTACCCCGGCGACGACCGCAAGACGGGCTGCAAGGACACCGCGCAGCTCTACCCGGTCGGCCCGTTGGACCGGACCGAGGCGAAGACGGCGGTGGCGACGCTGACGCCCACCGGCTGGACGCCGATCGGTCCCGCCCTGCTGAAGGCGGCCGACGACCTCGACGGCGGCACCGGCTCCAAGCGCATCGTGCTGATCAGCGACGGTGAGGACACCTGCGCCCCGCTCGACCCGTGCGAGGTGGCCCGCGAGATCGCGGCCAAGGGCATCGGCCTCACCATCGACACCCTCGGTCTGGTGCCGAGCACAAAGCTGCGCCGGCAGCTGAGCTGCATCGCCGAGGCGACCGGCGGCACCTACACCTCGGTGGAGCACACCGACGAACTGACCGACAAGGTCAACCAGTTGGTGGACCGGGCCGCCGATCCGGTGGTGACGCCGGTCGCCACGGAGGGCGCGGCCTCGTGCACCGAGGCGCCGGCCCTGAAGTCCGGTCTGTACACCGACCGCGAGGAGTTCGGCCAGGAGCGCTGGTACCGCGTGGACGTGAACCCC
Organism: Streptomyces sp. NPDC001315; assembly: GCF_042896175.1. Lineage (NCBI taxonomy): Bacteria > Bacillati > Actinomycetota > Actinomycetes > Kitasatosporales > Streptomycetaceae > Streptomyces > Streptomyces sp. NPDC001315. The sequence continues at coordinate 16,426 of NZ_JBIAWZ010000033.1, read as the reverse complement.
GGCCAGGAGCTGCGCGCCTCGGTGAGCGTGGCGGCCGACCGGGCCGTGAACCCCGACTACGGGGTGCTGCTGCGGGCGGTCACCGTGCACGCCCGTGAGATCGTGCGCGGCGAGGCGGCCGGCAACGGCCGTACGGACGTCATCTCGACCGGGCTGCGTTACCCGAAGGCCGAGAGCGACGAGGACGCCGCGCCCGCCGAGACGGTGTGTCTCCAGGTGACCAACTCCTTCTCCGCGGCCTCCGGGGTGAAGACCACGCCCGGTCTGCCGCTGGAGCTGACCGTCGACGTCGTGGACGGCCCGTCCCAGGCGAGCGACGTGGCCTCCTTCGGCCTCGGCCGCGGCTGGTGGCTGCTCGGTGCGCTGATCCTGGCCGGCTTCCTCGCCGGTGTGCTGTGGGGCTGGCTGTCGCGCTGGCGCGTCGCGGTCTGGAGGACCAACTGATGCGAATCACACGTGTGTCGATCCTGGCGCTGCTGACGCTGGGGCTGGCCGCGGGCCCCGCGGCGGCCGACTCCTCGCCCTCCGCGAGTCCGTCCGACGACGGCAAGGCGCCCACCTCGGCGGGCACGTCGTTCCGTACGGCGACCGAGATCGAACAGGGCCGGACGGCCACGGCGAGCGGTTCCGCGGGCGACTACCTGTACTGGTCGTTCCCGGCGGACGCCGGACAGCGGCCGACCGTGAAGGCGACGGTGAAGCTGCCGGAGTCGCACGCCGGCCAGTCCTGGCAGATCGACGTGTACGACGGTCTGCGCCGCCGCCAGGCCTGCCAGTACGGGGCGCAGACGCGCACCGCCTCCCAGGACGCGACCTCCGTCGACCTGGCCTGCACCCTGCGCACGGTGCGCGCCTGGTCGGAGGCCTGGGACAACGACCCGCTGCCGGGCACCTACTACGTCCGGCTCACGGTCGTGGGCCTGACGACCGCCGACCTGGGCCTGCCGGTGAACGCCGAGGTGCGGGTGGACTCCAAGGACATCGGCGGCTCGGCCGCGGTGGACGGCTCGCTGGCGAAGCCGCTGGTGCCGGGGATCGCGGTCAAGTCCGAGGCCGAGTCCGACGATTCGACGACGTCGGCGGTGCTGTCCAGCATCGAGCCCGACGACGGCTGGTCCTCCGGCTGGTGGTCCGACCGCTGGGTGTGGACCGCGCTGGGCGGAGTGCTGGCCGCGCTCGCGGGCATCGGCGGGTACGCGCTGACGCGCGGTTCGGGACGGCCGTCCCGGGTGCCCCCGACCGTCTGACCCCCACCAGAAGGCCCGTCGCACCCCTGCGGCGGGCCTTCTGCCCGTCTCACGCCTCCCGCAGGACCTTGGCGAGGGTGCCGTCGCCGGTCACGTCGACCCGTCCGTCGCGTACCGCGTCCGCCACGGTCAACTCGCCCCGGCCGATGGCCGTACACGTGCCGGTGTCCAGGACCAGCCGGGCGTCGGGCTCCCGGGGCGCGGGCCCGTCTCCGTAGACCGGGCCGTCCTCGGCACCCACGTACAGGTGGAAGTCGCCTTCCTCCAGCCGGACTTCGACGAGACCCTCCCCGCGCAGGGCCCTCAGCAGCGGCAGCGCGAACCAGTGCGCGCGTACGGCGTCGGTGGGCCGCCGCTCCCCCAGCTCGGCCTGCCCCCACTCCCCCAGGGCCTGCAGCACCGGCAGCAACTCCCGTCCCCGTGGGGTGAGTTCGTACACGTAGGCCGCGCCGGGCGGCGGCAGTCGGCGCCGCGTGGTCAGGCCGTCGCGTTCCATGTCCTTCAGCCGCGAGGCGAGTACGTCCGTGCTCACGCCCGGCAGGTCGGCGTGCAGGTCCGTGTAACGGCGCGGGCCGGCGAGCAACTCCCGGACGATCAGCAGGGTCCAGCGGTCACCGACGGCGTCGAGCGCGCGGGCGGCGGAACAGTACTGGTCGTAGCTTCGGCGAGGTGACATGCGACGCAGTCTAGACATGTTGTTGGACTTTCCAAGCAGCCACTTGGTAAAACCAAGTAAGCAACATCACGAACCGGAGGGCGCAGCGCATGGAGTTCCGGCAGTCGAACAAGCTCAGCGAGGTCTGTTACGAGATCCGCGGCCCGGTGATCGAGCACGCCAACGCGCTGGAGGAGGCGGGCCACAGCGTGCTGCGTCTGAACACCGGCAACCCCGCGCTGTTCGGCTTCGAGGCGCCGGAGGAGATCCTCCAGGACATGATCCGCATGCTCCCGCAGGCGCACGGCTACACGGACTCCCGCGGCATACTCTCCGCCCGCCGGGCGGTCGCCCAGCGCTACCAGACCCTGGGCCTGCAGGTCGAGGTCGATGACGTCTTCCTCGGCAACGGCGTCTCCGAGCTGATCTCGATGGCCGTACAGGCGCTGATCGAGGACGGCGACGAAATCCTCATCCCCGCCCCGGACTTCCCGCTGTGGACGGCCGTCACCACCCTCGCGGGCGGCAAGGCGGTCCACTACCTGTGCGACGAGCGGGCCGACTGGTACCCGGACCTCGAGGACATGGCGTCGAAGATCACCGACCGCACCAAGGCGGTCGTGATCATCAACCCGAACAACCCGACCGGCGCGGTCTACCCGAAGGAGATCGTCGAGGGCATCCTCGACCTGGCCCGCCGGCACGGCCTGATGGTTCTCGCCGACGAGATCTACGACCAGATCCTGTACGACGACGCCGTCCACCACTCGGCCGCCGCGCTCGCCCCCGACCTGGTGGTCCTCACCTTCTGCGGTCTGTCGAAGACGTACCGGGTGGCGGGTTTCCGCTCGGGCTGGCTGGTCGTCACCGGCCCCAAGCAGCACGCGAAGGACTACCTGGAGGGCCTGACCATGCTGGCCTCCATGCGCCTGTGCGCCAACGCGCCGGCCCAGTACGCCATCCAGGCGGCGCTCGGCGGCCGCCAGTCCATCCGCGAACTCACCGCGCCGGGCGGCAGGCTGTACGAACAGCGCACCGTGGCCTGGGAGAAGCTGAACGAGATCCCGGGCGTGTCGTGCGTGCGGCCGAAGGGCGCGCTGTACGCGTTCCCGCGTCTCGACCCCAAGGTGCACAAGATCCACGACGACGAGAAGTTCGTCCTGGACCTGCTGCTGCGGGAGAAGATCCAGGTGGTCCAGGGCACGGGCTTCAACTGGCCGACCCCCGACCACTTCCGCATTCTCACGCTCCCCCACGCGAACGACCTGGAGGCGGCCATCGGACGGATCGGGCGGTTCCTGAGCGGGTACCGGCAGTAGCGGCTCCTAGCCTGTGCCCCATGGGTGATCTCTTTCTCGTCCGGCACGGTGAGACCGAGTGGTCGCGGTCCGGACGGCACACCGGCCGGACGGACGTCCCGCTGACCGAGCGCGGCCGGGAGGAGGCGCGCCTGCTGGTGCCGCTGATCCGCTCGCACCGCGTCGGAGCCGCCTTCGTCAGCCCCCTGCAGCGGGCACGGGAGACCGCGCAGCTCATCGGGCTCGACGACGTGCGGATCGACGTGGATCTCCAGGAGTGGGACTACGGCGGGTACGAGGGCGTCACGACCGTCGAGATCCAGCGCACCCGGCCGGACTGGTTCCTGTTCACGGACGGTGTCGCGCCCGGGCCGCCCGACCACCCCGGGGAGACCCCGGAGCAGGTCGGGGAGCGCGCCGACCGCGTGCTGGCCAAGGTGGACGCCGCGCTCGCCAACACCGAGGGCGTCGTCGTCCTGGTCGCGCACGGCCACTTCCTGCGGGTCCTCACCGCCCGCCGGCTGGGGCTGCCGCCGGCGGGCGGGGCGCTGTTCCAGCTGGGGACGGGGGCGCTGTCCAGGCTGGGCACGGAGCACGGGCGGCCGGTGATCGCGGGCTGGAATGTCAGACCCCGGCCGTAGCCTTCAGGTGGGTCGTCGTCCGGCGGCCCGTGCGCCAGGGCCACCCATGGGCCGGTTGCATACGCCGGGCCCAGGCGCCGGGTCCACGCGCCAGGGAGGGGCATGCCGTGACACGACCGCCGACCGCCGCCCAGCGGCGTGTGATCGATGCCGCCGACCCCGTGACCGGACGGCTGCGGGGGACGGAGACGCAGCTCGCGGCCCTGGTGAAGCGGGGCCTCGCCTTCCGGCACCCTCGGCCGCCGCACGACCACTTCCTGACGCCGGCCGGGCACCGGATACGGGAGGCGGCGGCCCAGCCGCCCCCAGAACCCGCCGCCGGGACCTCCGCGACCGGGACCTCGGCGACCGCCGGGGTGTTCGCCGCGCGCATCGGGGGCGAGGACGAGCCGGACGCGGCCCCGGGCCCCGCCCGAGTCCGTGAGGTGCACAGCGCCTGGCAGGGCCTGCTGGAGCTGCGCCGTATGACCAACCCGGGCGGCGCCACCGACCTGCCGTGCGACTGGGAGCGCACACACCTGGTGCGGGCCGCCGCGCTCGCCCTGGAGGCGGCCGGACACCGGCCCGCGGGCCGCGACACGGACGGCTACCGGGTCCGCGCGACCCCGCAGCCGGAGGCCGTCGCCGTGCACGAGCCGGACGGCGGGGCGCTGCGGGCGTGCGCGCTCACCCTGGAGAAGGCGGGCTGGCAGGTCGGCGAGCACACCGATCCCCGTACGAGAGCTCGCTATCTGCTGGCTTCCCCACGCCGGGTGTGACAGACATGCCCAGATCGGCGTCCAGGGCTTCGCCTTCTTGTCGAAAAGAAACGGATGCCGGGGAATCCGCAGGACCACTCCAAGGAACTGGCGTCGGACCCCCGCCTGTTCGGCCTGCAGGTCACACCAGTTCCGGCTCGTGCTCGGTGTCGTAGGCCGCACGCGCCTGAGCGATGTAGACCCGGTTCCGCTCGGCCCAATCGGTCAGGCGCTGCAGGGTCTCGTGCAACTCCCGGGCCACCGGGGTGAGTTCGTACTCGACCTTCGGCGGAACCGTCGGGTGCACGGTGCGGGTGACGAGTCCGTCGCGCTCCAGATTGCGCAGGGTGAGCGTGAGCATGCGGCGACTGATGCCCTCGATGCTGCGCTCCAACTCGGTGAAGCGAATGGGGCCGTGCGCGGCCGCGACAAGGATCTGCACGCTCCATTTCCCCGAGACCCTGTCAAGAACTTCGCGGACGGGGCAGGCGTGCGCGTTCACGACCTGCGAGGTAACACCGGTGTTCCTCTGGGACATCCGACTGCCTCCTTACGTCTGCCTCCATGGTCACCCACCATGAACTCCGTTACAAGTCGTGCACCAACGGCACGCGCGGTTCCTACGGAGAATGCGGAGGCCAGCAGGCCATGTCCACGTCCATGTCCACGTCCAGCCGGGCCGAGTCACCGACACGGCCGACGCTGCCCCGAACGTACTCCCGCTGGGCGTCCCTCGTCGTCCTGTGCGCGGGCACTTTGATGACGATCCTGGACGGCAACGTCGTCACCGTGGCGATGCCCGCGATCCAGAGCGACCTCGGCTTCGGCGGGCCCGGTCTGGCGTGGGTCGTCAACGCGTATCTGATCCCCTTCGGCGGGCTGCTGTTGCTGGTGGGCCGCCTCGGCGACCTGGTCGGCCGCAAGCGGATGTTCGTTGCCGGGCTCGCCGTGTTCACCGCGGCCTCCGTGCTGTGCGGGGTCGCCACCAGCCAGGGCGTGCTGATCGCGGCGCGTGCCGTGCAGGGCGCCGGCGGGGCGATGACCGCGGCCGTGGTGCTCGGCATGCTGGTCGCGCTGTTTCCCGAGCCGCGTGAACAGGCCCGTGCCATCGCGGTGTTCAGCGCGGTCGGGGCGGCGGGCGGGGCGCTCGGCACGTTCCTGGGCGGGGCGCTGACGCAGGCACTGAACTGGCACTGGATCTTCCTGATCAACCTGCCGATCGGGGTGGTCGCGCTGCTCGCGGCGGTCCGCGTCCTCGCGCCGGAGCAGGGTGCCGGCCTGGGCAGGGGCGCCGACTATCCGGGCGCCGCGCTGGTCACCGGCGCACTGATGCTCACGGTGTACGTCATCGTCGGCGCCGGTGACCGCGGGCTCACCGCCACCCTGCTGCTGGCGGCGCTCGCCCTGGCCCTGTTCGTGGCGTTCGCCGTCCGCCAGGCGAGGACCGCACGCCCGCTGCTGCGGCTGCGGCTGTTCGGCTCGCGGCTGCTGAGCGGGGCGAACGTCGTCCAGGTCCTGATGATCGCCACGATGTACGGCTTCCAGTTCATCGGCGCGCTCTACCTCCAACGCGTCCTCGGTTACGACGAGTTGACCACCGGTACGGCCTTCCTTCCGGCGCCGATCGCGATCGGGGTGCTGATGCTGGGCCTGTCCGCGCGGACCATCGGCCGGTTCGGCGCGTACCGGGTGCTGCTCGCCGGGCTGGTGCTCGTCATCGCCGGGATGGCACTGCTGAGCCGCGCCCCCGTCGACGGCTCGTACGTCACCGACGTACTCCCGTCGCTGCTGCTGCTCGCCGTCGGATTCGCGGCCGCGATGCCCGCGCTGACCGGGCTCGCCATGTCGGGAGCGCGAGCGGAGGACGCCGGGCTGGCCTCCGGCCTCTTCAACACCACGCAGGTGGTGGGAGGTTCGCTGGGTCTGGCGGTGCTGTCGACGCTCGCGGCGAGCCGCACCGACGGACTGCTCGACCGGGGCGCGGAGCTGATCCCGGCCACGGCGGAGGGCTACCGGCTGGCGTTCCGGGTGGCCGCGGTGATCGCGACGGGCGCGCTGACGCTGGCGGCGGTGACACTCCGGCAGCGCACCGAGCGGGCGCAGGGCTGACGGCCCGCGGCGACGGCCACACTGCGGAAGGCCTCAGGGCCGGCGCGGGACCGGCACTCCGCCGCCGTGGCACCTGCCGACGTGAGGTCGGCAGGTCGTCGCGGCGGCGAGATCCGTACCCGCCGATGTCAGGGCGTACGAGTCAGGTGCCGTCTGCGCACCCGCACCGGCCGGCTCCCCCGAGACGCGGCCCGCCGACGCTGGGGGCCGAGACGCTCACGCATCTCATGACGCGCCCGGGCATCCAGGACCAGCAGAGTGACGGCGATGGCGAAGACGCCTTCACCGAAGGCCTCGACACGACCGGACTCGTTCACCCGGGTCCCTCTCGAGTCACAGTAACTTGCCAAGGCCACCTCACGGCGTTGCCATGTTGGCACGCGAGTCTCGACCGCCGTCCACAGCGCCCCTTCGGAGATGACGTGCCGATCTTTCACAGACATGCCGCCCGTCGCAGCCTGATCGCCGCTTTCGGTACCGCGATGGCGGCCCTGGGGTGGCCCTCGGCCGGGGCGGACGCCGCGGCGACGGGGCTGGATGATCCGGTGAAGAAGGACATCGCCATGCGGCTGGTGTCCAGCGCGGAGAACTCGTCCCTGGACTGGAAGGCGCAGTACGCGTACATCGAGGACATCGGCGACGGCCGCGGCTACACCGCCGGCATCATCGGTTTCTGCTCCGGTACGAGCGACATGCTGGCCCTGGTGGAGCTGTACACCGAACGGCACCCGGGCAACGTCCTGGCCGGCTATCTGCCCGCGCTGCGCACGGTGAACGGCAGCGACTCGCACGAGGGCCTCGACCCGGGCTTCCCCGACGCCTGGCGCAAGGCCGCGAAGACGTCGGGCTTTTGCGAGGCCCAGTGCGACGAGCGGGACCGCGGCTACTTCGACCCGGCCGTGGCGCGCGCCAAGAAGGACGGCGTGGGCACGCTCGGGCAGTTCGTCTACTACGACGCCATGGTCATGCACGGCCCCGGCGCGGACGCCGTCAGCTTCGGTGGCATCCGCGAGCGGGCCCGGGGACACGCGGACACCCCGGCGGAGGGCGGCGACGAGACGACGTACCTGAACGCCTTCCTCGACGCCCGCGTGTGGGCGATGAAGCAGGAGGAGGCCCACAGCGACGTCAGCCGGGTCGAGACGGCCCAGCGGGTGTTCCTCGACGCCGGCAACCTCGATCTCGACCCACCGCTCCGGTGGAAGGTGTACGGGGACAGTTACGAGATCGGCTGACACACGGATAAGGGGGGACGGCAACTGCCGTACCCCCTCATCCGTCCAGGTCAGTGCGCGCCTGCCGTGCGCGCGCCCACGATCCCCTCACCCGGTTCCATCGGCGCCGTGACGTCGTCGTCGGCCTCACGAGCCCCGCCGAGGTGGTTGAAGACGAGGTTCAGGACCACCGCCGCCACGCAGCCCGTCGAGATGCCCGAGTCCAGGACGATCTTCGCCGTCTCCGGGAAGGCGTGGTAGAACTCGGGCGCCGTGATGGGGATGATGCCGACGGCCAGGGAGACGGCCACGATCAGGACGTTGTTGTCCTTCTCCATGCCCGCCCTGACCAGGGTCTGGATGCCGCTGGCGGCGACCGAGCCGAACAGGACCACGCCCGCGCCGCCGAGCACCGGGCGCGGTACGACGGCGATGAGCGAGGCGGCCATCGGGCACAGACCCATCAGGACCAGGAAACCGCCGCCGGCGGCGACGACGTAGCGGCTGCGGATCCTCGTCATCGCGACGAGGCCGATGTTCTGCGCGAAGGCGCTGCACATGAAGCCGTTGAACAGGGGGCTGATCGCCGTGCCGAGGGTGTCGGCACGCAGGCCGGCCGCGATGGTCCGCTCGTCCGCCGGGCGTTCCACGATCTCACCCAGCGCCAGCATGTCGGCGGTCGACTCGGTCATCGAGACCACCATCACCACGATCATCGACAGGATCGCGGCGACCTGGAACTGCGGTGCGCCGAAGTGGAACGGGGTCGGGAAACCGATCACGTCCGCGTCCGCGACCGGGGCGAAGTCCGTGACACCGAAGGGGATGGCGACGAGGGTGCCGATGACCAGGCCGAGCAGGACGGCGATCTGCTTGACGAAGCCGCGGGTGAAGCGACGAAGCAGCAGCACGATCAAGAGAGTCGCGGCCGCGAGACCGAGGTAGGTCGTCGAACCGTAGTCGTCCGCGGCGGGGTTCGGGCCCTGTGCCCAGCCGAAGGCGACGGGCAGCAGGGAGACTCCGATGAGCGTGATGACCGTGCCGGTGACGACCGGCGGGAAGAAGCGGACCGCCTTGCTGAAGAAGGGGGCCGCGACGAAGCCCAGGACGCCTGCGACGATCACCGCGCCGAAGATGATCGGCAGGGCGTCGGACTTGTCCTTGGTGGAGGCGACGATCGCCGTCATGGGGGCCACCCCGGCGAAGGTGACACCGTTGACGAACGGCAGGCGGGCGCCGATCTTCCAGAACCCGAGGGTCTGGAGGAAGGTGGCGAGCCCCGCGGTGAACAGGCAGGCTCCGGTGAGGAAGGTCAGTTCGGTGCCGGTCAGGCCTATGGCCGCGCCGACGATCAGGGGCGGGGCGACGACTCCCGCGTACATGGCGGCCACATGTTGCAGACCTGTGGTCGCCATCTTGAGGGCGGGGAGTTTCTCGTCGACGGGGTGAACGGACACGGCGGTTCCTCCGGTGGGTGACACGTCGGCTCTGACGCGGAGTTCAAGGAGGTGGTGCGTGGGGTCATGGGGGTGCCTCCCGCTGGGGGTCCCCCCGCTCGAGCGGAGCCGAGAATGAGGGAGAAGCCGAGAGTGGGGGAGGGACCAGGGGGACGGTGACCGTGCCGGGGCGCGCGCGTCCACGCGCGCCCCGGTGACGGCCGCCGCGGACCCTGTTCGGGTCCACGGCTGCCGGCCGGGAGCCGTCCCTCCCGGCCGGAGTCCTTCGACTGCTCAGCCCTGGGCGGCGATCCGCGCCAGGCGCTGCGCTTCCGTCCGTGTGGAGCGGGCGATCGCGTCCTCGTCGGCGGTGAGGAGCCGCCCGTTCTCCACGATCTGCCGGCCGTTCACGAACGAGGCGGTCACCGGGGCCGCGGCGCCGAAGACCAGCGCGGTCACCGGGTCGGCGATGGAGGCGTGGGCCAGGGTGTCCAGCTTCCACAGCACCAGGTCGGCCAGCTTGCCCGGCTCCAGGGAGCCGGTCTCGGCCGCGCGGCCCAGGACCTGGGCGCCGCCGTAGGTGCCGAGGCGCAGCGCCTGGCGGGCGTTCAGGGCGGCCTCGCGGTGGGCGCCGAGGCGGTTGATGAGCAGCGCGTTGCGCAGTTCGGTGTGGAGTTCGCCGGACTCGTTCGACGCGGTGCCGTCGACGCCGAGGCCGACCGGGACGCCGGCCGCGAGCATGTCGGGGACGCGGGCGATACCGGCCGCCAGTCGGGCGTTGGAGGACGGGCAGTGGGCGACACCCGTCTTCGTGCGGGCGAAGGCGGCGATGTCGGAGTCGTTCATGTGGACGCAGTGGGCCATCCACACGTCCTCGCCGAGCCAGCCGGTGGACTCGAAGTAGTCGGTCGGGCCCATGCCGAACAGCTCGTGGCAGAACTTCTCCTCCTCGACCGTCTCCGAACCGTGGGTGTGCAGCCGCACACCCTTGCTACGGGCCAACTCCGCGCCCTGACGCATGAGTTCGGTGGAGACGGAGAACGGGGAGCAGGGGGCCACGGCCACCTGGGTCATGGCGTCGAAGGAGGCGTCGTGGTGCTCGTCGACGGTTCGCTCGGTGGCGGCCAGCGCGCCTTCGAGGGTCTCGACGGCGAAGTCCGGCGGCAGCCCGCCGTCCTTCTCGCTGCGGTCCATGGAGCCGCGGGCGAGGGTGAAGCGGACGCCCATGTCGCGGGCGGCGCCGATGATGGCGCCGGACAGGTCGCCGGAGCCCTCCGGGAAGACGTAGTGGTGGTCCATGGCGGTGGTGACACCGCCGCGGGCCATCATCGCGAGCGAGCCCTGCGCCGCCGCGTACACCATCTTCTCGTCGATGCGCGCCCACGTGGGGTACAGCGCGACGAGCCAGTTGAAGAGGTTGTGGTCCGTGGCCAGGCCCCGGGTGATCCACTGGTAGAAGTGGTGGTGGGTGTTGATCAGGCCGGGAGTGACCAGGTGCCCGGTGGCGTCGATGCGGCGTACGACGTTCTCCAGGCCCTCGGGGGCCCTGCCCGCGCCCACCGCCTCGATGCGGTTGCCGGCGACGACCACGTGCCCGGAGGCGTACTCGGTGTCGCCGGCGTCGACGGTCGCGATCGCACAGTTCTCGATGACGATGCGCTGGGCTGCTGCCATGGTTCGTCCTTTTCGCTCTGTGGAGAGGGCACGGCAGGACCCCGGGAGTTTTGAGTGCCGTGGCCGGGGAGGCGGGCTCCCCGCCCACGGGTGCCGAAAGAGGGACGCGTCAGAGGTTGGTGAGGTCCACCGGGATGTGCGGCTCGCAGCCGTCACGCAGGATGGTCGCCTCGATCAGGCCGTACGGGCGGTCGGCCGCGAAGTAGATTTCGTTGTCGTTCTTGAGGCCGAACGGCTCCAGGTCCACCAGGAAGTGGTGCTTGTTCGGGAGCGAGAAGCGGACCTCGTCGATCTCGCTGCGGCTGTTGATGATCCGCGAACCCATCTGGTACAGGGTCTGCTGGAGCGACAGCGAGTACGTCTCGGCGAAGGCCTGGAGCATGTGCTTCTTCACCTGCTCGTAGGACTTCTCCCAGTTGGGCATGAGGTCCGCGTCGTCGGTCCAGTTGAACCGCCAGCGGGCGGAGACCTGGGTGGCGAGGATACGGTCGTACGCCTCCGGCAGCGTCGTGTACTTGTCCTTGACGTAGCCCCAGAACTCGGAGTTCGTCGAGTTCATCACGACGAGGTCCTTGAGACCGGAGATGACCTCCCACGACGAGCCGTCGTACGTGATCTGGGTCAGGCGGGTCTCCTGGCCCTTGCGTACGAAGGAGTGCTTGGCCTCGTCCGCGCCGATGAACTGCGAGTTGGCGTCGGAGGTCTCGATCCGCTCCCAGGCGTACTCCTCGATGCGGATACGGGCGGTCTTGATCGGCTCCTGGCTGGTGACGAAGTGCCGGGCCAGGTGGATGCCGAACTGCTCGCCGGACTCGATGCCGTGTTCCTTGGCGAAGGCGTACACCGTGTTCTTGGTGGTGTCGGTCGGCAGGACGTTGGCGTTCGAGCCGGAGTAGTGGACCTCGTCCATGTCGCCGGAGAGCGCGACGGAGACGTTCAGGTCCTTGATGTGGTGGGTGGCGCCGTCCCGCGTGATCTTTACGACTCGGTTCTCGGCCTTGCCGTACTGGTTCTGTCCCAGAATCGTGGGCATGAGCTAGCTCCCTCGGTAAACGGAGTAGCCGAACGGGTTGAGCAGCAGCGGTACGTGGTAGTGCTCGCCGGGCTTCACGGCGAAGGTGATCGCCACCTCGGGGAAGAACGCACCGCTGTCCCGACTCGCGGGGGCGTCCTGCTGCGCATCGGCTTGCTTCTTCGCGGATTTCTCGAAGTACGGCTCCACCGCGAAGTCGAGCCGTACGTGGGTCGTCCCTTCCGGCAGCGCCGGCAGGTCCTTGCACCGCCCGTCCGCGTCGGTCGCGGAGCCGCCGAGCGCCTGCCAGTCGGCGTCGCGCCCGGCGCGGGCGGCGAGCCGGACGGCGACGCCCCCGGCGGGGCGGCCGATGCTGGTGTCCAGGATGTGGGTGGACACCGAGGCCGTGGTGCTGATGCTCATGCTGCGTCAGTCCTCTTCGACAAGTCGGGCCAGTCGGATGCGGTTGATCTTGCCGAGCTCGGTGCGGACGATCTCCCGCTCCTGCTCCGGCGAGTTGCCGATCCGTTGCTTGACCGCGTCGCGCATCTGCTCGCCGGTGCGGCCGGTGGCGCAGATCAGGAAGACGTGGCCGAACCTGTCCTGGTAGGCCAGGTTCAGTTCGAGCATCTCCGCCTTGAGCTCCTCGGAGGCGCCGGCCATGCCGCGCTGCTCGCGGGCGGAGGCCGGGTCGCCGGGCTTGGGGCGGCCGATCGGCGGGTGTCCGGCCATCGCCTCCGCGAGGTCCGCGGCGGTCAGCTCGGCCATGGCGGCGTCACTGGCGGCGTAGAGGTCGCCGGTGGTGGCGTAGGGGCGGGCCGTGCACAGCCGGTTCGCCCATGCCGTCGAGGCGCACGCCTCGTGGAGGGCGGCGACGGCCGCGGACTCCTCGAGGTCGTTGAAGCGGGCGAGGCCCGGGGGCGTGGAAGTCGAAGTCACGGGAGCCTCCGTGGCCGCGAACGGCCTTCGTGCTGAACGGGCTGCGGCCAGCTAACGCCCCTCCGCGACACCCCGTCAACACTTTGTTGAAAATTCCGGGTAACGAAACCCGGGAGTCTCCGTCAGCCCTCTTTCTCGCGGTTGAGGTAGTTGTAGACCGTGAAGCGGCTCACCCCGAGCGCGCTCGCCACGGTCTCCACGCCGTGCCGTACGGAGAAGGCGCCGCGCGCCTCGAGTATCCGCACGACCTCCTGCTTGGCCTTGCGGTCCAGGTCGGCGAGCGGCTTTCCCTTCTTGCGCTCCATGGCGGCCAGGATGTGGTCGAGGGAGTCGGCGAGCTGCGGCAGGCGTACGGCGACGGCGTCGACACCCTCCCAGGACAGCACGACGTCGTCGGGGCCGGCCTCGTCGGGCGGGAGCATCTCGCCACCCATGGCGTCGACCAGCGGCTTCACGGCCGTGATGAAGGGCTCGTCCCCGGCGCCGGTCACTTGTCGCCCTCCCCGACCACGTTGACCTGGAGCGAGATCCGGGTGGCACCGGCCGCCAGGGTTCTGCGCAGCAGGGCGTCCACGGCCGTGAGCACCGCGTCGGCGCCACCCTCCGCCGTGTTGCCGAACGGGCCGACGTCCACGGCGTCCAGCGCGGCACCCTCGATGACCTCGCGGGCCACCAGCGCATGCGCGGGCGCCTCCTCGAGGTCGAAGGGCTCGGTCGTGAACTCCACTCTCAATCGCACGCGCTCAACCTAACGCGCGGCACCGACATCCGCCGACCCCTCTTGACAAGCGACGACCGCCGACGGCAATCTTCCATTAAGCAGAAACAAACTTCCGTAATACGGAATTACGACCACGGAAGGGAGCGCCGAGCCTCATGCCGGGTTTTGAATCGAGCACAGCCGCAGAGCAGCGCTTCAACGTCAACCTGTCGATCCTTTTCACGGAACTCCCGCTCCTGGAGCGCCCCGCGGCCGCCGCCGCGGCCGGCTTCACCGCGGTCGAGCTGTGGTGGCCCTGGGTCGACTCCCCCACTCCCGAGCAGTCCGAGCTCGACGCCCTGAAGAAGGCGATCGAGGACGCGGGCGTGCGGCTCACGGGCCTGAACTTCTACGCCGGACAGCTCCCCGGCCCGGACCGTGGCGCCCTGTCGATCCCCGGCGAGGAGTCGGAGAGGTTCCGCGCCAACATCGACGTGGCCGCGGACTTCGCCCAGTCCCTGGGCTGCGGGGCGCTCAACGCCCTGTACGGCAACCGTGTCGAGGGCGTGGACCCGGCCGAACAGGACGCGCTGGCGCTGGAGAACCTGGTGCTCGCGGCCCGGGCGGCGGACCGGATCGGCGCGATCCTGCTGATCGAGACCCTCAACAAGCCGGAGTCACCGCTCTACCCGCTGGTGACCGCCCCGGCCGGCATCGGCGTCGTCGACAAGGTCAACCAGGCCACGGGCCTCGACAACGCCCGCTTCCTCATGGACATCTACCACCTGTCCATGAACGGCGAAGACCTGCCGCAGGTGATCGAGCGGTACGCGTCGAGGACCGGCCATGTGCAGATCGCCGACAACCCGGGCCGTGGCGCCCCCGGCACGGGTTCGCTCCCGCTGGAAGACCTCCTCGGCCGGCTCAGGAAGGCCGGTTACGAGGGCTGGGTCGGCCTGGAGTACAGGCCGGGCGACCGCCCGAGCGCCGAGGCCTTCGAGTGGCTGCCGACCGAGGTCCGAGCGGCCCGCTGAGCGCCAACACGCAGACACAGCACAGCAGTCAGAGAGGCACCCTCACCATGAGCAGTCTTCCCAAGGTCGCCTGGATAGGTCTCGGCATCATGGGCTCCCCCATGTCCGAGAACCTGATCAAGGCGGGTTACGACGTCACCGGCTTCACCCTGGAGCGGGACAAGCTGGACCGGCTGGCCGCCGCCGGCGGCACCGCGGCCGGTTCGATCGCCGAGGCCGTACGGGACGCCGACGTGATCGTCACGATGGTGCCGGCCTCCCCGCAGGTCGAGGCCATCGCATACGGCCCCGACGGCATCCTGGAGAACGCCCGCCCCGGCGCCCTGCTCATCGACATGTCCTCGATCACCCCGCAGACCTCGGTCTACCTGGCGAAGGCGGCGAAGGGCAGGGGCATCCGCGTGCTGGACGCCCCGGTGTCCGGCGGCGAGGCCGGCGCCGTCGAGGCCGTGCTGTCCATCATGGTCGGCGGCGAGCAGGCCGACTTCGACGAGGCCGAGCCGCTCTTCGAGGCGCTGGGCAGGACCATCGTGCTGTGCGGCCCGCACGGCTCCGGCCAGACCGTGAAGGCCGCCAACCAGCTGATCGTCGCCGTGAACATCCAGGCGTGCGCCGAGGCCGTGGTCTTCCTGGAGAAGTCCGGCGTGGACCTGAAGGCGGCGCTGGACGTCCTCAACGGCGGACTGGCCGGCTCCACCGTGCTGACGCGGAAGAAGGACAACTTCCTCAACCGCGACTTCAAGCCCGGCTTCCGGATCGATCTGCACCACAAGGACATGGGCATCGTCACGGACGCGGCCCGCAACGTCGGCGCCGCCCTGCCCGTCGGTGCCGTGGTCGCCCAGTTGGTCGCCAGTCTGCGCGCCCAGGGCGACGGCGGCCTGGACCACACGGCCCTGCTGCGGGCCGTCGAGCGCCTCTCCGGCGCACAGGTCTGACGCACCCCGAGACTCCGGGCGGCGCCGGCGCCGACATCTGTCCTGTCGCGCCCAGGCGGCGGCGCCGTCCGGAACCATCCCACGAGATTCAACAAACTGTTGGCGCCCAGACGGCCCGAACCCAGGCTCCACCAAGCGGAAGCTCCATGAAGCGGAAGAAGGTTTCCGCTACCCCCCTCGTACGGAAGGTTCGGAGGAGGAGAAGTCCCGGCTGGTCGCGAACATCGCGGGCGGTCTGTCCCAGGTCTCCCGCGACGACGTGATCGAGAACAACCTGGCCCACTTCCACGCCGCCGACCAGGACTACGGCAAGCGCGTGACGGAGGCGGTCCGCGCCCTGCGCGAGGACCGAACCACGAAGACGGCGTCCGGAGCCTGACGGGAGGTCATGCGCCGGACGCGTAGCCCGCCGCCGCCGAGCGACCCGGATGAGGGGTGGTCGCCGGCCGGGCGGGCCGGGCGAGGACCGCGGCGGCGTGCGAGCCAGTGCGGTGGTGAAGGTCCCGAGGCCTCCTTCTCGACCTGAGGGAAGAAGCCCCCGGTGCCGTCGCCGCCGCCGCGGTCCCAGCCCCCCTGCCTCGCACCGGGGCCCCGCACTCCGTCCGGCGGCGCGAACGTCCTGTCGCGCCCAGCCTCGCGCCGTCGGACGGTCACCATCCATACGAACCTCACCGGCCGGGGGGGGGGGGCGGGCCCCCCCCCCCCCCCCGGGGGGGCCCCCCCCCCACCCCCCCCGGGAACCCCCCACCCGGGGGCCCCCCCCGGCCCGGGGGCGGCCCCCCCCGGGGGCGA
>NZ_JBIAWZ010000032.1:0-78983 GCF_042896175.1 Streptomyces sp. NPDC001315 | reverse complement strand
CAGCTCAGCCCGGTCGACTACGAGCGGCGATCGAGTACGCTCGAACTCGCCGCATAACAGGATGAAACGGTGTCCACTCGTCGGGTGGAAGTCCCCTGAGCACGTTGTTGCTGCAGGGTGAGGACATGATTGATCAGCTCGCCCGTGCTCACATGTCCTGGGGCCTGGGCTCGGCGGATCGCTGGGACTGGATCAGACGACTGGCCTGATCACCTGGACCTTCCCCGACAAGACCGCAACGGCGCCTGCTCAGATCCTCGGCAGTTTCAGCCCGTCGTCCCGCTCGTGGGTGTGGGCATGGGCGAACCAGAGCATCCTGCCCGAACTGAGCCACGACGCCCAAAGTGTTCGGGATTGGGCCGAGGCCCATGGGCACCATGCTCTGGTTGAGCCCGAGATTGATGCTGACGAGCAAGTGGCGGCGACGCTCACGGCTTTGGCTGTGGGGGTCACGGAGGCGACCGGCTTCTATCGGGGTCCCGGAGGCAACTCCATGGTGATGATTACCTTCGGGCCAGTCACCTTGGCCATGGCAGACGGCAGCGGACCGGCTCACTCCCGCCCGCGTCCGCCGCGACTTCCGGCACTCCGCCCACAGACCGCTTGCCCAGCCAGAGCACCGAAACCCTCCCGTCCCGGCCCTGGACGGCCACCGGGCCGAAAGATCACCCGGGCCACACCCCGCCACGACGTGCACACAGCCCAGAAAACACAGCCAGCGAAACGACGAGAGAAGAAGTCAACCACCCCGAAACCCCGCCGCACAGGTTAAAGATCAAGCTGGGGCGTGTTTCGAAAGTGCTGGTCACAGCCATGGGTAGCGAAAGCACTGGTGCCAGCGCACCGGTTTCGACAAGCTGCGACACATGGACTGGACGCCCCTGCTCTCCACACTGACCGGTGCCGTCATCGGCATCGCAGCCACTCTGATCGCCGACCGCAATCGGTGGCGGCAGGAGGAAGTCAGGCATGCTCTGGAAGTACGGCGCGAGGTCTACACGGAGTATGTTTCCGCCCTCAAAGCCGCGGGTGAGGAGATACGGGCCGTCGCCCTGGGCGACCACATGTCCGAGTCGGCACGCGACGCGGCGGTGCGGGAAGCCGTGCGCGGCACCGGCATCTACACGGCGAGCGAACGCCTCTGGCTCGTGGGCCCCCCGCAGGTCGTGGAGGCGGGGAACGAGGCGTTCCACTGCCTGCGCGCGATCCGCGACGCCTATGCCCGTGGAGTGGCTGTCGGCTCCGCCGACGACGCGCCCCTGATAGAGCGGCGACGCAAGGCTATGGCGCAGATGCGTCGCCGCATGCGTGAGGACCTGGGCATCGGACCCCTCGGAATCGAGTGATGCGTCACCAGCCCTGAACTCGTCCCAGCCTCGAGAGGTCCCCGCCACCGTGCTGGTCACAGCCATTCATTGATGGCCGCGACCAGCACGGTCGCCTCGAAGCGGACGGCGAGCCTGTCGTACCTCGTTGCCACTGCCCGGTGGCGCTTGAGGCGATTGATGCCGCACTCCACCGCATGGCGCTCTTTGTAGTCCGCGGCGTCGAACTTCGGCGGCCGACCACCCTGGGAACCGCGCTTATTGCGGTTGGCGATCTGGTCGCGCTTCTCCGGGATCGTGCAGCGGATGTCGCGCTTGCGCGGGTAGGCGCGGTTCGCGCGGGAGCCGTACGCCTTGTCGGCACGAACCCTGTCCGGCCGGGTACGAAGTTTTCCCACGGCGAGGTCACGTTCGGCGGCGCAGCGTTCTCCGGCGCCAAGGTCACCTTCCGCGGCGCAACGTTCTCCGGTGCCACGGTCGACCAGGACCGTTCGACCAGGTATGGGCCGATGCACGCCGCGTCCAGGTCGCAGGCCTGGAGCGTGGCGAGGGCGTGGGCTGGGGTTTCGACGACGGGTTCGCGATCGGTGAAGGACGTGTTCAGGACGACGGGCACTCCGGTGAGCTGATGGAAGTGCTCGATCAGGGCCCCGTACGCGGGAACGGTGGCCAGGTTGGCTCTGTTCGCGAGACCGGACAGCAGTTGTGCGCCGGTGTGGGAGGCAGCCAACACCTACGTGGGAATCGAAATGCTCACGGGTTCCGACAGCGCTGGTAGAGGTGGGCTCCTTCGGGGGCGCCGAAGCATGGCAGCTGGCGACTGTCTAAGGTCACGTGCATGTCGAGGACCACACCGCCGCGCCCGCTCGATGTCGAGGCGCTTTTCCCGGAGCTGGCGACCCATCGGGGCACTACCACCCGGCTCCATCCGCGCCCGGGCCGACCTGATGTGGCGGCCAGTTCTGTGGGCGGCCCGCTGCTGTGGCCGGTGGACGAACCCTGGCCGGTGTGCACCGAGCCTCACCGCCGTGCACGGGGCCGACGCCCGGCGGACATCCACCGGCAGCGGCAGATCCTTGCTTCCGCATGGCTCCGTGAATCGAACCCGGGCCCCTCGAACGAGGAACGGCAGCTACTGGAGGAGCTGGACCAGAAACATCGTATTCAAGAGGATGCAGCGACCGATCCACTGCCACTCATCGGCGTGGCGCAGCTGCACCGGCGGGACATCCCCGATCTGCCGGCAGGACCGGACGACTGCGATCTGCTCCAGGTGTTCTGGTGCCCCTTCGACGCACACGGGCCGACCGGTTACGGCATGCTGCTCGACCTGCGCTGGCGCCGGTCGTGGGAGGTCACCGAGGTGCAGACATCACCGCCACAGCCGCAGGTCGTCGGCTTCGAGGGGTACGTGCCCGAGCCGTGCGTGCTGCATCCGGAGCAGGTGGCCACCTACCCGTTCGCCGGCCTCCTCCCGGAGGACCTGTGCGCACGGATCGATGCCTGGGAAGAGGCCCTGGAGGAGGAGGCCGAGCAGTCGGAGGACGAAGACGCCGCCGCATCAGTGGGCTACCAGTACGACCTGTCCATCCCACCCGGCTGGCGCGTGGGCGGTTTCGCCTCCTGGCACACCACGGACCCGTCCCCCATGAACTGCCTGGCCTGCGCCACACCGATGCACCTGCTGCTGACCATCGACAGCTCGGAATGGGACGGCGGCAGCGGCAGCTGGAAGCCGCTCGAAGAACAGGACTTGCCCACACACCTGTACGCCACGCCGACCAAGGTCACCGTGGGCCGCTGGGGCGAACTCAACATCTTCGCCTGCCCCGAAGACCCCTGCCACCCGCACCGGTGGAGCATCCAGTAGATCACTCAGCCATGACCCCGGCAGGCGCTTGAGGGAGTCCGTTCTCCTGGGCTGGGGCGATCGAGTGGCGCAGCTGTGGCCGGCGGCCGAGTGCTGTCGTCTCTCGTGAACATCGAACAGTGGCACAGTCCGGGTGCCTTCCAAAGCGCTGAGCAACCGCTGCCCAAACCCGTGAGGGGGTGCGGGCGGGGCCGGTGGCGGGGCGGGAGGAGCGGTCGAGCAGTCCGTTTCTCACCGTGCGCGCCGGCGGGCGTACCACTTGGCCAGGCAGCGGCGGGAGATCCCGGCTTCCGCAGCCACGTGCGCGATCGGACGTCCGGCGTCGATCCGCAGACACAAGCGCAGACGTCGCGAGGCGCACCGGATCAGCGGTGCGTTCCGATGTCTCCTGCTGGTGGCGCTCCTGGACTCGGCGGCCGCGTTCACTGGGAGCCCTTGGATCTCAGGGCTCCCGCGTGAGCGGCTGTGCGTGGCGTCAGCGTGCGAACTTTTCGATGGCCGCTGGGGTAACGGGGGTGAAGAAGTTGACGAGGTTGCCGTCGGGGTCACGGAACAGCAGCGACCGGTTGCCCCAGGGCATCGTGGTGGGCTCGGTGACGAAGTCGGTGACGAAGCCGGTGAGGTTCTGGTGAACGCGGTCCACGTCGTCGACGAGGAACTCGGTGATCACGCTGTGGTTGTCCGCCGGGCGAGCAGAGCCCGGGGCGAACAGCGGGACGGTGCGGGTGTCGGCGATCGCGAGGGTGGCGCCCGCGGTCTTGAGTTCGGCGAAGTCCTCGGTGGCCCACGTCGCCCGCGCCCCTGTGGCTCGTTCGTAGAACTCGACGAGGCGCGCTACGTCGCTGGTGATGATGCGGATCGAGACGAAGTCCATGGGGATCTCCTTGGTTGTGCTGGAGGCGTGCACGTCGCAGGCTAGGAGAAATAGTGGACAGAATCGGTCCTGTATTCGCGTTAGGCTGCGAACATGCCTCGACCCGCCGGCCGCGTTCTGACACTCCTGGAGCTGCTGCAGTCGGGTGGCACCCGGACGGTGGCCGAACTCGCCGGCCAGCTCGGCGTCGAAGGGCGCACCGTGCGGCGGTATGTGGACCAGCTGATCGACCTGGACGTGCCCGTGGAATCGGTGCGCGGCCGCTACGGCGGGTACCGGCTCGCCCCCGGGTACCGCTTGCCTCCGCTCATGCTCAGCGACGACGAGGCGCTGGCCGTGCTGCTCGGCCTGGTCGCCGGCCGCCGGGCGGGGTTGACGACGACGGAGCGCACGGCGAGCGAGACGGCAGCGGCGAAGATCCGGCGGGTGCTGCCCAAGCACATCGCCCGCAGGCTCGACACACTCCTGGAAGCTCTCGCCTTCACGGATCAGCCCGATGATTTCGACACCCCGGACGCCGAGGTCCTGCTCACCATCGCCGATGCGGTGCGCCACCGCCGACCGGTCTCGCTCCGCTACACCGACCGCGACGGACGGCGCAGCGAACGCACGCTGCACGCGTACGGGATCGTCGCCCACGCGGGCCGGTGGTACGTCACGGGCAAGGACGCCCAGATCGGCGCGGACCGAACCTTCCGGCTCGATCGCATCGCGGACGCACGAACCCTGCCCGGCTCATTCGAAGCGCCCGTGGGTCCCGATCCGGCACATCGCCTGTTGTCAGCCTTCGCCACGGCCGAGTACCGGCACGAGGTGACCTTGCGGATCCACGGAACGGTCGAGCAGATCCGCGCCCGCCTTCCCGTCGGCGTCGCGAGCCTGGAGGAGTCCGCGCCCGTGACAGGCGAGGACCGGGCGACCGAGCGCTGGCTGCGCGTCGAGCTGCGGGCGGAGCGGCTCGACTGGTTGCCTCCGGTACTCGCCTCACTCGACCGGCCGTTCGTCATCGAGCGCCCCGATGAACTGCGCGACCTCGTCATCGCGCTCGCCGATCGCCTCGCGTCCTACGCCCGCCAAGCGTGACCGCGAGGAACCAATGTCATGAGCTGGCACAGCAAGGAGCCCGCTTTCGCCGTCTTCGTCTTCTTCTTCGCCATCCCGGGGATCTACCCGCCGCAGCCCTGCGGACCCTGCGGTCAGGGACGGAACAAGGAGATGGCCGTCCGTACCTCTGCGGCCCGGTCCCATTCGGCCCCAAACTCGCCAACGGGTACGCGCCCGTCACGGACGATCGTCTCGGCTGCCGCGGCCAGGTCCTCGAGGCGGGCGAAGACACACCGGAGCGGGGTGAGCGGCATGATGCGGGTGGGAATCCGGGGGTTGCCGGGGCAGCGGGCGTATGCCCAGCCGCGTTCGTCGTCCCAGTGGAACCGGATGCTGGTAGGTCCCGCCGTGCGGCTGGCATCCCAGATGAGGATGAGCCGTATCCGGCCGCCGGAGCCGGCGCCGGTGCAGTAGGCGCGGCGCCGGGTGCGAGGTCCCGCCCGGTGAGCGCAGCGTCGACGGCCTGCACGTAGGGCCAGTGCGGGAGTTCCTGTGCCCGGCCGGCAGCGGGCCCGGGCGGATCGAGCAGCACACGGCCCTCCGAGCTCGGCGTGGACAGGTGGGCGCGGGTCATGAAGCCCGCCGGAAGACGGTGGCCGGCCCGATGGCCTGGGCACCGAACCGGGCACGGACCCGGTCGATGGCGCTCTCCGCGACCAGGCGCGCCTCGCAGGAGGCGTCGAAGCTGATCTGCTGGGCGCTCTGACCGGCTTCGGCCAGGTCCTCGGTCTTCAGCGCCAGGCCGGTCAGCCGGCCGCGCTGGAGAGCCGCCGCGTCCATCAGCCGGTAGGCGAGCAGACGCAGATCGTCTTCGTGCGCGGATGCTTCCGCCAGCCTCCGGGTCCTGTCCCAGCGGCCGTCGCCCGCGAAGGAGAGAGTGAGGGTCAGCGCTCGGGCGGCCTGGCCGCGCCGGCGCAGCAGGTGCCCGAGGCGGACCACCTACTCCAGCAGGGCGGCCCGTACTTCGGCGCCGTCCAGGACATGCCGGTCGAAGCGGTAGCGGACGGTCGCGGAGACGGGCATGGCGCGGGGGACAACGGGGCGGGGGTCGATGCCCCGGGCCCGGTCGGCAGCGAGCCGTCCGGCACTGCCGCCCAGGAAGCGCTGGACGGTGGCAGGCGGGACCGCGGCGAGCGCGCCGACGTAGTGGATGCCGTACTCGCCCGAGCGGTACGGGCCCTGGTGCACCGTCTACGGACGGTTCCACCTCTGGGCCGGGTCCGGGGTCTTCCAGACGCTGATGGAAGCGGTGATCGCCGAGGCTGCCGCGCGCGGTCAGGCGGACCTCGGCCTGGTGACCGTGGACTCCACCGTGGCCCGGGCCCACCACCACGCCGCGGGGATGACGGTCGATGCGGAGCTGCTCGAAGCCCTGGAGAAGGCAGTCACCGAGGAAAAGGGGCTTCGCCAAAGGGACGGACTTCTTGCGGGCGACCGCGTGCCGGTCGCGATAGCGAGCAGCTGCCATCGGGTTGATCGCGTAGATGGGACGCTTGGTGGCTCGAAGGCAGGCCACGAGCAGGCCGCGGGAGGTTTCGATCGCCACCGGGATCGGGGCGTCCTCGCTGTCGCCGTGGGTGGTGAGAAGGTCCAGGAGCTGTTGCAGGCCCGTGGCGTCGTCGGTGATCCGGGCCCGGGCTAACAAGGTTCCCTCGTGGTCGACCAGGGCGACGTCGTGGTGGTCGCTGGCCCAGTCGATCCCGCAGGTGACGGTCATCGTGTCGCTTTCGTCCTCTCGGTCAGGAGCTTGTTGCTGCTGGTCGCAGCCGTGCGGGGGCACGTGTCTCCCTAATGGAAGGGCTCGATGGCCCAGCATCCGATGAGCCGTTCGTGACCCCAGCGGCCAGCGGGGCCCTCGGTCTGCTCAGGAGCTCGGCGGCTCCAGGCTTTGTAAGAGGTGACCCCCGCAGGCGGCTCGGACCACGGACGTCAACGACCCGATCGTCGGACTGGATGTGGTAGTTGCGTCCGGTCTCGTGGCGGTGAACGGTGCTGGAGGCCGGCGCTTGTCCCACGGCTCGAGGGCCCAGGCGTACTCTGCGGCTTCCCCGGCACCGATCACCACCACGATGTACGGCCCTGACTGAAGCGGGGCCCGCAGTCTCTTTCAGGACCTCGACGGGCCGGGGTGGGCCTGGCGGTGCCCCGCTTCACTGCCCGTTAGGCGTACTCCTCCCGCGCCAACCGTGCCTACCTGCGCAGACGCAGGATCCGGGCGGTGATCCCGGAGAAGAGCGACCAAGCAGAAGAAGGGGCGCCGAGGCGGGCGCCCCCCTCGCCCATGACACCGAGCTCTACCGCGACCGCAACACGGTGGAACGCTGCATCAACAAGATCGAGGAGTGGCGCGGACTCGCCGATACCCCGACCCCGGCCGGGCCAACACCCCGCCACGGCACCCGGCGCGGCTCAACTCCTATGGTCGGCCAGCGTCCGCGTCGACCAGTGCGACAGGCCGGATTCCGCCGGCGGGGACATCCTCGTCAAAGCGATCACCCCAGCCCGCACCTGCGGCGGCACCTGGGTACGCGGCCCGCCACGGCGCTTCTCCTCCAGACCGGCAATACCCCGCTCGGCATAACGCGCCTTGCAGCGGTCCACCGTCAACGGCGCCACACCGGCAAGCTCGGCAATGTCCTTGCGCCGCCGCCCCTCGCCGGACCACAACACGATCCGCGCACGAAGCGCCACATCGGCCGGAACATCCCGCGACCCGGCCAACTCCGTAGTTCTGCCATCTGTTCAGAGGTGAGATCCATACCAGACGCAACGATCACAGAAGCCTCAGGTTCCATGAACAGGATCACGAGACACTAGGGCTCAGTGAGGCTCTTGGGATACGCGCCGCAAATTTAAGTAATTCGTCGCATGTCCGTGGTCTCACGCCGTAAATATCGTTCCACGCGAATGTCCTCACCCGACCTGCACGGAAGGGGCTGAAGGATGCCACCCAAGTTGGCATTTGGGGCTGACGCGACTGCAGCAATCTTCGGGCATCTGGAGGTTAGCGATGCCATAGGGATATCCCCGAAGCGTGCACCTCACATTCGCGCACAGACTGGGCTGGTTGACGCACTGGATTGCTGGATCGAGGAGGGCGCACGGGCATGAAACTGGACGAGTTGATGGGCATCGTCATCGACGAGCTCTACGCCGGACTGACCGGCGGTGACGCCGAACTGCCGATCCCACAGAACACGATGATCAACTGGATGATGCCGTCGATCGTCATGCACGAGTCCGAATTCGACTTCGCTATCGCGGGCCCGTTCGCCGGGCCGTCGCCGTTAACCCTCCCCTTCTTCAAGACCCTGGTCGACGCGATCAAGGGAGACGCGCCGGGGATGGACCAGGCGCAGGCGGTCGCGGAGGCCAAGGCCATGTACCAGAGCCACCTTCTCGGCACATGGGAGAACTGGTCACGCATGGTCGACTTCATCCCGCTGGACAGTCCGGGCGGCGGGTCCCGGTGGGAGCGCACGCGCGCTCCAGGTTCGAAGTACAAGCACACCCAGGTCGTCTACGCGCAGGCGGGACGGACGCTGTCGCAGACCTACGCGGACACGCTGAACAATTGCGAGGTCGCCGACGACCAGCTCACCGGGAACGAACAGAAGATCATCGAACGGATGCGCGCGCTGCTGCAGGAGGAGGTCGAGGTCGAGAACTTCCTCACCGGCGCGAAGACCAAGGAGATCCGCCCGTCCAAGGCGACCCTTGCGTACGAGGAGTACCGGACAAAGTACGAGAACGCCGTCATCGACTACGCCGCCCGACTGGCACGTTCGCAGACCGGCAGCGCCGCCGACCGGATCGAGTGGAACCGCAGCGGCGGCATCTACCGGGCACGGGCGAAGCAGGCCCTGCAGGAATGGGTGGGCCGAGGGTTCAAGAACGACATCGAGACGGCGCACGCGACCATCGACCAGATTCTCGGCACCTCAATGCTGCTCTGGTGGAACCGGCTGAAGAGCGACGTCGACGCCATCGACAACAATGTCAGCGGCTCGTTCGGCTATCCGTTCTTCCCCGCGACGGTCGTGCCCGGCAGCTTCGCCCGCAACCCGAACTGGGCGGTCTACGATGAGCGGCACGTCGAGTCGCACACCAAGTCGACCAGCTCCGCCCGTCAGGGGAGCGCCGCGGTCGGATTCTCCCTCGGCCTCTTCAACGTGGGCGCGGCCGGCGGCGGCGGGCGCGAAGACTTCGAGGTCGACATGACCGGTAAGTCATTCGGCATCAAGTTCGACTACACCCAGGTGCAGATCGTACGGCCGGCCTTCAACGCGAACTGGTTCTGGGCACGTGGCTGGAGGCCCAAGCCCGGCTTCGAGCTGCTCGGGTACCCGCCGTTGCACTCCAACGGCGCGGAACATCCGGAGGGCGCGATGATCGCCTACCCGACCGCGGCGCTGTTCGCCCGGAACCTGACCCTCTACAGCAGCGAGGTCGCCGCACATGTCAAGCAGCACGCCGACCACATCGAAGGCGGCGGGTTCGTCGGCATCGGGCCATTCACCATCGGCGGCAAGTACGGGCAGACAAACAACTCGAGCGAGCAGTCGTTCACGTTCGACGGCTCCTCTGTGACGATGAACGGCATCCAGCTGATGGCATTCATCAGCACCAAGATCCCCAAGGCCGCCGACCCGTCACCCGACATCAAGAAGTGGGTCGGCGAGTGACGTGGAACCGCTCGGTGTACACGTGGCCCTCGCGGCGTGGATAGACCAGCGGCGGCCGTACGACGGCTTCGCCGTGGTCTCGGCCGTTCCGGTGCAGTTCACGCCGACCGCGATCCTGCCGCTCTTCGCCACCCTCGATGCGAGCCGCGAGGCGGAACTCGTGCGGATGGCGAACCTGGTCCCCCGCAAAGGGACAGTGGCCGAGCCGTTCGGACCGGGTGCGCCGCTATGGGAGCAGGTGTCGGCGGTGCTCGATCGGATGGCCTTCGCCCGCCGACCGCTGACGGACGCGGAAGCCACCGAACTTGACGCCGCCCGCCGGGTTCTGTACGTCACCGACAAGGACGGGCTGCACACCTCCGCGCAGTACAACGCGTACCTGGAGATGAGCTCGGTGGTCCAGTCGTTGCAGGACGCCGGGGCCGCTGTGGAGGTGCAGCAGGCCGCGCTCAGCGACTGGCTGGTGCTCGGCTTCAAGAACGAGGTGGAGAAGGCGCTCGCCGATCTGACCCGGCTGGCCTCGCGGTCCTCGGTCATCGAGGCGATGTCGTGCCGGGCACAGCTCGACGAGACCGCGCTGCTCAGCGCTGGGGACATCAGCTACGCGCCCACCTCCTTCTATCCGCTGTCCGCGGCAAACTGCGCCACTTGGTCCATCGCCGAGGCCACGTTCGCCGAACTCGCTGATTGCGCGGCGAAGGCCTTCCCCGGGGCGCCGGCTATGGTCGCCTCGGCCAGCGCCGCCAAGTGCCGCTTCGCCTACACCATGATCGAGACCCTGCGGCCATGGCCGTTCGCCCAGTTGCTCAAGCGCGACGACTGGCGGCTGCCCGGCGGCGAGCTCGTCTCCGGCGGCGACGGGATCAACGGCTCGATCCCGGCGTACGTCCAGACGGTCTATGCCGCGACCATCATCGGCCTGACGGCCGCGCCGCCACCGCGACCCCGCTGGCAGTTGGGGCCGTTCACACCCGTCAAGCCGCCGTTCCGCGGCAGCCCGTTCCGCTTCGTCCCGCCGGCCCGGACCGCCGTGCTCGGTGCGGGCAACGCCGGCGGGGTGGTCGCCGGGCGGACCGCTCAGCTCGTGCCGGCCGGGACCGCGGCCTTCGGCGGGATCACCATGCGGCAGCGGGACCCGGCCCTGGTCCAGCGGTTCCAGATACCCCTGGACCGCTCGGAATGGCTGGCCCGGCTCGCCATCGCCCAGTCGGTCACCGGGGTCTCACCCACACCCGTGCCGACACCTGCCGAACCTGCCGTGGCGGACCTCGCTGCCGGAGCCGGCGTGGTCGGTTTCGGCTGCGTCACCGTGCCGGTCTCGCCCCGCCCCAACGAACAGTATCAATGGCAATGAAAGGTGGAGGACCGTGTTGACTGCGAGGCGAT
This sequence comes from Streptomyces sp. NPDC001315, assembly GCF_042896175.1. Taxonomy (NCBI): domain Bacteria; kingdom Bacillati; phylum Actinomycetota; class Actinomycetes; order Kitasatosporales; family Streptomycetaceae; genus Streptomyces; species Streptomyces sp. NPDC001315. Next base: position 67,739 of record NZ_JBIAWZ010000032.1, on the reverse strand, counting down.
TCACGAGTCGTACGACCGCAAGCACCCGCGAGCGGCTAGAGGCGGCGATGTCGAACGTTCGACCCATCGGCCTGCGCGAGACGCACCGCGGCGCTGTTCGTGCGATCCAGAGCGCGCTGGCCGACCTCAGCGACGCATACCTGTTGCAGGCCCAGGTGGACGGCATGTTCGGTGCCCGGACCGCGACCGCCGTCGAGACGTTCCAGCGCGACTATGGCCTGTACGCCGACGGTTTCGTCGGCAAGCAGACGATGACCCAGCTCGACACGATCTTCTCCGGTGGTGTCGTGCGGACGCCGTCCGGGATGAGCCTGCACGTCGGGGTGAACAAACTGAACCCGGCCCACTACGGCGACGAGGTTGCCGTGCTGGCGTCCTGCGTCAACGACGCCAAGGCCATGCAGCGGATGGCCGAGAACCTCGGCTACAGCGGGTCCGTGCTCGCCGATGAGGACGCGACCGTGGTCAACGTTGCCGCGGCGATCCGCGCGGCCACCGAGGCGTTGTTCACCGGTGACGCGTTCCTGTTGTCGTTCTCCGGCCACGGCAGTCAGATCCCGAACAGCGGCGCCGATGACGAGCCCGACGGCATGGACGAAACCCTCTGCCTGTACGACCGGATGCTCGTCGACGACGAACTGCACCTGCTGCTGGGCGAGTTCCGCGCTGGTGTGCGGGTTTTCCTGGTCTTCGACAGCTGCCACAGCGCCACCGCAGCCAAGGCGAAGGATCAGATCACCATTGGCCGCAAGGCGATCAAGGACGTCCGGGTCAAGGATCTCGACAGTTCCTTCAAGCAGCTGGAAGTCGCGCTCGCCACGGTGCCGGTCACCCGGCAAGAGGTCGGCAGCGACGAGGTGCCCGCGGCCCGCAGCGCCGAGCCGCTGACCGACGAACAGCTCAGCAAGGCGTTCGCCGACGAGCTCGACCCGGACGAGTTGCGGCCGACCGAGCCGGCGGAGCTCAGCGTCCAGTCCAAGGACATCATCCAGCTGTTCGCCGACCTTGAGGCGGACGCCGCGCACGCGCCGGGCAAGCTGCTGCAGCCCTGGGAGACGCCGTACAAGGGCGCCAACCGTGCCGTGTACGACAGCGTGCGCAACCTCGTCGGCCTGAAGGAGATGACGGTCGTCGAGGCGAAGGTGGCCAGCTTCGCGGCCTGCCTCGACGCGCAGACGACCCTCGCCGGCAGCGTTCTCAGCGAGTTCACCTCGCACCTGGTCACGGTGTGGGGCAATGGTGACTACGCGGGCGATGGCGAACAGCTCATCGCCCGGCTCAAGCAGCTCGGCAGCCAGAACGGTGCGATCCCCACCCTGATGACGTACGGTGCTGGCGGTTCTGCGGTCGCCTACGAACGCCCGTTCGTGATCTGAGTCGGCCATGAGTCCCGCATCGCTTGCGGAAGACAGCACTTTACGGATCACGGGCACGCCGGGCGCCTCACCGCAGACGGCGGCCAGCACGGCCGCGGCGGCCGCAGCGAAGTCAGCCGGGGCCGGGGCGAGCGAGGATGAGGCCACGCGTGCGGGCTGGGAGGCGGCCAGGAGAACGGTACGAGTGTGGCCGGCACCGTGCTGTCCCAACTGCCCCGGCCGGAGCCGTCGCGTGACGCCCGGCCGCACCATGGTCTGCCCGGCAGCCACCGCTGCCGGGCGGACCCGGCGCCGTCTGCGGCGGCCTGCTTCTGGTGGCCCTGTCCTGCCGCACCGACCAGCCCCGGCCCACGGAGACGTAACCGCTCAGCCCCGCGAGGCGGCGGCCCTCAACGCCTGCCGCAGCTCGCCGAGCCCGGGGGCGCCGACCAGGCCGTCCGGCGTGCGGTAGACCCGGCCCGCCAGCCCCGGCGCCCTGCCCGCCTCGGCGAACGGATCCCGGCCCCCGATCCAGATGGTCGGCGAGCCGGTGAAGCCGATCCGCTCTGCCTCCGCCTGGCCGGCGACCACGCGGACGGTGAAACCGACTTCGCGCATCCCTTCCTCATCCAGCGCCTGCCGCAGCCGGTCGGCGGCGAGCGCCTCGTTCGGGCAGTCCGGCACGGCCAGAACCACGATCTCCATGCCTCCAGGATCGCGTACCGGCCGCCGCATACGCCCCGTTTCACGCACACCACCGCCCCGGCGCAATGCCGGGGCGGTGGTGTGCGTGAGGGTGCGTCTCAGTTGGCCAGGCGCTGCAGGGTCTCCTGGAAGGAGACGGCGTTCTTGGGGGGCCGGTTGTGGGGCAGCTTGGCCAGGACGGCGGCCATGCCGCAGGTGTTGGTCACGCCGGAGAAGACCAGTCCTGCCCCGACGGCTCCGGACAGCCAGTGCGCGGGCTGCCAGGCGAAGCCCGCCAGGAAGCCGACGACGACCAGGGAACCGGCAGCCAGGCGGACCTGGCGGTCCATGGGCCAGGTGGCGCGGACCCCGGCCGGGCGCTCGACCGGCTTGCCGGCCGCTGCCCATGCGCTGGTGCCGCCCTCCAGGGTGGCCGCCTCGATGCCCTGGGCGGCCAGCTGGGCGCAGCCCTTGGCCGAGCGGGCCCCGGAGGCGCAGACGACCAGCAGGGGCGCGCGGACCGCGGCGGCCTTCAGCGCGCCCGCGGCCTCATCCAGGCGGTCCAGGGGGACGTTGTGGGCGCCGGGCAGGTGGCCCGTGGCGTACTCGCCGGGGGTGCGGACGTCGACGACGGTGAACTCGCCGAAACGGCCGGCGGCCTGGCCCGGGGTCAGGGCGGTGGGGGTGGTCACGGAACAATGCCTTTCGGTGGGTGGTTTCCCTCCACGGTAAGATACCCATGGGGGTATATGGAGGAGGAAGTGTGGAACTCGACATGAGTGCCGACGAGCTGAAGTCGGCGCTGAACCGGCTGCGGCGGGCGCAGGGCCAGCTCGCAGGCGTGATCAAGATGATCGAGGAGGGCCGGGACTGCGAAGACGTCATCATGCAGCTGGCCGCCGTCTCCCGCGCCCTGGACCGGGCCGGGTTCTCGATCATCGCGACGGGGCTGCAGCAGTGCATGACCAGCGAGGACGCGACGGTGCGGGACTCGGTGCAGATGCGGGCCCGGCTGGAGAAGCTCTTCCTGTCGCTGGCCTGAAGCCCCCGTGGGGCCTGCTGCGGGCGTCCGGGACACCGGCGCCTACAGCAGGCCCCATGGGCATTTCATACCAGGGCGCCGATCCCCATGGCCACGGCGACGACCAGCAGCAGGCTGCCGAAGACGCGTTGCAGCGTGGCCGGCGAGACCTTCCCGCTCAGGCGTTTGCCGTCCCAGGCACCGAGGACCGCGGTCGCGATGAACGGCAGGATCAGCCAGTCCAGGGTGGTGGCGGTGGCCGCCCGGGCGGCGAGGGCCACCAGCGCGTTGGCGATGATGACCAGCAGGCTGGTGCCGACGGCCGCGCTCATCGGCACGGCGAGCACGGCGACCAGCGCCGGGACGGCGAGGAAGCCGCCGCCGACCCCGAGGAACCCAGTCACCGCGCCAAGGCCGGCACCGGCTCCCGCCGCACGGGGCCCCGACACCGTCCCGTTCTCCGGCGCCGTCCGGCGGCGCAGCATGCGCAAGCCCGCCAGCACAGCCAGCACCGCGAACGCCAGGGTCAGCACGGTGGCGGGGATGTGCGCGGACAGGACGCCAGCCGCGGCGGCGGGCAGCAGCCCGGCCGCTGCGAACAGCAGCCCGGCCCGCCAGCGCACCTTCCCGGCGCGGGCGTGCGACAGCAGCGCAGTAATGGAACTGACGATCACGATGATCAGACTGGCAGTGGTCGCCTCGGCCGGACTGAAACCGAGGAGATAGATCAGGGCGGGGACGGTCAGAATGCTGCCGCCCGCCCCCAGCGACCCCAGCGCCAGGCCGACCAGCGCCCCGGCGAACAGGGCGAGGACGAACGCGGTCATATGACGGTGCCCGCCGCCCCGTGCGCGTCCCGGACGGGCAGACCCTGCTCAGCCCAGTCGCGCATGCCGCCGGTGACGTCCACCGACTCCACGCCCCGGTCGGCCAGCAGCCGCGCGGCGTCCTGGGAGCGGTTGCCCGAACGGCAGATCAGCACCAGGCTGCGCCTGTTCGGACTGCCAGGCACATCCGCGCCGGCTGCCAGCCGCGACAGCGGCACATGCAGCGCGCCGGGCGCGTGACCGGCCTGGTATTCGTCCGCCTCACGGACGTCGAGCAGCACGGCCGTACCTTCCTGGAGCATGCGGTGGGCCTGTGCAGGGGGGATGCGGCCGGGGCCGCCTTGGGGCAAGAGCATGGCTGTGTTTCCTCAAGGGCTCCTGGTGCCGTAACCGTCGGCGGCTCGGCAGACCAGTCGTGCGGGTCAGTGCTGGGCGGGTGTGACAAGCGTGAGGCCGGCGTCGGCGGCGGCCGCGTAGCCGTCGTCGACGGCCACCACGTCACGGCCGGCGGCATCCAGCACGGAGGCGGCGATCGCCGCGCGCATCCCGCCCGCGCAGTGCACCCACACCGTGCCCGCGGGCACCTCGTCCAGGCGCTGGTGGATCTGGTGGATGGGGATGTGCACGCTGCCCTCGATCCAGCCGTCGGCCCGCTCGCCGGCGCGGCGCACATCCAGGACCACCACGTCCTCGCCCCGCCCGCGCGCGGCGGCCAGGTCGGCGAACGTCGCCCGCGGGAACGACGCGGGCCTGTCCTGCCCGGTGACCCAGTCGGCCGGTGAGCCGACGGCGGCCGCGGCCGGACGGTCGATGCCCACCCGGGCCAGCTCCCTCTGAGCGCGGGCGATGTCCTCGGCGCTCCCCGCGAGCAGCGTCACCGGCTTGCCCCACGGGATCATCCATGCCAGATAGGTCGCCAGCTGCCCCTCGACCTCGAAGTTGAACGAACCAGCCACGTGGCCCTCGGCGAAGGCCACCCGGTTGCGCAGGTCGACGATCCACTCGCCCGCCGCCAGGCGCCGTGCGATCTCGCCGGCGTCGGCGCGCTGCGGCGCGGTCAGGTCCACCGGCGCGGGGCCGACCGTGTTGGCCGGGCCCATGTGCGCGTAGTAGGCCGGCACATCGTCCAGCCCGGCCAGCAGCTCCTTGACGAACGTGTCCACGTCCTGGACCAGGGCAGGGTTGGACGCCTTCTCCGCGCCGATGGTGCTGTGCTCGCCGCCGGCCTGGGTGGAGGAGCAGAAGCTGCCGAACCCGTGCGTGGGCATCACCGGCACCTCGTCGTCCAGCTCCGCCGCGAGGCGGTGCGCGGAGGCGTGCTGGGCCCGGGCCAGCTGCTCGGTCAGCCGCGGCTCCACCAGGTCAGGGCGGCCTACGCTGCCGATCAGCAGCGACCCGCCGGTGAACGCGGCCACCGCCCGGCCGTCCTCCTCCAGCAGGTAGGAGGTGTGGTGCGGAGTGTGTCCCGGAGTGGCGACGGCCCGCAGCACCAGGCTCTCGTCGACCTCCTTCACGTCCCCGTCGGCCACGGGAACCCGCGCGTACGCAACCGAGGCCCCGGCGGGCACCAGGTAGCGAGCCCCGGTCAGCCGAGCCAGCTCCAGGCCCCCGGTGACGTAGTCGTTGTGCACGTGCGTCTCTGCGACCACCGCGATCCGCACCCCGCGCTGCGCCGCCGCAGCGATCACCCGGTCGATGTCCCGCGGGGGGTCCACCACGACGGCCGCCCGGGCACCCCCGGCCAGGTAGCTGCGGTTGCCCAGACCTTCGGTCTCCAGGATGTCGGCAAAGAACACGGCACTCTCCCTCGTAACGCTTTTACCCCCCGGGGTATCTAAATCCACCGTAACAGAGATACCTAGGGGGGTATCTTCAGAGGCGTGCGACGACCGTCACGTGCACGGGTTCACGCTGCCAGCCGCTGGTAGAGGTCGTCGCGCAAGGCCGCGATGAACAAGACCACCGGAACAGTCACCACCGGCGCCCTGGATAACGTTGTCTCCTCAGGCCAGACCGTGGCGATCAACGGCACCTGCGGGGACACACTCGGCTTCCTCGTCGATTCGAGCTACGACCCCGCGGGAGGCACCGCAACCATCCACTACTCGGACGGCACCACCCAGCAGTTCACCCTGAGCGGCCAGTACTGGTTCGGCGGTACCCGGTGACATCGCCATCACCGCGGCGTACCAGAACCGCCAGAACCACCAGAGGTACGACCATGCCGGCTACGACTTCTACGTCGGTGCAGCCCTGCAGTCCGGCAGAACACCAATCAGCGTCCAACTGCCCGACGTCAGCACCGCAGCCGCGCCTGACAAGCCCACGCTGCACCTCTTCGCGATGACGCGCGGCTAACGACCATTCAGTAGGACAGTTCCCCGTGTCGGGGCCGATCGAGGCGTGATCCACGGTCGGCCCCGACACGCGCGTGAGTGGTGGGGTATCGAGGTCCAGGTCGGCGGAGTAGGCGCGCCACGCGGCACCTGCTGGTGCGCACTCCTCGACCACGCAGCCAGGGCGTTGCAGGAGCGGCAGCCGACGGCGGGGCGATCATCTCGGTGAGCGTGCTCGGCCCACGGACGAGCAGGGCATAATCCTCGAAGTCGAAGTTGGCCGCACGGACCCCACTTCGGTGCCGGCTCGCTCAGTTGACCAACGCCGCGATCACCTTCCGGACGATCTCACGGCGCTGAGCTTGATCGTTCATGTCCACCACCTCGAGCACTTCAGGGGCGGAGGCATCCCACAGCATCGCAATGTGGATGAGGAGAGCGTGCAGCACCCGGGCGTCGAAGCGGGTCGAGACGAGGCCTCTGGCCTGCGCTTCGGCGATCGCGGCGCTTTTGTAGCGAATGTCGTCGACGCCATCCTTGCTGAGGGACTCGTGGCCTCGCTCCAGACGCTGCCATGTGATCAGCCGAGGAAGCTCCGGGTGCTCGGCATACAGGTCACTCAGATGAGCTGCGAAGCCGGGAAGGTCCTCCACGTCCAAGGGGAGCCCGGCGATGATCTGCTCCACCAGACTGTTCCAGACGGCGTCGAACAGCCCGTCCTTGCTCTTGAAGTAGTGGTAGATCTGCGCCTTGTTGCACTGTGCGGCGACGGCAATGCGATCCACTCGGGCGCCGTTCAGCCCATAGGCGGCAAATTCGACCCGGCCGGCCGCGATGAGTCGTCGTTTGGTGGCTTCGGCGTCGCGCTGCATGGCCCGAGCCTAGCGCAGTTGCTAACTAACCGTTTACTTGACAGCTTTCGCGGCCCGGGCGTTAAATCAACTAACCGGGTAGTTGAAAGCGTGTTCGGCGGAACAGACCCCCGCCATCACCCGGCAGTCCGGCGGCTGCGGCCTCGTCCGCGTGACGGAGCCGACGCGAAAGGAGCGGGGACATGGAGTCAGCGATGGCAGTGATCGGTCGCGAGGCCGAGAAGGCCCAGCTGTCCAAGCTCCTTCACGACTCTGGGGATCAGGCGCTGGTCCTCACGGGCGAAGCGGGCATCGGCAAAAGCGCTCTGCTCGGTTACGCCGCCGGCCTGGCGACCCGAGGAGGCCATCGCGTCATCGCGGCGACGGCCGTCGAAGCGGAAGCGCCGTTGTCCTACGCGACACTCCGCGAGCTCCTGCATCCCCTGGTGCCCGACATCGCGCACCTGGAGCGAGGCTCCCGCGTCGCACTCGACGCCGTCTACGGCCAGCCCAGGTGCACTCCTCCGTCGACCATGACGCTCGGTATCGCGGTGCTCGACCTGCTCTCGGCGGCAGCCTCGAAGCAGCCCCTCCTGCTGATCCTCGATGACGCCCAATGGCTGGACCACGCAAGCGCTGCCGTCTGCAGTTTCGTGGGCCATCGACTCGCCGGCAGCGGGATCAATCTGCTGGTCGCAGCCCGCAGCGACCTGACCTCCCGTTTGGACACGGCCGTGCTGGCCGAGATGCTGGTCGGGGCACTCGCCGAGCGGGACGCCGAACACCTGCTGGACAGGCACCACCCTTCACTGCGCCACCAGGTCCGCCACCTCGTCCTGAAGCAGGCTCTCGGCAATCCGCTGGCTCTGCTCGAACTGCCCCCTCACGTCGACAGCCGACGCGACGACCTGACGCAAGTGGACCCTCTCGGGCAGGACGACGGCCCAATGTCTCGACGCCTTCACCAGGTGTACGGCGCCCGCATCAGCGCTCTCGGCGACACCGTACGGGCGGAGCTGCTGAAGGGCGCCCTCGATGGTGCGGGTGCCAGACCGGGCAACGCAACGACTGCATCCCCCCGATACCGCATGCGTCATGTCGAAGAAGCGGTGGCCTGTGGCCTGCTGCTCACCGAACCCGCCACGGGCAGCCTGGCCTTCCGCCACCCTCTGGTGCGGTCGAGTGTGGTCCAGCTCGCCACACCCAACCAGCGCCGGGCAGCCCACAGGGCATTGGCCGAGGTGCACCGGGACGACATCGAGCGGCGGGCGGCACACCTGGCGGCGGCAACAGTGGATCCCGACGAAGGCGTGGCAGATGTCCTTGAATCCGCCGCGAAATCGGCGACCGAACGTGGCGGCATACTCGCGGCTGTGGAGTGGCTGACCCGCGCCGCGGAACTCAGCGAGGGCCCCGGCAGCCGCGGCAGGCGGCTCAGCGACGCCGCTTTCCTCTCAGGTCACGCCATGCACAGCGACCGAGCGCGCAGACGCGTACCGGCCGACTGCACACCCGGCTCACATCCATTTCAAGCTTCGATCCGTGCCGCTGGAGACAAGGCGCAGCATCAAGACGGTGCAGTGCTGACAGCCGAAGCTGTCGACGCGTTGGGAGTGACCGCACAGGCGGCGCGAGCCCAAGCTGAGCTGAACGTGGCCGGAGGGCATCTTCGCGCGTCGTCGCCCTCCGCGATCTCGTTGAACCGGCAGGAGCGTCGTATTGCCGACCTGGCAGCCAGCGGCCTGACGAATGGGGAGATCGGCGACCAGGTGCATCTGTCGCCGCGTGCCGTCAGTGTCCAGCTGTACCGCATCTTCCCGAAGCTGGGGGTCACCTCGCGGGTCGCCCTGCGCGACGCGCTGGCCAGGTTGGACGAACTGTCATCGACCCCCTCCACGTCTGGCCCTGTTCACGAGACCGGTACTCATGCCCGTCCCGGCCCGCTGCGCACGTCGTAATCATGTCCCAGCGGCCTGTCGTCGAGGACGAACATACGTGTTTCGGTCTGTCTACCACCTGACACGAGAGCACCATGGATGAGCCATATTCGCCCTGTTCCGTCTCGCCGAGGGCATCGCCATCGGGCAGGGTGGCGAAGCCGCGTACGAGATCGGCGAGTGCGGTCATCTCCGGGCAGGCCGCAGCGATCTTTTTCAGCAGGGTCGTTTCCTTCGGGCGCAGGTTGTCGGGGTCGGTGAGCAGGAGGCGGCTGGCGTGACGTGGGGTGGTGACGGGGTGGTCGCCTTCGGCGCGGCCCTGGTTGAGGTAGCGGACCAGCAGGTCGGCGCTGCCGGTGTAGCCCAACTCCCGGATCTCTTCGAGGAGGTGGGTGACCGGGACGGCGGGTTCCTCGGCACGGCGCCGTCGCAGGTGCTCGCGGTAGGGGTCGACGAGGGTGGGCCGGTAGGCGGGGGCGATGCGCAGGGCCTGGGGTCCGGGCATGCGGGCGTAGCGTTTGACGGTGTTCAGGGCCAGGTTGAGGCGGCGGGAGCAGTCGAGCAGGCCGACGCCCTGGCGGCCGTCGACCGGCACGTCCCTCACCGTTCGGCGGTGATAACCGTGCACCTTCGCCGTCGGCGTCCCGCACACCGGACACGGCACCGCCACGTCCCGGGTCCGGGCCGAGACCACCACCGCGTCGCCGCCGTCCGCGGTGGAGGCCAGTCACCTCGTACCGCACGACGTGCCGGAAGCTGATGAGGGACCGGGCGGTGTCCACGAAATCCAGCATGCCCTCACGGCGTTCACCGCCGGCGGTCACAGGGCGGCGGCGCGGACCAGCCCCGCGACCGCTGTCGAGCGGCTGTGTGGGGGCCACGCAATGACCGTGGTGACGTGGGGGGCGTCGAGGACCGGTACGGCGGTGAGGTCCTCGCGCAAGCCGGTGCGGCCCGACTCCGGGACGACCGCGCAGGCGCGGCCGAGGGCGATGAGCTGGGTGAGTTGCGTGTGGTCGCGCACTTGCGGTCCGGGGCCGTCCGGGAAGGAGCCGTCGGGGCGTGGCCAGCGGGGCAGGGGCAGGTCGGGAAGGTCGGTGACCTCGGCGAGCCGCACGTGGGGGCGGGCGCTGAGAGGGTGGCCCGCCGGGAGGATCGCGACCTGACCCTCGGTGTGCAGGTCCTCGGTGTCGAAGCCGGCCGTGTCGTCGAACGGCCGATGCAGCAGGGCTACGTCGGCCCGGCCGTCGCGCAGCAGCCGTTCCTGCTCGCCCGGCCCGCACAGCACGACGTCCACGGCGACGGCGCCGGGCTCGGCGGCGTAGGCGTCGAGGAGTTTCGCCAGCAGTTCACCGGAGGCGCCCGCCTTCGCGGCCAGGACCACGGCGGGGCGGCCGGTCGCGGCGAGGGCGGCCCGGCGAGTGCGCCGTTCGGCGGCCTCGACGGCGTCCAGCGCCGCCCGCGCCTCCCGCAGCAGCACCGCCCCCGCCCCCGTCAGGGCGATGCCCCGGCTGCCGCGCTCCAACAGGACGGTGCCCAGGCGCCGTTCGAGCCCGGCAATCGCCCGCGACAGCGGGGGCTGGGCGATCCCGAGCCGCTGCGCGGCCCGGCCGAAGTGCAGCTCTTCGGCGACCGCGACGAAGTACCGCAGCTCACGTGTCTCCACCCCGCCAGCCTAACCGGGACGGCCAGGAGCGATACCCGGGCGGTATCGCCGTCCACCCAGTCGGTCTTGGACGCCCTGCCCGGCGGGGGAGAAGTATCGATGTCATGAGTGAGACGAACACCGTGAACCACCACAAGGTCGCGCTGGTGACCGGAGCCAACAAGGGCATCGGGTACGAGATCGCCGCCGGGCTCGGCGCCCTCGGCTGGTCCGTCGGAATCGGCGCGCGGAACGAGGAGCGGCGCGAGGCCGCTGTCGACAAGCTGCGCGCGGCCGGGGCCGACGCGTTCGGCGTGCCGCTGGATGTGACCGACGACGCGAGCGTGACAGCGGCGGCCCGGCTGATGGAGGATCGGGCCGGGCGGCTCGACGCGCTCGTCAACAATGCGGGGATCACCGGGGGCGGACCGCAGGAGCCCACCACGGTCGACGTGAACCGGGTACGGGCGGCCGTGGAGACCAACGTGATCGGCGTCATCCGGGTTACCAACGCCCTGCTGCCGCTGCTGCGCCGCTCGCCGTCGCCGCGGATCGTGAACGTTTCCAGCAGCGTCGGCTCCCTGACGCTGCAGACCACGCCGGGCGCCGAGACGGGCCCCATCTCCATCGCCTACGCGCCGTCGAAGACGTTCCTCAACGCCGTCACCGTGCAGTACGCCAAGGAACTGGCCGACACCCACATCCTGATCAACGCCGTCTGCCCCGGCTTCACGGCGACCGACCTCAACGGCTTCCGGGGAGTGCGCACCCCCCAGCAGGGTGCAGCCGCCGCGATCCGGCTGGCCACCGTGCCGGCCGACGGGCCGACGGGCCGCTTCTTCGACGACGAGGGAGAGGTGCCCTGGTGACGCACATTCGGCCCGCGCCACTCGGGGGAGACGGCGCATGCGCGTCCTCGTGACCGGCGCCGTCACGCTGTGTCGGTACGGCCGCCGAGCCCGAGCCGCCGGCGGCGGACCACGAGGTGAGGGATCGAAAGGCACCGAGCGTCTGTGACAAATAGCCCGCCTTCCAGGTGACAACCAGGGGGATGCAGGATGCGGCGGACGTAGCGGCGTACCTGCTGCGCCCAGGTCGGTTCCTGGAGATCGGCCCGGACGCCGTGGTGGTGGACCGTCCGGACCAGTGGTGGGCGGTGACGGCACACCTGCGTCGTACGGCCTCGGAGTGGAGGCTTCGCCGGCCGGGCGTGCCGATGCGACCGGCCTGACACCGGCCGGGGCCGCGCTCAGCATAGTGAGCGCGGCCCCGGGGACGTCCGGTGCGGAGCGGGACCGGCTTCCGGCCGGGCCCGCCACGCCTACGGGATCGTTGCTAGACCTTCTTCAGGGTGAAGTTCGTCGTCACCGTTCCCTTCTTGACGACCTTGACGGTGGCCACCGTCGGTGCGTAGCCGTCCTTGGCGACGATCATGGTGAGCGGGTTGTTGCGGACGTCCAGCCACAGGGCGTAGTGGCCGTCCTTGTCGGTGATCAGGGTGAACGACTGCGCCCACGAGTCGACCTGGACGGTGGCCCCCTTCAGGGCTGCCGTGGTGCCGTCGGTCGCCTTGCCGTACACCGTGCCGGTGATCTTGCCCCAGGTGTTCGGCGGGGCCACGGTCATGGTGACGGGGACGGCCGCCACCGAGTACGGCGTGTCGGAAGCGATGCCGATCTTGGCGGTGAACACACCGGGCTGGGTGATCTCATCGACCGACGACGTCACCGACACGGTGACCGTGACGCTGGCCCCCGGAGCGAGCGTGACCTGCGAGGTGTCCAGCGACATCCAGCTGACGTCCGAACCGCCGACCTGGTCGTAGCCGGGGAGCAGTTCGACCGTCTTGACCGGGGTGGCGTTGCCGATCGCGCCGCCGACCTTGTAGAAGCCGGGGGCGCCGCCGCCGCGGTAGGTGGCGGTCTGGGCGTTGGGCAGCGACGACCAGGTCCCGGCCGCCGGGTCGTAGGCGTAGCTCGCGTTGGTGAGGGCGTTGCTGCTGACACCGGAGCTGATCAGCAGCATGCCGTTGGCCACGGTGTGGGCGGAGCCCCACAGGGCCTTCGGCATGTCCGGCAGGGCGGACCAGGAGTCGGCGGCCGGGTCGTAGACGTACGCGGACTTCAGGTCGCTGGAGCCCCCGGAGCCGCCGGCGCAGTACAGCAGCCCGTCGATGGCGCCACAGGACTCCCAGGAGATGCTCACCGGGTAGTTCGCCGCGGTGGACCAGGAGTCGTTCGACGGGTCGTAGACCGTCACCGAGGTGGAGCCGCAGGTGTCCGTGCAGCCGCCGACCACGTACAGCTTGCCGTCCAGGACCGCGGAGCCCGAGCCCGCCAGCGGTGTCGGCGACGAGGCGCCGGTCGTCCAGGTGTTGGAGCTCGGGTCGTAGATCTCCAGTTTGGCGTCCGTGCTGCCGCTGGCGCCCCAGCCGCCGACGGCGTACAGCTTGCCGTCGATGAAGCCGTGGGCCGGCGCCTCCCGAGTGTCGGCCGCGTCGGCCAGCTGGGTCCAGCCGCTCTCGGCGTCGTAGGAGTACAGCGACTTGATGTCGTCCGAACCGTCGTAGCCGAACGCCGAGTAGACCTTGCCGTCGTCGGCGGCCACGGCGTTGTCCTGGATGGTGTCGGGCAGGTTGGCCACGGTCTGCCAGGCGTCGCCGCCCTCGGCCGGGGCCGCCGTGCTGTCACCGGACGTGCCGGCCTGGCTCTTCGCCGACAGCGGCGAGTAGTCGCCCTTCACGCTGATCAGCGGCGCACCCGAGGTCGCCTGGGTGAAGCTGCCGGTCTTCTCGGACAGTTTGACGGTGGCGTCGGCGCCACCGGTGTTCTTGACCGTGACGGTCTTGGACGCCGAACCGCCCCAGGCGACCGGGGCGTCGACCGAGGCCGGCGTGATTTTCAGCTGCCCGGCCTTGAGGGAGAAGTTCTTCTGGACCGTGGAGTCGGCGGCGAAGGTCACCGCCTTGGCGGCCGAGGTGTACTTGGACTTGGCGGCGGTCAGGGTCTGCTGGCCGGCCGGCGCGAAGGCCCAGTAGAAGCCGTCACCGAGGGCCGCGTCGTCCGGGGTGGCGGCCGAGATGGTGCTCACGGCGCTGCCACCGGTGCCGGTCAGGGTGGCTCCGGTGACGCCGTCGCCGGTGTTGGCGTCCTTGACCTCTCCGACGACCAGGCCGCCGGGGACGGTCGAGAGGTCGCGGGCCCCGACGAACACGTCGTCGACCTCCCACCACCAGCCGTACTTGCCGGTGAAGTGGAACCGCACCCGTACGTCGGACTGGCCCGCGTAGTCGGCCAGCGGAATCGTGACCTTGGAGCCGGTCACGGACGTGGTGAGCGAGGAGACCACGGTCCAGGTGGTGCCGCCGTCCGAGCTGACCTCGACCTTGCCGGTCTGCCCGGTGTACGACTTGTAGGTGGTCCGGTAGCTCAGCTCCGGCAGGTCGGTGCCCGAGAAGTCGTAGGACGGGCTGGTCAGCGTGGAGTTCTGGGTCTTGCCGCTGCCCGCCTTGTCGCTGTCGACGATGGCGAAGGCGCCGGTGCCGCCGGTGGTGTTCTTACGCTGGCCCGGGTCGTCGAACTCCCAGCCGCCGGTGGTGCCGTCGGCGTCGACCACACTCCAGCCCTCGGGGGCGGAGGTGGTGGAGTCGAACGGCTCGGTGGTGCCGTCGTCCGTTGTCGTGTAACCGGCCGCGGTGCCCGACCATGCGTCCACCGGGAGGCTCACGTTGGCGGAGACCGCGGAGTCGCCCACGGTGATGTCCTTGGTGGCGCTCTGGTAGCCGGGGTAGTTGCTGGTGACCTTCAGCGTGTACGTCTTGCCGGCCGGGAGGTTCACCGAGTAGGTGCCGGTGAGCGGGTCGGTCTGGATGGGCGCGCCCGACACTCCGTCGACGGTGATCGCGGCGTACAGCGGCCAGTCGTGTCCGGAGCCGTCGGTGATCTTTCCGGAGACGGTCTCGGTCGGGACCGGGGTGAGCGCGAAGCTCTTGGTCACCTTGCCCCCGTCGGCGACCTCGACCCCGGAGAGGGTGGCCGTGGTGTAGCCGTAGGCGTCGACCGTGAGGTCGTAGGTACCGGCCGCCAGGGTCAGCGAGTAACTGCCGTCCGCCGCGGACTTGGCCTTGGAGTCGCCCGCGGTGATCTCCGCGCCGGCGATCGGGGCACCGGTGGTGCTGTCGGTGACGGTGCCGCTCAGCACGCCGTGCGGACCGTTCTGGAAGGCCTGGACGCCATTGGGGGTGCCGAGGCCGGTCGGACCGTCCCAGCCGTCGCCCGCCGTGCACAGCTTGGCGGGGGTGCAGGAGCCGTTGTCCCCGTCGACGACGTCGTTGAGACCGCTGCCGTCGGCCGCGTAGGGGTAGGCGGCGGGGTAGGTGCCGGCGGTCGGGGTGCCGGCCGCGGCGTAGGCGCCGGCGATGATCGGCGAGGAGGCGCTGGTGCCGCCGTAGACGGCCCAGCCGCCACCGCCGTAGGTCTGGTAGACCGAGACACCGGTGAGCGGGTCGGCGACCGCGGCGACGTCGGCGACGCCACGCATGTCGCAGCCGGTGGTGACGCTCTCCTGCCAGGCCGGCTTGGGCTCGTAGACCGAGCAGCCCGAGCCCGGACCGCCGTAGCTGTTGTACCAGACCGACTCGGACCAGCCGCGGCTGGTGGAGGAGTCCTGCTCCAGCGCGGTGCCGCCCACGGAGGTCACGTACTGCGAGGCCGCCGGGTAGGCGACTCCGTAGGCGTCGTCGCCCGAGGAGGCGACCACGGCGACACCCGGGTGGTTGTAGTGGGCGTCGAAGTCGGTGGTCTCCGACGGGTCCTCACCACTGCCGGGAGCGCTGGTGTAACCCGTGCCGTACGAGTTGGAGATGAACTTGGCGCCCTGCGCGACCGCCTGGTCGACCGAGGCGCCGATGTCGTCGAAGCTTGCGGAGTCGGCTTCCACCAGGACGATGTTCGCGTACGGGGCGGCCGCCGAGACCATGTCCAGGTCGAGCGAGATCTCACCGGCCCAGCCGCTGTTGGCGGCCGGGTAGTCGGTGCCGCCCCGCTGGTCGACCTTCTTGAAGCAGCCGTTGTCCGTGGTGCAGGCGGGCAGTCCGTACTGGGCCCGGTAGACCGCCAGGTCCTCTTCGGCGGTCGGGTCGTCATAGGCGTCGACGATCGCGACCGTCTGGCCCGCGCCGCCGCCGGCCGGCAGGTTGTAGGCGTCCTGCAGCGCGGTGGCGCCCCAGCCGCTCGGGGTGGTGTCGCTGGGCTGGACGCCTTGCTCGGACTTCACATCGGTGCGGCGCAGCGCGAAGCAGCTCACCTCACCGGGGCCGGGCTCGGCGCACGAGGCCTCTACGGAGGGCTTGGTGGTGTCGTCGGAGGTCGCGGAGGTCGCCGCGTTCGCCGCCGGGGCGGTGAGCCCCAGTACGGCGATGGCCGCGGCGCTGGCCAGGGCGGTCAGCCCAGTCCGGACCGGTCTCCTTCGTCTGGTGGCCGGTCTGGATATGCCGGTGACTCTCAATTGCGTGTCTCCCATGTGTTGCACGGGTCGACCACACTTTTTTCAGGTCGACGACGAATTGTATTCGCCGTTCACTAATTGGTCGGTACCAGGGAGAGATCTGTCAACGATGCCGCTGTTAATGATTTATTTCTTTGCAACGCCAAAACGGGCTATTCCTGATCAAGTCGAGAGAAAGGTGGCGCCCGTTCGGTGTCGATTACCTGGGCATTTCGCGACATTATCCAGACTCCGGATGAAATCGTCTGGTACCGGACGACAGTGGTCTGTACCTCTGCCGCCTCAATCTGCTTCTATGCAAGGTGAGTTGGTCGAAGCCTGCCAGGGAAGGAAGGGTCCGATTCGGCCACCTGGCGACGGCCGGACACCCCTCCGAACCTTCCGGGGTGATAGTGGCCAGCATCTTTCCGGTAGCGGACAGGGCGTGGTCGATCATTTTTAGACATTCATTGGTGTGTGTTACACGAGTGTGGCCGATTTCTGCCGGGGAAGGGTTTTGCGGAATTCGCCCTCACTCTCGATGACTCTACGGGTCGGTTCGCTGATCCGATGGGGAGCCAAAAAGTTTCAGAGGGTTCTGTGGGGTTTATCGGCGGCGGTTCGGTGGAAATACCGCGAGGGCTCGGCAGATAAACGCGACGCAGCGGATGAACCCGCCCGAAGGGACAGCGCCCCGGGCCGTAGGCCGCGTACGAAGCCCCGGGGCCATGGAGGGGGCCTCTGCCCGGCACCGAGTGCCCGCAGGTTGGATCCGGCGCCGGGCGCCGGCTCGGTCCTCGCGAAACAGGAGCGGCACCGCACCGGATGCCGACAGGCGCAGCAGGCGTTCCTTCTGTCGCTCGGTCGCCACCACCTCGAGCAAGTGCATGTTGCCCTCGTCTGGTGCCGCGCAGGGGCGATGCCGGTGCGGGGTTCGGTGCGGCCGAACACCTTCGCGCGGTGGACGTCGTAGGCGGCGAGGTAGGCCGGCGTGCCGCCGCGTTTGTAGGTGTGGTTCACGCGCATGGCGCTGGCCTGGCCGGGGCGAGGGTGGGATGGCAGCGGCAGCGGGCCTGGATGGAGGTCTTCTCGTCGGAGCTGATGACGTACTCGTCCTCGCCGAGCGGTTGGCCCTGCCAGGTGCGGGCGTACAGGTCCAGCACGCGCTCGGCCCTGGCGCGGAAGCCGGGGTCGGTGATGAAGATCCAGGAGCGGTGCTGCCAGGGCTTGAGGCCGTCTCGCGCCAGCCAGCGGCGCACGGTGGAGGCCGACAGGAAGGGCGCGATGCCGCGCTCGACGGCCTCGCGGGCCAGCTCCGGGCACGATCAGCGGGACAGCGGCACGCCGGTCTCGGCCGGCAACTGGCAGGCCAACGCCGCGACCTGAGCCGTCCGCAGTGCGGTGAAGGAGGGTGGGCGGCCGATGCGCTTGCGGTCCGCCAGGCCGGGCAGCCTCTCCTCAGCGAAGCGGCCCCGCCACCTGCGCACGGTGTCTACGTGCGCACTGACCTGCTGCGCGATTCGAGCGTTGGCCAGCCCACGTGCCGCGTGCAGGACGATCTGCGCGCGGAGGCGCAGCCGGTACTCGGTCTTGTGGCCCCAGGCCATCTTCTTCAGCCGGTGCCGCTCGCCGGCGGCCAGAGCTGTCGGGCATGCGGCGGCAACGGGCACGGACACCTCTCGACCGCTGGTCGTGGGCTGGCAGAACTACTCATTTCTGCGAGACATGTGCCTGCAGGGCGGCGGTGGAGCGGCCCGGTCCACGCAGTCGGTTCTCGACGGGAGACGGGGGACCGGGCGGCCCGATGGCCGGGTCAGGCGGGTAGCGGTTCGGGTGCCGTCGACGGGGCGCGGAGCGGCTTGAGCGCTTGGGACCAGGAGATGATCTCGTCGAGCATGGTGGCGAGGGTCGCTTCTTGGCGGGTGCTCGGTGTGCAGGTGCCCGGGTCGGTGGGATCGGTGGGGTCGGTGAACGTGAAGTCGGTGAACATCGCCAGGGCCACCTGAGTCTGCACGTCGGCGATCTTCACCTCTGCCATCACTTGCCGCAGTTGCTCCACCGCGCGGATGCCGCCGTGCACGCCGTAGCCGACGAACCCGGCGGCCTTGTGGTGCCATTCCGCGTAGAGGAAGTCGATCGCGTTCTTCAGCGCGGCGGGGACGGAGCGGTTGTATTCCGGGGTGACGAACACGAACCCGTCGAAGGCGGTGATGGTCTCCGCCCATCGGCGGGTGTGCGCGTTGGCGTAGCGGGCGAAGGCCGCGGGCACGGGCTCGTCCAGCAGGGGGAGTGCGTATGCGGCTATGTCGACCACCTCGACGGCCGCCTGGCCGGCGGCGACCGCGGGATGGTGAACCGAGGTGTCGGCGACCCACCGGGCCACGGCCTCGGCCCGGCGTCCGGGACGGGTGCTGCCGATGATGACGGCAATCCGGATCATGCGCTCTATCTCCTTGTCGGGGTGGTGAGGTGGTGGCTGTGCTGGCCGCGGTCACTCGGATCGGTAGGAGCCGACTTCATCCAGGTAGGTCACGATGGGTGGCTCCGTGCAGATCTCGCTTAGGGCGGCGCGGTAGCGCTGAAAAGAGGCCAGCCGGTGGTGGGGGGCCGCCACCGGGTCGCCCTCGGACTCGATCAGGGCCAGAAAGCTGCCGCCGCCGTCGAGCCGGAAGGTGTCATAGCGCAGGCCACGCGGGCGGGCCTGTTGAAGGTCCGCGTAGACGGCATGCAGCAACACCATGCTCTGCCCCACTCGTTCCGGCCTGACGGTGTACCGGATCATCACGCGCACGCTGCCCCCTTCTTTGCAGTGCATGGGTCATCCCGCATTTCATCGGACAGCATGTCTTTCAAAAGACATGCTGTCAAGCGAATGGTAGGATGCTGAGCCATGCCCCCGACTCGGAAGTACGAGCAGCGCCTGCGCGCCCGGGCCGCGGAGGAGACAAGACGCCGAATCCTCGACGCCGTCTATCAGCGCCTGCGTGAGGCGCCGGCCGAACCGGTCAGCCTTGACAAGGTCGCCAAGCTCGCGGAGGTGTCGCGCTCCACCGTCTACACCGTCTTCGGCTCACGCTCGGGCTTGTTCGACGCGCTCGGCATGGACCTGCTCGAACGCGGCGGATTCACCGACATGGTGCGCGCGGTGCTCCACCCGGATGCCCGGGAGGGTCTGCGCGGCGGCATCCGCGGCAACGTGCTGATGTACGCGGCGCACCGGGACGTGCTGCGTGCGTTGTTCTCGATGGCCCAGCTCGACGCCGAAGCGGTCGGCGGAGCGGTCCAACGCCTGGAACGCGGACGCGCCGAAGGCATGAGCGGCCTCGCCGGCCGACTGGCCGAGCAAGGCGTGCTCCGCGACGACCTCACCGCCGCCCAGGCCACTCATGTGCTATGGCTACTGACCAGCTTTGACAGCTTTGACCTGCTCTATACCGGCCGTGCGCTGCAACCCGACCGCGTCATCGCGACCTTGGCCAGCACTGCCGAGCGCGCCTTGTGCTCCTGAGGATCGTCCGGGAAGGCGGCGAGCCCGGGAGACGGCCGTGGCGCTGGGCAGTCCGGGCGCCGACCCGAGAGGCAGGGCCGCCATATCGCGCCCGCCCTACCCACCGGCACCCTCGTCTGCTCCCCTGAGGACGCATGGACTGCGCCTGCGGCCTCTACCTCGCCGACCCAAAGCCATGACTCATGCCCTGCATTGCCTCGTACGGGAGGACGCCGACGGCCTGCGGCAGCGCGGACTCGACGCCGCGCGACGCTTCCTCGACGAACACCAGGCCCGCTGCGCGCCTGGCCGCAGACCACCTGAGCCAGGGCTTGGGACATCCCTCGGCAGGCACGGCATCCGCCGAGGTCACGAAGCCGGGGACCGTCCCAGCCGTCGGGCGATGCACACGGGGCCGAACGCATTACGCCGTAATAGCCATGAGTCGACATCGTGACCCGCACCGTCGACGAGCTCGCCTTGCGGGCCACGACGCCGTCGGGCTCGATGGGGGACGCAGGCTTGAGGTGGGTGACCACGGTTCGACATGGGTGACCACAGCGTGCAGTACCACAACGCCGATCATGGTGTGCTCTGGTCGATCATGTAATCACCCGTCAGCATCGGGATGTCCGTACCGCATCGAAGGTAACTCATGTAAATACCTTCCTTGATGTGATGTTCCCCAACACCTCTACCCATGTATGTTAGTCATTAGTGAACAGAGTCAGTCAGTTTCCAAAACCCAACTAATGTCTCCACAGGGCTGCCCACGGCGACAGCGGGACTCTTCAGAGGTGTGCCCATGGATGATCCGACTCCCGCTTTGACGCTTTTCGGCCGCGATGAAGAGCTGCGCAGGATCGACACCTTCCTGGAGCGGGCCCGGCGGCAGGGCGACTCCCTCTTCCTGTACGGCGAGCCGGGCGTGGGCAAGACGCGCCTGCTTGAGGCCGCCGTGAAGCGGGCGTCGGCGCAGGAGACGCGTGTCATCCGGGCAGCCGGCGTCCAGTACATGGCGGACGTCAGCTACGCGGTACTCGGCGAGCTGTTCCTGCCGCTGGCCGCGGAGCTGGACGAGCTGGGCACTGATCTACGCAACTCCCTGATGGCGGCCCTCGGCATGCGGAGGGGGCCCGTCCCGCCCCGTCTGATGATCCTCAACGCGTGCCTCACGCTGCTGCGCCAGGCGGCCGCGAGACGCCCGCTGCTGCTCGTCGTGGACGACCTGCCCTGGACCGACGGCCCCAGCGCCGTCGCGCTCGGTTTCGTCGCCCGGCGACTGGCCGACAGCAGGGTCGGCCTGCTCACGGCCTCGCGCACCGATGAACGCGACCACTTCGAGCGGAGCGGGCTTCCGGAACTCCAGATCAGACCGATCGACGAGGACAGCTCGAACACCCTGGTCCGCACCACCTTCCCCGCCATGGCGACCGTTGTGCGGCACCGCCTGGTCGCCGACGCCCGCGGCAACCCGCTGGCCCTGCTGGAACTGCCCGTCGCCCTGGACGCCGACCAACTCTCCGGCGTCGGGGTGCTGCCCGACGTACTCCCGCTCACCCGCCACGTCGAGTCGGCGTTCGCCGCGCGCATCGCCCTGCTGCCCGTCCAGACCCGCCAGACCCTCCTTCTCCTGGCGCAGGAGGGAACGGGGGACCTGCGGACACTGCAGCAGGCCGCCGGCGCCGAATCCGTCCTCGATCATCTGGCGCCGGCCGAGGGTACGAAGCTGATCAAGGTGGACCTCGCCTCCCGGCGCGTGGACTTCCGCCACCCCCCTCGTGCGCTCGGCGGTGGTGGAGTCCGCCGGGGAGGCCGAGCTGCGCCGGACCCACCGGTTGCTCGCCGACCTGTTCACCGACGATCCGGAGCGCCATGCCTGGCACCTCGCCGAAGCGGCGAGCGGCGCCGACGAGTCCGTCGCGGCCCCGCTGGAGGAGGCCGCGCACCACAAGCTCCGCCGCGGCGACGCGACCGGAGCCCTGGCCGCACTGGTCCGCGCCGCCCGGCTCAGCGACGGCGCCGGCGACCGCCGCCGTCGTCTGGCCGAGGCCTCCTACCTGGCCGCCTATGTCACCGGGGACCTGAACACCGCCACCCATCTGCTGGACGAGATCGGCCCCCTCGACCCACGGCTCAGCGGCGCGCTGCACGCGGCGGCCTGCTCCTACGTGCTGATCAACGGCGACGGGGACACCGAAATGGCGCACACCGTGCTCGTCGACGCCATCGAGAAGGGCGACCACGGCTACAAGGCGTCGCGCGGCGACCTCGTCGAGGCGCTCTACGCGATGATGATGAACTCCTGGCTGGGCGGCCGGGAGGACTACTGGCCGCCGCTGCACGCCGCCATCGAGCGGCTCCAGCCGCAACCGCCCGACACTCTGCTGCTCGTCAGCAGGATGCTCCCCGACGCCGCCCGCACCGCGCCCGAGATGCGGCGACGCCTGGCCGGACTGATCCACCGCCAGCAGGAGCAGCGGGACCCCACCCGGTTGGTCCGCCTGAGCACGGCGGGCATCTATCTGGACCTGCTCAGCGGCTGCCGCACGGGGGCCTGGCGGCTCGTCGAGAGCGGACGGGCGGGCCTCGCCGTCGGCAGCGCGCTGGCCGGGGTGGCACTGTTGTGCTTCGACGACTTCGCTGTCGGCCGCTGGGAAGAGGTCGAACGGCTGGCCGACGAGGGCCTGGAGCTCTGCGCGGAGCACGGGTACGACTTCACGGCCTGGTTCTACTTCCTGCACAAGGCCCTGCTGGCCGCGGTTCGTGGCGACCCGGAGGTGCGTCGATGGGCCGCTGAACTCGTCCGCGTGACCAGCGCCCGCAAGGCCCATGGCGCGGAGCTGACCGCACAGCACCCCAGGGCGCTGGCCGCCGCCGGACGCTGCGACTGGGAGGCGGCCTACCAGCACGCCTCCCGGCTCAGCCCGGCGGGCCGGCTGGCCCCTCACACCTCCCACGCCCTGTGGGTGGCCCTGGACCTGGTGGAAGCGGCGGTGCGTACCGGACGGTCTGCGGAGGCGGCGGCGCACGCCCGGGCGATGCGCGAGGCCCGGCTGCCGGAGCTGTCCTCCCGCCTCTCCCTGTTCACCCTGGCCGCCGAAGCGCTCGTAGCCCCGGACGAGGAGGCCCCGGCGCTCTTCGACCGTGCCATATCGGGCCCCGGCGCCCATCACTGGCCGTTCGACTATGCGCGTATGCAGTTCCTCTACGGTGAGCGTCTGCGGCGCATGGGCGACGTGACCGAGGCACGTTCCCATCTCAGCACCGCACTCAGCGTCTTCAAGCGTCTCGGGGCCATGCCCTGGGCGAACCGGGCGGGCACCGAGCTGAGGGCCGCCGGCCGCAAGCACTCTCTCCCGGCCGCCGAGAGCACGGGGACCGGGAGCCTCACGGCCCAGGAGGTGGAGATCGCCCTGCTCGCCGCCGGGGGCCTGACCAACAAGCAGATCGGTGAGCGGCTGTTCCTCTCCCACCGCACGGTGGGCACCCACCTGTACCGCATCTTCCCCAAGCTCGGCATCACCTCCCGCGCTGCGCTCAGGGACGCGCTGTCGCAGCAGAGAACCCTTCAGGAAGAAGCATCGCAGTAACACTTAATCGAAAGCTGACACATGACCAAGACCTTGGTTCACGCCGTCAGTAGAACTCAGTGGCATTCCTTGTGGAAATGTTCAGTAGTACGGAACAAGAACCTGGCGTCTCATTCGATCAGGTGAGCCGGCTGGTCCCACTCCACACATGCCGCTTCCTGTCCCGCGGGGACAAGGCGATAGGTCTCCAGAAGCCACTCGGTGACGGGCTCGGCCGGCATCTCGAAGAGAGCGGTGTGGGGGGCACGGCCCACTTCGAGCCACAGGAACCAGCCGCCGGCCCCGTCGCTCTCCGACCGCACGGTGACATCGCCCTCGCCGACGCTGCCCGCCAGTCCGTCGGCGAGCAGTTCCCGGGAGAAGACCCACCGCACCGGATGCTCGCCCTCCGAATTGAGGATCAGCGTGACGGCATAGGGGTCCCGCACGTCGTAGGAGAATTCGCAGGAGATCATTACCGGAAGCCGTTTGGCGACCCAATAGGTGGCGGCGGACGTGAGGTGCGCTTTTCTCATTCCGTCCACCCCTGCATGAATACGAAAAGAGGGTCGTAATTCACTGTTTCCGGCTGGCTCATCTGCTCGCTTCCCGTTCCTGGGACAGGGTCGCCCCGCACCACCCCGTACCGCCTCTTCATCATGACGGGCCGCCGCACTGCTTTCCCATACGTCATCTGACGCTGATGACCCGGCCATGCGGGCCGGGTCGGGCCCCCCGGCACAGCGCAACGGGGTATCAAACGGTCATGACTTCTCCCTGAACACATCACAAGACATATGAAGTAACGTTTCTTGCGTATCGAAGAGTCATGAGGCGTCACATGTGTTGGCGCAGACAAGGATGTATGATGCGAACTGAAACTTATGACTACGTCGTGATCGGGGCAGGCACGGCCGGATGTGTTCTGGCGGCACGACTGTCGGAGGACCCCGAGGTCCGGGTCCTGCTCCTCGAAGCGGGCGCCTCCGAACCGCTCGATCTGATGGCCGCCCCTCCGGCCTGGCCGGCACTGATGGGTTCCAAGGCCGACTGGGCCGACCGGTCCGTCCCGCAGGAGGGCGCCGACAACATGGTGATCCCCCTGCCACGCGGGCGGGCCCTGGGAGGCAGCTCGTCCATCAACGCCATGACCTTCCTGCGCGGACACCGCTCCAGCTACGACGCCTGGGAGAAGGCCGGCGCGACGGGCTGGACGTACGACGAACTCCTGCCGTACTTCAAGCGCAGCGAGAACCTGACGGGCGTGCCCGGCCGGGACCCCCGCTACCGGGGCATGGAGGGACCGCTGCGGGTCGCTCCGGCCGCGCAGCCCCACCCGCTGTCCGAGGCCTTCTTCGAGGCGGTGCGGGAGGCCGGCCACCCGATCACCGAGGACTTCACCAGCGGCGTGGAGGAGGCGTTCGGCTGGGAGGACCTGACCATCGTCGACGGGCGCCGACTGGACGCGGCGACCGCCTATCTCCGGCCCGTCCTCGACCGCCCCAACCTGACCGTGGTGACGGACGCCTTGGCCCACCGGCTGACCTTCGACGGCGGACGGTGCACGGGCGTCGAGTACGGCACCGGCGAGCAGCCGCACAGTGCGCTGGCGACGCGGGAAACGGTGCTGACCGCGGGCGCCCTGGGCACCACCCAGCTGCTGATGCTCTCCGGCATCGGCCCGGAGGACCACCTGCGCGAGGTCGGCGTCGAGCCGCGGCTGCACCTTGCGGGCGTGGGCGCCAACCTCCAGGACCACCCCTTCACGGGTGTCGTCTACCGGTCCGCCCGTCTGGTTCCGCCATCCCCGGGCAACCACGGCGAGGTCGCGGGGCTGATCCGCACCGACCCCTCCCTGGACGGCCCGGACGTCCAGCTGCAGATGGTGGACGTGCCACTGCGCGAGGACACCCTGCCGGGTCCCGAGATGAACCAGGGGTACATGCTCATGGCGGCGCTCATGCGGCCGTTCAGCCGGGGCACGGTCCGGCTGGCCGATGCCACTCCCGGCAGCGCGCTCGTCGTCGACCCGCGCTACTACACCGACCCGCGGGACGTCGACGCCCTGGTGCACGGGCTGCGCGTGGTGAGGGCAATCGGCGAGACCGAGGCGCTGGCCGACTGGCGGGACGAGGAGGCCCTGCCCGGCGCGGGCGTCGAGGACGACGAGGCCCTACGCGCCTACGTCCGCAGGAACATCCGCTCCTACTCCCACTACAGCGGTACATGCCGCATGGGTACCGACGAGGGCGCCGTGGTCGATCCGGAACTGCGGGTGCGCGGCGTGGAGGGGCTGCGGGTGGCCGACGCGTCGGTCATGCCGACCATCGTGTCCGCCAACACCAACGCCACCGTCTACGCGATCGCCGAGCGCGCGGCGGAGCTGCTGCGCACGAGCTGACGCACCGCCATGCTCCGGCGCATCGTCCTGGGACTCCTGGAAGACCGCCGCGATGGCCGGGGCCACCGCGGCGGACACCTCGTGTCCGGTCTGCGGCGTGGGGCGGCCGGTTCGCCGCAGATCACCGCGGTCAGCATCATGCTGAGGAGCGGGACACCGGTACGCGGGGCGCCGAGCGGCCCGCTCCGGGCTGGCGAAGACGTGCTCTCAGGTCGCACGGGGCCGACTGAACCGCACGCCCCGCACGCCCACCGACGGCCGCGGAGCGTGGCCGCGCGTCCCCCTTCCTGTCCGCCGGTCGGTCGACAGACAAGCCACCTCCCCATCAGACACCTGATGTCATGAGCCGGTAGAGTATGAGTCATATATCCGTCAGCGTACGGAACGAAGCACACATGCGGTTCGAGGATCACAAGGGTGACGCACATGGCAGCTACGTCGACCGCGGAGGGCGCGGACCACTTGTCCGCCGGGGCGGGCACCGGGGATCTGGCGCAGGTCACCGCCAACTTCCGCCAGTACCTCATGGGCTGGGGCGCGCAGGACAACACCCAGGGAGACTTCGACTGCTACCGCAGCGGGCTGTCCCAGGCGCAGTTCAACGGTGTCGTACGGCTGAGGTCGCTGGACGTCGTGGAGAAGTCGCTGGCCACGGCGCGTGTGCACCTCGCCGGCGTGCCCTGGTGGTGGTGGGTCGGCCCGGACAGCCCGGCGGAGACCGTCTCCGCGCTGTCCTCGCTCGGCGCGGTGTCCCTGGGCGCCGTACCCCTGATGACCCGGTCCCTCGACAGGGTCGAGGAGACCGAGGATCCCCCGGCCGGCCCGCGGGTCGAGGAGGTGCGGGACGCGGACCGGCTGAGGGAACTGGTCCGTACCTACAGCGCCTCGATGGGAGTGTCCCCGGGCCTGGAGGACGGCATGGTGCGCGTCGAGGCCGGGCGGCCCGACAACGCGGACGTGGTCCGGCTCGCCGCGGTGCTCGACGGCCGGGTGGTCGGTACGACGGTCGTCATGATGGCGCACGAGGTGGCCGGCATCTTCCTGGTCCATGTCGCACAGGAGCATCGCCGGCGTGGCATCGGCGGCGCGCTGACGACGGCGGCCCTGCGGGCGGGCAGGGAGCGCGGGATGCGGCTGGCCGCGCTCGGGGCCAGCCCGATGGGCGAGCCGCTGTACCGCCGCTTCGGTTTCACGGCCGTCTCCGAGTATCACCTCTTCTCCGGACCCACCGCCTGACACCTTGGTGTCAGCTCTTCACCTGTGAGGGACGATCCCCATGACGGACATCGAACTGCCCGACGCCATCCGCGTGTTCATCGAGGCGACCAACGCCGGTGACTCCGAGGCCTTCGTGGCCGCTTTCGCGCCGGACGCGTACCTGAACGACTGGGGGCGCGAGTTCCATGGCCGCCGCGGGGTGAGCGAGTGGAACCGGACCGACAACGTCGGCGTACATGCGCACTTCGACCTGGTCTCGGCGCGGCAGGGGTCCGAGGACGACCGCTATCTGGTGACGCTGAAGGTCTCGGGCAACGGCTACAACGGCACCGGGCCCATGGACTTCCAGCTGCGCGACGGACTGATCGCGAGCCTCCGCATCAGCTGAGCCGCGGTGGGCGGGCGGCGGGCGGCGGGGGCAGCCGCATGCCGACGAGGTCGGGCGGGATCGGCGTCTCGGGTTGGAAGAACAGCGCCGACGGTCCGTCCGGGGCCGTGGCGGGGGCGTCGGTCAGATGGAACCGGTCCCGGAGCTGGCCGTAGAAGTCGATGGGGTGCAGCCGGATCAGCCGCACTCGGTCGGGAGCGCGGAACACCCCGATCCAGTCACCGGGGTCGAGCACCCCGCGCACCAACTGGCCGTCGACGCTCACCGCGGCCTGTCCGGAGTGGAGCAGGATGCGCAGGGCGACCACTTCGTCGGGCGCGGCGCCGATGCTGCGGTTGAAGGTCATGTGCGGGGCGATGGAGGTGAAGACGACCGCGTCCATGTGCAGGGACAGCACCGGGCCCCCCGGCGGCGAAGCTGTAGGCGGTGGACCCGGTGGGCGTGGCCACGGTCAGCGCGCCCACCGAGTGGGACGCCGGCAGCCGGCCCGCGAGGTAGACGCCGACGCCGACCTGCCGGTCGCAGGCGAGCTCCTCCAGGACCACGTCGTTGAGGGCGCTGACGTCGAGGGCCGCACCCCAGCCCTGGCCTTCCGTGGTTTCCGGCCGGACTTGCGGGGCGGGCAGCGCGGGGCCGCCCCGCTGAGAGACACCATGTGAGACGGGCGCGTCGGCACCTTGTGGGGGATTGCCCCACGCCCCGGCTGGTGATTACGTCACCTGCTGGCAGGGCGGATTCACCGGCCCCACCCTGGAGTACTCCCCGGCCCAGGTCGGCACGTGCGTCAGCGCTGCCCTTCTCCGTGCAGGCTGCTCAGGGCTGACAGTCATGTGTTCCTGGATATAGAGTAAGTTTATGACTATGGTTCGGCCGGATAGTGTCTGAGTTATGACGACCACGAAGGACGGGTCTACAGTCAGTGTGTTCTCGAAGGACTGCCTCTCTCGCCAGGTGCTGTTGGACGTGACCGGCCGGTGGGGCATCCTCGTCCTGGCTGCCCTGTACCAGCGGGAATGCCGATTCAACGTACTGCGACGCCGTATTGAGGGCATCAGCGAGAAGATGCTGTCGCAGACCCTGCTGACACTGCGCCGGGACGGCCTGGTCAACCGGCACGTCGAGGCCTCCGTCCCACCCAAAGTCACTTATAGCCTGTCCCCGCTCGGGAGCACCGTGGCGCGGCGGGCCGTCGAGTTGGTCGCGCTCCTCGAAACAGAGGTGGACCAATTCGAACGGGCCTGGGAGACCTTCGAGGAGTGAGCCCGGCTCCGGGTCCAGATCCGCGCCCGCCTCCTCATCCGCCCTGCCCGCCTCCTGCCGCCGGTGCGGGCAGCCATGTGTGTGTCATTGACTGTGTACATGGGAGGCCGGGTGACTGGCACGGGCCCGGCTGTGTCCCGCAGGTGTCTGTCTCGGGCCCGGCGGAGGTGGGCCGCGCCCGTGACAGGCAGGTACTGCACCCGGTTCAGCGCTCGCTGTCCAGCGTGGCCAGCAGGGGGGCGGCGTACCGCTCACCGGCCGCGGCACCGGACGGGATCGCCTCCTCGATCTCCTTCAGCGCATCGGCGTCGAGGGTCAGGGTGGCGCCGCCCAACGACTCCGTCAGGCGCTCCCGGCGACGGGCTCCGACGAGCGGCACGATGTCGTCGCCCTGGGCCGCGACCCAGGCGATGGCCACCTGACTGGTGGTGGCGCCGAGGCGCTCGGCCACCCGGCCGAGGGCTTCGACCAGGCGCAGGTTGGCCTCCAGGTTCTCGCCCTGGAAGCGCGGCGAGTGCGCGCGGAAGTCGTTGCCGCTGAGCTCGCGCGAGGACGACCAGTGGCCGCTGAGCAGACCGCGGGAGAGGACGCCGTATGCGGTCAGGCCGATGCCCAGTTCCCGCAGGGTCGGGATGATCGACTCCTCGGGACCGCGGGAGATCAGCGAGTACTCGATCTGCAGGTCGCTGATCGGGGCCACCGCCGCCGCGCGTCGGATGGTCTCGGCGCCCAGTTCGGACAGGCCGATGTGGCGGATGTAGCCGGCCTGGCGCATCTCCTCCAGAGCGCCGACGGTCTCCTCGACCGGGATGTTCGGGTTGAGCCGGGCCGGGCGGTAGATGTCGATGTAGTCGGTCTCCAGGCGCCGCAGGGAGTAGGCGAGGCGGTCCTTGACGGCTTCCGGCGATACGTCGTAGGGCACCGGCTGGAAGGCGCCGTCGGGGGTGCGACGGGAGCCGAACTTGACGCTCAGCACGACGTCCTCGCGCCGCCGCTCGCGCAGTGCGCGGGCGATGAGCATCTCGTTGGCGCCCGAGCCGTAGAAGTCGCCGGTGTCGATCAGGTTGACGCCCGCGTCGATCGCGGCGTGCAGCGTGGCGATGCTCTCCGCGTCGTCGGCCGGACCGTACAGGTCCGACATGCCCATGGCGCCCAGGCCGATGGTGGAAACCTCGGGGCCGAACGTGCCGAGCTTGCGCCGACTGACAGTCATGACGGTTCTCCTTCTAGGAAACGTGGTGCGTTCAGGATGGGACGAAGGTGAGGGATTCCTGCCGCGGGGAACGCGGGCGGGGCGGTTCAGATGCGGTCGAGCAGGCGGGTGACGCCCATCCGGCGGGCCAGGCGCAGCCGCAGTTCCTCGGCGGCGCCCTGGCGCTGACGTGCCGACCTTTCGACCGAATCATCGCTCACCCATTTGATACATCGACGATAACATAACGGCGATCACGGTCAAGCGTTATCATTGATTGCATGACAGCGATCGACACGACCGCGCAGCCGCGCGAACGCATCCTGCGGGCAGCATCGGACCTGCTGACCGAGGGCGGACGGGAGGCGGTCTCCACCCGTTCCGTCAGCGCGGCCGCAGGGGTACAGGCACAGACGATCTACCGGCAGTTCGGCGACATGCAGGGCCTGCTCGACGAGGTCGCCCGGCGCGGCCTCGCGGCCTATCTCGCCGACAAGCAGGCCAACCTCGCCTCCGGTGACCCACTTG
Source organism: Streptomyces sp. NPDC001315 (assembly GCF_042896175.1). Classification (NCBI taxonomy): domain Bacteria; kingdom Bacillati; phylum Actinomycetota; class Actinomycetes; order Kitasatosporales; family Streptomycetaceae; genus Streptomyces; species Streptomyces sp. NPDC001315. The sequence goes on along the minus strand of NZ_JBIAWZ010000032.1, from coordinate 37,553 downwards.
AGCAACTGCGCCGGGGCTGGGACCTGCACGTGGCCTTCGGCCTCGCCAACCCGGCCCTGTACCGGCTCCTGTACACCGCCCACCGGCCCGGCGAGGGCGCCGCGGCGATGAACGAGGCGTACGACATCCTTCTGCAACTGGTGACCCGGGTCGCCGAGTCCGGCCGGCTGTGCATGGGCGTGGAGGCGGCAGCGGAGATGATCCATGCCACCGGCATCGGCGTGACGGTCACGCTGATCGGCGCCCAGGAGGCCGGGCGGCTCTCCGAACACGAGGGTCTGTCGCGGAACACACGGGAGGCCGTGCTGGCGGCCCTGGTCACGGAGGCGGAGCCCACCGCTCCGGCCGAGGACACCCGAGCCGCCCACGGTGCCCGGCACGCCGTGGCCCTGAAGGCCCTGCTCGACGAGGCCGAGGACGACCGTCCCTTCACCCCGGGCGAGCATCTGCTGCTGACGGAGTGGCTGACCCGTCTCGCCTCCAGCACGGTCCCCGGCGGCACCGACTAGCCCGCCCCCCACCCGCGCTGGCCCCGGCTTCCGGCGCGGGGCCACGGCCCCGGACCACTCCCCCACGCCCTCCCACGGCGACGCCACCGCGACAACAGGACAGCCGAGCCCCACCCGCCGTCCCGGAATCGCTGCGAGCCGGCCGCACACCGCGGCCGCACCGTGCGATGCCGCCTCCGACCGGCAGATCCCGACCTGGCGACGATCCGCCCTGCACTCCTTCGGTGCGCCAGCCCTGACGGGGATCGTGGCGCGACGGAACGGGATCGGTCATCAGGCTTCTTCTCCTGCGCGCGGCGAAGTGCAGGATCCACGGGGACGTGGTGAAGAACAGGCCGACCAGGAAGACCGGGCCGTTGACCAGGGCCACGGCGTGCGCCCCGAGCACACGGGCGTAGCGCTCGCGCATCTCGAAGGCGTCCGGATGGTCCGCCATGTCGTCCCTGCGGTGCGGATAGCCAGACATCGGGGGCCTCCTTCCTGCTGTCCGGGACCCCATGCTGTCGTGCCGCCGCCGGGCGAACATCACACATTCGCGCGATAAGGAACTCAGTAGGTGACTCCCACGCCTTCTCACATGGGGACACCTCAGCCATAGATCATGCTTCCGACCCGATACATGGGAACCCACTACCGGCGCTCCGCGCCCTGAAGCATGTTTCCTACATGACCACGTCTCTCACGCCCCTCGCCCACGCGCCGCGCGCATCGCGTCTCCCGCCGGTTCCTGCGGGATCTCGACCGCCCCGCCGACCTGTTCCGCAACCTCGGTCCCAACTGGTACGCCTCGGTGATGGGCAGCGGCATCGTCGTCCGCGGCGGCTCCGCCTGTTCCACTTGGGTCAGGCACTGTCGTAGGGGCGTCTATGCACAGGCCAGTGCGCTCAAGCGGCAATCCGACCGGCGGGTGCGGACAGCGGTGCGGCTCTCCGCTCAACGCGCGCCCGTATCCATCGCCTGCGCATTCATTTTTTCTCTGCCCTCCACCCCGACACCGAAGCGACCGAAGCCACCGAACGCCTCGGCGTGCCGGTCATCTTCACATGAACGTGTGATGCCAACGGTCAGGTGTCGGGGCACCCTCGGGCTCATCGCCATCTGTCCGGGGAGGAATCGTGTCCGTGTCCCTCGCACAAGAGCCGGCTCGCACCGAGCGGTGCAGCCGACTGCTCCTGTTCGGCCGTCGCTGGGGATGGCTCGCCGTCCTGCTGGCGGGCCTGCTGCTGTTCTGGCTGATCCACGCGGCACTGGTCTCCACCCGTAACCCCAACCTGGTCCCGGCCCTCATCTTCTTCGGCGCGGCCCTGGTCCCGGCGGCCTTCGTCGCATTCGTCGCGGGCCGGCGCCTGGACTTCGGCGTCGGCATGGGCGTCGTGGGGGCCACCGCGCTGGCCGGCGGCGCGATCGGGGTGACCACGGCCGGGTTCCTGGAGTACCGGACCCTGCTGCTGATGGACTTCCTGCCGATGGTCGCCGTGGGCCTGATCGAGGAGGCCGCGAAGCTCATCGTCCCGTTCCTCCTCGTGCTGATCATCCGTGCCCGGCACCCCGGTGACGGACTGCTCATCGGAGTGGCCTCCGGCGCCGGGTTCGCCGTGTTCGAGACCATGGGCTATGCGTTCGTCGAACTCCTCAACTCCAACGGGGACCTGACGACCGTCGACCATCTGCTCGTGGTCCGGGGCCTGCTGAGTCCCGCGGCCCACATGGCCTGGACCGGGCTCACGTCCGCCGCGCTGTGGTCCGCGACGGCGGCCCAGCGCCACCACCGCAAGCGGGCGATCGCCGTCTTCTTCCTGGTGTACGCCGTCGCGGTGGCGCTGCACGCGGCCTGGGACAGCTTCAACAGCGACACCGCGTACGTGATTCTGGCGGCACTCAGCCTGTCCTTCCTCATCTACGCCACGCACCGGCTGGCCACGCCGCGGGTCAGCGCGGACTCAGCAGTTCCGACTCCAGGACTGCGCGGATCTTCTCCGTCCACGGCTCCGGTGCGGCGGTCTTCGGATCGATCTTGACGATCACCCGCCGTCCGTACGCGTGTGTGACGCCCCCGGAGTGGAACCGGCAGGCGAACTGAGTGCTGGTCACGCCCAGGCGGTCGAGCCGGAACACCGCGGCCCTCCACGTACTGACGGCGGACCAGGTGGCCCGGGCCCTTCGGGGCGACCAGGGCGACGTCGACACCGGCCGGGGGCTTGATGAAGCCGAAGCGGATGTTGAAGCCGTGGGCGAAGAACAGCGCGTCGCCGTCCTTCAGGTTCGGGGCGATGGACTCCTCGTAGACCTGGGCCTGGATCGGGTCCGGGATGAGGATCATGATGACGTCGGCCTCGGCGGCGGCCTCCGCCGGGGTCAGCGCTCACCAGTTGCTCACAGGGGGCAACGTCAGCCGGTGCCGGGTATGTCATGCGCATGACACTCCGCCCAACGATTTCGCCGTGGGCACGGGGACCCCGCTCGGCCCGGTCGGCGGAACGTGGTCCCCGCGGCACGCGGAGCGAGCGCCCTCAGCCCCCGGCGGGGATGTCGTCACCCGCATCGCTGCCGTCCGCTTTCTCCCCGCCCTTCTCGAGGCCCAGGTAGAACACCGAGTGCCCCTGCTTGAGACGCTGCGCGCTGCTCCGGGCGACAAGCCCTTCCAGCGTGGTGCGCACCACGGTCGTCTTGATGACACGGTCCGGGTGCGCCTCGCTCAGCGCGGTCGCGACCTCCGCCGCGGAACACGGCTCCGACTGCTCGGCGAGGTACGCGCGGATCAGGGCCACCAGGGTCGGTGACTGCTGCCTCCTCCGCGTGGCACCCGCTGCGGAGACGGCGGGCAGGTCGTAGCCCTGCGAAGGGGACGACGTGGGGACCTGCTGGAGCGGGATGCCACTCTCCAGTGCCTGCTGCATGGTCGCGAGCACGGTGTGGTCGTGCTGGAGAGTCAGCAGGCGAGCCTGAAGTGCCTGGATCTCGTTTCGAACCTGGTCCTGTTCCTGCACATTGCGTTCAAGGTCCTGTGTCAACTGGGAACTGTAATGCGTCAACAGCTCAGTGGTGGTCAGGCTGGCGTCAGGCATGCAGCAGACCCTCCTTGGTTCGGCTCTCGGACGAAGGCTCTATGTCGATGTATGTCATGCGGTTACTGAGGGGGCGTGGCTCAGTCGCTCCCACAGATACTACGCCTCGTCCCAGTGCCGTGGCTGGTCCGGTCTCACGCACCGACCTCGCACTGTGTTACCACAGAGGGAAAGTGAACCAAGTGCCTCACTTGGCTTCGAGAAGTCACCTGACTTACCCGGGCACATGTGCCTGCGTTAATGACTTACTCGACTTGCGATTGATGAAACCTGTACGGAATCACTGGATCAGCTGCGTCAGCTCGCTCCAGTCCGCGTCCTCCATCTCCCGGCCCCGCGGAACCAGGGCGTAGGAGCGGGCGAGCCACTGGGCGACCGGCTGAGCGGGCAGCTCGAAGAGTGCCGTGTGACCGGTACGGAGGTTCCCCACCTGCACCCACAGGGAACGCCGGCCCTCGCAGTGGACCGGCCAAATCTTCACCTCGCCCTGGCCCGATCGGGTGGTAAGCCCCTCGGTCACCAACTCGCGTGCGAACACCCAGCGCAGCGGATACTCCCCATCGGAGTCGAAGATCAGGGTGACGGCCAGCGGATCGGCGGAGTTGAACGAGAACTCACACGCAATCGACATGGGCAGACGCCGGGCGACCCAATGGGTGATGTGGATTGTGAGGCTGCACTTCGCCATTTGAGTCCTCCTGTGGACCGAGCGGATCGCCCGCCGTACCGTGCTGGGAATTGCCCCGACGCAATGTGGCGCATCGCCCCGGGAAAACCGCGTACTGCGGTAGCCGCTTGATTCAGCGCAGCGGGCACAGAAGCAGCACCCTGCCGCGGCGACGCGAGGCGCCGACAGCCTCCACCAGGCCAACAGGGTGGTGCCGACGCTCACCGAGATCAGGGCTCCGGCCGGCCTGGCGCGCGGCGGCCCACACGGATCCCGCCGACCGCACTCACCATCGCCCGGTGAGGAACAGACCGATCCTCGAACCGTGCGGTGTGCAGCTGTGCCATCTGTTCACTTCCCGCTTCTCCCGGCCGGGTGCGCCCAGCGCACCCGGCAGTGTCCTCATCGGCATCCGACGTCATCGTCGTGCCGCCGGGCCGGCCGACCACCGTCCGCCATGTCACGGTCACGTTCCGGTGTACGCCGCCTCAAGTGTCGCGACGGATCCGCCGCCCCGGCTGTAGTGCGGCCCGGACACCGCCCACGGGACGTCCCGGCGGCCGTCCTGGGGAGGACCCCACAACCACACGGCGGGACCTGTGGGAACGCACATGCCGGAAAGCGCCCGCCCCTCTCGGTCGACGGGCCCCAAATCCCCGTGCGGGGCCACCCTGTGGGGTTGTCCCGACATCTGCCATGGGGAGCTCCCGAACCACCTCTCAGGCGGTCTCGACAGCCAGAGCGGCGACGGATTGCCCACTATGTCGGATGACGCGGGGAAGGCTGCGCCCCTGGCAGGGGGAATGGCGGCCTTGTGCCCGGTCGGCCGGCCACGGGGCGTCGTGTGTCCCGTGGCCGGCCGTCGGTTGCCGGCTCCCCCGGCACTGACGCCTTGCGGTTTCGCGCCCCCGTCGACTCGCAGCGAACACGGACCCCTGGAGGTTGCCTTGAGCCACGCGATTGACGCCCTGCGGACGACGTCCGGCGCCGTCGATTCAGTGGCCTCGCTCCCCGTGCGCGGGCGCAGAGCGGAGCAGGAAAGGCTCACCCAATGGGTACGCCGGCACGTCCACCGCAACGGCGGCGGAGTCCTGTGGATCGAGGGGCCGGTCGGAGCCGGAAAGTCCCGCATGCTGGCCTGTGCCGGGAACGAAGCGGCTCTGGCGGGAGCGCGGGTGCTCACCGGCGCCGCGGTGGCATACGGGCGGATGACTCCCCTGGCACCGCTGCTGGACGCGCTCACCGTCGAGGCGGACGACTTCGCCCAAGGGCTGAGCGCCCGCGCCCGCCAGGGGGAGGGCAGCTCCTACTGGCTGCTGCGGGAAGTCGCCGCCCGGCTGCGCGAACTCACCCGTGACCGGCCGGTCGTCCTGCTCGTCGACGACGTACACGACTGCGACGACCTGACCCTGCTCGCGGTGCGCACGCTCACGGTCCAGCTCGCCGGGCTTCCGCTGCTGTGGGTGCTCACCTCCCGGACACACCCGGACGCACCGGCCGTGCAGGCCCTGCGCCGCGACCTGTTCACCCGGCAGGCCACCCAGCTCGCGCTGCCCCCGCTCGCCCCGGAGGCGGTACGGCAGATGGCGCGGGACCTTCTGGGCCCGCACGCGGCCGTCGCCGCGCCGTACCTGCGCTACCTCGACGGACTCCCGGGAACGGTAGGGCAGTTGTGCGCGTACCTCCGGGACGTCTCCCCCACCGACCCGTGCGCACCGGCGGGCCCGGCCGACGTACAGGCGGTGCTCACCTGGCTGGTCACCCGCCGTCTCGACCAGCTTTCCGAAGACGCGCGGGAACTGGTGCTGATCGCCTCGGTGCTGGGTGACAGGCTCACCGTTCAGCACCTGTCCCAGGTACTCGACCGCCCCGAACCCGCACTGCTCGCGCCCCTCAGTGAGGCCCTGGCCGCCCGGTTGCTGCACGCCGGAGACGACCGTCTGTCCTTCCCGCACGCCCCGCTGCGTGAGGCGGTCGCCGGGACACTCCCACGGCCCATGCACCTGTCCCTCCGCAGGCGCTCGGTCGAGGTCCGGGTGAAGGCGGGCGTGCCAACGGTGTCACTGGCCGCCGAGCTGATCGGCATCGCCGAACCCGGCGACGCCTGGGCGGGACGCATCCTGCGGGACGCCGCACAGGAGCTTGCCTCCGTCGCGCCGGGCACCGCCGCCCGCTACCTCAGGCGTGCCGTGGAACTCACCGAGGGCGTGTGCCCCGAGCGTCAGCGCCTGTCGGCGGAACTCGTCCCCCTGCTGTGGCAGACCGGCGAGGTCGCCGAGGCGCGTGACCTGGCCGGCGACGTGCTCCAGGCACCGCCCGATCCCGTCACCCACGCCCGAATCTGTCTCGAACTGGCCCGTATGGGCAGCCAGTTCGGCGTACACCAGCCGGAGGTCCACGTCCGCCATGTCCATCGCCGGCGGGACGTTCCGGTCTCCGTGAAGGACCAGTTGCTGTCGATCACCATGCTCAACCGTCTGCTGGCGGGCGAGGTGGAGGAGGCCGGCGGTGCCGTCGCGGAATCCCTGATGAGGGCGCGCGGTGTGCACCCGGTCAGTGAACTGACACACCGGACCCTGCAGTCGATGGGGGCCGCCCGCCGGCAGAACTGGGCGGATGCCATCCGGCACGGTGACATGGCGGCAGCGGGCATCGCGCGGCTCGACCCGACTCGCGCCGCCGCCCTTCCCGAGGTCGCCCTCACCACGAGCTGGCGTGCCTCGTTGCTGAGCCTGTCCGGGGACGACCGAGGAGCGCGGGACCTGGTCGAGGGGGCGATCGACGAGGCGGAGCAGCGCGGTCGGCAGGCACTGCTGCCCCTGTGGCGCACCGGACACGCCCGGCTGCTGCTGGACGGCGGGCAGTTGGCCGCGGCGACACGCGAACTGGCGGCCGCCGACGAGGTGATCGCGGCCACCGGATTGCCGTTCACCGGAGAGCCGACGGCCCTGCACATCAGGGCGCGGGTGGCCTTCCACACCGGAGACGACGCGGGAATCGAAGCCTGCGCGGCACGGGCCGACGACTTCCTGTCGAGCGACGATCCGCAGCAGCGCCGCACCGGGTCATGGATCGCCCTGCTCGCCGCGGTCTACCGCGGAAAATACCTGACGTCAGATCAACTCATCGAGGCAGCACGGCATTTGATGCGCGGCTTCACCCACGCTGCCGCCATCGACCCCGGAGACACCGTCCTGCTCGTCCGGGTGGCACTGGCCTGCGACCTGCGTGACATCGCGGAGTCCGCCGTCGAATTCGCCGAGCACCGGGCCCGACGCAACGCCCCTCTCCCCCTCTTCGAGGCAGCGGCCACGCATGCCCGCGGTGTCCTCGACAGCGACCGGGCCCGGCTCAGGGATGCGGCCGAGCGATACGGGAGCGCACGACCGCTGCTCAGGGCACAGGCCTGGGAGGACGCGGGGGCACTCCTGACGACGACCGACGCCGCCGAAGCACGGGCCTGCTTGGAGCGGGCACTGGAGGGGTACGAGGCCTGCGGCGCCGAGCGGGACAGCCGGCGCGCGCGCAGCCGACTGCGCAAGCTGGGCGTCAAGCCCACCGCGGCCGCCGCCGCACCGGACGCCGGATGGCGTGGACTGACGCCGTCCGAACTGGGCGTCGTACGCCTGATCGCTCACGGGGCGACCAACAGGCAGGCGGCGGAACGGCTGTTCCTGTCACCACACACCGTGAACACCCATGTGCGCCACGCCTTCGAGAAGCTGGGCATCCGCTCGCGGGTTCAGCTGGCGCGCCTCTACCTCCAGGAAGTCGACCAGCCCGCCGAATTCGCCTCCTGACCCGCACAGCGCCGCTCCACCGACGCTGTCGGGTTAACCCCACACCAGCCGTGTGGGTCGCGCTCAGCCAACTCTGGAGCGCTCTCGACAGATGGCGATACGTCATCTCACCAGACTGTGGAGCACGGCTTCGACACGAAAGCGAGAACACCATGTCCCACCACCTCGACTCCCCCATCGCCCGCCAGGACCCCCGCCTGGACATCACGGACCTGTACGTGTTCCGAGGTGAGCAGGGCACCGCGTTCGTCACGGACCACAGCCACTCGCTCGCCGGCGAGGACATCCCCCGAGGTCTGCACCCGGAGGGCAAGTACGAGTTCAAGATCGACTCCAATGGTGACGCCGTCGAGGACGTCACCTACCGCTTCACCTTCGCCGAGGCCGACGCGAGCGGCGTCCAGACCTACGAGGTACGTCGCCTGACCGGTCCCGACGCCCGGGACGACTTCGCCGAGGGTACGGTCATCGGACGGGGCCGCACGGGCGAGACCCTGGAACTCCCCGGTGGCAGCCGCGCCTGGGTCGGCAAGGCGGGCGACCCCTTCTGGATCGAGCCGGACGTCCTGCACGCCGTCGGCCACGCCTTCCAGGACGGCACCAAGGTCGATCTCTCCGCTTGGGACCCGAAGCAGGCGACGAACCTGTTCGCGGGCCACACCGTCCACTCCATCGTCCTGGAGGTCGCCGACGAGGAGTTGCTGCCGATCGCCGGTGCGGACCGCAAGGTCGACGTATGGGCCGTCGCGTTCCTGGCCACGGACGCCGGTGGCTGGCGCCCGATCAACCGGGCCGGCCTGCCGATGATCCACCCGCTCTTCACCCAGTACAACGAGTCCCTCGGCGACCGTCTCAACGAGAACACGCCGGCCCGCGACGTCGAGCTGTACGGCAAGGCGCTCACCGAGTCGGTGGCCGGTGTGGTCCGCGCCTACGGCACCGCCGAGGACCCCGAGGCCTACGCGCAGACGGTCGTGGACAGGATCCTCCCCAATGTGTTGCCCTACGTGGTCGGCACCCCGGCCTCCTACGGGTTCGCCCAGTGGAACGGCCGTACGCTCACGGACAACGCACCGGACGTCATGTTCTCCTTCGCGAGCAACACGCCGGTGACCCTCGGGATCGGCAAGGAGTCGATCACTGCCAAGCCCTCGAAGACCTTCCCGTACGTGCCGCCGGCGGCGTGACGGTCTGACGGAAGAGGCCGTGCGGGCCTCAGGTCAGGCCCGCACGCTCGATGTTCGGGCTGCCGCCCGAGGATCCCGCGGTGCCGCGCCTGGCCTACGCGGGGCGGGCACACGCCGGCGGCGGGGGCCGGCGCCGCGGTCACCGTGGTGCCGCTGGCTCTGCTGCACCGGGTCGGCCTCGGCCGTCCCCGGGCGTCGTGCGGAGGGGGCGTCAGTCGCCGCCCAGATCGGCAAGGTGCAGCTGACCGCGAGATGTGATGCCGAGCTTCGGAAAGATCCGGCGGAGGTGTTCGCCGACGGTGCGGTGAGAGATGAAGAGCCGTGTGCCGATCTCACGGTTGCTCATGCCGGTGGCGGCCATTTTGGCTATCTGCAGTTCCTGCGGGGTGAGTCTGTCCAGCGTGTCACTCGTCGGTCGGCCGACTGCTTCGCCCGACGCACGAAGCGCAGCGCGGGCGTCCTCGCTCATCGCCTTGATACCCAGCGCGTCGAAGCTCTCCACGGCCGCCCGCAGCGGGCGCCGGGCGTCTGTGACGCGGCGTTGGCGCCGCAGCCACCTGCCGTGGGCCAATAGCAGCCGCGCTCGGTGAAACGGCCAGTGCGACAGTCGGCCGGCCAGCGCCTGCTCGTAGAGCGGCTCGGCGTGCTCGTCGGGGGCCACGAGAGGGCGGGCGTAGGCGGCCATGGCCTTCAGGTAGGGCGCGGTGGTCTTCTCGGCCAGGGCGTCGAGTTGGGCAAGATAATGCTGGGCTTCGCTGTCGCGGCCGGTGCGAGTCGCCGCCTCGATCAGGTCGGCGATCCCCCAGTAGCCCACGAACGGGTGATAGGTGACGTCGGACGGGTCCAGCGCCCTGGCCAGCTGTTCGAAGGCCTCGTTGTACTGATTGTTCGCCAGCGCGATGCGTCCGCGGGTGAACTGAACGAAGCTGAGAATGGACTGGGCACCGATCGACAGCAGCTCCGTTTCGGCCGCCAGAATGAGCTCTTTCGCGGTTTCGGATTCGCCGCGCTCACCGGCCAGAGTGGCCATGGCGAGGTCGGCGACGAGTGCCCAGCGCGGCCGGCCGGTGTCCCGGGACAGCCGTCTGGCCTCGTCAGCCGCCGATCTCGCAAGCCGGTGCTTGCCGAGGTGGATCGCCGCCCACGTCTGCGATGCCAGGGCCTCGCCGAGCAGCCCCAGCTGTCCTTGCCGGCGCAGGCTGTCGACGGCCGCGCACAGGTACGGCCAGGACAACTCGAACGCCCATATGGCCGTCAGCGCGGCACCCAGGGCGTGCTGTTCGACGGGTGGCACGGACTCCGGCCCTATACGGGCCACCTCGTTGATGATCGAGGCTGTCTCTCCGACTGGATCCGCGCTGGCGGCGATGGACAGGACCATAGGAAGGTCACTGTCGTCCCTCTGGAGACGCCGGGCTGTCCTGACGACCAGGCTGCGCGTCTCCTGGTCCGGGTTGCCGTACCAGCAGCCCGTGGACAAAGGACTCAGTGCCCTGAGCGCGAGCCTCGCGCCATCGCTCTCGACACCGGCCAACTCGTCCGCCACGGCGGCGAAGCCCCGTACCCGGTCCGGACCGAACCAGCTCTCCTCATTGAGCGCCTCCATCCACAAGGTGAGTCGCAGGCGTTCCCCTCCTTCGAGCTTCGCGGATTGCGCCTGGGCGAACTGCCGTCTTGCGACGGTGGCGTCGCCGAGCTCGAAGTTGATCTCCGCCGCGCGCAGCAGGAGGCGCCCCTGGTGCGTGTCCGGGGTGCTGAGCAGGGCTGCCTGGTGCAGCGCCTCAGCCGCGGCGCGCGGAGCGCCCCGCTGCAACGCCTTGGACGCGGCCGCTTCCAGGTCGAGCGCGACCTCGTCGTCCGGACCGGGGCTGGCGGCGGCACGGTGCCACGCCCGGCGTTCCTGGTGCCCTGCCAGCGCCGTTGCCAGCGCTGCGTGCCCTGCCAGTCGTCTCGATGGCGGGGCCGCGTTGTAGATGGCGGAGCGAATGAGGGGGTGCCGGAAGCGAACTCGGTGGCCGCTCAACTCGATCAGCCCCACCTTGATGGCAGGTGCCAGGGAATCGACCGAGAGAGATGTGCCGTCCAGGAGCTCTGCGCCCCGCAGGATCTCGGTGACATCGTCCTCGTCGTCAACCGCGGCGATCAGCAGGACGGTTCGGGCCGAATCCGGCAGCGACGAGGCACGGGACAGGAACGACTGCTCCAGGCGACGGGAGGTCGGCAGCCACGGTTTCAGGGTCTGCGGGACGTCTGCGTTTCCGCTGAGCGCCGCCGGAAGTTCGACCAGCGCCAGTGGGTTGCCGGCGGCTTCGGCGAGAAGACGGTCACGGACGGTCCGATCGAGACTCGGCGCACGTGCCGCGAGAAGCTGCGTCGCCGCGTCGTCGTCCAGCCTCTCCAGCTCGAGTTCCGGCAGGCCGACGTCGTTGAGCACGGTCTCATGCCCGTCGCGCACCGCCAGTACCATGACGACCCGCTCTGCCTCCAGCCGCCTGGCGACGAAGGCGAGAACCTCACTGCTCGGTCTGTCGATCCACTGCGCGTCGTCCACGACGAGGAGGACAGGGGATGTGTCGGCCATACCGCTGATCAGCTCGAGCGACGCGAGCCCGACCGAGAACATCTCGGGCGCCGGGCCGCCGGCCATCCCGAAGGCCGCGGCCAGCGCCTCACGCTGACGCGCCGGGAGGGAGGGGACGTGGTCGAGCAGGACCGGGTTGAGCAGTTGGTGCAGTCCGGCGAAGGGGACGGACGCCTCGGACTGCACGCCGAGCGCCGACAGTGCGCGGCAACCCCCGGCGACGGCAGCCTCCCGGGCCGCCTGGAGCAGGCTCGTCTTCCCGATGCCGGCTTCTCCGCGCAGCAGCAGGGCGCCGCCCTCCCCAGCGGAGCTTCGGGACATCAGCTCCGACAGCAGCCGAAGTTCGGCCTCACGCCCATACAGCATGTCCCCCAGCAGCTCCCGTCTCTTCCCGCGATGCCGGCCCAATAGGCGGCGCGACCGGGGCTGTCAGGACTTTCCGACCTTTACCTCTGCATGGACCAACCGAACACAGTGTCCAAAAGTTAGCATGTTTCTTCCAGGTCGTCAGGCGAGACAGCTTTATCTCGATGTCTGAGACGGCCTCTCGCCAGGGATGATGGCGACGACGGCGCGGCCCGGCAGGTGACCAGGGTGAGCGGCGCATGGCCGGAAAACACCCAGCGCTTGCCGACGAAAACAGAAAACGCACAGGCTTGGTATGTCTCCGAATGCAATTCCCGAAGCGGTACAGGTGATTCCGGGAAGAAAGAGGGTGGCGTGGAACGACCGTCGTCCTCCCACGCCACCATGACGCCGCGCCGACGCCTTCCGGATCAGGCCGCCGGAGCGAGGACCACGGTCGTGCCGTAGGCGCAGATCTCGGTGCCCGAGTCGTGGGCCGGCTCCGAGCTGCGCGCCGATGTGCCGGGAGCGCACGGTCATCCCGAACTCCTCGCCCATCTGTCAGTGGCTGCGCAGGCGCGGCGGCTGTGCGCCGGCGGACGACCGCGCTGCCGCGCATCTGGTCCGGCTCATCGACTCCTGGAGCACTCCGGCGGTAATCCTGGGTCCGCGGTTCGACATCCTGGCCGCCAACGGCGCGGCGAAAGCCTTGCTCTCTGCCATGGGCACTCGAAGAAACCTGCTCCGCTTCGTCTTCCTGGCCCCGGCGGCCCGGCGGTTCTACCGGGACTGGGAGGAGAACGCGCGGACCTGCCGGACCGCGGACCGGGCCTGGGCGGCGGACCGGGCCCGGACCAGGCCTGAGACGTCCGCCGTACGCCCCGCGTGTCACCGCCGTACGGCGTGCGCGTCACCGTTCGCATGCCGGGCCACGACCGGACGTCTCGGCTCCGGCCCGGTTCACCGGCGCCCGGTCGAAGGCCGCGGCGACGACCGCCAGCAGTTCGGCCGGCACGCCGCCCAGGGTCTCGGGCCCATGGGAGCCGGTGCCGGGCAGCAGTGCGATCGGCGCGAACTTCGCGGGTTCGTCGTCGAAGAGCTGCCGGGCGACGGTGTCGCCGACGATGATCTGCACCGGCAGCGCCGGGGCCGCGGTGACGAACCCGGTGAGGAAGCCCACCGGGTGGTAGCGGTCGCGCCGGCCGCGCAGCATGCCCACTGCCTGGACGCCGGCCACGACGAACCCGGCGACGATGTACGCGGCGAGGAGCATGTGCCAGAACTTCAACCAGAAGGCGCCGGTTGCAGAACACCTCCACGGGCCGTACGGCGACCACCTTGCCCTGCTCTACCGGGATGCCGCCGGGCTGGTGCATCCACACGTTGGCTGCGACCACCGAGGTCGTGCCGCCGATGCCGGCCGGCGAGACGGGAATCAGCCCTCGGAGCTGGGCGCGACCCGCACCTTGATGTTCTTCATCAGGGGCTGGTTGCTCTGGCGGCTGTAGTCGCCGACGGCGATCAGCACGTTCATCTCTGGCATGTATCCAGCGGCGCACCCCCTCGGCATGCTGTACTCGATCGCCCGGTAGCGCTTGAGGTACCGCTTGCTGCCGTCCCGGGCAGTGGCGGTGATGTCGACGAGGCTGTCGGGCTTGATGCCGCGGGCGCGCATGTCGTCGCCGTTCATCAGGATGAGGGTGCGCAGGTTGCTGATACCGCGGTAGCGGTCGTTGTCGGAGTAGATGGTGGTGTTCCACTGGTCATGGCTGCGCATGGTCTGCAGGATCAGCACGTCGTCCTGCGGGGGTGCCTCGGGCAGCGGCGCGGCGGAGAATTCCGCGCGGCCCGAGGGGGTGAGGAAGACCAGTTCGCGGGCGGGCTGCTTGATGCGAAAGCCCAGCGGCAGCCGCACCCGGCGGTTGAAGTCCTCGAATCCGTCGAGGACTTGGGCCATGGTGTCGCGGATACGGTCGTAGTCCTCGATGTATGACTCCCAAGGGGTCGCGCTGTTCGGGAGGGTGGCCCGTGCCATGCCCGCGATGATGGCAGGCTCGGAGAGCAGGTTCGGGGAGGCCGGTTTCTTCATGCCGACCGACAGGTGCACCATGCTCATGGAGTCCTCCACGGACACGGACTGCAGTCCGCGCCGCTGGTGGTCCTTCTCGGTGCGGCCGAGGCACGGCAGGATCAGCGCTTTCTTGCCGTGCACCAGGTGGCTGCGGTTGAGCTTGGTGCTCACCTGCACGGTCAGTTCGCAGTTCCGCAGGCCCTGGGAGGTGTACGCGGTGTCGGGCGCGGCCAGCACGAAGTTGCCGCCCATGCCGACGAAGACCTTCACCCGGCCCTGGTTCATGGCCTCGATGGCATCGACGGTGTCCATGCCGTGCTCGCGGGGCGGGTCGATGCGGCAGGCGTCGGCGAGCCGGTCCAGGAAGTCCGGCCGGGGCCGGTGGTCGATGCCGCAGGTACGGTTGCCCTGCACATTGCTGTGCCCGCGCACCGGGGAGGGACCGGCGCCCTCGCGGCCGAGGTTGCCGCGCAGCAGCAGGACGTTGACGATCTCGCGGACGGTGTCCACGCCGTGTTCGTGCTGGGTGAGGCCGAGGCACCAGCTGATCAGGGTGCGGTCGGAGCGGGAGTAGATCTCGGCGGCCTTGAGGATGTCGGCCCGGGTGAGGCCGGACTGCTCCTCCAGTTCCTCCCAGGGGGTGGCCTCGCACAGGGCGCGGTAGGCCTCGAAACCGTGCGTGTAGCGCTCGATGAACTCCTTGTCGAGCGCCTTGGGGTCGGTGCGGCTCTCCTCCAGGACCGCCTTGGCGATGCCGCGCAGCAGGGCCATGTCGCCGCCCGAGCGCACCTGGAGGTTGAGGGTGCTGGTGCGGGTGGCCTTGAACAGCGCCATGTCGGTGAACTCGTGCGGCACGATGGTGCTGGTCGCGGCGGCCTCGACAAGCGGGTTGACGTGCACGATCTGCGCGCCGCGGCGGTAGGCCTCGGCGAGCGCGGTCAGCATGCGGGGCGCGTTGGAGGCGGCGTTGACACCCATGACGAACAGGGCGTCGGCGGTCTCCCAGTCCTTGAGGTCGGCGGTTCCCTTGCCGGTGCCGAGCGCCGCCTGGAGGGCCCGCCCGGACGCCTCGTGGCACATGTTGGAGCAGTCCGGCAGGTTGTTGGTGCCGAACTCGCGGGCCATCAGCTGGTACAGGAACGTCGCCTCGTTGCTCAACCGGCCCGAGGTGTAGAAGGCGGCCTCGTCGGGGCCGGCGAGGGCACGCAGTTCGCAGCCGACCAGGTCGAAAGCGTCCTGCCAGGTGATCGGCACATACCGGTCGCTCGCGGCGTCGTACACCAACGGCTCGGTCAGCCGGCCCTGGTCCTCCAGCGCGAAGTCGGACCACTCGGACAGCTCGGAGACGGTGTGCCGGGCGAAGAAGTCGGCGCCGACCCGCTTGGACGTCATCTCCCAGGTGACGTGCTTGATGCCGTTCTCGCAGATGTCGAGCTTGAGGCCCTTGGTGTCGTCCGGCCAGGCGCAGCCCGGGCAGTCGAAACCGCCGTTCTCGTGGTTCATCCTGAGGATGGCCCGGGGCCCCTCGAACAGCGCCCGTTCCTTGATCAGCACCCGGCCGACGCTCTTGGCGGCGCCCCAGCCGGCGGCGGGGTGGTGATAGGGACGGTGGGACGGCTGCTTGTCGTCGGCCGGTCCATCGCCGCCGGTGGCCGAGCGGCCAACGGCGCCGTCCTGCGGGTTCGGCGTCGGGTCGACTTCGGATGCGGTCATGTCGTGCGCTCTCTCTGTGGAAGGGGACCGTGGCCCGGGAGGGATGACTCGGAGACGGGTGACGTAAAGCGACTCCCCACTCCCGCGTTCAAAGGAGCAGTCCGCCCCGGATGCCCGTCCCGGGGATGCGGCCCCGGCCCGCCGACACCAGGGCCTCGGCCGCCGCCCCGGCGAGGTAGCCGAGCGGGTCTACCTCGACGGAGCCGGCGGCGGCCAGGTGGGCACTGTCCAGAAGCAGGCCGAGCGGTGCGGAGTTGGCGGTGACGACGCTGGTGAAGACGCCGAGGGCGAGCAACCCGAAGGCGTTCGCCGCGCCGGCCGCGAGGGTCAGCAGGTGCCGGGGGTTCCGCTCCGGCCGGGCCGGCGGCCCTGGGTGGGCTCCGGTCCGGTGCTCACTTGGCGAGGAAGTCCAGCAGGGCCGTGTTGACTTCCTCGGGGTGGGTCCAGGCGATGTTGTGCGGGCCGCCCTCGACCGTGACGAACGTCAGGTCCTCGATCAGCCCGGGCAGCCGCTTGGCGGTGTTCTCGTACGGCAGGATCCGGTCCGCGTCCCCGTGCACCAGCAGCGTCGGCACATCGATCTTCGGCAGATCCTCACGGAAATCCGTCAGCCACGTGTCCACACACGCATACGCCGCCCACGCCGACGCCGCCACCGCCACATTGAAACTGTTCTGCCACGCCTGATCACTGATACGCGTCCCCGCGTACATGTCGACGTTGTAGAAATTGTCCAGGAAATCCTTGAAATACGCCGGACGATCCTTCAGAACCGCCGCCTTGATCCCCTCGAACACCGACGCGTCCACACCCTCCGGGTTGTCCTCCGTCTTCAGAAGGAACGGAGGAATCGCACCCAGCAGCGCCGCCCTCGACACCCGTTCCGAACCGTACCGGCCCAGATAACGCGTCACCTCACCCGTACCCATCGAGAACCCGACCAGCGCCACGTCCCGCAGGTCCAGATGCTCCAGCAGCACCTTCAGATCCGCCGCGAACGTGTCGTAGTCATAGCCCACCGTCGGCTGACTCGACTGGCCGAAGCCCCGCCGGTCATACGTGATCACCCGATATCCCGCCTCCAGCAGCACCCGCTCCTGCTTCTCCCACGAATGCCCGTTCAACGGATATCCGTGGATCAGCACTACCGGACGACCACTGCCATGGTCCTCGTAGTACAACTCGATCGAGCCGGAGTTCTCGTGTCCCACCGTAACGAACGACATGACACACACCTTTCGTGGATTGTCTGTGACTCAGCTTGATGTCATCCGGCCGCTCGCGCATCACATGAACGTGTGAGGAATGCTCCTGTCACGTGCGTCCGGTTCAGTCGTCGCCGAGGAAGTCCCTGAGGGTGGCTCAGTAGTCAGTGCGACTGGACCGGGATGACGGCACACACGGTGGTGCCCTCCCCCGACACATGCCGCACGCTGAGCGCCCCGTCCAGTACGGCCACCCGGTCGGCCATGGCCGCCAGAGGCTCCGAGTCCAGTCCCGCGTCGGGGGCGGCGCCGTCGTCCGCCACGGTGACCACCAGATCCAGGTCAAGGTCCGTCACCACCTGCACCCTGCTGGCCCGGGCTCCGTGCACCGCCCTGCCGAGCGCTTCCCGGACCAGGAAGTATGTGTGCATCTCCACCGTGTCCGGCAGCCGTTCCCGCAGGTTGCCGGAGATGCCGACGGGAACCGGCCACTGTCCCGCGAGCGCGGTGAGCGCGGCCGGGAGTCCGCGCAGTCGCAGCACGCCCGGATACAGCTCGGCCGTGACATCCCTGACGTGGCCCAGTGCCTCCTCGGCATCCCGGATCGCGCCGTCGAGCAGATCGGCCGCCGGGGAGGGGACAGGGCCGGCGCCCAGGTGCTCACGCGCCAGGTTCAGGCCGAGCAGCAACGAGGCCAGGCGTTCCTGGGCACCGTGCTGCAGCGAACCCGCGGCGCCGCGGTGCCGGCCGGTGTCGAGCCGTGCGGCGAGTGCCCGCAGTGATCCCGCCTCCTTGGGCTCCTGGGTGGCGGCGGGGGTGCCGACGCCCGCGCGGAAGACGTACACGGCGACGGCGCCCGGCCGGGTCAGGGGGATCACGGCCCACTCGACCGGCAGGAGGGTGCCGTCCGCGTGGGTGAGCGTGCCGCGCCGGTGGGAGGAGGCAAGCGGCGCCCACGCGAGGGGGTACTCGGCCGGTCTGCCTTCGGTGCCCAGCAGGTCGGCGGGACGCTTGTAGCCCATCAACTCGGCAGCCGGTGGATTGGCATAGGACACCCGGTGTTCGGCGTCCACCGCCCAGGCCGGCTGCTGAATGACGTCAAGGATATTTCCCAGCTCATCGGCGATTGACGTCATCGCGCTGCCCCTTCCCCTTGGGATTTCGAGAACGTGCCTCGATCACGGCCGCGACGGATCAGGCACGTCCCCCGCTGTCGGCCACACCCGCTGCCCGGCTGATTCGTCGTGCCCGGCTTCTTCGCCGCTGATGACACGACTGTCGCAGCCGGCGCCGACGTAAAGCATCCGTCATTTGACGTCAGTAAGAATCCGGCCAGGTCAGGGGCATGTCCCCGGCCATGCCAGAGCTGCGCGCAGGCCGGGCAGTCGGCGCGGGTCGCGGCGAGCAGCGCCTCGTGGAAGAGGAAGTAGTAGCTGATGAAGTCGTAGCCGTGCGCCTTGGACAGGGCCAGTCCCTCGGGAGGGCGGCGACCGCCTCGTCGGGCTCCACGGACGACTCGGCCAGGTGCCAGGCCCGGCGCTCGGTGTCACGGGTGAAGAAGTCGGCGAGCCTGCGGTGCACGCGTCGCCGTTCCACGTTCGTCGAGGACTCGACCACGGCCGACCGCACCAGCCGATGACGGAACAGGACACGGTTGGCGGTCCGGTCGATCTCGATCAGCTTCACGGCCTGTGCCGGGATGAGCGCGGAGTCCGTGGTGTCCGCGGTGACCGCGGTGACCGCGGTCGCGGTGCGCCGCAGCAGCCCCAGGTCGCCGCTGCCCTCCAGCGCTGCCAGCAGCAGGGCGTCCCGGGTGGGCTCGGGCAGCTGTGTGATGCGCGAGGCGAACAGCGCCTCGATGCCCTTGGTGAGTGGCAGCACTTCGGGGAGCGCCGCGCGGGCCGACAACTGGCTGGGGTCGAGCGCCTCGGCGAGTTCCAGCAGCGCGAGTGGGTTGCCCCTCGCTTCGGTGAGGATGCGCCGCCGCACCCGCAGCCCCATCTCGGGAAAGGCGCTGCGCAGCAGTTCGTCGGCGGCGGCGGCGTCGACCGGCGTCACATGCAGTGCGGGCAGGCCGCTGGGGTCGACGTGGCTGTCCTCGCCGGTCCGGGAGGCCGTGAGCAGTCCGATCCGGCTGCCTGCGAGGTGGTGCGCGAGATGTTCGAGGACGAGGGTGGTCGGCCGGTCGATCCAGGGCAGGTCGTCGACGACGAGCAGGAGCGGTCGCTGTTCGGCCTCGTGCCGCAGCACGTCCAGGCAGGCCTGGACGATCGCGGTGCGGTCAGGCACCCGGCCCGACAGCAGGCCCAGCGCCACCATCAGCGCGTTGCGCTCGTCCTCGGCGAGACGGGCGAAGCCCGGAGCGAGGGGCAGCAGCAGCTGGTTGAGCACCGCATAGCTGACGTCGGCTTCGAACTGCACGCCCGTGGCGCGGATGACCCGGGCCCCGGCGGCTTCCGCAGCGGCCACCGCCGCGTCCAGCAGAACGCTCTTGCCGACGCCCGCCTCCCCGCTCAGCAGCAGGACAGCGCCGTCCCGGCGGGCGCGGGAGAAGAAGGCGTCGAGCGCTTGCAGCTCCGCGTCACGGCCGAACAGCCGTGCCGGCGCCGCTTTCTGATCCAGCATGGAGTCCCCTGGCTCATGCAGCACCTAACGAAACTGCAGTTAGTTGACCTACTCACTACCATTGACTTAGTTCTCGGAGACACCAAAAAGGCGAGGGGCCGACCAGTGGGTCGGCCCCTCGCCCGGTGGTGCGCCGTGTCACGCGCCGGCCGGATGCACGCTCAGCAGATCCGCCAGGTCAATGCGGGTGAGGAACTCCCGGCGGATGCGGTCGGCAACCTTCGAGACCTCCTCGGAGCCGTCGTTCGCCGGGTCGATGTGGACGCGGTAGGGGCGCTCGCCCAAGGGCAGGGCCACGATGCGGGCGATCTCGTCGGAGACCAGCGAGGCCTCGGCGCCCTCCGGGGCAAGCGCGGCGAGCTTCTGCGAGACCTGCTGGAGCAGGCCTGGGTACTCAGTCTCGTACTCCGCCTCGACGGCACCGTCGGCCGGGTGGCCGGAGTGGGCGAAGTGGTTGGTGCCGCTGGTGAAGGAGCCGGGCACCACGATCGAGGTCTCCACACCCCAGCGGGCCAGCTCACCGGCGTAGCTGACCGCGAGGGAGTCCATCGCGGCCTTGGCGGCGAAGTACGGGGCGAGGTACGGCGGGGTGCCGCCCTTGACGCTGGAGCTGGAGACCCAGACGACCAGGCCGCGGCCGGCCTTCCGCAGGTGCGGCAGCACGGCACGGTTGACCCGCTGCGTGGAGAGCACGTTGATGTCGTAGAGCTGGGCGAACTGCTCCGGGGTGAAGGCCTCGGCGGGCCCGGTGACCATGTGGCCGGCATTGTGGATCACGACGTCGATACGGCCGTGCTCCTCGATCACCTGCTTGATCGCCGTGCCGACGGAGTCGTCGGAGTTGACGTCCAGTTCGATGGAGCGCAGGTCGACTCCGTGTTCCTTGGCGTAGTCGGCCGCGGCCTGCACCTGCGGCGCGTTGCGGCCGGCGGTCTCACGCATACCGGCGTAGACGGTGTTGCCGGCGTCCGCGAGGGCGCGGGCTGTGAGGGCGCCGAAGCCGCTGGAGGCACCGGTGATGACGACGATGTTGCTCATGGGAATCTCCTTGACCGCGAAGGCGGGTTGCTGAGGGAGTGAGGGTGGAAGAAGAGTGAGGATCGGCCGGGCCTGCGGGATCGGCGGGGTCGGCCGGGAGTTTCCATCGGGCGGGGCCGGGGGCCGGCAGGGTCGGAAGCCCGATGCCGGTGAGTGGGCCGCGGGGTTGCCGGCGGCCGGGCGAGGGTGCCGGCGTCGATCAGACCGGGTGGCCGGGTGCCGGCGTCGATCAGACCGGGTGGCCGGGTGCCGGCGAGTCTTGGCAGGTGGGTGGGTCGGCCAGTGGTTGGCCGACGAGTCCGGCGAGAGTGGCGCGGAGGGCCGGCGTCCGTCGGGCGAGGTGCCGGCGACTCAGCCGCGGGTGCCGTCCGTCAGGCGAGGGGGCCCTGCGATCAGATGATGCCGCCGTTGGCGTAGATGGTCTGGCCGTTGATCCAGCGCGCCGGACCGGCCAGGAAGACGATGGCCTCGGCAATGTCCTCGGGGGTGCCGATGCGCTCCAACGGGGCCGCCTTGGCGAGGTTGTCGAGCGCAGCCTGGTCCTTGCCCTCCAGGAACAGCGGGGTGGCGGTGGGGCCGGGCGAGACCGCGTTGACGGTGATGTCCTTGCCGCGCATCTCGCGGGCGAGCACCAGGGTCATCGCCTCGACCGCGCCCTTGCTCGCGGCGTAGGCCCCGTAGGTGGGGAACTGGAGCCGGGTGAGGGACGAGGAGACGTTGATCAGGGCGCCGCCGCGGCGCAGCCGCCGGGCCGCCTGCTGGGAGACGACGAAGGTGCCGCGGATGTTGGTGCGGTGCATGCGGTCCAGGTCGTCCAGGTTGAGCGTGGCGATCGGCGACAGGAGCATGATGCCCGCCGTGTTGATCACGACGTCGATGCCGCCGAACTCCGCCTCGGTGGCGTCGAAGGCCGCGGCCATGGCCTCCTCGTCGGCCACGTCGCCGCTGACGGCGATGGCCTTGCCACCCTGGGCCTTGATGGCCGCCACCGCTTCGTCCGCCTTGGCCTTGTTGCCCACGTAGTGCACGGCGACGGCGTAGCCGTCCTTCGCGAGGCGGTTGATCACGGCGAGGCCGATGCCGCCGGTGCCGCCGGTGACCAATGCGACGCGGGTGTTGGTGTCCGTCATGTTGACCAGTCCTTCGAGTGATGTGTCAGCTGCTCGGCACGCGGGCCGTGCTTCGTCATCGCCATTGACGCTTTGACGTGATCGACGATAACACGCAGTGCGAGCGATGCCAACGGAATTATGTGAGCATCGATAACAGCACCAAGGGGATCGGGAGGGGCCCAGTCCCTCGGTGCCCGGCCAAGTCTTCCGTGAGCACTTTCCACCCACCATCGGGCAGACCGGGGAGCAGGAATGTGGCCACCCACGCGCCGGCGTGGGGTTGGCCCAACAGTGGGGCGCCGGAAGCGGACACGCGTCAGAGTGCTTCGGGAGCGCAGGAAGCGGCCGAGTTGGGTGACGCTGTCCATGCGACCAGGCTCGGAGAGTCACCCGATGGAAAATATGCAGGGCAGACACACACATGGCGCTGGCCGTTAGTACGTCACCGTCGATGCTTATGTACAGGTACGTCACCTGCTATGACTCACGTCACTTACTTACGGTCCTTCAGAACCGCCGCCTTTGATCCCTCGAACGCCGAGTGTCCACACGGGCGTCGAGGACGGATGGCAAGATATCCAGGCGGAGCGTAGACATGACTGATGCTGATGTCATATGACTTCGCCTCGTGCACCATATTTACTCTCACCAGCTCAACCACCCACGGACTAGGATGCCGTCATGAGTGAAGCCCTGCGAGCAGTGCTCGGAGAAGACCAGGCCATTGTGCGCGAGGGTATCGCGACCATCCTGCGCAACGCCGGCATCACCGTGATCGCAGCGGTGGACAACGCGGTGGACCTGGTCCGCATCGCCAACGAGGAGCGCCCGGACGTCGTGATCACCGACATCCAGATGCCGCCCAACCTGGCCGCGGACGGCCTGCAGGCCGCGCAGGAGATCCGCAGCGCTCAGCCGAAGACCGCCGTCATCGTGCTCTCTCAGTTCCTCGACGCCTCCTACGCCCTGGACCTGGTCGGCGACGATCCCAGCGGGGTGGGCTATCTCCTCAAAGAGAAGGTCGCGAGCCCGCACGTCCTGATCGACGCCGTGCAGCGGGTGGTCGCCGGCGGATCGGCTCTGGACCCCGATGTGATCTCCACCCTCGTCGGGCGCAAGCGCAAGGAGGATCCGCTGGCGGCGCTGACGCCGAAGGAGCGGGAGGTCCTGGCCCTGATGGCCGAGGGGCACTCCAACGCCGGCATCGCCCGCAAGCTCGTGGTGACCGTGCCCGCGGTGGAACGCCATGTGACGGGGATCTTCATGAAACTCGGTCTCAGCCAGGCGACGTCCGACCAGCATCGTCGGGTGCTGGCCGTGCTGCGCTACCTCAAGCAGTAGGACCCCGGCAGCTGCTCGGGCCGCCTGAACCGGGGCTCAGGCGGTCGGGCCGAAGATCGCCTTGAGGTCGGCGTCGAACAGCCGGTCCTTGGCGATGAAGGACTCGATTCCCGCCTGCCGCAGTTCGTCCGCGGACCAGAACGACTGCTCGGTGGAGGTCAGCACGATCCGCGGCGGCTGTTGTTCCACGCGCAGCATGCGGGCGACGGCCACCCCGTCGTGATCGGGCAGATGCAGATCCAGCAGAAGACCGTCCGGTCGATGTTCGCGTACCGCCGCCAGGGCCGAAACACCGTCCTCCGACTCGGCGACGACGTGCATACCGCGCGCCGTCAGCAGCGTCTTCGCCATGCGCCGGAAGCCAGGGTCATCGTCGACGACCACGATGTTGACGGACATGCCATTCAGGATGCCCGGTTCGCGCGGCCTGGACCATAGGGGCTGCCCCACGGTTTGCGGTTCATTCCAGTACGGGAATCTCCGCGCGCACCGACGTGCCCCGGCCCGGCGGCGATTCGATGACGACAACACCGTCAAAGGCGCTCACCCGGTCGCCGAGGCCGGTGAGGCCACTGCCGCCGGCGTCCTGGGCCACGCCTCCGATTCCGTCGTCGGTGACCTCGATGCGCAGGGCCTCCTTCAGCTCGATCGCTATCCGGATGTGCGAGCCGTTCGCGTGTTTCACCGCGTTGGTCAGTGCCTCCGCGATCACGAAGTACGCGTTCGACTCGACCTCGGCCGGCAGCCGGTGTGGGTACTCCCCCGCCACGGTCGTCGGCACCGCGCAGCGCTCGGCCAGCGACTCCACCGCCGCCATCAGCCCCTTGGCCTGGAGTACGGAGGGGTAGACGCCGTAGGCCAGCTCGCGCAGCTCGTCGATCGCGAGCTGGGCGTCGGTGATGGCCTGGTCGAGGAGGGCCCCGGCGTCGGCGGCGGAGTCCGGCAGCAGGTCGCGGGTCAGGCGCAGTCCGATCAGCAGGCTGACCAGCCGTTGCTGTGCGCCGTCGTGCAGATCGCGTGCCGTCTGCCGGCGCACCGACTCGATGCTCTGCATGATCCGCCGCTGCGCGGCACGTGACTCGTCGGCGCGGATGCGTGCCGCGTCCCGCTCCCGGCGGGCGCGCTCCAGTTCGCGGTTCTCAGTCGCGTCGAAGAAGGAGTAGACGACCCCCCGTCCTTCCGGCAGATCGATGGGGGCGGCCCACCAGGAGGCGGGGAAGAAGGAGCCGTCACGCCGCTTGAACCACTCGTCGTTGCCATGTGCCGGCACCCCCGTGGTCGCCGGCTGGAGCATCGGGCACTCGGAGGCGGGGAAGGGGGTGCCGTCCGGACGGTAGGGGTGCAGGGTCTCATGGCTGGACAGGCCCACCAGTTCCTCGGCGTCGTCATAGCCGAGCGCCGCCACCCCCGCCGGATTGGTGTAGAGGATGCGCCCCCGGTGATCGACGACCCAGACGACCTGCGAGACGCTGTCCAGGATGGCGGGCAGGACCATGCGGATCGATTGCACTCTGGAACTCCTCTACTCAACCGCCGCGGACTTTCAGGACACACAGCGACGACCGGTTCGAGACCAGGCCGCACCGTCCTGGGCCGCCCGGCATCTGCTTCTCCTGGTACCGGCGGCTCGGCTCAGGGCAGGATGGCGTCGACGTAACCGCCGTCGTCGTCTACCTCAGTTCCGAACAGGCGTCCGCGACCACCGGCGGCGCGCTGAGCGTCGAGCATAGGGCTGAGACATCACTTGCCGAGTGTACGTGATACATACACTCGGGTCCCTGGTATTGATGTCACGTGTTTCCCATATATATGGGCGACCGCTTTGATGGGCCCCATCGCTGGCGCTTCCGCACCGCTGCTGGAAAGCACAGGAACGCTGCGCCCTGGAGGACCCGATGCTGGCAGTTCCCGCGACGGCACCGTGGTGGCGACGGGGCTGGCACTGCGCGCCGAGGGCTGCGTCGGCATCTTCAACATCTCGGTCCCTCGCGAGCGGCGCAGGCAGGGCTATGGCGCCGCCCTCACCTCGACGATCCTGGACGTCGAACGGGAACGGGGAGCGCGCCTGGCCTTTCTGCACTCGTCCGACATGGGTCTGTCCGTATACGAGTTCCTGGGCTTCCGCACGGTCGAGGAGTGGACGCGCTACTCATGAGCAGCCGCACGGCCTGCTGCCGCCGGAGCGGACCGATCACAGTCTGGACCACGTGGTCACGGCCGTCCTGGGCGGCTGCATGCCGTAGGTCAGGTCGCGGCCCCCTCGCGGCGCAGCACGTCCTCGACGACGGCGAGTACGGTCACGGGCTTTAGCGCCGGGCCACGGAACAGCAGCGCTCATCGTCCCCGCTCACCGCGGCGCCCCGCCCGGCAGCGCGCCGGACCCCGGCTCGGTGCGCGGCACCGGTGTCCGGTCCGCCGCCAGCCAGTCGCCCAGTGCCCGCGCCAGCTCGGTCAGCGGCGGCGGAACGGCGGGGGCGGAGCGGTCGGCGGGGATGGCCCCCTCGGCGGAGGCCGGCTCGCAGCGGTCCACCAGCCCGGCCAGGCGCCGTAGCGCATGTGCCGTGCCGGCGGCGTCCGCGCGCAGGGCGTCCGGCTGGTCCAGTACCTGTTCGGCCAGGGACAGCGTGGCCGCCGCCACCTCCTCCAGCTCGGCCGCGGCGACGCGCACGCCACGGCGCTCGCCCGCGGTGCGCTCGCTCACCAGTCGGAGCAGGGCGACCGCGTCGCGCAGTTCCGTCCTGCGCCGTGGCGTGGGCCCGGCCTCGATCAGCCCGGCGGCCACCGTGAGCACATCGGTCACGGCTTCCCGGCGGTGCCGGACGGCCCAGCGCCGGGTCACCAGTTGACCGGCCACGGCAGCGGCGACACAGCCCAGCACCGTCTCCAGGAGACGGTCGGCGGTGATGGTGAGGACCGCGGACGCGCCGGTCGCGGAGGTCACGAGGAGCACCGAGAGAGGGGTGACGAAGACCATGGCGATGGCGTAGTTGCGGGCCACGACCAGCTCGATGACGAACGTGAGCGCGGCGAGCAGGACGGCGATCGCGAGGCCTCTCGGATGGGTCGCGGCCAGCGCGCCAGCGAGTAGACAGCCCACGGTGGTTCCCACGCCGCGCAGCACGGCCCGGGAGTTCGCGCTGACGGCGTGGCTGCCGCGCGCGAGGACCGCTGCGGCGGCGGCCATGGCCCAGTACGGACGCCCCACCTGGCACAGCAGGGAGGCGACACCGGCGAGGCCCACGGCCGCTCCCGTTCTGACTGCCATCCAGGGCAGAGGAGAGAACGGCAAGGACTTCGGGGCCACCAGCAAGCGGCTCCTCGACTCGTCTTCCGCCGAGGGCGGTTGAGAGGAACCGCCGGCAGCGGAGAACTTGGCGACGAGCCAGGACAGCACCGTCGCGGCGCAGCCGACTGCGGCCACGGCCAGGACCCGCAGCCCGGTGTGTCCGGGCGGGAGCCCGGTCCCGACCGAGCAGACCAGCACCGGCATCACGATGCCCGGCGGCCGGGCCTGGATGAGCGCGAAGAGCAGCGCGGCGACGGTGGCCCACAGGGCGGTGCCCAGCACGGCGAGCCAGGTGTGCCCGGCGAGCGAGCTGCCGATCGCCATGCCCATGGCGAGCGCGAGGGCGGCGCCTGCCACCGCGTCGACCTCCTGCCGGGGGGTGCCGCGGTCGCCGTACAGGGCGGCCAGGGAGCCCGTACTGGCGACGAGCCCGAGGACCGGCTGCCCCAGTGCCTGCCCAGCGAGGACGGGAGCGGCCGTGCAGACGGCGGCGATGGTGGCGCTACGGTGCCGGGAGGGCATCGGGTGCAGGACGAGAATTTCACTCACGGGAGGCGGCAGCGCCGGCCTGCTCCCGGGGCCGGTGCCCAAGGGGTGCGTGCGGGACATGAGACCAATTCCTCGCAGAGGCGTGGGATGAGCGACGGAGAACACGGGCAACGGCCGACCGGGGGGAGGGCCCTCCCGGCACAACACGGTCGGGGAGGACCCTCGTGGCGCCGGACGGTCGGCCGGGTCAGAGCGGGTAGACGGAGTGCCGGTCGGCGAGGGTGACCCAGCGGGTCTCCGTGAAGAACTCCACGCCCCAGTCGCTGCCGAAGTGGCCGAAGCCGCTGTCCTTGACGCCGCCGACCGGGGCCTGGGGCTCGTCCGCGACCGAGTGGTCGTTGATGTGGACGTTCCCGTGCCGCAGCCGCCGGGCCACGGCGAGACCAAGACTGGCGTTCTCTGTGTAGACCGCGCTGGACAGGCCGTACGCGGTGTCGTTGGCCAGGTCCACGGCCTGGTCCACGGTGTCGACGCGGAAGATCGTCGCGACAGGGCCGAATACCTCCTCGGAGTAGATCCGCATGTCGGGCGTGACGTGGTCGAGGACGGTCGCGGGATAGAACGCGCCCTGGGCGGGCCCACCGCCGTACAGCACGGCCGCGCCCTTCTCGACTGCGTCGGCGACCAGCGCGGCGACACGTTCGGCGGCGCGTGTGTTGATCATGGGGCCGACGAGGGTGTGCTCGCCCTCCGGGTCGCCCTGGCCGAGGGTGCGGACCTTCTCCAGGAAGGCCTCCACGAACGCGTCCGCTATGCCGCGCTGGAGGATGACCCGGTCGACGGACAGACAGATCTGACCGGCGTTCATGAACTTGGCGACGGTGACGCCGGAGGCCGCGTAGGCGGGGTCGGCGTCGTCCAGTACGACGATCGGGTTCTTGCCACCGAGTTCCAGGATGACCGGCTTGAGGTGCTCTCCGGCGAGCCGGCCGACGATCCGGCCGACCGGGGTGGAGCCCGTGAAATTGACCCGGCGCACCCGGTTGTCCGCGATGAGCGCTTCGACCACGGCGGGCGCGTCGGCGCGTTCATTGGTCACGACGTTGACCACGCCGTCGGGCACGCCCGCCTCGGCGAGGATGTCGGCGAGGAAGTACCCGGAGGTGACGGGGGCGTCCTCACTGGGGCGGATCACCACCGGGTTGCCGGTGGCCAGGGCGACCGCGATGGCCCTGGCGCACAGGATCAGCGGGCCGTTCCACGGCACGAACGCGGCGACGACACCCGCGGGTTCGCGCATCGCCACCGACCACTCGCCCGCGACATCGCTGGCCAGCAGGGAACCGGTGGGCCGGGTCGCCATGGTCGCCGCCTGCCGTATGAGCTCGACGGACATACGGATGTTGAACGCGGCCCAGGTCCGGGTGCCGCCGGTCTCACTGATCATGATGTCGGTGAATTCGGCGACCCTCGCCTCCAGCAGGTCCGCAGCCTTCTGGAGCAACCCGCGGCGTACCGACGGTGCGGTGGCGGCCCACCCCGGGAAGGCGGCGTGCGCGGCGTCGACTGCCCGGGTGACGTCCTCGGGGCCGGCCGCCGGCACCGTCAGGTAGACCTCGCCGGTCACGGGATTGAGGTCGTTGGTGGTACGTCCGGACAGCGCGGGCACGTCCTTGCCCGCAATCAGAAGGCCGCGGGACGCGGTGGCGGTGGCGAGGTCAGTCATGTTCACTCCTTGGCATGCGGTCGTGGGCCGCTCCCGGGCACGGAGCCGGCCTCGTGAGGATGCGACGACTGTGTCAACCGCGCACCCTTCGTGGCTGTAGGGCCGGCTTCAGGTCCCTGGGCGGGGCCGGCGTACGGGCAGCCCATTGCGGCCCCCACACCGGGAGTGAGGACAGCCCGACTACCCGCTGCTCAGGCCCGGCGCGTACATCAGCCATCTCATCTGGCTGATCCGACTCCTCGACGGTCAGATGGCCGAGATGTGGACCTACCGCCGGAGCACTCCCTGACGCTACTGATCCGCAACTCTTGACGATTGCTCGCGTAGCCACTGGCCGCGTTCGACGTGGGCTTGGTCAGTGGTCTGGCGGCGGCCGACGTCGATGCCAGCGAGGACGCCACCGATACCGAAGACACCAACGGTGACGTCGGCAACGATCGCCGCCCAAACTTGGTCATGCCACGCATCCTGGCCCGCCGAGACCCGAGTTGGGGAATCCCCGACCCCCACGGGAGCGAAGCCGACCTTCCCCTTGCCGGGCCTTATCGGCACCACTCGCACGGCCGTGTCGCGCTTATGGCCGTCCGCAGCCCTAGCGACTGGAGGCCTCGGGGTAGCGGTCCCTGCGCCCGTGCGGGTCGCCCACGCGCCCACTGTGGCCGCGCATCGGATGCGCGCTGGGGTCGGACGCTGCGCCACATCGTGCGCACCGCGGTGCGCACCACTCGCACTGCGCACCTCGCCTGGAGATATGCGGACCGGGAGCGTTAGCAGTCCAGGGCCGGAAGGCCGGCCAGGCCGGTGTCGAGCATGATGCGCTCCACGGTCGCGACGAGAGTGCTGTCGGGGCCGATGACGGTCTCGATGCCGCCGGGCAGCAGATCGCGTTCCCGGTACCAGTCCCGCAGTTGCGTGTCGCTGACGTCGTCGGCGATCGGCTTGGTGGCGTGCCGAGCGAGGGTTTCGTCGAACGGTACATCCAGGTAGTAGCCGTGGGTCGGGCCGGCGTGGTCGGCGCGCAGCTGCGCGAGCATGTCGCCGTAGCGGTCGGCGTACAGGATGCCTTCCACCACGACGTGAAATCCGGCGTTGAGGGCGTAGCGGGCGGTCAGGTCGATCAGACCGATGTTGGCCGCGCCTGGCCGGTCGCGTTCACGCAGGACGATGCGGCGGAGGTTGTCCTGGCCGACCAGGGCCAGGCCGCGGCCGAACTTCTCGCGCAGGCCGGCCGCGACGGACGACTTGCCCGAGGCGCTGTTGCCGCGCAGCACGACCAGCCGGGTTTCTTCGGTGCCCACCATCACGGCGGTCACGCTACCGACGGCCGGTGACACCGCCTGGGCGTTTGGTTCACACTGGACCGTCACACCTCATGCCAGCGGCGCGCCGGGCCGTTTGGGGCCGGGCGCGCCGCCGTCTCATGTGCGTGTGCGGACGACGTGCTCAGTCACCCGTGCGGCGTGCAGCCTCAGCTGCGGGCGTCGCCGTGGCGGTGTCGGTCGTAGCCCCAGGACTCCTGGTCGACGAGGCGGCCGCGGTCGTTGCGCAGGGGGCGGTGTCGTGGTCGTTGTTCCGAACGTAGTTGCGGCGGTCCTGGTAGAGGTCGGCGCGGGTGTCACGGCCCTCAGCGGTGTGGATGCGCACCGTGGAGCGGCCGTCCAGGCGGTAGTGGTCGAAGGTGTAGGTGTGGCCGGACTCGCCCTCGAGGGTCCAGCCGTCGAGGTCGACCGCCCGACGCGTGATGTTGGTCAGCTCCACCCACTCCCTGTTCAGCGAGCCGTTGGAGCGGTCGTCCCGTCCCGAGGAGTCGTACTGAACGGCCGGGATCTCCACCTTCGGGCGCTGCGCACGGGCGTGGTCGGCCGCGGACGCCGGCAGCGCCGCCACCGAGACCAGGGCGCCGGCCGCGAGCACGGCAGCAGCGAGACGACGGGCGGTGGCAGAAACGGAAGCGGACAAGTCCGATCGCATGCGCGTGTGAGAAGGTCACACGCGTGATCGACTCCTGGACCTTCAGCGATGGCGCCGTGCTGGCGTCGCCCACCGCGGCGCTGGCACTGCTTCGCGAACGAATCGCGGCCGGGCAGCTGGAGACATGGCTGACCAGCTCCCAAGGCCGCGCACTCGCAGTGATCACCAACACCGAGCGCGCGATGGTGATGCTGCTGGAAGACGAAGAAGATCCCGGCGAGCACGCCGTCACCCCCGATGCCGATGGCCGGAGCAAGGGCTTCATCCTCGCCAACGGCCAGCACGACGAGTATCCCGACGAGGACACAGTGCCTCTCGCAGAGGCACTGCAGATCGTCAACCACATCCTCACCACAGGCACCCCACCTGCCGACACAGCGTGGTCGGTCGACAGATGAAGCGGACAGACCCTGGGGAATTACGTGAACTCAGCCCTGGGGAATTGCGCCGTCGTCGACATGAGGAAGCTTCGTAAATGTCATCGCGGATCTCCCATCGGATGCGTAACCGGCGGAACTAATGCAGTAGTGCGAAACTCTGCTCGACCACCCATCGGTGGACGCCCAGCCCTGAGCCGTATCCGGTGAACCCCAGTTCCTGGGGCAGGAACTCCCACGGAATGCCCGTGTACAGCACGAACAGGATGCCGGACAGGACCTTACGGTCGTCCAGACGCTTGCGCCCCGGGTGATCCGTGCGGCGCGGTACGACCGGAAGCAACGGCTCGATCCGTGCCCACAACTCATCGGACACGATCCACGGCAGCTGCTCACCCCTTCTCATGTGAAGGCTAACCTCCCGTCAGGTGCCAACCTTCCAAGGTGAATTGCAGCATTCTATTAGGAATTCTTAGGACGCTCGCCGATATCCTCGCCGTCGCCGAGCGGCACCCGCAGATCGCGGCCATCACCGTGATCCGCCGTGACGGGCAGGCCCTGCTGCGCCACGAAGCCGACGGCTCCGGCCGGGCATCGTGGGCGCTCGCCGCGGAACGGCTGCGCCCGTACACCGAACAGGAGGCCATGGCATTCCTCCAGCTCCACCACGCGCTGCGCCGGGCGCTGCCCCGCCACCGCGGCGAACTGGACGACATCGCCGCGCTCGCCCGGCCCCTGATGCTGCCCCACATGCAGCCGGCACGCATCGATCGGCCGCACCCGCCCGTCTGGCCCCTGCCCGTACGGCAGCAGACCTCCGGCTACAACTCCTTGAGCTCCCTCAGCCGAGCCGCGTAGACGACGGCGATCCGGGCCGCCTCCTCCGGATCGGCGGTGGCCAGCTGCGCCTGGTCAGCGAGCGCGGCCTCACGGCCGGCCTTCAGCGCCTCAATCCCTTCATCGTCGGGCACCGGCGCGCGGCGTTCCGCGACGATCTGAGCGTTGTACCAGCCCACCACCTCTCGCACGATGTCGTCAGCCTGCTGGTCCTCGCCCCCGTCCAGGCTGGAGAAGTCGGGGTCATCTGGTGTACCTGGCACGGCAACCCCCTAAATCTTGATCGTTTAAAGGAAGTGGCCATTCTCCCCGCTTCCACTGCGGGACGAAGGGGCAAGCGACACAACGGAGCAGCGGCAGCGCGGTCGCTCCGGCAACGTTCAGCTGGCGCCTGTGTGGGCAGTTACCGTTTCACCCGGCCGCGGATCGCAAGAACGGCGAAGCCGAGCAGGACTGGCTCCGCCAGGCGGGAGACCATCTCGGTATAGGTGCCAGCGGTGGTCAGCTCCTGGCCGGAGGAGCGGAAGATCACCGAATTGATGACCACCCGCAGGGATTCTTCGAACCGCTCACTCGACAGGCGCACAGCGTACGACTCGTTGGGGTTCACCGGATCGGGAGTGTCGGTGGTCATCGTGATACTGCGGCCGGTGAGAGTACCGACGCTCTTCGGGGTCGGGGCGTCCCGCGGAAGGCCCCACAGCATCATCGCCAGCACGGTGGCGGTCATGGCCGCAAGCAGCCAGCCCAGGGCACGGGAGGCCCGCAGTCCGTACCCGGACAGGGCCCAGTACACCGCGAGCAGGGCCCGCTCAGCGCGCGGAGCACCGTGGTCGTGGCGGCGCATCTCCATCTCGCCGTAGTAGAAGTCGGCTGCTCCCGGTTCGTCCTTGCCGTCCTCGAAGGCCTTGCGGAGCTGTCGGTACACAGGCGCCAGTGCGGCTGGCTCCAGCGCCGTCTCTCCCTCAGGTACTGGCATCCACCCGTCTGTGTCTTGGGACCGCGCAGCCCGCCAGTGCTGTTCTTCAGCCAGCGTCCGACGTGACGTCCAGCGCACCGGCCACACTCCGCGCCGCCGCAGACCCGAAGGCGTGGTGGCCAGTAGGCATCGGCCCTCCAGGCGCAGCTGGTCAAGGTGAATGGTCCCTGCAAACAGACAGGCAGTCAGGTCGACATCGGTGAGCACCAGGTGCGCCGCATCCACCCCCCGTAGCGATACAACTCGTACCCGGGGATCCGTCAGACCAGCCTCGAGCATCTGCACTCCGTGCAAGGTGAAGGGCCGTGCGTGGGCGGCCAGGCTCACCGGGTATTCCAGGACTGCGTCGCTCAGATTCGTGACGGCGTGGCGTAGCCGCAGCGCGGCAGTGGAGGCCCACCGCGTCCTCCAGCACTCCACGGCCACAGCCGCCGCCTCTATCGTCGCGGCACCCTGGAATACCGCCTCCGAAACATCCAACACCCCCGCGCACACCAGCGGACCCACATGGGCAGTGCGCGCGAACACTGTTCTCACGAACCGGAGGTTGCCGCCGAAATTCACCCAGTCGAACCGGGCGTCGCCGCCGAACTCCATCATTTCAAACCAGGCGTCGTCGCTGATCGTCGCCCGGAAGAAGTAGGCGTTGCCGCCGATCTTCACGTTGTGGAAGAGGACGTGGCCGAGCTTCGCGTTGTTGAAGAAGACGTGGCTGCCGATCTCCGCGTCGTCGAACTTCGTGAAGCAGCCGATCTCCGCGTCGTTGAACGCGCACTCGCCGTGGATCTTCGCCTCGGGGAAGAGAGCATCGCCATTGATCTTCGCTCCGGAGAACTGGGCGTTGCCGCTAATCTGCGCTCCGTCGAACCGGGCGTCGCCATCGATCTGAGCTCTGCCGAACCGGGCGTCGCCGCTGAATCGCGCCTTAACGAACACGGCCTGGCCCAACCAGGGCAAGTCTGTTGCCGGGTCTATGACAGCGGCGAGCAGTTCGCCAAGCAGTTCCTCGGTGAAGTGGGTGCCGCTGTGATCGAGGTCAGCACCGGGCCGAAGCCCTGCAAAGTAGGCGGAGCGGTCGGCGTCGCTGAGATGGGCCAGGCAAGCGGTGTGTGGCTCAACGCTGCGCCCCTGACAGCCGACGCCGTCCGCTGCGGCGTCGAGCCCGCAGTACGGCCAGGAAGGTGCGGTCACGCTCCCTTGGACGCGCAGCGGCATGCGTCAGTTGCGGCGGCTACGGCTTCTGCGAGCGCTCCGTGTGAGCAGACTGGTTCCTCATTCACGGGATCCCTCGCGGCATGCGGCCGTGTTTCAGCAGGTCCGGGCCAGTGGACTGAGTCCGGAAGGCCGGAAACCGTCGCCGCACGCCGGCTCGCATGAGGCCTGTTCCCCAACAACCCCCGGCCGGGCGTAGGTTGGGTCCCAAGTGATCATCTTTCGGGGGTGGACGTGACTGGCGGCCGGGATCTGAGGGCCCTGTTCAGCACGAACGACAGCAGCGTCACGTCCGTCGAGGCGTTCATTATGGAACGGCACTGAGGAGTTCGCCGACCAGTTCTGCCGTTGCTGCACGCGGAGGATCACCGATGACGACGTTCGTACTCGTCCACGGCGCCTGGCACGGCCCGTGGGCATGGGATCGGGTCGTCCCGCTGCTGCACGCGGCCGGGGCAGGCACACTCACGCCCGACCTCACTGCCATCGGGGACTGCGGCCTCCACGACCATGCCGAGGTGGTGGCCGCCGCCCTCGACACCGTTGCGGAGGAGGACGACCTCGTGCTCGTCGGGCACAGTTACGCGGCCCTGGTGGTACGGGAAGCGGCCGATGTACGGCCCGACGTGGTCGGCCACGTCGTCCTTGTGGACGGATGGGCGGGATCGGACGGCGACAGCATGTTCAGCCTGGCCCCCGAGGCATTCGTCGCCATGGTTGCCGCGGCACGGAGGCGTGGTGACGGGCGCATCCCGGCCCTGCCCCCGGCCTCGTTCGGCGTCGACGACGCCGACGACGCGGCCTGGCTGGCCGAGCGCCTGCTTCCCCAACCACTGCGTACGTTCACCGAGCCCACGCGCTTGAGCGGTGCCGTGGACCGTATCCCCGGAACGGCCATCTTCTGCAGGCCGACGACCTATCCCTTCGACCGGTTCGGCGAGGCCGTCGGGTACCGGACGCAGGCGCTTGACGGTGCGCACGACGTCATGCTGACCGATCCGGAGGCGCTGGCCCGACTGCTTCTTGAGCGGGTGCAGGAACGGGAAGCGTAAAGCCTGAGTGATGACGCTGCTGATCCGTGAGCTGACCCCGCTCGCCCACCAACGGCACAAACAGGGCGAAGCCACCACCTCAGACGGTCAGCGACCCCGCTGAATGATCGAGGCCGGCTGCTCGGGGACGGCTCGACTCCGATGATTCGTCACAAACCGCCGGTCTCCAGCGACGGGTCATCGACCAGCTCGGGCGACTCGGTGCGCGGCAGAGCGCTGCCAGCGGTGATCACGCGAGATTTCGGCGCCTTGTCCAACCAGAGGCGGGTGACATCCGGACGTGAGTAGTGTCCGGCGGGATCGGCAGCGGCCTTGGCGACCGCGATGGCACCGAGGTCAATGTCGGCGTAGAGGATGCCTTCAGCGTCCGGTTGCAGCGGATCGGCCAGCATCTGGCCGTCCGGGCCGAAGATGCGGGCGCCGCCGCCACCGGCCGTGATCATCGACCGCTGCGTGTCGTCGGCGCAGAGCAGGTCGACCATCTCCTGGGAGGTGGTCGCGCACGACACAACGACGAAGCAGCTTCCCTCGACCGCATAGATCCGGCCGACCGAGGTGTTGACCTCCTCGCCCAGGGCGTAAGCCGTGCCGGGGTAAAGCGAGTAACTCGGCCATGATCCGACATGGATCTGTTCGTCCTGGGAGTACATGGCGTACTTCGACAACGGCTGCAGATGCTCCCAGCAACTCAGGGCACCCAGCCGACCGAGCGGGGTGTCGTGGACAGCGAGATCCGATCCATCGCCCTCGCCGAAGACGGTGCGCTCAGCATGAGTGGGCTTGAGCTTGCGGCGCTTGGCGATCGTTTGTCCGTCGGGGCCGATGAGCCACTGCGCCATGTAGAGACTCCCACCGGCGCGTTCACTCATGCCCATGACGACGGCGATGTTGTTGTCCCGCGCGGCAGTGGCGAGTCGATCCGCCTCGGGTGTGTCGTAGTGAAGCGAGTTGTCGAAGTAGCGCCGGGTGAACTGGAGACTCCAGATCGGCGCCCCCAGCCAGACGTGAAAGGGATACCCGGGGAGAAAGGTCTCCGGAAAACCGATCAGCGACGCGCCGTTACGGGCCGCTTCACCGATCAGGGCGATCGACTTGTCGATTCCGGCGTCGAGATCGAGGAATTCCGGCGCCGCCTGAACTGCGGCGACCTTGTACGCGGGATGAATCAACGACATGTCAGCCCCTAAGCTCTGCACGGCATTTCCTGGGCGCGCTCGACGAGATGCGGTGTTGAAGGTACCGGAGATGGGCCTGCAATCCGACGCAGGCAAGGCCGCCTCGGTCGGGTCCTGCGTAGAAGTATTGCGGCAAGGTGGACTGCCAGGGTCGCCGGGGTGTGGTGGTCGCGGCTGCGGTCCTGGCCACCGCCGCGGGGCCCGCGCTGGCCGCTACCACCACGATCACCACCAGGGATCCAAGTCCGGTGAAAGCTTTGTCGGATGCGTCTCGGTTCGGCTGCAGGCCGACTGGCCGGTGCGCTATGTGAATGTGTCGTGAGATACGCGCATGAGGGCGGGTTGACCGACAGGGAGCGTGCCGCACGGTCCACCGAATCCGTCGGCGGACCGTCGAGAAAGACTGAGGGTAACTCACCGGCATTGCAGGTCACAAGGCACTTCTTCGTTTCCGGAGAAACTATCCACAAGCCTCAAGCCAGTGAATCCATGGTGAGGCATCGGCGGCAATTCCCCCCCCCCCCCCCCCCGCGTGTCTCTGCTTGATCCACGCGACCGGTACTGCTTTCCTGTAAGAACCGCCCGATCGTGAACTGCGGTGACATGGAGAGGCCTCTCGCATTTCCCTGAGGCGTTCCGGAACGGCACTCGATCATTTCCCCATGAGGTTGATGACATGGCTGGTCTCGTCCGCAAGAGTTTCGACGCGCCGGAAGATGTCCGCCGCGCTTCGGGGGACATGGGCCGGCTTGACTTCGTCGAAAGCGAGTCCGGGACGGCGGTGCGCGCCGCGCTCGAACCCGGCTGGCAGTGGTCGAAACACGTCAAGCCTCATATGGGCACTGACAGTTGTGAGGTCCCCCACCTCGGCTACGTCATCACGGGCACGCTGCGGATCCACATGGACGACGGCGAAGAGCAGGACTTCACTCCAGGCGACCTCCTGAGCGTCCCGCCGGGCCACGATGCGTGGGTGGTGGGCGAAAGCCCCTGCGTCTTCATCGACTGGTACGGATGCACGGAACAGGCGAAACGGTAGTGCCGGGGGATTTCCCTGCAGCGGGCGAAGGTAACACATAGCACGACCCAGGTTAACCTCAATACCAGTGATTTAAGGGTCTCAGCTTCACGGGATCTTGGTCGGTGGGTTGATAGGGGCGGTGCGCCAGTGCGGCGCGATGGACACGGCG